>CAWFXN010000031.1:0-67134 GCA_963819665.1 uncultured Alphaproteobacteria bacterium
CGCCCTCGCCATCGTTGGAGCCGTCGGTCTCTTCGATCTTGACCAATGGTTTGGTCTCGATGACCTCGAAGGCGAGCGCCTTCTTGCCATCCTTCTCTTCGACGACGACGCGCACAGTCCCGCCGCCTTCCAGCTTGCCGAAGAGCAGCTCCTCCGCCAGCGGCTTCTTGATGTGCTCCTGGATGACACGAGCCAGCGGACGCGCGCCGTAAAGCTCGTCGTAGCCGTGCTCGGCGATCCAATCCATCGCTTCAGGCGACAGCTCGATCATGACGTTGCGGTCGGCGAGTTGCGCTTCGAGCTGGAAAATGAACTTCTCGACAACCCGGCTGATCATCTGGCGCGAGAGCCGCGAGAACGCGATGACGGCGTCGAGCCGGTTTCGGAACTCGGGCGAGAACATGCGCTTGATCGCCTCCTCGTCCTCGCCGACGCGCTGGGTGCTGCCGAAGCCGATCCCCGCCTTCGCCATCTCGGCCGCGCCCGCATTCGTGGTCATGATCAGGATCACATTGCGGAAATCGACCTGCTTGCCGTTGTGATCGGTGAGCTTGCCGTGGTCCATGACCTGCAAGAGCACGTTGAACAGGTCCGGGTGCGCCTTCTCGATTTCGTCGAGCAGAAGCACGCAGTGTGGGTTCTGGTCCACGCCGTCGGTCAAAAGGCCGCCCTGGTCGAAGCCGACATAGCCGGGAGGCGCGCCGATCAGGCGGGAAACGGTGTGCCGCTCCATATATTCCGACATGTCGAAGCGCAGGATCTGCACGCCGAGCAGGCTCGCGAGCTGGCGGGCCACTTCGGTCTTGCCGACGCCGGTCGGGCCGGAGAAGAGATAGCAGCCGATGGGCTTCTCGGCATCGCGCAAGCCGGCACGGGCCAGCTTGATCGCCGCCGAGAGCGCATGGATAGCCTGTTCCTGGCCGAAGACCACACGCTTCAGGTCGTTTTCAAGATTGCGCAGGAGCTCCGTGTCGGACTTGGACACCGTCTTCGGCGGGATGCGCGCCATGGTCGCGACGGTGGCCTCGACCTCCTTCACGCCGATTGTGCGTTTGCGCTTCGACGGCGGCAGAAGCATCTGCGAAGCGCCCGTCTCGTCGATCACGTCGATGGCCTTGTCGGGCAGCTTCCGGTCGTGGATGTACTTCGCAGACAGCTCGACCGCAGCCTTGATCGCCTGATTTGTGTATTTGATGTTGTGGAAGTCCTCGAAGTAAGGTTTGAGGCCCTTCATGATCTCGAAGGCGTCTTCGACCGTCGGCTCGGCGACGTCGATCTTCTGGAAGCGCCGGACGAGCGCCCGGTCCTTTTCGAAGTGCTGCCGGTATTCCTTGTAGGTCGTTGAGCCAATGCACCGGAGCACGCCCGACTGCAGAGCGGGCTTCAGAAGGTTGGACGCATCCATGGCGCCGCCTGAGGTCGCGCCAGCGCCGATCACGGTGTGAATCTCGTCGATGAACAGGATCGCGCCGGGATAGGCCTCAATCTCCTTCATCACGGCCTTCAGCCGCTCCTCGAAGTCTCCGCGATAGCGCGTTCCGGCGAGGAGGGTGCCCATGTCGAGCGAGAACACCGTTGCGTTCGCCAAAACTTGCGGCACCTCTCCGCGTACAATCTTGCGCGCCAGCCCTTCCGCGATCGCGGTCTTTCCGACGCCCGGATCGCCGACATAAAGCGGGTTGTTCTTGGACCGGCGGCAAAGCACCTGGATGGTGCGCTCGATTTCCTTGTCGCGGCCGATCAGCGGATCGATGCGGCCGTCCTTCGCCTTCTGGTTGAGGTTGACGCAATAAGCCTCGAGCGCGTCGGTGCTGCGCTTCTTGTCGTCGGAGCCTTCCACTGTCGCAGCGTCCTCGTCAACGCCGCGCACGCCACGGGGCTCGGACATCCCCGCGCGTTTGGAGATGCCGTGCGAAATGAAGTTCACCGCGTCGAAGCGGGTCATATCCTGCTCTTGCAGGAAATAGGCGGCGTTGCTCTCGCGCTCCGCAAAGACCGCGACGAGAACGTTCGCGCCGGTGACCTCTTCGCGGCCGGACGACTGCACGTGAACGACCGCGCTGTGGATGACGCGCTGGAAGCTCGCCGTGGGCTGGGCTTCGCTGTCCTGATCGAGGATCAGATTGGTCAGCTCTTTATCGAGAAAATCCGTAAGCTTGGCTCGCAGGCGTTCGATATCGACGTTGCAAGCACGCATGACGGATGAGGCGTCGCGATCATCGATGAGAGAGAGAAGCAGGTGTTCGAGGGTTGCATATTCGTGATGACGCTCGTTGGCGTATTCGATCGCGCGATGAAGCGACTCTTCCAGGCTGCTTGAAAATGATGGCACTGCCGCACCTATTCCTTTTCCATCGTACACTGCAAGGGATGCTGATGCTGACGCGAGAAGTTCATCACCTGTGTAACTTTCGTCTCAGCAACTTCGTAGGTATAAACGCCGCACACACCGACGCCCTTTTGATGCACATGAAGCATTATACGCGTCGCCTCCTCCCTCGGTTTATTGAAGAACCGCTCAAGCACATAAACGACGAACTCCATCGGAGTATAATCGTCGTTCAAAAGGAGAACTTTGTACAGGCTAGGACGCTTCGTCTTCGGACGCGTTTTTGTTACCACGCCGGTCTTCAGATCATTGTCACTCTTGAAGCCATTATTGCCTGCCATCGCCGCAACCATCGAGAACCAATTAAAAGCCTTTAAAAGCCTTAACATTTCGGGCGTTTCTCATTCACCGCGGGCGCACCCCATCCTCAGGAAGCCTATACCATACTCCTGTTTATCAGTTTCTTCTGTCAAGGCCCGTAAGCGTCAATGCTTGGCCGAATATATGGTTCGCTTCGCGCCTTGAAATAGGTCTTCCGGGCCCGCGGCGGGCAAAACTTTAGAAAGTCTGAAACACTTTTTGATAGTTAATAGCTGGTCGCTTTTTGCCAGCCCGGAATGAGTAAGGACGTGTTAACGCAAGCTCAGGTAGATCGATATCGTCACACAACCCTGCATAGAGGGCGTTGCGGCGGCGATCGCTCGCCTGCCTTGCTCACGACAAAGTTTTTGGGTTTTCACGCGGGGTAGCGTTTGGAAAAGTCGATGTCAGTACCAAAGCGTGAGCGGGGCTTGGCTCCAAGGGTTCAGTCAAGACCGCAAGCCTTCCTATTTTGCGCGTTATCCGCGTTGCTCATCCTCGCTTCAAATGCGGAAGCGCGCCGGCATCATGTGCGGCAGTACTCGTCATCTCCGCCGGCCGCAATGGCTATGGACCTTTACACCGGCCGCGTTCTCTACTCCAAAAATTCCGACTCACCGCGCTATCCGGCGTCGGTCACGAAAGTGATGACGCTCTATTTGCTGTTCGATGCCCTGCGCGACGGGAAGCTGACGATGAGGACGCAGCTTTATGTGTCCGAGCATGCGGCGGAGCAATCTCCGACGAAGCTTGGCCTCTCGGCAGGCGACACGATTGCCGTCGCTGACGCCATTGGCGCCATCGTCACCAAATCTGCAAACGACATGGCCGTGACGGTCGCCGAAGCTCTAGCCGGTTCCGAAGAGGAATTCGCGCGGCGCATGACGCAGAAAGCTCGCACGATCGGAATGCTGAACACGACCTTCCGCAACGCATCGGGCCTTCCCAACTCAGAGCAGAAAACCACAGCTCAGGACTTGATCATCCTCGGGAAAAATATCCTTGCCGATCATCCCGAGCGCAGCAGGGTGTTCGCTACGAGATATTTTCAATATCGGGGCGAGATCATGCGCAATCACAACACCATGCTCTTCTCTTATGAGGGCATGGAGGGCATGAAAACAGGTTTCACTTCCGCCGCCGGCTTCAACCTGCTCGCTTCCGCGCATCGCGGCGACAAGCGGATCTTGGCGGTTGTGCTGGGCGGCGAGTCCCCCGGATCGCGAAACGCGGCTATGCGGACTATCCTCGACGCGTCATGGAGCAAGGCCATGACGCAGATGGCGGCCCGAAAATCAGGGATTGCAAGTCGCCAGCCTGAGGCGGCCCGTGGAAGTGACGGTCGAACATGCAAGACGCGTCGAGCGCGCACACGAGGAAAGACTGGAGAAGAAGGCCATTGCTCCGGGCAGGTCCGCCGCTGCCGCCACGCTCGCGCCAGCAGCTCCACAAGCCGCGCTACAACTGAAGCAAAAACCGGATGCGCTGTCGGTCGGGATGCTCATCGCATCCATAGAAAATGGATTGGTTGCGAGGCAACCCTTGGCTCGCGCTGAACCCGCTGCCACGCCCTCCGATATGACGACGGATGAGCCAGAGGAGAAGGCGGAGGCCGCTGCAGGTCAGAGTGTGGCTCCCCCGGCTCCACAGGAGATTGCTCAGGAACGAGTCATTGGTGGCGCAAGCACAGCCCGTGCAGTTGCAAAACGTGTCCATCCATTACAAAACGGTGCGCCAGGCGGAGGTGGAGCCGCTGGATGCAGTGTCGTTGGATGCCCCGCCCATTGAACCGCAAATCGTAAAGGCGCAGACCGCGAGCGCAATGAAGGTCCAGGCGACGAGCACACTGAAACTGCAGGCCGCGGCCGCTGTCGAACAGGAAGACGTCAAGCCCCAGAGGCTTGCGAACGCAACTCTCCCCGTCTCCCGGGAAATCGCGGACCACCCTGGGCCTTATTACGTTCAGGTCGGCTCTTTTGCGGATGAGGCTCAGGCTGCACAGCGACTCGAAAGCGTCAAGCAGACGCTCGGCGCGGCTGTCTTGAAAGCGCATCCCGAATTTGTCGTGCCGGTCGCTTTGTCCAGCGGCGTCACGATGTATCGCGCCAGGCTAGGCCGGTTCGCAGACGAGTCGCAGGCGAAATCGGCGTGCAAAAAGCTCAGGAAAAGCGGTATCGAGTGCTGGGATATGCGGGCGCGATAAGTGTCACGGGCCTGCAACCCCGAGCAGTCATGCGGCCAAGCAGACTTCGCTAATCTGGCCAACAGATGGCGCCGCCGCCTGCTTTGCGTTTCGTCATCCCGGCCAAGCGAAGCGCGAGCCGGGATCGTAAAGAAATATGAGCGTTTCATCTGTTACGATCCCGGATAGGGCTTGCGCCCTTCCGGGATGACAACAATTGCGATCCGTGGACATTGCCCGAACGCTTTGCTTAGCGATCAGCAATCCGGTTTGGCCGACGTGGGGAGCCAGCGGTAACCCTCGGGCTGGATGCTCAGGTGCTCCCGCGAGAAAGAGATGTAGGGCCGCTGGAAGTGAGCGTAGTTCTTGTACGGCCGCAGGAGAACGCGCCGTTCTATATAGCCGACAGAGCCGGGCGTCCTCTCAGCCCAACGATGGCCGCGCCTGACCAGGATGCGCTTCTCGACCGTGAGATAGGTTGGCGGCACATGGACGCGGCACACGCCGGTCTGCCCGCCAACGCACTGCTCGCGCCAAGCGGAGTGACCCGGTTGACGAACCCGCACTTGCACGGTGCGATACACGGACGGCTCTTCGTGCCAGATCACGGTTCCTGGCTGAGCCACCGCTTGATGCGTCCAACCATAAACGCCCGGGCTGCGTCCAACTTCATAGACGCCCGGCTCCACGACATCGCGCCGAATATAGCTGCGATGCACGGAAGGAAGCGGCCCTTGCACGTAGCATTCCGCCCGCGCAAGCTCGGCTGCGCTCCCTAAGGTCAATGCCCCAATGATGGCAACGCTTAACGCTTGCGCCGTCTTCTTCATGTCCGCTCCATCGCATTTTATTGCGAGAAAATAACCGCAGCCTGCTAAGAAACTTATAACCTGTGTTCGGTTTGGCCGCTATGCGTGGCGAAGAAAACTGAGAAGCTATTGCGCGCGAGCAACAGTCACTTCAAATATTCTATGCCGCTTTCTCAGGCTTGGTTCTGGCCATGCTGTAATACTCGGCGTTGGGCCGCATCTCGACAGCGCTTGCGAGCCTGTTCGACATATTGAAGAACGCGGCGACGGCGGCGATGTCCCAGATGTCGCGATCCGAGAAGCCCGCCTGACGCAGGAGATCGCGGTCCGGGTCCTCTATCTTGTCCGGAGCCTCCGTCAGCTTGACCGCGAAGTCGAGCATGGCTTTCTGCTTCGGGGAGATCGAAGCCGCGCGGTAGTTGTGCTCGACCGTCTCTCCCAACACCGGATCTTTCGATCTGTAGCGCACGGCGGCCCCATGAGCGGTCAGGCAATAGTGGCAGTGATTGATGGCGCTCACTGCGACCGCGATCATCTCGCGTTCGAGCTTCGAAAGACCGCTTTCGCCAAGCATGAGGTCGTCCGACATATCGATGAACGCTTTCAATTTCTTGTTGTCGAACGCATAGGCCTTGAGGACGTTGGGTATGAAGCCGAGCTTATCCTCGCAGGTGCGGAAATAATCGCGAAGCTCCAGGTCCAGTTCAGTTTCGTGGAGTTGCAATGCCGTCAGGGGCGCGCTCTCACTCATCGTTCAGGCCTCTCGTAGAAGTTGTTGGATAAAGGCGCTGTCACACTTGATATCGTAGGAGAGCTTGGTAACGCTCCGCAATTCGCTTTAGAGAATGCTCACAGGGGTGGAGCGACAGCATGGCATTATCGGCTGAAACCTCCAACGTCAGTAAATTATCGGCGATCGTCCAATCACTTTCCCGGCAAACAGGGGATGATCTTGCGGCGCGTTTCGCCAAGCATCTTTTCAACGAAGTCGACACCGCCGAATTCGAGACATACGGCACGAGCGATCTCGTCGCCTTCGCCAGCGACGCCTTCGAGAGCATCCGTCAGCGTGAGCCGGGCGAGCCGAAGATCGTGCTCCGGACGCGCGTCGCCGGCGAGACGGAGTTGCTTGCCGTCGATATCGTCAACGACGACATGCCTTTCCTTCTCAACTCAGTGCTTGGCGCCCTGCGGGAGCTTGGCCTTGTGCCTGAACTTGTCGCCCATCCGATTTTCGAGGTACGGCGCAACGGCGAAGGCGCGTTGACCGCTCTTCAGCCCGCGGTCGCCTTGCCGTATGGCGTGCCGCGTGAAAGCTTCATCCATCTTCAAATCAGAAAGCTCGGTCCGCAGCCACAGCCCCCCGTCATAGAGCAGGCGCTGGCCAAGGTACTCGGTGATGTGAAAACTGTCGTCTCTGACTTTTCGGCGATGACAGTCCGGCTCAAGCTCGCCATCGAGCAGCTCGAAAGGGAGCCACCGCCTGCCACGGCCGAGACGAATTTTGAATCGATAGCATTCCTCCGCTGGCTCTCGGCCAACAATTTCATTTTTCTCGGGGTTCGTGAACTCGGCTACTCAGGCGATCAGGAGCATGGCGAGCTTGCTCCAAGGCCGGAATTGGGGCTTGGGCTTCTTCGGGACGAGGCCGTCTCGGTTCTGCGCCAAAGCGGGGATGGGCATCGCCTCACGCCACAAGGACGCGCCTTTTTCCTGAACTCTCCCCCGGTGATTATCGTCAAGGCCAACAGCAAGTCCACCGTCCACCACCGCGTCCATATGGATACGATCGGTATCAAGCTTTACGGCCCGGGCGGGAATATCACGGGGGGCCTTCTCATTGCGGGGCTGTTCACGACAACCGCTCACAATCTGCCGACACGGAATGTGCCTCTTTTGCGCCAGAAGGTGGCAAAAGTGCTCCGCAGCTCCGGCTTCCCGTATGAAAGTCATTCCGCCCGAGCGCTGCTGAATGTTCTGGAGACTTTCCCGCGCGACGAACTTTTCCAGATTTTGCCGGACCAGCTTGCGCGTATCTCCGAGGAAGTCCTCAAGATCGATCTCACGCCCAGACCTCGCGCATTCGTGCGGCGCGACGAGTTCCGACGCTTTGTCTCGGTCTTCGTCTACGTTCCGCGCGAGCGCCACAATACGCAGGTGCGTCTCGAAATCGAGAAGATGCTGGAAAAGGCGTTCGATGGGCATCTTGAATCCACGACGCCCTTTTTCCCCGGCAGCCCTATGGTGCGCGTTCACTACATCGTCTGGCGCGGGCAAGGCGACCTGCAAAACCCGTCGGAGCCCTATCTCGAAACCGAAGTCGAGAAGATCATTACGACGTGGAGCGATGAGTTTCGCAACTGTATCCTGGAACGATATGGCAGCGCGGGATACGAGCTCGTGCACAAGTATCTTGATGCTTTCCCGGCTGGCTATCAGGAAACCAACCGGCCGGAGCGCGCCTTGCAGGACATTCTGCGCTTCGAGAAGCTTGGTCCCGATCATCCTACCGACATAGACCTTTACAGCGACAATCCCGCGGACTCCCGCAGCGTGCGCGCAACCTTGCAACAGCTTGATGAGCCGCTCACGCTATCGAAGCGCGTGCCAATTCTTGAGAATTTCGGCTTTGACGTCATCTCGGAGCGGACATTCCAGCTCAATCCGAAACTTGATGGCGAAGCGCGGCCCGTTTACCTGCACGACAGCGAATTGAGCCTCACCATGAGCGGCGGCGCCAAGCTTCTCGCCCGTCGCGCCAATCTTGAGGATGGTTTTCTTGCGGTCTGGAGCGACGCAGCTCCGAACGACCGTTTCAACGGCTTGATCCTGGCCGCCGGCTTGAACTGGCGGCAAGCCGCTGTTTTGCGGGCCTACGCCTCCTACTACCGGCAGTCGAGCGCACCATACAGCAACACTTACGTTTCTCAGGTGCTCAATAAATATGCGAACGTCGCCGCGGATCTGTTTGCGGTCTTCGACGCCATGTTCAATCCGGCGAACGGCTTGACCGCCGAGGAACGAGACGCTGAAAAGGCCAGGATCGGCGCGCGCATTGCGTCGGAACTCGATAGCATTCCGCTCCTCGACGACGACCGAATTCTGCGGAACCTCCTGACGCTTATCAACGCCACTCTCCGGACCAACTTCTACCAGCACAACGACAAGGGCGCCCCGGAAACCATCACATTCAAATTGAGAAGCCGCGACATCGAGTGGCTGCCTGCGCCCAGGCCGTTCGCCGAGATCTTCGTCCATTCGCCGCGCTTCGAGGGCATTCACCTGCGGGCCGGACCGATTGCTCGAGGCGGCCTGCGCTGGTCGGACCGGCAGCAGGATTTTCGAACCGAGATTCTGAGCCTTGTGAAAGCTCAGCAGGTGAAGAACGTTGTGATTGTTCCGCAAGGCGCGAAAGGCGGCTTTGTGCCGAGGAAGCTACCTACCGCGAGCCGCGAAGCGATCCAGGCCGAAGGCATCGCCTGTTATAAAGCGTTCGTCGCAAGCCTCCTTTCGATCACCGACAATCTCGTCAAGGGCGAAATCGCGCCGCCCGCCGATACGATCCGCCGGGACGCCGACGACGCCTATCTCGTCGTGGCCGCGGACAAAGGAACGGCCACGTTCTCGGACATCGCAAACGAGATTTCCCTGAGCCGCGGCTTCTGGCTCGGCGACGCGTTCGCAAGTGGCGGCTCCGCTGGATACGACCACAAAAAAATGGGCATCACGGCGCGCGGCGCGTGGGAGGCCGTGAAGCGCCATTTCCGGGAAATGAACACCGACATCCAGACCACGCCGTTCAGGGTGGCCGGTATCGGCGACATGTCGGGCGACGTTTTCGGCAATGGAATGCTGCTGTCGAAGGCGATCCAAGCTCGTCGCTGCGTTCGATCATCGCGACATTTTCATCGATCCGAGTCCCGACCCGGCGCTGAGCTGGGGGGAGCGGAAGCGGCTGTTCGACTTGCCGCGCTCAAGCTGGCAGGATTACGACAGGTCAAAGCTTTCGGCAGGCGGAGGCATCTACAGCCGCAGCGAGAAATCCATAAAGCTTTCGATCGAGGCGCAAAGCCTGCTTGGCTTGAAACCGGTGGTGACGGCGAATGAGCTCTTGACCGCGATCCTGAAAGCGCCCGTCGACCTTCTTTGGTTCGGCGGGATCGGCACCTATGTGCGCGGCGGCGGCGAGACGGACTTGCAGGTGGGCGACAAGGCCAACGACGCCATCAGGGTCGCCGCAAAGGACGTGCAAGCCAAAGTGATCGGGGAAGGCGCCAATCTCGGAGTCACGCAGCGGGGCCGCATCGAGTTTGCGCTCCTCGGCGGCAGGATCAATACCGACGCCATCGACAACTCCGCAGGCGTGAACACATCGGACGTCGAGGTCAATATCAAGATCGCGCTGGGCGCGGCCGTCGCCCAAGGCAAGCTCGACATGCGGTCGCGAAACGAGCTTCTCGCCGCGATGACAGATGAAGTCGCGAGCGCGGCGCTCCGCAACAACTATCTGCAACCGCTGGCGATCAGCCTTGCCGAAGCGGATGGATTTTCCGACCTCGGCTTTCAGCAGCAGTTGATGCAAAGGCTCGAAAAGCAAAGGCGTCTCGATCGCGTTGTCGAGACCTTGCCATCCGATGCGGCGCTGCTGGAGCGGCAGGCGGCGCGACAACCGTTAACTCGGCCCGAGCTTGCCGTGCTGCTCGCCTACGCAAAAATCGATCTTGAAGACGAACTCATTCAAGCCTCCGTGCCGGGCGACCCGCACCTTGCGACAGGCTCTCTTCGCCTATTTCCCGCCGACGATGCGGGAGCGTTTCGCCTCCGAAATCGATCGGCACCCGCTGCGGCGTGAAATCATCGTCACCAGCCTTGCCAACGAAATCGTCAACAGGGGCGGTCCCACTTTCATCGTTCGCATGATCGAGGAAACCGGGCGCAGCGCCGGTGATATCGCCTTTGCCTTTGCGGCGGTCATGGCCGTCTATCAGCTGCCCGCCATGTTTGCTGGCATCGACGCCCTCGATGGCAAAATAGACGGGCAGAGCCAGCTCCGTCTTTATGGGCGTCTCCAGGACTTGCTGAGGAGGCAGACCGCCTGGTTCCTTCGCCACACACAATTCAGGGAAGGTCTTGAGCCGGAAATCACGCGCTATCGCGACGGGGTCGATTTCCTGATCGGGACTGTCGCGGACATGCTGACGGCGCAGGCGAAGGCGCGGTTGCAAGAGGAGGAAGCACGGCTTCAGGCGGATGGGCTTCCTCTTGATCTTGCACGGCGCATCGCCGCCCTTGGGCCGCTATCCCAGGCGCTCGACACGGTCCGCGTTTCAATGGAAACCGGCGCTTCGATCGCCTCCGCGGCCAGGATCATTTTCCTGATCCGCGACGAGTTTCGCCTCGATGAGCTTGCGTCTGCGAGCGAAGCGCTTGCGGCGGGTGAACATTTCAACCGGCTCGCCGTGAACGCAAGCCTTGCCGCAATTGCCTCTGCACAGCGAGCATTGGCAAAGAACGTCATCGCGCGTTCGCCTGGGGATGCTGATTTCGCTGCCTGGAAAAAGAGTAATGCTACGGAAGTTTCGCGTGTTGCTAGAACTTTATCCGAAATGCTCACTGGACAAGCACTCACCCTCGCAAAGCTGACGGTGGGTGTGTCTCTTCTCACGGACCTCGCTGCGATTTGATCGATCGTTATCCGCGGCAAAATTGTAACGAGATCTGCCACATTGCCGTTCTAGACCAGAGATGCAGCTTTCCTGCACTCGTTTGTGACCCGCGCGCGAGCTAATGTGTTGGCGCGACTCAAAGTGCATTGGCTTAAAATTTGCGTGTGAAGGGTAACGAAGCGTAAAGGGCGCGTTAGCGTCGGGTGTTAAGCGGAATCTCAAGTGAACCTCGTGAACGCATCGGCAAGATTGATCGGCGCCAGACGGGCGCCTGGCGGGTCCGGGCTCGTTGCGGACAGCCATGTGAGAGTGCGCGCCGAGGCCATGAAGCCAAAGCATTACGATTATCGGATCGACTTCTTTCGCGGTCTCTCGCTGATCTTCATTTTCATCAATCACATTCCGGATAATGCGTTCAGCTATTTTACCTCCCGGACTTATGCGCTTTTCGACTCCGCTGAAGTCTTCATGTTCCTGGCCGGATATTCGGCTGCGCTCGCCTATTACAGTCTCGTTCCGCAAGGACTCCAGGCCTTCTCGCTGAAGGCTCTTCGCCGGACGCGGGCGATATGGACGTATCACCTTCTGCTTGTCGCGGGCATCATGGCGGCGGCGTTCGTCATCGGGGAAGCAGGCATAAGAACCGACTACGAGATCGCTCTCGACAAGCTCGAGAGCGATCCAGTGCGGGTGTTGCTCGGCGCCCCGCTGCTCGCCTTCCAGGCGCCGCTTCTCGACATTCTTCCTATGTACGTGATGGTCATGCTTCTCGCGCCTTTCCTGATCTGGCTCAGGGTGCGTGGGGAGCTTGCGCTTCTGGCCGCATCCGGGCTTATGTGGATGTTCACGGCGCGTTTTTTCCCGAACATTCCAACGATGACCTACGATGTCAGCTGGAACTTCAATCCTTTCTGCTGGCAATTCTTGTTCGCAATCGGCTTGGCGTTCGGTTGGCGGGCGCGGACGAATGCGCCGCCGGTGGCGTCGGGCGAGTCCAGACGCGTTCTCGATATTTGCTGTGTGCTTTTCGTAGCCTTCAGCGCCTGCGTGCTGATGACGATCGCCTTTGAGACAATCGATGACGTTGCGGCCAACCGGCTCAGGGCGATGTATTTCAGCCTTAATAAGCATACGCTGGACCTTTGGCGCCTCGTTGGCCTCCTCGCTTCGGCCTACCTTGTCGCCCGCCTTGTCCCCAAAGACGCACCATGGCTTCAGTTCCGTGTGGTCAGGTGGGTCTGTGCGGCGGGGGCGGCTTCTCTTCCAATCTTCGCGCTGACGGTCGTTCTGTCTTTCGCCGGCACGTTCGTCGTTATGGCTTTCAATCACTCCATCCTTGGTGACGCCATCGTGACAGGCGCAGGGATCGTGATCATTCTGGCGGTTGCCCTCGGTTTGAAAGCTGGCCTGTTCCGCGCCGCTTCCGACTGGCTTTTGGGCGAGATCGGTAAACCGGAAACGGCGCCTGCGCGCCGATAGCGCCACCCCCACCTCATTCTTATCTATCGCAAGCCGACGCGCGCGCTCGTTAGCGGCTTGTTGCGGCGCTCAGCCTGACGGGATCCGGCGACCCGGATGACGCACTGCGTGATTTTTGGAGGATGACATGCGCGGGTTTGTTGGCGCGATCGATCAGGGGACAACCTCCACACGCTTTCTCATTTTCGACCGGAAAGGCGCGATCGTCGGCTCCGCGCAGAAGGAGCACGAGCAGATTTATCCGAAACCCGGCTGGGTGGAGCACAACGCGACGGAGATCTGGCGCAATACGGTCTCCACCATGGCGGATGCGCTTGCTTCGGCCGGGCTTTCCGCCTCCGATCTCGTCAGCGTCGGCGTCACCAATCAGCGCGAGACGACGCTCCTTTGGGATCGCTCCACCGGCGAGCCGCTCGGCAACGCGATTGTCTGGCAGGACACGCGCACGGACCGGTTCGTGACCGAGCTTGGCAAGGACGGTGGCCAGGACCGGCTTCGCGGCAAGACCGGCCTCCCGCTCGCAACCTACTTTTCCGGCCTGAAATTGCGTTGGCTGTTGGAAAACATCCCAGGCGCGCGCGCCAGGGCGGCTTCGGGCGAGGCGCTCTTCGGCACCATCGATTTCCTGGCTCGTCTGGAACATGACAGGCGGTCCTCGCGGGGGCCTTCACATCACCGATGTGACGAACGCCAGCCGCACCCAGATGATGAACCTCGAAACGCTCGACTGGGACGGGGAGCTGCTTTCGCTTTTCGATGTGCCGAGAGCCTGCCTGCCGAAGATAAGGCCCTCTTCCCAGGTGTATGGAGAAGCGGCGACGGCGCTCCCCGGCGTTCCCATCGGCGGCATCCTCGGCGATCAGCACGCTGCGCTGTTCGGGCAGGCTTGCCTCAAGCCCGGCGAGGTGAAAAACACATACGGCACCGGCTGCTTCATGCTCATGAATACGGGCGAGCGGATGTTTCCGTCCACCTGCGGGTTGTTGACGACGCTTGGCTATCAGCTTGAGGGACGGAAGCCGGTCTATGCGCTCGAAGGCTCGATCGCGATCACGGGCGCGCTCGTTCAGTGGCTCCGCGACAATCTCGGCTTCATCCAGCAGTCGGCGGAGATCGAAACACTGGCCCGCAGCGTGGACGACAATGGCGGCGTCTACTTCGTGCCCGCCTTCTCCGGGCTGTATGCGCCGCATTGGAAAGAGCACGCGCGCGGCGTGATTTGCGGGCTGACGCGCTTCGTGAACAAGGGCCACCTCGCGCGCGCCGCGCTCGAAGCGACGGCCTTTCAGACGCGCGAAGTGCTCGACGCCATGGTGAAGGATTCCGGCGTTGCGATCAGCGAGCTTCGCGTGGACGGCGGCATGGTGGTCAACGACACGCTGATGCAGTTCCAGGCCGATATTCTGGACGTGCCAGTCGTGCGGCCTCAGGTGATCGAGACGACGGCCCTTGGCGCCGCCTATGCGGCCGGGCTTGCCGCCGGTTACTGGCAATCGCTCGATGACATTGTCGAGAACTGGAGCGCGAACAAGCGCTGGCATCCGGCGATGGACCGCGACAAGCGCGACAGCCTGTATCGCTTCTGGCGGAAGGCGGTGACGCGCTCGCTCGACTGGGCGGAATAGAGAGGTTCGTCTTGGGTCGAAAGCGGTCCACTGGTTTTCTCGTTAGACGAGACGCTGCAAATGCTCGGCAAGGTCTGCCAAGGAAGCAGCTAAATGAACTTTATGTCCGGAAACATTCTCATCGCCGTGCTTTCGCTCATCGTCGTCGGGCTTGCGTCCGCCGCTCGCGCGCAAGGCAATCCGCCAGCGAATGCTAGCGCGACGTTGTTCCAGAATGTGCGCATCTTCGATGGCAGAGGCGCTTCACTCTCCGCACCGTCCAATGTGCTGATTAAAGGCAGGATCATCGAGCGCATTTCGACGGAGCCGATCGCCGCAGAGCCAGGCGTGACCGTAATCGCCGGTAATGGGCGAACGCTGATGCCCGGCCTGATCGACGCCCACTGGCATGCCATGCTGATCAGGCCGAATCCCGGCCAGGCTATCTTCGGAGATGTCGGATACAACAATATTGCGGCCGGCGTCGAGGCGACCGACACACTGATGCGTGGCTTCACGACCGTCCGCGACGTTGGTGGTCCCTCATTCGGACTGAAGGCCGCCATCGACGGAGGGTTGATCGCCGGGCCCCGTATCTATCCCTCGGGAGCAATGATCACGGTGACGAGTGGGCACGGGGATTTCCGTCAGTTGTCGGAACTCCCGCGGACGATCGGCGGTATGCTCAGCCGCATGGAGCAGATTGGCGGCAGCATGGTCGCCGACAGCCCCGACGAGGTGCGCGTCCGCGTCCGCGAGCAACTCATGCAAGGAGCCTCCCAGATTAAGCTAACAGCCGGCGGCGGTGTTTCCTCGCCGTTCAGTCCGATCGACGTGTCGACTTTCACGGAGCCGGAACTGCAGGCGGCTGTTGAAGCGGCTGAGAATTGGGGCACTTACGTCACCGTGCACGCCTTTACGCCCGCTGCGATCCGGCGAGCCATCGCCGCCGGCGTAAGATGTATTGAACACGGCTTCCTTATGGACGATGCAACAGCCAAACTGATTGCAGAGAAAGACATATGGCTAAGTCTGCAACCACTCCCCGAGGAGTTGAGACAAGGCTTTCCGGCAGGTTCGGTTCAGCGGGCCAAGGCCGATGAAGTTTGGCCAGGCATCGCGCGGGCCTACGAGCTGGCGAAGAAGTACAAGATCAAGACGGCGTGGGGCACCGATGTCCTATTCTCCCAAGCGCTGGCGCAAAAACAGGGTGCGATTCTGGCCTCGCTTGTCCGCTGGTACAGTCCCGCCGAGGCGCTCGCAATGGCGACCGCAACCAACGCCGAATTGCTGGCGCTGTCCGGCAATCGCAATCCGTATCCTGGCAAGCTCGGCGTCGTGGAACAGGGCGCGCTTGCCGATCTCCTGCTGGTCGACGGCAACCCGCTGGAAAATATCAACCTGATCGCCGACCCCGCAAAAACTTCAAGGTTATTATGAAGGATGGCCGGGTATACAAGAATGCCCCGTGACCGAGAGATAGGTGCATCGGGGCTCTAAATCAGCGAAAGTTCTTCTGCAACAAAGGCTTCGGCTAGAGCAGAGGAGGTCCCCGATGCTGACAGAGTGTAGTCCGGGATTCTTTCGATTTCGCCAGCCTCGGAAGCCGGAAAGTCACAGCGGCTTTCGACGGCGGCGCCATCACGTCGAACGCGGGCGCGCTGTTGCTGCGCGAGACCGATCGCGGTATCGGCCTGTGCCGGCAGGTTTCGGCTAGCTTCAGGGATGGCCGCAGGCAGGACCGCGTCGAGCACGCGGTCGAAACGCTGGTGGCCCAGCGCATTCATGGCATCGCGCTTGGCTACGAGGATCTGAACGACCACGATGACCTGCGCCATGATCCCGTACTCGGCCTTGTCTCGGGCAAGGCTGCGGCGCACCGGCGGGACTGCGCTGTGCTGGCGGGAAAGTCGACGCTGAACCGGCTCGAACATGCGCCAAGAACCGAGGATGACCGCTATCGCAAGCTCAGCGTGGACGAAGGCGCGATGAAAAGGCTGTTCGTCAGTCTTTTTCTCAAGAGCCAGGCAACGCCGCAGAAGCGCATTATCCTCGATCTCGACGCGACCGACGATCCCATCCACGGCGATCAGGAAGGCCGGTTCTTCCACGGCTATTACAAATGCTATTGCTATCTGCCGCTTTACATTTTCTGCGGCCGGGAGCTGCTTCTGGCGAAACTCAGGCCCGCGAACATCGACGCCTCGGCTGGCGCGAAAGAGGAAATCGCCTGGATTGTCGCCCAGATCCGGAAAAGCTGGCCGGATGTTGACATCTGGCTTCGGGCGGATTCCGGTTTCTGCCGCGAAGAGTTGATGGCCTGGTGCGAGGCTCACGGCGTCCACTACGTCTTCGGCCTTGCCCGCAACGCAAGGCTCGAAGCTTCGATCGCAGGCGAACTGGCCGAGGCTGAGGCCAAAGCCAAGGAAAGCGGCAAACCCGAACGCATCTTCAAGGAACTGCGCTACCAAACCCACAAGAGCTGGTCCCGGGAGCGCCGGGTCGTGGCGAAGGCGGAGCATCTCTTGAAAGGTCCCAATCCGCGCTTTAGCGTCACCTCGCTTCCGCGCCAAGCCTTTGAAGCACAGAAGCTTTACGAGAAAATCTACTGCGCGCGCGGCGAGATGGAGAACCGCATCAAGGAATGCCAGCTCGACCTCTTCGCAGACAGGACCTCGGCGGCGAGCTTGCGCGCCAACCAGCTAAGGCTGTGGTTCGCATCGCTCGCTTACGCGCTCATGACCGTCTTGCGACGCATGGCCTCGCAAGGAACCGAACTCGCGCAAGCGATCGCGGAACCATCCGCTTCGCCGCTTCGGCCGGTTCATGTCCTGGCGCCCAATGCACATAACGCAGAATGCCGGTTCCTTCGCAAGCCAACACTTCTTCGGCTTTATAGTAGCCGCGGTCGGCAAAGGCCTCCATCGTCTCGGCGCCAAGAGCCGCCTTGGCCATGCTCAAG
The DNA here is from genome assembly GCA_963819665.1 of uncultured Alphaproteobacteria bacterium. GTDB lineage: Bacteria > Pseudomonadota > Alphaproteobacteria > Rhizobiales > Rhodomicrobiaceae > Rhodomicrobium. The sequence goes on from CAWFXN010000031.1 coordinate 17,392, forward strand.
AGCTGGCTCCGATCATTGACGGCATTGGTGACTTCGTGAGCAACGATGAGATGGTTCTTGATTTCAACGGCGCATTGAACGTTGTAACCAACGGTTCCTGTCGCTTTGCCGGTTCCTTGCATCGAGCGCGCATCGGGATCGGTGAGCGAGATCTGAGTGTCTTCTTGCTGTGCAAGCTGCGCCTCGATCGCTTTCATACGCTCAATTTCTGCTTGAGCCGGCCGATTTTATATTTGAGATGCGTGCGTTTGATTTCCGGGGCCTCGGGCTGGCGGTCAGCGATTTCGAGCAGGGACAGGTGGCGCTCGATGCTCGCCTCGATCTGCTCCAGCCGCTTCGCCACCTTGGCTTCAGTAAAATTCCGGTCACGCGAGTTGACCGCTTTGAACTTGCTCCCGTCGATGGCGACAGCCGTGGCGGTGAGCAAGCCCGCGCGTCCGCACACCACAATGAACTCGCGACACACTTTGCGGATGGCCGAGGCGTTGTCTTTGCGGAAATCGGCGATGGTTTTGAAGTCTGGAGCCAAGCAGCCCGTCTGCCACATCGCCTCGACGTTGCGCTGGCACTCCCGCTCGAGCCGGCGGCTCGACTGAACGCGGTTGAGATAGCCGTAAACATAAATCTTCAGCCTCACCGCGGGATGATAGGCTGGCCTTCCCGTCTCCTTGGGATCGACGGCGCTAAAACCAAGCTCGCGGAGATCAAGCTGATCGACAAAAAAGTCGATCACCCGAACAGGGTTGTCCTCCGCAACATAGTCTTCCAGTTGAGCCGGAAACATCGTCGCCTGACCACGATCCGCTCCCCTTATGAAGCCGCTCATCAAATCCCCCGCATCTTCGCAGGCAGATTCTTAAGCAGAATCAGCATCCCGAAAAGGACTTTTCACACAACCTCGGCCCGCAGCGCGCGTTCTGCCGGGCTACCGCGTTCCGTCAAAATTAACTACTTGTTTTGTGTAACTTTACTTCAAACAGAAGCAAGAAAGCGCAATTTCTGAAAAAACTGAGAAAAGCGCTTATGGCGGCGCCCGTAAAATCAGGACTTCAACATAGATACTTGTATACTTACTTATGGGCTGGATTACCAAACAAAACCAATCTTCACCGGATTTTAAGGAACGCCCCGGATGCGGAAGGGCGGAATAGCGCTTTCCCGCCCGCGCCGCCTCGTGTATCGCTGCCGCCTTCGGATCTCATATTTGGAGGATGACATGACACGCCGCGCGATTGTCGATGCGCCGGGACTCGGGAAAGCGCTTGGACCTTATTCACGGGCGGTCTGGGCCGGGGACACGCTTTTTCTCGCGGGCCAGCTCGGCATCGACCCGGCGACAAACAAGCTTGTGGAGGGCGGCGCGGCTCCTGAGACCGATCAGATTTTCAAGGGCATCTCCGCCGTGCTGGGCGCCGCTGGCCTGAGCCTTGCGAATGTCGTCAAGGCGAATGTCTATCTCACGGACATGAACGACTTCGCCGCCATGAACAAGGTTTATGAGACTTTCTTCGAGGCTCCATACCCTGCGCGGACGACCGTTGGAGTTGCGGCGTTGCCGGGCGGCGCGCATGTCGAGATCGAGGTGATTGCAACGGCCGCTTAGCGCCATTTCAGGAAGGCGAACGCTTTCGCAATTGTCCGTGTATCGCGGACTGCATCCCGGAACCGTTTAACCGCGCCGATGTTGACCTTCGCAGCATCGGCGTGACGGGCAGGGATGGAGAAGAGCAGTATGACGTATGTTGAAATCGAAAGGACCTCCCTACCGCTGGAACGCTCGCGGCCGACAGTTCGTAAGACCGTCCGGCAGGTTCGACTGGAACACCTCGCAGACATCCTTGAGGAGCATGACAGCACGATCCCGCTTCTGACACGGATCGAATATGCACCGTGGCACGAGCGCCCCTACCTCCGCGAAGACCGCTCGCCCTTGTCCCTGGCCTTTCAGGACGAAGGCTTCAGGCGCCAAGGACTGTCCGGCGACCGCTTGGGCGATATCATGGATTTCTTTGAACTCACCGAGCGCGAAGCCCATCACCTCTTGTGCTATTGCCATTACGCCTCCTCGGTGACCTCGATGATGGTGGCGGAGCGCGCCAGAGAACTCGCCAGCAAACGCACTCTTCGCCAGATGTTGGACGGGCTTCGGCTTCGGTTGTTCGGCTGGGCGTAAGAGCGGCGGCCGAGAGCCATGCCGTGCCGGTCAGGGGCAGTCGAAGGGCCCCTACCTCCGTCCCCCATCGCCGACCAGCGCGAACGCAGCCCAGGTCGCCGGATGGGAAGCAAGGCTGATGCTTTGGTCGCTCACGAGCGCGGCCATCGCCGTCCGCATCGCTTCGGCCTGACTGAGCCGGGGGTTGTTCTCCATCGCGTTGAATGCCTCCGTGGTCAGTTTGACTGCGGCATCGCTATCGATTTCCCAATGCGTCACAAGGAGGGCGCGAGAGCCGGCGTAAAAGAAGGCTTTCGCGAGACCCGATAATGCTTCCGCGCCCTGCGAACCTCCCGCGCCGGTGTTGCATGCGGAAAGCACCACCCAATTTGCATCGAGCTTCGTCTGCGATACTTCAGACGCGGTCAGGAGGCCATCGTCCTCGGGCGTGGCGGCGTCCGGTGGCGTGAGCAGCAACGCTGGCTCCGATACGCCATGCAGGTCGCCCGAGACCAAGCCGTGCGTCGCGAAATGGATGACGCGATAGTTCGCAAGGCGGCCAGCTTTGTTAAGGCTCTTGAAGGCCGTTTCCGTCGCCCGTTCTCCGAGAAAGATGTCCTCCGGCGACGCCTTCAAGGATTTGGCGACTTCGCAGAGTTCATCGGCGGTTTCCGGCAAGGCGATTTGCGCCTTCAGCACGCCCACATCGGCAAGGCCGCGGCGAAAAGCTTCGGAAGGGCGAAGCTTCATGGGCGCCCGAAATGATCGCGACGTCGCGACCGCGATCCGCAATGGCTCGCTCGTGCATGTCTGCTTCGAACGGGCCAGCCTCGCGGCCGCGGGGTCTCCGTCAAGCAGCGGATCGCCAAATCCCAGGAATGGCTTGCTCGCTTGGGACGGCCTCGATGCGCGCCTGAGCGCCCGCAGGCTCGAAACTGAGGGCAAAATCGAAATCGGCGCTTTCGTTCCAAGCCATTTCACGTCACGAAGCTTTGTATCGGGCGCCGGCTGTTCGGTGACGAGCGTTGCGAACGGGAACTGCATCAGGCTCTGCGAGGGAACGATGAGAAGGTGCTTTCCCGAGATCGCCTTTTCGGCAGGCCCCAGGAACAGCTTGTAAAGGCGGTGCGCCCGGCCGGGATCGAAGGGCAGAGCGCCGTCGGAACCCGGTTTCCGCCCCAGACTCTGGCATCTTTCGAAGATTGCTTTTTGAGCTTTCTTGCGCTGGACTTCGGCCGCGGTCATTTCCGGCCAATCCGCCGGGTCTGTCCAGTTGGACTGGTCAAGCCCGCAGCGAAGATTGGCGACCTCGGCCGCGAGGGCGTCCGAACTCAGATTGATGAGCGCAAGGCTTTTATCGGTCTTCGAGACGACCCAGACCCAGGTTGGGGAGCCGGTCTCGATGAACAGGACCAGCGCTTCATCCTCCCGGAGCAGCGCCTGGACGTCGGTGACATCGAGCGGCGCGGGATTGGTGAAATCCGCATATTCGGGGAAGCGGCTCGCGATGGTCGCGTCGAGCCCCGAAATTTCAGCGCTGATACGATCGATACGGTCAACGCCGCTTTGCGCCATCTGTGCGGACCCTTGATTCGTGAGGGCGGCTTGCGTGAGGCGCTGCTGGATCGCTTGCCATTCGCCCGCAAGGTCCTGCCGTCTTCGCAACAGCGCCGACAGCTCGCCGTCATTGGCGGCGGCGCGCGCGGACATCTGGAGCAGGGAAGCCGCCGCCTGCGAAGGCCGCCACTGAGCAACCTTGAAGATCTCGCGCGTCATCGCAACGCCCTGACTCTGGTCCTCCATCAGGAGATGCATCGACGCGTTGATGAAGTCTCCCGCCGCAGCTCTCTGGAGGCCGGGGTCAAGCTCTGTCCCTGCAAGCTCTCCCTGGCGCGAGCGAATGGTCCGCTCGCTTTCCTTTTGCAGGATGCCCAGGGCTTCCCGATAATAAGCCGCGGCCTTCCGCCAATCTTTTCTCCCGCCGTAGAACGACCCGAGATTTCTAAGCACGGTGACGCGGCGGGGGTGATCGCGGTCGAAAACCCGCAGCATCACCTGATTTGCCGACAGCATCATCATCTCGGCGCGAGCCAGATCGCCCCCTTTCTCATAAAGCGATCCGAGATTGCTGTATGCGGTCGCGACATAGAGATGATTCTCGCCGAGCGCCGCTCGATAGATGGCCAAAGCCTGCTGGAACAGTTTCTCGGCGTCGCCAAAGCGCTTCTGGTCCTCGAACAGCGTCGCCACATTGTTGAGCGTGGAGGCGAGTTGGATCCGTTCGCCCGGAAGCCCGCTCAAAATCGCGATGGAGTTTTTATAGGCCTCGACGGCGTCGGCCGTGCGCCCCGTAAGCTGATAGACTATTCCAAGGTTCCGGTAAAAGATGGCGGATTGCGGCTGAGCGCCGGCGGTCCTGGCCAATGAAATCGCGCGCTCATAATAGGGGATGGCGTCGGCATAGCGGCCAAGCTGGTAGTGGAGCTCGCCCAGATTGTTCAAAAGCGCCGCGCCGAAAGGCGTCTCGAGTTGCTTCCGGGCCTGCATGATCGCGATAGCGCTCTTCACCGCAGTTATGGCCTCGGCGTAGCGCCCTTCGTTGCGAAGGGCTTCGGCCTCTTTTACCTCCGCATCTTGCGGACGCGCCGCATCGAGGAAGCCGAACACGCATAAGGACAACAAACTCAGGAAAAGGACGGGGAGTTTTTTCTGCATAAGCCCAGCCAATCAATTAAGAATTGGGCTCATTTAGCGAAGCATTTGACCATCATTATGACGCGCTTTGGGGTTACACATCGCCGCAATGGTCCGCCCCGGCTCTGGCGAAATCAAGGGCAGGTGGGCGATCGAGGGAGCGCAAAGTGGTGATTTGCCACTACAATTCAGACATCCTAACGTATTTGATGTTTTATGTTAGGCCGGGGGAAGGCTTTGCGAGGCGGTGACGCACTCAAGCGACCTCTAAGGGGCAGTAGAGGCTTACGATGATCTTAAAGATAGCGTCTCGCGTAATACTCGCGGTCTGTTTATCCGGCTTTTCGGCGTTTGCAATGGCTGAGGAGGCGAAGAAACCTCAGCCGCCCGCGGATTTGAAGCTGGACGCGGCGCCTGCGAAAGAGGCTGCGCCAGATCCGTTGACGCCTGCCGAACAGGACGTTCCGCCCCCCGCGGCCCCGGGGGCTCCGGCTGAGAAGCCCGCGGATGTCGTACAGGCTCCGGTCCCCGAGCCGGACCCGATCGCCACCCAGATCCTTGCCCGTCTTTCCAGTGTTGGCGGAAAGGCCGAGGCTCGCGAGGATTCGGCGGGATTGGCCGCATATTATAATGCGGGAAAAGGCCAACCCATATGGGTCTCGAAGGAAGGTTTCAGCCCCAATGCCTTGAAGGTCATCAAGGAGATCCGCAACGCCGATGATTGGGGATTGGACGCATCGGCTTTTCAAGTTCCGGCAAATCCTGGGGGAGCGGCAAAGCCTGAAGCCTTGGCGGACGCCGAACTGAAGCTAAGCCTGGCCGTCTTGAAATATGCGCGTTATGCGCGCGGCGGCCGGCTCGACCCGCCCTCCCTCAGCGAGGTCATCGACAGGCGCCCCCATATTTACGATCCCAAATCCGTGCTGAGGGCGATCGCCGCGGCGGAGTACGCCGATGCCTATCTGCGCGGCCTTCATCCAAAGCACGAGCAGTTCAAGCGCCTGCGGCAAGCGCTTCTCGCGATGAACAAGGGCGGGGGCGGCGGCGGTTCCGTGTCCCGGATTCCCGCAGGCCCCAACTTCAGGCCGGGCGATAACGATCCGCAGATCGCCGTCATCCGGAGGCGGCTAGGGGCGGGTCTCGACGGCAGGCGGGACACTGTCTACGACACCGCGCTGCTCCAGGCGGTGAACCGCTACCAGAAAGAGCACGGGCTGCGCGTCACGGGCATGATCGACCAAAGCTTGCGCGCCTCCCTCAATGGACCCGAGGACGGCAGGGAATCGAGGGGCGCAGCCAGGGAATCGGCATCCGGTTCTCCGGATGAAAGGAAGCTGCGCATACTCGCCAACATGGAGCGCTGGCGCTGGATGCCGGATGACCTTGGCGGCTTTTACGTCTGGGACAGCGTTCCCGAGCAGGTCACCCGTGTTTTTGATCGCGGCAAGCTGGTGCTGATGGAGCGGATCGTGGTGGGGCGGCCGACCACGCCTACCCCGACTTTCAGCGCAAACATGCAATTCGTGACCTTCAACCCTGAATGGGCCGTGCCGGAAGGGATCAAGGTCAATGAAATCGCGCCCAAGCTGCAGCAGGGCGGGCGCGGCGGCGGGGACTTCTTCAACGGCTATGGCGGCGGGGGAGGAAGCAGTCAGGTTCTGCAGCGCCTTGGCGGCCTTCGCGTCGCATATAACGGGCGCGAAATCGATCCGGATTCCGTCGACTGGTCGAGCGTCGATATAAGGCGCTTCCAATTCATTCAGGGGCCTGGGGAGCGCAATGTGCTGGGCGTCGTGAAGTTTCGATTCCCCAACAAGCATGACGTCTACATGCACGATACGCCCGATCGCCATCTCTTCAACCAGACGCCTCGCACCTTCAGTCACGGCTGCATGCGCACAGAGAACCCTTTGCATCTGGCGGAAGTCATTCTAGCCCACGACAAGGGCTACTCCGCCAAGCCAAATCCGCGAGATGGTCCAGTCTGGCGTCACGAATGAGATCAAGCTCAACAGCGTTGTTCCGGTTCATGTGGCCTACTTCACGGCCGAGGTCGACGATCAAGGTCAAGTCCATTTCTTCTCCGACGTGTACGGGCTTGATAGCCGCGTCGCGAGCGCGCTCAGAGGGCGCGCGGTCCACTTTTCCTCCGATCCTGTGGTGACGGCCGAAAATCAGGACCGCCGGCAGGCGCAGCGCAACGACCCCTATCAGCGTTACGATCCCTATCAGCAGAACGGCCCTTATCAGCAGCGCCCGTACCAACAACCTTACGGCCCCTCTCAGGGCTGGGGCTCTCCCTACCAGCAGCGGGAGGGTGATCCGCGATATCAGCCCCGTGGACAGCCGTGGAATCCTTACCAGGATTGGAACTGACCACTACGCCCGGGGAAATCCTGCCTCGTTGCGGCGAGTTCTCAAGCGAACTTCCAGCCGGCGCACGAGGCGGAAGCTCAACATCAAATAGGTGTGTCAGAGCGAGCACAGATCTTGTGCCTATCTTGACGCTGGCGTCTTCGCTTCCCTACTCTTCGCAAATGGGAATCAGCGGCGCACCGCCGCGCAAACATTAAGAGGGCTTCATGGCGACATCAGCCGTGTCTGACACAACCTTCGAAAACGAAGTCAAAAAGGCTGACCTGCCTGTGCTCGTTGATTTTTGGGCCGAGTGGTGCGGGCCTTGCCGCATGGTAGGCCCCATCCTCGAAGAATTGTCCGAGGAATTTAAGGGCCAGGTGAAGATCGTGAAGCTCGATGTCGAGAGCAATCCTTCCATCGCACAGACTTATAATATTCGCGGCATTCCGGCGCTTCTTCTGTTCAAGAATGGACAGGTGGCCGGGCAACAGATTGGCGCGCTGCCGAAGCACCAGCTCAGGGCTTGGCTAACCGAGGCGGTTGCATCCTCCTAGACAAGATTGCACAGAGCCGACCTGACCATGCCGCTCCATAAGTGGGGCGGCATTGTTATTTTGGGTGTTGGTCTGTCATTTCAGTTTTCCAGTTTACGTTTGGCTGTTCCAAAGCTTTCAGACATTTAATTGAAGATACCGCTTCACAAGCGATCTCCGTTACCCAGATACCCGTCAAGTCAACATGCGGCGTGACTTAGAAATCGAAGGTTTTGCCGCTCTCATTGCCATGCGGAGGTCACGATGACGGATAGTCCAGCCCCTTACACGCCGGATCAAGAACAAAAGATTTCTAAAAATTCTGTAATGCTTTCCCAGCTTCGTAAACGCGGCACGATTTACGTTTCCGCATTGGCGCTCGCGCTGACGGCGGCGCTTGGGACCGCTTCCTACGAACTTCGGCCTGACCATGCCTTTGCCGAAAGCCAAAGCGTGACGCAGCAAAAGCTTCCAAGCTTTGCTCCGCTTGTCAATCAGGTGAAGTCTTCGGTGGTGTCTATCCGCGTCAAGGCCGATGTCGGGGCGAAGGTCGCGTTGAATGGAGACGACGAGCAGTTTGGCGGAAACGAAAACCCCATGGAGGGAACGCCTTTCGAGCGCTTCTTCAATGGGCCGAACTCCCCGTTCAAGCATTTCAAGACGCCGCATGGCGGCCATCATACCGTCATGGCCCAGGGATCGGGTTTCTTCATCTCGCCTGACGGCTATCTCGTCACGAATAATCACGTCGCGAGCAATGCTGTCAGCCTTGAGGTCGTCATGGATGACGGCAAGATTTACACCGCGAAGGTGGTCGGCGCCGATCCGCGGACCGATCTTGCCCTGCTGAAAGTCGATGGGCGGACCGACTTCCCCTATGTGAAATTCTCACAGTCCAAGGCTCAGGTTGGCGATTGGGTTGTGGCCATGGGAAATCCCTTTGGCCTCGGCGGCACGGTGACGGCCGGTATCGTCTCAGCCCACGGGCGCGATATTGGCGAAGGGCCGTATGACGATTTCATCCAGATCGATGCGCCGATCAACAAAGGAAACTCGGGCGGCCCGACCTTCAATCAGGACGGCGACGTGATCGGCGTGAACACGGCGATCTACTCTCCTTCCGGCGGCTCGGTAGGCATTGCGTTCGATATCCCGTCAACCACGGCTGAGCGGGTCATCACCGCGCTGAAAGAGCGTGGCCACGTCACGCGCGGCTGGCTTGGCGTGCAGATTCAAGGCTTGACGCCCGAGTTGGCCGATAGCCTCGGCTTGAAGAAAGTGACTGGAGCGCTTGTGGCCGCGCCGCAGGACGGCAGTCCCGCCGAGAAAGCCGGCATCAAGGCGGGCGATCTCATCACCGAGGTTAATGGCAAGGAGGTGAAGGATGCCCGCGATCTCGCGAAGAAGGTTGCGGAACTCGCGCCCGGCTCTGAAACAAGTTTCACGCTGAACAGGAACGGCGAAAGCAAGACCGTTACCGTGAAGATCGGTGAGCTTCCTGAGAACCCCGCGCAGCATGCAAGCCTTAGCCCCGAATCGTCAAAAACAGGGATGACGGATCTCGGCATCCGTGTTGCGCCGGCAAGCGAGGTGAGCAAGGATGAAAACAACGGTCTGGCCATTGTCGGAGTGGAGCCAGGCGGCAAGGCGGCAGAGGCGGGCCTTAACGAGGGCGACATCATCCTCAAGGTCGGCGATGCGACGGTCAACGGTGTCCAGGACTTGCGCCGGGCCCTCTCCGATGCTGGGAAGGCAGGCCGTAAGAACGCGCTGGCGCTCGTGAAGCGGAATGGGGATCAGCGGTTTATCGCGCTCCCCGCAAGTGTCGGCTAAGGCTAAATCACGAAGGGGAAATGCCGCTCTTCCGTGACGGAGATCCCGCATGCGGTCCAATGGGCCTTATGCGGGATTTTCTTTGCGTGATAAGATTGCCCCGCAGGGCCAGGGGCTTGCGCCGCTTTTCCCGCAGCAAATATTTATTCGTGTTTTCACTCGTACAGCCGAAGGCAAGTTCGCGCCATGAATTTCTTCCGCACCATGCTCTTGCTCGCCGCGCTCACAGCGCTTTTCATGGCGATCGGCTATGCGATCGGCGGCCCCACAGGCATGACGATTGCATTCGTAATCGCCGCCGCCACAAACGCGTTCGCCTATTGGAACTCGGACAAGATGGTGCTGGCTCAGCAGGACGCGCAGGAGGTGGATGAGAGGAGCGCGCCCGAGCTTTATTCGATTGTGCGGCAGCTCGCGGCGAATGCGAATTTGCCGATGCCGCGTGTTTATATCATCCACTCCGAGCAGCCGAATGCGTTCGCCACGGGCCGCAATCCAAACAACGCGGCAGTCGCTGCCTCCGCGGGCCTTCTGCGCACGCTGAGCAAGGAAGAGGTTGCAGGCGTGCTGGCCCATGAGCTGGCTCATGTCAAGAACCACGACACGCTTACGATGACGGTGGCGGCGACGATTGCAGGCGCGATCTCCACAGTCGCGAATTTTGGTATGCTCTTCGGCGGCCGCCGTGACGGAGAGCAAGGCGGCGGACTTGGGATGGTCGGCACCGCTGCTTGCTGTCCTCGTAGCGCCGCTCGCGGCCATGGTTATTCAGATGACCCTCAGCCGTGCGCGCGAATACAGCGCCGACCATGATGGCGCCGAGATCTGCCAGCGCCCGCTGTGGCTCGCTTCGGCGTTGCGGAAAATAGACAACGCGGCGCGGCAAATCCCAAATGAGCAGGCCGAGGCGCATCCCGCCAGCGCACCGATGTACATTATCAACCCGCTCCACGGCGGCCGCATGGACAACCTTTTCTCGACGCACCCGAACACGGAAAACCGGATTGCGGCGCTGGTCGAACAGGCTCGTCAGATGGGCCAGACGCAGGAGCCGAGCGCGGCGCGGATGAATGTCCGGCCAGATCAAGCCGCGCCCGGGCCTTGGGGCCAAGGCGGCGGGCGTTGGCGCTGATCGTCATCCCGTGTGCGCTGCGCATGAAACGATGCTGCGCGGACACGAAAAGGAAAGGCCGTCGGCGTTGATGTTGTTTTCATTGATTGTCGTCCCGGAAGCCGCTTGCGGCTATCCGGGATCTTTCCGAATGTGAGCTTGGTTCTTTTACGATCCCGGATAACGCCATTGGCGCTTCCGGGGTGACGGTGCAATTCCGACATGCAATCGCAAACTTCGGGGCAGCAAGCGCGCCAACTCGCCTCTCATCTTCTGAAGGCGGTGTTGCGAAACAGGCAGCCTTTCGACGAAGCCTTCGCGGCATCGAGCGCGAAAGCCGCCTTCTCCGGCCTCGCCTTTCGCGACCGCGCCTTCGCACGCGCCATCGCGGCGACGGGCTTGCGCAGGCTCGGCCAGATCGAAGACATGCTCGGCCGCTTTCTCGAAAAACCGCTGCCCGCGGATGCCTTCGAGGCGCGTTTCATCCTCATCGCAGGCGCGGCGCAGCTCGCCTTCATGGAGGTCGCTCCGCATGCCGCTATCGACCTTGCGGTTGAGCAGGCGAAAGGCGCCCGCGCTGCGCGGCATCTTTCGGGCCTCGTCAACGCAGTGCTGCGGCGGGTGAACGCGAACAAGGCTGAAATTCTCGCGGAACAGGATGCAAGCCGGCTCAACACGCCGGAATGGCTGTGGCGGCGGTGGGTTCGCCATTACGGCGAGGAAACCGCGAGCAGGATCGCGGCCGCGCATCTCGAAGAGCCGCCGCTGGATTTGTCCGTGAAGGCGAACGCCGCCGCCTGGGGGACGCGCCTTTCGGGTTCGTTCCTGCCCTGGGGAACAGTGCGGCTTTACGCCAAGGGGCGCATCGAGGACCTTGAAGGATACGACGAGGGCGCGTGGTGGGTGCAGGATACCGCGGCGGCATTGCCCGCGCGTTTGCTTGGCGACGTAAGGGGCTTGCGCGTCGCGGATCTTTGCGCCGCGCCAGGCGGCAAGACCGCGCAGCTTGCAGCCCACGGAGCCCACGTCACCGCCGTCGATATTTCGGCCCCGCGCCTTCGCCGCCTTCAGGAGAATCTCGCAAGGCTGAACCTCAAAGCCGAGACGGTGCAGGCGAATGTAAGCGAATGGACGCCGCCCGAGCGGTTCGACGCGGTTCTTCTTGACGCCCCATGCTCAGCCACGGGCACGATCCGCCGTAATCCCGATATCGCCTATCTGAAGTCGGAAGCGGATATCGCAGCCCTTGCCGCCGTCCAGGAAAAGCTTCTCAATCACGCGCTCGGTCTTCTTGCGCCTGGCGGCCGTCTCGTTTACGCGACCTGCTCGCTCGAGCCCGAGGAGGGGGAGGAGCAGATCCAGGCACTCCTCGCCGAGCGAAGCGATGCCGCCTTGCTGCCCATCCAGGCGGATGAGATTTGCCTTCCGCCCGAGGCGCTCACATCCCATGGCATGCTGCGAACGCTTCCCTTCCATACGGGCGGCATGGACGGCTTCTTCGCCGCGCGGCTCAGCCAGAGATCGCCGTAATCCGCACCGCCACAAATTGCGATGTAAAAACCTCAACCGGCTTCTTTTTAATCCTTCTTCAGGAGCCTTGAAAACATCGCGATCAGCAGGCCAAGCACACCCCAGCTCAGGAGCGTCTGCGCCTTTACGATGTTGTCCACGGTTCCTTCGGCGAGGGGCTGCTCGTCGATCCTGATATGCGGGACATCGCTGGGGAGATCGTAGCCGGGCTCCCAGGTGATGGAAGGAAAAACCATGATGACGGGCTTGCCGGGCCGGTCTATAGGCTGCCAGTCGTGTTTCTGGCCGAGGTCGAGCAGCGGCAACATGATGTCGAGCGAGTAGGTGAACGGGCTGAAGTTGGGCAACTCCGGCGGCGCGCCTTTGCATTCCGTCCAGTTTTTGCTGCACTTGGCCTCGAGGTCTTTGTTGAGATAGATGACCGGGTTCGATGGCGCGAAGCTTCCCTGCACCGCGACTTCCCGATAGAAAAGACCTCCCTGCGGCCCAGAGGGCCAACAGGAACAGGGCGATGCGTCCCCACCCGTGCCAATAGGCGGCGCCGAAGCCGACGAAAGCCCAGATTGCCGCCAGAAAGACGGTCGCGACCGAGCGATAGAGTACTCGCGCGAGGATGGCGAACGGCCAGGCGATGGTGTTCAGCGGCGCCAGAAAACGCCATTTGAAGATATTCGGCCGTTCCCGCCAACCGTGCCAGAGCCTGACGAACAGCGAGCGGTAGCGGCGGCGCTCCTTGAATTTTGCGATGTCGCGAGCGCGCCCGTTATGGCCCGACTCGCGATAGACTTTTATAAGCTGCTCAAAGGGCTGAGGGCGAAAGTTTACTCCGAGATGCTCGGGGGGCTGCCGGTCCAGCCATTTTTTTCGCGTCCTTGCGGCGTAGTCCCCCCGCCCGGCCATTCGATCATAGGTGAAGCCGTCTAAAAAGATGAAGGCGGGTAATTTGCGTCTTGAAATCTTGACCCTCCTCGAAGGCCAAGAGCTTGGATGATCGATGATCTGATGCGCGTGACAGCCCTGCAGATTCACCGAGCCTGTCACGTCTGCGCGTGCAAGAGCGTCTTCGGGAGTCGGCCCCAAGGAAAGGATTCCGTCGATCTTCGCCGCACGCAAATCAAGCGCGGTTGCGGCATGGGGAGTCCACGGCACGCTTCCGTCCGGCATCGCAGGGGCGGCATTCTCGAAGCGGCCACCGTCGCATTGGACGCCAGCTTTGACTTTGGCGCCGCAAAACCGCACTTGCCCCTCGGCGGAGAACCCTTCGCAGACATAAACGCCATCGTTGATCTCTGTGTGCTCGAAGTTGAGGGCTCGCCCTGTTCCATCATTGGTTCGGTTCAGAAAAGCGCCTTTTCTGCAATTCAAGGCTCCGCCTATCCTGGCCCCTGAAAAGAGGACTGCGCCCTCGGAGCGGAAGTTGTTAGCCAGCAGGACGTTACCGGCGATCTCGGCGTTACTGCAGTCCAGCGAACTGCCGCTGCCGTCCTCTGTGCGGTTACGGAAGGCGCTTCCGCTGCAGTTCAGCTCTCCGCCAATCGTTGCAGCGTGAAAAATGACTGCGCCCTCGCCGAGGAAACCGCCTTTCATATCGGCGTCTCCGTTTATTTCAGCGCCCCTGCAGTTGAAGGCAGGTCCGCGAACGGAACGCAGGAGACCGCCAGAGCAGCACAGCATTTCGTCGATCGTTGCGTAAGGGAATGAAACTCCGGCGGCGGCGTGGAAGCCATCCTTAAGAAGAACGCTGCCTCGGATATGCGCGCTTTCGGCATCGATGGATTGGACGTGACTTGTCGAGAAATTCAGAGATTTCGTAATGGCGTCCCGGAAGAAAATCCGGCCGGCAAAGTGGCAGCGGCGAAACAAAAGAGGCTGCCGGACAGTGCAGCCGGAGAAGTCCAGATCCTCGTCGACATAGGCGCCGTTCAGCTCCAGCCGGCTCTCGTGCAATGGGGCGAAATCATCGCCCCCGAGCGACAGGAACCTGAGGAAACTCGCACGGATTTGGACCTCAGGGTCTTCGGGATCGACCCAGCGCCACCGCTCGCGCTCGTAACGCGCAAAGACTGTCTCGAAGCGCTCTCTCAGCGCGTCCGGATCGGCCTTGAGCACATCCGCGAAATCGCGCTCAGCGACGGCCGATCGCTTCACGTCCCGGAGAAGTTCATCGAAGAAGCCCCGAAGCATTCGAGGTTGTTCGTTGATCTTCGCCCGCATATCGGCGGACAGGTTGAACGGATCGCGGCGCAGCAGCGGATTGAGCCACTCTTGAGTGAGCTTGAGCGGCTCATAGGGCCTTGGCGTCAGCGACTCGATGGCGGCCTCGACCGCGAGCTGGTAGAAGCGCCCATCCTTTCTGGCATGCTCCGTGGTCTGGGCGGGATGCGCTTCCGCCTCCAGCCGCGCGAGAAAGGCGCGCTGCGCCAAGGCGAACTTTTCCACATCGCCCGCGCTCTGCGGCTCCCAATAGGCGGGAAGCCGCAGCGTCTCGATCGCGTACCTTGTCGCCTCAATGATGACGTCCTGGACAGGTTCCGGCGCGGCCTCTGTGAATTTCGCGATCGCCTCGACGAAGCCGAGATTTCCTTTCGGCGCTTCCGGCATCGATTCGCGCCATGTATCGAAGGCCGCCCACGAGAGGACCGCCCTGCTTTCAAGCACGCAGGCCTCGCCGCTCATCGCCGCGAACAGGAGCTTCTCCTCGGCCGGGAGAAGGCCGCTTGGCGTATCCTGATCGAGAAAATCGCCAAGCCATCGTCCGAAGGGCTTGCCGGGGGGCCGCTCGCGGACCTGCCTCATCTCGTCCGCCGTGGCCTTCAGATCGATCAGCCATTGCGGCGAGACGGGCGATTCGGCCAAAGCCGACGCCCCGGCTCTAATGAGCGCGGCTGCCTCGCCGTTCAGCGTCGTTCCCTCTTGGCCCATGCCGCATGCCCCGATGCAAAGCACTCGATCAAGCCTTAAGATATTATGAAGAGAGTTCGGAATGCCAAATCGAGGGCCGGTACAGTTGGTGGCAAGCTCGCGCTCCATTTGTCACAAGCACTCAAGCGAACCTGCCTCCGAAACGCTGTGCCACAGCCAATAAGCACCAGTATCGCGCGGGAAATCCTGGAAGCACTCCCCGCAAACGGAGCAGGATTTCCCGCGGGGCGTACTGGGTTTTCAGGATGCGCCGGCTCCGGTTGGTAACTCCAAACTATTCCGGAAAGCGAACGCGAATCGCGGTTAAGCTTCAATCTCGGTATCTTGCCGCTCGTTCGTTTCGCTGCGGGTGAGAGAATTCTTGCCTGCAGGAGAGGGGATCGCCTAGAACTTTGCTGATGCAGGGACAGATCTCAGACCAGGCGCGCCTTGCGGCGTTTGCCGTCAACAAAGCGGGCCGATCAGCTCTGAGGCTTGCTTTGAAGTCGCCGCTCTCGCGGTGGATGGCTGGCGTTCCAACGGCGTACCACCTTCTCATTCTTCCGCAAGACCTGCGAACCGGCGATCCCAGTTTCGCCGTCGAACTTTACGATGGCTATTTTGGCCTCGCTGGAGCCGCGGCGCCTATCGGTTCCGAATCACCTTTCCACGTGCTGCCCCCCAGTGTGCCCTGGCAGAAAGATTTGTATGCCTTCGCGTGGCTCAGGCACCTTCACGCCGCCGGCGACCAGATCGCCCGGGAAAAAGCGCGCAAACTGGCTTCCGAGTGGATCGCATTCGCGAGCAGAGCGCCTGCGCTGGCGCGCGACAGGGACATCACGGCGCGGCGCGTCATCGCCGTGCTTTCCCACGCGTCCTTCCTGCTCGATGGCGCCGATCCCGCATTTTATGATTCCATCATGCGAGCGCTAAGCCGCGATCTGCATGATCTTACCGTTATTTACAATGATGGTCCCGGCGTCGGAAAGCTGCGCGCTTTGGTCGCGATCCTGCTCGCGGGCTTATGCATCGCGGAGCAGGAAACCTATCTCTCCTCGTACCTGCCTGCCTTCTCGGCCGAGCTCGAAAAGCAAATCCTCGAAGATGGCGGGCACGCATCGCGCGATCCAAGCGATTTGATCGAGCTCTTGCTGGAGCTGCTTCCCCTGAAGCAGTGTTTCGTGGCGCGGCAGATCGATCCGCCGCCAGCTCTTTACGGCGCGATCAATCGTATGAACGCCATGCTGCGTTTTTTGCGGCTCGGCGACGGAAGCCTCGCTCATTTCAACGGCATGGGGCCGACCCTTCTCGATCAGGTCTCGACCGTGCTCGCCTACGACGATACCGGCAGCATGGTCTCGGGCGTGATCGCGCCCCAATCGGGTTACGCAAGGCTTGCCGCCGGAGAGGTGGTTGTCATTGCCGATGTGGCCGCTCCCCCGCCGATGCACCTCAGCTCGCGCGCTCATGCGGGCTGCGGCTCTTTCGAAATGAGCGTCGGTCTTGAGCCCCTTATAATCAATTGCGGCGCGCCGTTGGACGAGGCCGGCGACTGGTATGTTGTGTCGAGGTCGACAGCAGCCCATTCCACCGTGACCGTCGACGACTTGTCTTCCGCCCGGCTGATCAGAGCTCAGGAGCGAATCGCCGGCCGGGAGACGTTTTGGCTAACGGGGCCAAGGTCCGTTCATCATGACGTCGCCGACTCCGACTCCGCCTTGAGCGTTCGGATCGGGCACGACGGCTATCGGGAGCAATTCAGCCTCCTCCACCGCAGACGGCTGACGCTTCGCAAGTCCGGCCTGGAGTTCGAAGGCTACGATCAGCTTTCGGCCGTCGGCGACAACGTCATCGACGCGAAGGGGCGCTTCGCCATCCGTTTCCATTTGCATCCTCGCGTTGCGGCGCAGCTTTCGCGCAACACGAATGCGGTGACGCTGACCACGATCGGGGGGCAGGTTTGGCGCTTTCTTTCCGAAGGCGCCGAGCTCGACGTCGAGGAAAGCATTTTCTTCGCCGACCCGATTTGCCTGCGTCGCTCCTTGCAGATTGTTCTGAAAGGGCCATGCACGAAGGCGACTTCGGTCCAATGGAAATTTGAGAAGGTGACGCAGCAGCCGCGCCCTGTCATCGGCGGGGATCAGGTGCGTCGTTTTTCTCGATCTTGATCTTCCCCTTCACCGGTTACACTTACGAGCCATGCTGAAACATCAAGATTTTCCCGTTCGCCGGGCTCTCATTTCCGTGTCGGACAAAACAAATCTGGCCGAATTCGCCAAGCGGCTCGAACTGCTCGGGATCGAGATCGTCTCGACGGGCGGCACCGCCACCTTCTTGCGGGACGCGGGTATCCCGGTCATTCCGGTTTCCCAAGTCACGAATTTCCCGGAGATTCTGGAAGGGCGGGTCAAGACGCTCCATCCCGCCATTCACGGCGGCATCCTGGCCAATCTGGAGCAAAGCAGCGCGCGCGAGGTGCTTGCCGCTCACGGCATCGCTCCTATCGGGCTTGTCGTGATAAACCTCTATCCCTTCGAGGAGACCGTCAAGAAAAGCGCGCGCGATATCGAGACGATGATCGAGACGATCGATGTCGGCGGCCCGGCCATGCTGCGCGCTGCGGCCAAGAACCATGGCATCGTCACTGTGGTCTGCGATCCCGGCGACTACAGCGCCGTAGCCGACGAACTTTCCGGCGAGACGAGGACAACGACGCTCGCGACGCGCCGCCGCCTCGCGGCGAAGGTCTTCGCGCGGACCGCGGCTTATGACTCGGCGATCGCCGCCTGGTTCGCGTCGCAATCCGAGGAAGCCTCGTCCGCCGCATTCTCAATCACGGGCGCGCTCAAGCAGGCGCTGCGCTACGGAGAGAACCCCCATCAGCAAGCTGCCCTCTATGAATTTGGCGATCACTCCGGACCCGGCATCGTGGGGGCGGAGCAGGTTCAGGGCAAGGAACTGAGCTACAATAATCTCACCGACGCCGACGCCGCCTTCGAATTGATTTCCGAGTTTCCGGCCGACCGCCCTGCCGTCGCGATCATCAAGCACGCCAACCCTTGCGGGGCCGCAGTTGGCGGCACGATCATCGAGGCTTACAGGAAGGCTCTGGCCTGCGATCCCGTGAGCGCGTTTGGTGGGATCGTGGCATTGAACGGGACGCTCGATGAAGAGGCCGCCCGCGATATCCTGAAGATTTTTACAGAAGTTGTGATTGCGCCATCGGTGACGCCGGAAGCGAGACGCGCCTTTTCAAGCAAGCCGAATGTGCGCCTGCTCTCGACCGGAGGTCTTCTGCCGCGCGAGAACCGGGCTCGCTATTTTCGTTCGGTCGCCGGCGGGTTTCTTGTCCAGGATGCCGATAGCGCAGGGTTCGACGAGCACACCATGCGCACCGTGACGAAGCGTGAGCCGACTAAGCAGGAGCGGGCCGAAATGATTTTCGCCATGCGCGTCGCCAAGCACGTGAAGTCGAACGCGATTGTGTTCGCGAAGGATGGGGCGACCGCCGGCATCGGCGCCGGGCAGATGAGCCGCGTTGACAGTGTGAGGCTTGCCGTCTGGAAGGCGCGTGAGGTTGCGAGCATAGCGAAAAGAGACCCGGATCAGGCGCTTTCGGGGACCGCCGTTGCCTCTGACGCCTTCTTCCCATTCGCGGATGGCTTGCTGGCGGCGGCGGATGCGGGCGCCACGGCCATCATTCAGCCGGGCGGCTCAATGCGCGACGCGGATGTCATAGCGGCTGCGGATGAGCGCGGCCTCGCGATGGTGTTTACCGGCGTCCGCCACTTCCGCCACTGACACCCCTCGGGGCTGCTATATCCCTAATGGGAGCGGGTGCGCGCCGAAGAGCCTGGAATGAAAGTGGAGAATGGCGGCCCATGCGACCACCGCAATGGCGATGCGCCACCAGCCCAGGGCGCTGAGGCTGAACTTGGCGCGGCCTTGCAGGATGGCGAGGAAAGGCCAGAACGAGGTCTTGGCCTCAAAGTCCGCCCAGCCAGGGACGGCGCCGCGCTTGCGGTTTTGTTGCAGCCAGCTTCCGATCAGGGCCGTGGCGGCCAAGGAGCCGAAAAACGCAAAACCACGCCAGGTGGCCTGCGAAATCATGTGCGTGACGGCCCAGATCGCGACGCCCCACATGAAAGGATGACGGGTTATCGCGAATATGCCGTCAGCGACACTCGGGATTTTTGAGCGCCTGTGCCTCCGACTGGCATCGAGGGATTCGGGGTCAGAAGGCCGCCAAACATCAGGATGAAGGAAAAAAGAACCAGCGCCGCTTGGACCCATCGCCACCAGTCGGGCATAAGCCAAAGCTTATCGCCGTAGGGCGCGGCGTTGAATTGCGTCCACAACCAATAAATTGCGATCAGCGATAGTATTGAAAAAATGGCGGTATAAGCGCCCTCGCCTGCGATGGCGACCGCGCGCGGCCGGAGTGGCGTCGAAGGCAGCATGTGCAGGAGGAAAAACCAGGATGCCGCCGCTGTGAGTGCGCCCAGTGCTTCCTCCCCCAATTGTTCTGAGTTTGACCCGCGAAGAGCAGCGGCCTTTAGGCTCAGAGTTAGTGCAGCCGCTTCTTTATCCGGTCGAGGCTGGCTGTGATCGTATTCTCGGCGACCGTTCCAGACATCTTCTGTTCGATCAACTGCTCCGCCGTAGAAACCGCGAGCTCGGCAGCCTGCGCTCGGATTTGCTTGCGCGCCTTCTCTTCCTCGAGCTTGATCTTCTGCTCCGCCACATTAAGACGCCGGGCGATCATCTCATCGAAAGCTTCCCGAGCCTCTTTGGCGTAAGCGGTAGCCTCGCGATTCGCTTGGGCCAGGATTTCCTCGGCCTCGACATGCGCATTCTCAGTGCGCTGTTTGTAATCGGCAAGCAGCGCCTCGGCTTCGGCGCGAAGCTTCCGCGCTTCCTCCAATTCGCGAGCAATCGCGGTAGAGCGCTGGTCAAGGGCGTTAGCGACCTTGCCGGGCAGCTTGTAATAAAGAACAACGCCAACGAAAAGAATGAAGGCGATTGCGACCCAGGTTTCTGGATCCGAGAATATGGCGGGGTTCATGCTCGCTACTCCTTCGACCTCTGACGCAGAGCCGCCTGCACTTCACTGTCGCTGACTTCGATTCCGGCAAGCGCTTTGACGATGTCGCTCACGGCGCCCGCGGTCATCGCGTTCATCTCCCCGAAAGCTCGCTCAAGGAGGCCTTGAACGCGTTTCTCAGTCTCTGCCGTCTTTTGGGCAAGCTGAGCGTCGAGATCTTTGCGCTTTTCACCGAGCTCTCCATCGAGCTTTTCTCGTGCGGCGCGGATCAGGCCGTGACCCTTCGTCTTCGCGGTTGCAATTTCGGCCTCGTACCGCTCCGCCTCCTTGTCGGCATTATGCTGGGCGTCGCGCGCCGCCTGAAGGTCGCCGCCGATTTTCGTCTTGCGGTCCTTGAGGACGCGTTCGATGCGCGGGAGCACAAGTTGCGAAAGCGCGAAATAGAAAAGCGTAAAGATGATCGCCAGCCAGATCAATTGGGGGGCGAAATCACCGGGCTGCAGTTGTGGCATGGTCGAGCCGCCTATGCGCTGAGGATGGCGCCGCCTTTCGGCAAACGCCAATCTTCAACATCAGAATACGAACAGAAGGATGAGCGCGATAACGAGGCCGAACAAGCCGGTCGCTTCGGCAAGCGCAAACCCGAGAAGAAGGTTCGGGAACTGACCCGGAGCCGCGGTCGGATTACGAAGCGCGCCCTGCAGGAAGTTGCCGAAGATGCTGCCGATGCCGACGCCGGCGCCGATAAGGGCCGAACAGGCGAGGCCCGCGCCAATGAGCTTGGCTGCTGCTGGATCCATGACAATTCTCCTATTCAATGGATGGGTTGAGAGGTTGCGAAGGGATTAGTGCTCGGATGCGTGAAGGGCGTCGTGCAAGTAGATGCAAGAGAGAACCGCGAAGACGTAGGCCTGCAGGAAGGCGATCAGAACTTCAAGCCCCATGAGAAGCACCATGAAGATGAACGGCACCCAGCCGCCGCAGAATGCCAAGGCCCACGACAAAGCTGCCGAACACGGCAAGCATGGTGTGGCCGGCCATCATGTTCGCGAAAAGACGAACGGAGAGGCTGATCGGACGGTGAAGTAGGAGATGATCTCGATCACGGTAATGAGCGGCAAGAGCCAGATCGGCACGCCCGACGGCACGAAAAGCTTAAGGAAGCCGAAGCCATTCTTGAAGATGCCGATGAGCGTCACGCCGATGAAGACGAAAGCCGCAAGCGCGAAGGTGATAATAATGTGGCTCGTGACGGTAAACTGACCGAGGCCTGGAAGCGGGATCATTCCGAGCATGTTCAGCGATAACACGAACAGGAAAATCGTGAAGATCACTGGGAAATACTTCATCCCGGAGTTGCCGGCGTTCTGACGAACCATGTTCGCCACGAACTCGTAAGTGATTTCCCCAAAGGATTGCAGCCTGCTCGGAACCAGCGATGCTTTCTGCATGCTATAGAGGAGGAGAGCGGTCATAAAGGTTGTCGCCATCACCATCCACAGCGCCGAGTTCGTGAAGGGGACAGTGTGGCCGAACAGGCTTATGTCGAAGAATTTCTGTATGGAGAACTGATGCATGGGGTTGAATGCGTGCCCCCCATGATGCTCGCCTTCCGCCGCTGCAGCATGCGCCGCGCTAATGAACCAGTCTATCATTGCAATCCCTGCCGGCGCTGAGCGCCGGGCCGCTTCTACTTTTCACCCATCTCGCGCGCCGCGCGAAAGACATTTATGAACCCGGCGGCGATGCCGAGCAAAAGGAACACAATCAAGAAGAGGGGAGTCGTATTGACTCCCAACTTCGGCATCAGCCAGTTATCCAACGCATACCCGATGAAACCTCCGACAAAAACGCCAGCCACCAGCTCGGTGGAAATCTTGAAGGCTTTTCCGAGGGTCGAGCTTCTTCTGTCGAGCTCTGCCTCGGACATCGTTTCGTTCTTCTCACCCTCCGGTTCGAGCTTGCGCTCCAGGTCACGAAGCCGCTCTCGCAGGCGATCGCTCGATTCAGGCGAAGCCCTTCGTTCATGTCGGTCGCCGTCGCCGGTGGAAGACATCGGAACCCGATCGCGGTGGGAATAACAAGCGCGTAGGAAATTCTCATTGTTTTCTTAAGCCAGCGCATAAAGCGAAGTCAAGCGTGCGTCGCTCGTCCGCGTCCTTAAGCAGCATTCATCCTTAGGCGCATGAATCATTTAACGATCGCAAGAGCCAAGCCGTCATGGCCTTTGACGCCGACGCTTTGGATGATGGTGGCGTCGACGCCGGGGTGTTTCGAAAGCGCGTTCAGAAAACGTTGGATGCCTGCGACCCGCGAATCTGATTTGCCGTCGTCGGGGTCGATGACGGCGCCGTAGCGGATGACGTTGTCCGCCACGATCAGCGTGCCGGGCCTCGACAGTTTGAGCGAAAGCTCGAAATATTCGAGATAGGCCTCCTTGTCGGCGTCGATGAAGATCAGGTCGAACGGCTGCTCGCCGGCCGCGATGAGTTTCGCGCAGGCTCTCCGCGGCAGGCCCCTCGCGCACCTCGACCGCTCCCAAAAGCATGGCGCGAGCGAGGTTCCGCCGCGCAATCTTGGCGTGGAGCGGATCGATTTCGAGCGTGACGAGGCAGCCATCCTCGGGGAGCGCGCGGCCGAGCCAGATGGCGCTGTAGCCGCCGAGCGTCCCGATCTCAAGAATGCGGCGCGCGTTGGCGAGCTTCGCGAGCATGAAGAGGAATTTGCCAAGCACCGGCGAGACGCTGATTTCCGGCAGACCGGCCGCGCTCATTTCCTGGATGGCGCAAGCCAGCGCCGTATCCTCCGTGGCGAACAAGCCTGAGATATAGCCGTCAACGGCGCTGAAGATATCGGTTTCTGTCATGCCAAAGCTCCTGATGCGCGCCGCCGGTGAAATGGCTTCCACGGCGGTTTTGTCCAAGCCCTTCCCATTTCTATTTGACAAACCGGGAGCAGGACCAAAGTTTTTGCGGCGAGTGGTCTCCACAAGCGATATCGCGAGGTTTCCTTGAGCAATCCGAAACACAAGACGCCCCCCTTCGCACGTGAGATGAATTTTCAATATGGCGTGCTCGAACGCATCGCGCCGGGCTTCCGCCGCCTCGTCTGCAACAATCCGAGCCCTTTCACCTTCAAGGGCACCAATCTTTATGTGGTCGGCGAGGGCAGCGTGGCGGTGATCGATCCGGGCCCGGCGTCCGGCGAGCAACTCGATGTGCTCTGCGATGCGCTGAAGGGTGAGACGATCACGCATATTCTCGTCACGCATTGCCATGCCGATCACAGCGGCGCGGCGGATGCGCTGAAACAGCGCACGGGCGCGCCGACCTGCGGCATGCCGCGCGGCGCGGGCGCTCCTTCGGCTGACGCGAAGGGGCCGTCAGGGCGGAGCTTTATCGCGCCCGTCGATTTTGACATTGCGCTTCAGCATGGCAGCCGCGTCCAAGGCGACGGATGGGAGTTGCACGCGATCCACACGCCAGGCCACGCTCCCGATCACCTTTGCTTCCACATGCCCCGCGAGAACATCCTGTTCTCGGGCGACCACGTGATGGGCTGGAATACGAGCGTGATCGCGCCGCCCGAGGGGAACATGGGCGACTACATGCGCTCGCTCGATTTTCTCATCGAAAGACGGGAGGCCGCCTACTATCCCGGCCACGGCGCGCCGATTTATGAGCCGCAGCGGTTCGTGAAGGCGCTGATCTTCCATCGCCGCTGGCGCGAAATGGAGATCATCGATTCGCTGAAGACGGGCTTGGCCACCATCGAAGAGATGGCGGCGCGCATCTACAACGGCCTCGATCCTTCGCTTAGAGGCGCGGCCGCGCTGGCGGTGTTCGCGCATCTCGAATATATGGCCGAGAAAGGGACCGTGACGGCGCGCAAGCCGGGGCCGCTCTCGATGGACCAGGAGTTTGCGCTCGTGGAACAGGGCTAAGCGAGCGCCCAACGGTAGGGTTTTGCACCGAAACTCTATGCCTTCGCCACTGCCTCATGCCCCGCGGGCCTTGGCGACCGAAGCGGTTTCGCCGTCGCCACGAAATAAGCGCCAAGCGCGATCATGGGCAGGGAATAGACCACGCCCTCCGAGAAGTGCGCCGTGGTGAAAAACTGGGCCATGTCCCATTCCTTGAAGTATTCGGCGACAATGCGGAAGACGCCATAGGCCATGAGGAAGACGCCGGTCGTCAGCCCCGGAGAGCGAAGAGATAGACGGCTATGCGTGAAATAGCGCAGGAGGAAGAACATGACGACGCCTTCGAGAGCCGCTTCGTAGAGCTGGGTCGGATGGCGTGGGCCAAACGCATCGCCTTTGGCGAGCACGCGCGCGGGGAATTCCACCGCCCAGGGCACGCTGGAGAGGCGGCCATAGATCTCCCCATTGATGAAGTTGGCGATGCGGCCGAAGAACAGGCCGAAAGGCACCACTGCCGCCG
The DNA here is from genome assembly GCA_963819665.1 of uncultured Alphaproteobacteria bacterium. Lineage (GTDB taxonomy): Bacteria > Pseudomonadota > Alphaproteobacteria > Rhizobiales > Rhodomicrobiaceae > Rhodomicrobium. Next base: position 41,990 of record CAWFXN010000031.1, read on the forward strand.
ACAAGTCCATCAGCGATCGAATGGGAATGCGATTGCGCCGCCCGAACAGCCAGATGGCGAGGCCCACGCCCAAAAGCCCGCCATGGAAGGCCATCCCGCCTTCCCAAATACGGAAGAATTGCAGCGGGTGGCTGAACAGCATGGCGGGTTCATAGAAGAGGAAGAAGCCGAGCCGCCCTCCGATCACCGTGCCGAGCGTCGCCCAGAAGAGAAAGTCGTCGGACTGCTCGGGGCGCATCGGGCTCGGTCCGTCCCACAGGCGTTCGCCGGCGCAAAGCCGCCGCATGTAGAGCCAGCCGAGGAGCAGTCCGGCCATATAGGCGAGGCCGTACCACCGGATCGCGAGCGGCCCGAGCTTGACCGCCACTGGATCGTTAAAAGGGAACGCAATCGCCATCAGGTCCATGGAAGCCTCGTGGAGCATCGCTTTTGCGCCCTCTTAGCAGAGGAATGGCCGATGCGCCAAGACGCCCCGAATGCTTAGCTAAGCAGGTTGATTCAGGCGGGCCAACGAATGCTGGCTGTGATTCCGTTTCCTGGAGCGCTTCGGGGAGCGAGGCTTCGCAGGGCATCGAAAGAAGACCAAGCGGGTTTGAAGGCGTTGGCGAACGGAGCGGATCGCGCGGAAGCTAAGAGCGACAACAAATCCCGGGTCTTGGCGGTCAATAAAACTATTTATATAGTAGATACCCGGTTTTTACAAAACGAACCCAAAGCCTTTTTTAAGCATAGCAAAGGTCACGGAATGACAGGCAGGCAAAAGCTTGGCCTTCCATGACGAGAGGCATTCGTGGGTAAACCCAAGAATGCCTGCTTAGAAGGGAGCAGCCCAGGCGGCGAACCCTACGATGGCGGCCAACGCCATGAAGCCGGATGCGGCGAAGCGCGCGCCCCAGTTCCGCGCATACAGGCCGCAAATGCGCCATGCAAGCACAATGGACCATAAGCATGCCGCCGCCATCAGCAAAGACCGCGCCGTGGCGATGAAGGGCACGGTGAGTCCTTCCACATGCAGCATGGTGGTCGTCAAAGCGAAGAGACCCAGGAACACGCCGCATCCCGCGATAGGGATCAGGCTTTGGGCAAGATGGTGGAAGCGCGCCCAACGGTTTTCACCGCCGACGATGCGGCTTGCCGCCCAGACGAAAAGGAGCACTGTTCCGCCGATCGCTAATGCGGCCGCAAGGAGATACGCGAAGAGCATTGCTCCATCCAACGGGGTCATGACGTCGTTCTGTTCGGGATAGCTGGTGAGAACCCACCAGGGCGCCTGCGCTGTGACGGGCCATAGGATACCGCGATTGATGAGCCATTCGGCGGCGGCCTGCTTGCCGGCGACGAACCAGGGGCTCGACGCCCAATGAAACGCGCCTGTGGCAAGCCCCATCATGCCGAATGCGATAAGCCACGTTTCCCAGGGTTTTGGCTCAGACCCCGTGATGTACACGATTTCCTGGCCGGGAGAGCGCCGCGCCAGCGTCACGGCCTCGCGAAAGCCGCTGCATCGTCCGCACATATGACAGTTGGCGGCTCCCTGCATGGTTCGCACGGGAACCAGCGGCGCGCAGTTGAACCTCGCGCTGGCAGGCGGTTTCGGAGCGCGGTCCCATGCCTCGTGATCGACCCGGAAGTGAACGGGAGCGAGCTTCCCAAGAAGTCCGAACACGCCATTAACGGGGCACAGGTAGCGGCACCAGACCCGCTTCCCCCGGCCGAAAGAATAGCCAACGGCTATAGCCGCAAGCGTAGAGCCGCCGAGGATCAGGAGGACAGGTTTTGGATATTGGTAGACGCTGACAAACTGGCCGTAGGCGGTTGTGCAGACAAAGGCGACGAAGGGCCATCCCTTCCATTTTACCCAGTGCGGTATCGAGCGGCCCCGGCCATGCTGGCTCGCCAGCTCCGACAGCGAGCCTTCGGGGCAGAGCAGCCCGCACCAGAGACGGCCGACAAGCACCATGCTCAGGAGCACGAATGGCCACCAGATGCCCCAGAAGACGAACTGCGCGAAAAGCGTGAGATTGGTCCAGATATGCGCGGCGCGTTGCGGCGGCGGCAGAAAGGCCGGAACGATAACCAGAAAGGCATAGACGGCGACGACAACCCATTGAATGGCCTGGATCGTCCGCTGGCGCCGCATGAGCCAATCGCCCGCCGCGGCAAGCCAGCGGTCGACGCGGTCTGGCGAGGGCTGGATCGAACCGCCTTCGTCATACGCTCTTTCGCGGGCGCGGACGAGAAGATCAACCATGGAACAACATTCCAGTCATAGCGTGGGCCGCATCTTTCACGGCCCGATCATCAAAAAAAGGCGCGGCGTTTGCAAGACGACTCCAAGGAAACAAACACCGCGCCAGTCACCGTAACCGCCATCTGCAGCGGTCGGACATGGCTCATTTCGCGACCAGCAGCGCCGGAGGAGCGCTCGGCTGAAAATCGTCGAAGAACTTGTATTCGCCGGCGTCGAGGGTCCGAATGATGAGCGGCGCTTCCCCGCCGGCCGGAATGACGACCTCCTTGTGAAGCTCCGTGCTCTCGAATTCGGCGGGAAGTTTCCCGGTATTCCTTATGATGATCTTGAACCTCGTTTTCGCTGGCACCTCGATCCGCGAGGGCGTGATGACGCCATCGTTCATTTCGATGTTGAAGACGGGCTCGTCGACCGCGTGCCCTTGCGCTGGCAAGCCAACGCAAAGAGTGGCGAGAATGCCGACGAGCGCCGCCCTTTTCATCAGTACGCGCCCTTCTTTCCGGTTCCGGCATAAACGAATTCATAGTCGACGCTGAAGGGTTTGAACCACGGACCCACGCCCGTTTCCTTGTCCACATGCCGGCCAAAATGGGCGCCGGGCGGGGAGATGGTAAGGGTGAGTTTGTATTTGCCTGGTCCGAGGAGCTTGACATTGTCGCCATAGTGCGGGCCGTCATTAGCCACCATGGGCATGAATTCGCCCTTTAGGGTCTTATTGTCATCGAGCTTGACCAACTCATAGCCGACGCTCAGGTAGCCCATCCAATCGCCCTCGGCGAATCCGTTCGGATTGCCTTTAGCCGCCTTGATATCGGCCTCAAGATGGACGTCGGAATCCTTCGCGTCGCGCATTATGCCCGGAGGTTCCATTTCGATGGGTTGAAGGTAGACCGCCGCGATGTGCATGCCCTCTTTTTCCTGGGCTTCCCCGATCGGGTACTCTTTGCATGACGCCGCGGTCGCCATGCTGCACATGGCAAAGACGGCGATGCCGGCAATTCTTAGATTTATCCCTTCTTTCTCCCCGATGCGCGGTTTTTTCCTCGTAATGAAAGCGCACCGCCGTTAGTGTTTACTCTTGCTAGTTTGAAACAGAACTTAAGGATTTACTTATAAGTAGCTGTTCAATTTGTAGTTGGCAATGTTTTTCTTTTTAAATTAGATCAATTCTAAAGTGTCTTTGGTGAATTCTACTGTTTTTTGAATGGGAATAAGTTCCCAATATTGGATGACGCTGAACCAGTGATTGACGGCCCGGCGATCTGCGTCAAATGCAACAATGCTTTGCGTCGGCTTGCGGGAGCCCACCGCAATGATTAATTTGCCGCAAACGCAAGGCTCACGAGGAAATCGATCCATGACGCAGACCACAGGCCGTTTTTTCGACGAGATCGCGAAGTTCATGACCGACGCCGCTGGCGCAGCCCAAGGTATGCGCGCCGAAGTCGAAACCGCCGCGCGCAGTCAGGCCGAGCGCTTTTTCAGAAGCATGGACCTACCTCAGCGCGAAGAGTTCGAGGCGGTGAAGGCCATGGCTTTGAAGGCGCGTGAAGAAAACGAGAAGCTGGCGAAGCGAGTTGCCGAGCTTGAGGCCGCATTGGGCCGTACACAAGGCGCGACAGTGCAGCAATCCTAGGTTGTGTCGCCTTTTGAGAACTCCTCGGCAACACTGCCGCCACTATTGTCAGCGCGCAGCCGTTTTCCCCGTGGAGAAAGTTGCGGATCGATTGCGCAAATCCTGCGGATCACTCCATAGCCTCATGAGACTTGATGCGGCAAAACCGGGCAGATGAAGCGTTGCGACCGAATGGCTTGTCCGGAAAATTTGCTGCGGCATCAGAGGGGAAATACGGATGACTGCTGCCGGACAGGAACAGGATTACAATCGTGTCTCACACCCTGTCGATCTTATGGAGCATATCGCCTGTTTGCAGGACTGGGTCTTCGAGCGTTCGAGCGAAGACGAGTTGACTGTCTCGGTGGCAGGTTCGTGGTGCGATTATCATATCTCCTTCAATTGGCGCGATGACTTGGAAAGCCTGCACATGGCGTGCGCCTTCGACTTCAAGGTGCCTCGCGGCCGGATGACGGAAATCTACCGCCTCCTTGTGCTCATCAACGAGCAGTTGTGGCTCGGCCACTTCGACATTTGGTCGTCCGAAGGGTTGCTCCTTTATCGCCAGGGGCTGATGCTGAACGGCGCGGAGCCGACCGCGAAGCAATGCGAGGCGTTGCTCCAGGCCGCGCTCGACACGTGCGAGCGGTATTATCAGGCTTTCCAGTTTGTTGTCTGGGCCGGCAAGCGCGCCGAGGACGCGCTGGCGAGCACCATTTTCCAGACCGAGGGGCAGGCTTGAGCGAAAGCAGCGATAACGCTTCGATCTTTCTTGTCGGCGCGGGCCGCATGGGCGGCGCGCTGCTTCGCGGATGGCTGGCGGCGGGCTTTCCTGCCGCCTCGTTAGCGGTGAGGGAGCCTCAGCCGTCGCCGGATATGGCGGCGTTGCTGAAGGAAAACGGGATCGCGGATCAGCCTTCCTCGGCGCCGAATGTTCTCGTTCTGGCCGTAAAGCCGCAAATCATGGCGAAGGTGTTGGATGAGGTTGCGCCACACGCAGGGCCGCAAACGGCGGTCCTCTCCATCGCAGCCGGACGCACGGTGGCCAGCATCGCGCGCCATTTTGCGCCAAATGCCGCGATCGTGCGGGCCATGCCCAACCTTCCGGCCGAGATCGGGCGCGGGATTACGGCCGCGTTCGCGAACCCGCATGTCACCACGGCGCAGCGCGACCTTTGCGGCCAGCTTCTCGGCGCGGCGGGCGACGTTGCCTGGATCGGGGAGGAAGGCTACCTCGATGCGGTGACGGCTGTTTCCGGCTCGGGGCCGGGATATGTCTTCTATCTGGTCGAGTGCCTCGCAGCCGCGGGCCGCGATGCCGGATTGCCATCCGATCTCGCAGAGAAATTAGCCAGAGCCACCGTCGAAGGCGCTGGCGAGCTTCTGCGCAGGTCCGCCCTTTCGCCGGCCCAGCTTCGTGAGAACGTCACCTCCCCAGGGGGCACCACCGCCGCCGGACTTTCTGTCCTTATGCGTGAACCCGGCCTGACCGGTCTCATGCGAGAAACGGTCGCCGCCGCCGCGCGACGGTCCCGCGAGCTGTCGGAATAAAAGCGCGTCCTTTTGACGTGCTGAATGCGCTACTTCACGGTGATGGTGATTTTCTCCGAGGCGAGCGCCGGATTGTGGGGGATGTGGTTGCCATCGCCCACGACGAGTTGCAGCGTATGCTTGCCCGGCGCAAGCGTCAGCGTCGTTTCGGTCTGGCCTTTCCCGAAATGCTTGATGTGATCGTCCGCGGGCATTGGCGCGAGCGCTTTTTCGCCCGTTGGGACTTCGGTATCGATCAGGATGTGATGATGCCCGGTGTTCGGCTTCTCCGTGCCCGCTGGCGCGATCTCTATTCCTTGCACGCCCATCACGACCTTCACCGGGCCTGAAATCTCTGCGCCGTTCTTCGGTTCGACGAAAAAGACCTTCGCGCCCTCAGGCCAGTGAGCGGTTTCCGCTGTCGCCGCGTTCCCCATCAAAATCGAAAGCCCTAGAGCGGCGATGACTCCAACATGCCGTTTCATAAATTTTCCCCCTTTGCCGATATGGCCAATATCACGCCAACCTGCAGGTAAGTGCGGCTTCGCGGAAGGACTTTTCAACGGCCAAGTATCTTTCCGTGTTGAACTTTTCGCGATAAGGTCAAGTCCCGCATTTGACTTCGATAGAAAGCTATCGGGAAGCGACAGGCCTTCCCAAATAGGCCCCATCTCAGCCGGAAAAAGGCAGTCCGCATGACAAGGCTCACGATCATAGCCGCAGCAGCGCTGGCGCTCTTCGCTGCGAACGCCGCGCAAGCTCAGGAGTATCACAGCAAGGATCTGACGATTTCCAACTCATGGGCGCGCCCGGCGGGCGAGGGCCAGTACAGCGCCGTTTATCTCACAATCAAGAACGCCGGCCAGGAAGCCGACACGTTCATTTCGGCGGAGAGCCCCGTCGCGGAAAAAACACAGGTCCACGAAACCCGCAACGAGGACGGCGTGATGAAAATGCGGGCCGTGAAGGACGGGATCGAAATAAAGCCCGGCTCCTCGCTCGAGTTCAAGCCCGGCGGCTATCACATCATGCTCCTTGGCCTCAAGAAGACCCTTGAAGCGGGCGCGACGGCGCCGCTCACGATCACGCTGGCGAAGGCGGGCGCCATCAGCATGGAGATCAAAGTCGAGAAGACCGCGCCGGGCGCCGCCGAGGCCCACCCGATGGACATGCACGGCATGAAGGGCATGGATCACTCCGCGCATTTATTGTTCGGCGCGTTCGCCGGAACATTGCGTTTTGTATGCATCTGGCGAAGGGCGGCCTCTGTTTGTCAACTTGTCCCTGACGCTTTCTCTTGCGTTCCCTCTTCTGAAATATTTTCGGCGAAATCGCCTTTCGGGCGGGTTAATGCCGGTCCAGCCCGCTCCAACCCCTGATAAATATGAGGAAAAGACCGCTCGGGACGCGATAGGCGCAGCCTGCGCCGCAGCCGTTTCGGCCCGGCGCCGGCGTTAATTTGTGAGGCCAAAATATATTTAACGGATTTTTCCGGTATTATGGCGCAAACGCCAGAAGAAGAATCTCAGAAATCGCCTTACATTTCAAGGCATGGGAGAGCCACACGTCATAACCGGATTGAAAGCGAAGGCGCATGAAATCCACATGCGGATCGCGAAGCTGGAAGATCAAATCAAGGTTTGCCGTAAAGATCTCGCCGTGATAGGCGAGACCTTGCGGATCTTCGGCGATCCTGACGGCTTTTATGTCAAGCCGGAAGCGTTGTTCAACAGAGGAAACCTGGCGCGGGCGATCTTCGGAGCGTTGCGGAAATCGCCTGATGGGCTGGACCGCCACGCCCTTACAGAGGCCGTTGCGGAGGCGAACGGTATCGACATGAAAGACGACCAGCTTGCACCGCTCGTCAAAAAGCGTGTTCATGACGCCTTGTACCGATACCTACACAAAGGCGAACTGGTGAACCGCAAGGGGCCGCATGGTCTGCGGATATGGCAGATCGCGCCTTGATTGGTCTGGCATTTAATGTGAATGTAAATTACAATTACATTCAGGCGAATCTGCGTAGGACTGCCCTGGATTGAGGCAAGCTTTATGGAACTTACATACGAAGAAAGGATGCGTAGAATTGGGGAGATCAGCCGTGGTTTCCTTCGCGACGACGCATTAAGCCCTGGATTTCGTCGTCGTATCGCTTTTCGCGCATAACGAAGGGCTGCTAGTCGGACTGTCTGAAAGAAAGTGGGGTTCTGGATCGCCGAGGGCGGTATCTGACACCTGCTTCAATTCATGCAGGGGAACCTGAAAATCAATCCAATGCTTGGCTTCTGATGCGTCTTCGTGATTTGCATAGCGCATTTTCACGGTGGTTTCGGAAATGATGGTCTCGACAAGTTTCATCTTAAGCTTTCTCATTTGCCGTGCCGCTGCCAGTAGCCGGTGAAATCCACGCTCGGCTTGCGCGCTCATCGCGAGCGCCACGATCCGGTTCACTTGATCGCCATTCGACACGCGGCGATTATCCTCGCGCCATGAGACTTCCTGCGCGTAGCGAAGCAGGTAGGCGCCCGCGACGTGGTGATGGTGGCCGATCTCAGCGCGGCGAAGGCGTGAGAAGTATTCCGCCCAGTTCGTGCAGGCGCCGTCGAGGCTGTAAGCCTCTTCGTGGTTGATGCGCGCCATTTCGAAATTCTTGTGCAGGCCGTCCCAAGCCGCGGCTTCGTCGGCGTTGAGCTTCGTTCCCTTGGCGATGCGGGCCTTGATGAAGTTCGCGGCTGGCTTTCGCTCTTGAACACGGCCGGGACTGAGTTGCCGCCGCGCTCGCGAACGATGACGACGCATTGGCGCTTGCCGGTCTGGTTCTTAACCAAGGCGGCGATCGCGGCGGTTCTCTTTGAGGTTCGCAGGCTTCACGTAGCCGCCGAAGTAGCCGCCGTCGACTTCCGCGACCTTGCCTTCGCCGCCGATCATGCGGTCCTTCAGTTCGTCGGCCATCGCTTCGCGGAGCTTGTGGAAGAGAACGAACGCGCCCTTGTAGGACACGCCCAGGTCGCGGCTCAGGGCGAGCGCGGACTTGCCCTTGACCTCGTTGCAGAAGATCGCGATCGCGGCGAGATACATGCGGAGCGGCAGCTTGTGAGAGGCGAACAGCGTTCCGGAGGTGATGCTGAAATCCTTGCCGCAGGCGCGGCAGCGGAAGCGCGGCGCACCGTTCGGACGGCGGCAGTCGTAAGCGTCAACGCCGCCGCAATGCGGGCAAACCGGAGCGCCGTTCGTATCGGCCCAGCGGATCTGGCGAACGTCTCTTCCGCCTTCGCGTCGGACATGCGGAAGACCTGAGCCAAGCTCAGCGTCTTCGCTGCCTTTGAGAGTAAGAAGTGTTGCGCCATGGAAGTTATCCGTGTCGTTAGTAGCGAATTGAGACATAAAGCGGGACTTGTCAACGACGAAAATGTCGCTTATGATTTTTAGATCATGGAGGATGACACCCATGGGCATAGCAGAAGACGAACAAGAACTTGCGGAGCGGACGTCGCGCTTTCTCAAGGCAGAGCTGAAGCGCGCGGATATCACGTATGGGGAACTGTCGAAGCTACTCAAAGAGCACGGGCTTCCGAAAGAGACGGAGGCTTCGATCACATCCAAACTCAAGCGGGGAACCTTCGCTGCAACTTTCCTTCTTGCGACACTCGCAGCGTTGGAAATGGAGGGGTTTAGGCTAGAGGATATTTAAGAAACAGCTTGTCTCCAAAGCTAATTCAAAAAAGTCGGGGGTTGCCGCTTTCATCGCTTAGCCCTAGAAGCAAAAGAAAAGCCTAAGAAGGCGCCGAAAGCCATTCCAGCCAAGAATGTTGAGACTATCAACTGAAGAGGGTCATGAGACGGTCTATGACTGAACTCGCCAAGCTCTGGCTCCCGCTTATAGGTGGCGGCATACTTATCGCTTGGGCGATTGGCGCTTATTATGGCGGAGATAAAGTCTTTGGGGTTCGACTCGCTTTCGCTGGTACGGTTTGCCTTCTCTTTCTCGGTGAATTGCAATGGGAAGAATCGATTTTGAATGAGCCGCGCGCGATCCAGCCCATTGCGCCAGTAATTCAAGAGCGACCCGAGCTTTTCTTCATCTTTGTTTCCCACAACCTTAATCATACCGTAAGGGGAGAGCCTTCTGCCGACAAAATTAGCCTCATTATCAACTATAAAATCGTAAACTATGGAAAGTCGACCGCTATCATCAGGGCCTTTGATTCCGGGGTAGAGATTAGCAAGGAGGTAACGGGATGGAATATGTCCTCCAGAATGAGAGATATAGTTCGCGTCATACCTGCAGGCGGCGAAATTCTCGTTGCGGAACGAGGAATTGTCAGTCAAGGAGAGCCAGAAGTTAGAATGGCGCTTCGTATGGGGATTGATCTTCGAGCATGGCTGTCCGGACAAATTACCTACACCGATACAAAAGGAACACCCTATAAACTTGGTTTTTGTTTCTGGGCTGATACCTTGGGACGGCTGAACGATGGACCAGACAAATATAATTATAGAGACTAAAACGCTGGTTTGCTGAACCCAAGAGAACCGTGGTTGTAAAGCGACCATGCCGCGCGCTTCACGGCGCGCGCTCCTACACTTTATCCCCCATATATCGATCTAGTCGCCATCCTCTGTCTGTTTTGTCTATTTGGATGGTGAGTTTTTGTGGTTGGAGGTGTGTGGAGTAAACAGTCAGTGTATAGAGCCCTGCCGGAATAGGTGGGCTGGCGCCGCTTTTTCCCCTTTCCAATTGTGGTACACGGCGTATGGCACGTATTCGGTATATTCGTGCTGATTCATATACAGGAATGGAAGAGTTTTGGTTTCGCCGATCCTGAGATCAAAGCATTCGCTTGCTAGACATTTGACGCCAGCGCCGAAGATTTCGATTTGGCAATTTGATGTGGCAATGCTAGCCTTGTTAAGCACGTCTAGGCACAAGACATCAGGCCCAAAGTTTCCGTCTTCCTCTTCGGTAAAATACCAGTGATTGTTTGTTGTTATTTCTATTTCGTCTTTCGGTTCTACTTTTTTTGCTTCTGTCTCAATTACGTTCTGTCCCTGATCTCCTACTGATAAAAAATCAAGAAGCCACGTTCTGTTACGCTGAAAAAGCCAAGCAAAGACAGTAAGCGTCGCGCTTAAAGCTACAAACCACCAAATGTGGGTCAGGAGCCAATCTGGGACATAGGTCCGGAGATTGTTCCAAGCGGTATCGGCTGGTGTCTGGGACATCACAGCCACCGCCGCCAAGACGATAGTGAGGAGGGTGCCAAATCCCTCAATGAAGCGCATGAGCTGTCCCAGCAAGCTTTTGTATGGCAGGTATAGCGCTCAGCTTCGGGTTTGCAAACAGCGGTCAAAGCCGCGTGCCACCTCATTTGAGAGTTCCGGTGGCGTCTGCGCCATAATACCGGATTTTTCCGCGTCCCAGTAAAGACAAAAAATCCGGCATTAAATTTAATTTAATGGCCAATTTGTTAACGATAAAAAATCTCTGGTTTCCAATGCCTTACAAAAACTCATTCAGTCTAATCGAAGGCGCGGCGCTTCTCAAGCTCGCGACAAGTAAACTACTTTTTAACCAAACACATGGCGGGAAATAAATCCGGCGCGGTCCCGTTAACCACTTTTGTATTAATGCCCGGCGCGGCAAACGAACCTTTTACCAAAAGACGCGCGGCGGGGCGCCGCTTGGTCAAGAACACAACGATCACAAGCCCATTTCAACCACGATCTTCCCTGTGGCCCGCCTTGAACTTATGGCTTCGAAGGCTTCGTGGAACCTTTCTAAGGGGAATGTCTGCGTTGGCGGCGGCTCAAGCGATCGGTCTTCGAGCGACAGCGCGATGTCGTTCTTAAGCTGGGCAAGCAAATCCGGTTCCCACCTTCGCAGCTGGGCAGGGTCGACACCAATAAGGGCCGAGCCCTTCAGAAGAGCAATGTTGAACGGCAAAGCAGGAATTTTTCCCCCTGCGAAGCCGACAACCAGGTGCCGTCCCCGCCATCCGAGCGTGCGAAAGGCGACGGGCGAAATCTCGCCACCGACAGGGTCGAATATAACATCGATAGCTTTCCCGCCCGTCATGGCTTTGAGTGCTTTCCTCCAATCCTCGACGGTGTAGTCGATTGCTGCATCAGCGCCCTGCGCGCAAACGAAGGATCTTTCTCCTCGGTCGATGCGGCCCCTATGACATGCGCTTCCAGCATCTTGCCGACCTTTATTGCCGCCGTGCCTGTTCCTCCCGCCGCTCCGAGGACAAGCAGGAACTCTCCCGGGCGGAGCGCCGCGAGTTCTCTCAAGCCATAAAACGCGGTGAGATAATTCTGGGGAACGGCCGCAGCCTGCACGAATGAAAGATGATCAGGAATCCGGGACAATTCACCTGCCGATATCGAGATTTCCTCGGCCAAGGCGCCGCGCGGGGCCAGTCCGAAGACGCGCATGCCGACACCCGGCTGCGAAACGCCTTCGCCAACCTCCTCAACAATCCCGGAGAACTCCATTCCCGGTACGAAAGGAAGCGGATCTTTTGTCTGATACAGCCCCCCTATCTTCAACGTCTCGACGAAACCAATACCAGCGGCTTTGACCCTGACACGAACCTGGCCTGGAGAAACGTCAGGACTCGGAATCTCCTCTATTTGCAGAGACCGCACAGGCGAGAACTGATTAACGAGCACGGCCCTCATTTTTTATTCCTTCGAGACTAGGCATTCTTCATCGATGCGGGCGATTGGATAGCTGAAAAAGCCTGAGAATGTGTCTTCATCCTTCGATAGGCTCAGGATGAGGTCGAGCTTTTCAAAGGCTTAAACCTCATGGTGAGCTTGTCGAGCCGTGGGCGAGATCGTTTTTCAGCATCCTGCTAGGCGTCCAGCCACTAGCCGGGGTAGGTTACTTCCACCGTCCACGAAGTCTTCGGCTGAGTGTGCAGGCGCCAGAAGCGCTCGGCCACCGCAGCGGCATCTTCTGAGCCGGGACTAACTAACGTCGAAACCGTTACTGTTGCAACGTGGATCCCCTTATCTTTGAAGCTTTCGAAGAGACCATGCGCAAGGGCACGGATACCCGCCTTGCCGATGCTGAGCGAGAGGTAGTCGGGATGAGGCTGCAAAGCGAAACCGCCGCCGGTAAGCAGGATCGTTCCTGAGCCTCGTTCGCTCATTTTGGCGCCACGGCTTGAGCGGCGACGAGCGCCCCGCCGATATTCACGGCCAGGTCTCCATTGAAGGTGTCGCGCGGCTGCTCCGCAAGCGTTGCTTTTCGTATCGAGGCGGCGTTGTAGTGAAGCACGTCAATCGAGCCGTACTGCTTTTCGACTTCGGCGACCAATGAGGCTACGCTCGACGGATCACCCGTGTCGACGGTCCGCGCTTCAGCCTTATAGCCCTTGGCCTTGAGCTGATCCGCGAGTTCGCGTGTTTTCGCGGCGTTTCGCGCGCTTAAGACGACCTGGAAGCCATCCTTCGCAAATCGTTCGGCCGTCGCAAAACCCATGCCCGGGCCAGATCCAATGCTGAGAAAAGTACTCATGGCGTTAAACCTCCTCGACGTTTGCATGTCCTTAAGATAAGTCACGGCGTGCGCCAGATAATTGGATCGGCGCGCATTACATTCGTGCAAAGCATGCAGGAATTGCTTGAGCGAGGCGGATTCGAACAGCTGGCGGCCTTCGCCGCCGTTGCTGAGCGCGGGAGTTCGCGCCGCACTACCCGCGGTTGAGCGCCTCCTCGACGAAGTCCAGCCGGTCCTGCCCAAAATGCAGCTCACCGTTCACAAAAAAGCTGGGAGCGCCAAAGACGCCGCGCGCCACCGCGCTCTCCGTTGCAGCCTTCAGTTCCGCCTTGACCGAGGGATCGTCGCACGCGGCAAACAGGGAGGGGACATCGAAGCTAGCCTGCGCAAGCACTTTCGAGATGACCTTCGGGTCTCCGAGATTTTCGCCATCAGCCCAAATCGCTTGAAAGACGGTGTCGGAATACTCCTTGAACCGGCCGGCTCTTTGCATGGCGATCGCGCCACGCATCAAATTCAAGGTGACGATAGGAAAATAAGGATTCATTTGAAACGGCGTCCCGTAGCGTTTCGCCCAGCGCGAAAGGTCGGCCAAAAGCCATTCTTTCTTTGCCGGAATTGCAGTAGGCGCCGCATTTCCCGTCGCCTTCAATACGCCGCCTAACAGGATAGGCCGGTAGTTGATCTGGGCGCCCGTACGCCCGGCAATGGCGGGAAGCCGCATATAGGCCAGATAGCTGGCAGGGCTCCCATAGTCGAAATAGAAATCGATGCCGGTGTGCATACACTTATTCTCCTCTGGTACGCCGTTTCCGTTTATGTCCTGGTTTAGAGCGTCGATCCCGCCGCGCGAGCTGCTGCGACGGCTTGCTGAAGAGAAGCGCGCAGCTGATCCCATCCAGCCTTGCCGAGTTCCTTTTCCATTTTGGCCTGTGCTTCCTGCCATAGCGGAAGAGCGGAAATCAGCCTCTCCAGTCCCAGCGCGGTGATCGTCACCATTCTCACCCGCGCATCCTCCGCGCTGACCTTAATCTCGACCAAGCCCTTCTTTTCCAGGGGAGCCAGGATACGTGTCAGAGACGTCCGCTCCATTGCGAGGCGCGCGGCGAGCCGCTTCATCGGGATACTTCGCGCGTAATAGAGCGCCGCCAATAGGGAGAACTGAGCAGTCGTGAGCCCCGATGGTTCAAGGTGGCGATCGTACAATTGCGCGGCGACGCGGGTCGCCTTGCGTAACGTTGTGCATGCGCAGGCGTCCGTGGAATGGCGCAGGGCCTCGAAGATCGGGTGTTTTTCCATTGAGTGATAATACACTAATTTGCTGATTTGCAACAGGCTCCGGCTTGCAGAGCCGCTTTTTGATTGTTCTAGCCACTTGCGTTGCCAACTTATTTGCGTATACACTCAAAATGTAATCCATTCCAGGCGATGAAGCCTTCTGGCCGGTATCGAAGAGTGAATGCGCGTCCTGCGCGCTCCTGGCCGAAGCCGGCCGGAGCTGGAAAATGAGGATCGGAGCGGCGCGTTTATTCGCCCGCCTCGATAAAAATACTGGAGCTGCACATGTCCCAGAATTCAGACCTTGCAAGCAGCCGTCCGCCGGTCGCCCTCGTTGTGGGGGCGGGCGACGCGCTCGGCGGCGCCATTGCCCGGCGTTTCGCGCGCGGGGGTTACGTAACGTGCGCCGTCCGGCGCTCGGAAGAAAAGCTGCAGCCGCTTATCGATCGGATTGCGGCCGAGGGTGGAAAAGCGATCGCCATTGGCGCCGACGCCCGCAAGGAAGATCAGGTCGTCGCTCTTTTCAACCGGATCGAAAATGAGATCGGCCCTTTGGAAGTTGTGGTCTTCAACATCGGCGGCAACGTTCAATTCGGCATCCTGGAGACGACCGCCCAGAAATATTTCAAGGTCTGGGAGATGGCCTGCTTCGCGGGGTTCCTCACGGGCCGCGAAGCCGCGCGCGCAATGTTGACGCGCGGGCATGGTACCATCCTCTTTACCGGAGCTACTGCTTCCCTTCGCGGAGGGAAAGGATTTGCGGCCTTCTCCGGCGCTAAACACGGACTGCGCGCGCTGGCGCAAAGCATGGCCCGCGAACTCGGCCCAAAGAACATTCATGTCGCCCATATCGTCATCGATGGCGCCATCGACACGGAGTTCGTCCGGGAGAGGTTTCCGGAACGCTACGCTCTCAAGGAGGTAGACGGGATTTTGAACCCGGAGCACATCGCCGAAAATTATTGGCTCCTCCATCGACAGCCCCGCACAGCGTGGACCTTCGAGATGGACCTTCGCCCCTACATGGAAGCCTGGTGAGGCGCCGATGCCTGGGAGCTTGGAAGCATAAATCTTGCTTCATCCCTCGACAAGCTCGGGATGAGGTTGAAGTGTTCTCAACGGGCCGATCTTCATGGCGAGCCTGTCGAACCACGAGCAAAATCGGTGTTCAGCAGCCATGTCGCGGAAACAAAGATGCAATTATGGACCGCTCGTAACTTTTACAAAGGAACTCGGGTGGTTACATTTGAAATCGGGCAAGCTCAAGAAGGCCTGCTTTCGCGCCCGCGCTGGACGCCATAAAACAGGCTTCAGCGCTTGCAATAGTAATCAAGAGGCGTAGCGTCAGGCCAAGCGCTGGTCAGAAGCCAAGAGGGATCGATTTGGGCCGCCTGCTGGTTACACTTGCGACGTTGCTGGTTTTTCTGCTTGGCGCGGCTTTTGTCGCGCCGGCTTTTGTGGACTGGAAACCCTACAGGCCGGACATCGAGCAAGCCGCCTCGGCGCTCCTCGGACGTAAAATTACTATTGTCGGCGACATCGACATCGCGCTTCTGCCGGAGCCGCATCTTCACGCGAAAAAGGTCATTGCGGATGATGGTCCGTCTGAAGCCGCCCAGATGACCGCGGAAGCGGTTGACCTGACGCTGTCTCTCCAGGGCTTGTTGAGCGGCCGCCTCGAGGCGAGCAAGCTGAAATTCCTCAATCCGTTTCTGATCCTCGATCTGTCGAAGCCGCTGCAAAGCGGCTCTGTTCCACGCCAGGGCGGCCCATTATCGATCGCGGCGGAGGTGACGAGCCTCGAAATCGAAGGGGGCCGCATTTCTGTCTATCCGGATGCAGGCAAGCCCGAAGCGCTGACCTTGACCGGCGTTGATGGAACGCTCGCCGCTCCGCAGCAGCCTGGAAATCCTTACCGCTTTACCGGGCGAATTTCGCAAAAGAACCAGCGCTACGATGTCAAATTCGTCGCGGCGGCGCATCGCAGCGGAGTGAAGATGTCGGGGAGCGCGACTGAGCTTCGGTCGAAGGCCGTGATCCAAGCCGATGGCGTGCTCAATATATCAGGCGCCCCCGTTTTTGACGGGACGCTGGCGGCGACGGCGCCTCAGACGCTTGTGGGAGCGCCATTCGACATTCAGGTCAAAGGAGGGGCGAAACTCAATAGCGCCAGCCTCGCGCTCTCCGATCTCGTCCTGACGGCGGACCCAGGGAACCGCCCGCAGGTTCTGACAGGCTCCGCAAGCGTGGCTTTTGCGCCGGGTACGGCGGATATCACGCTGCAAGCGCGCTCTCTGGACGCCGACCTCCTCCTGTCGGGTGGAGCAGGGGCAGGGGCGCCGGGCGCGCCTGCCGGCTGGGATGCTTTCCGAACCGCAATTGAACAGCTGCTTTGGTTCTACCCCGATTTCGGGGTCCATCTTTCGCTGGCGAGCGATCAAGTCCAGCTCCGGGGCGAACTCCTCGAGGGGGCGAAAGCGGAGGGGCAGCGGACGGCTCAGCGGTGGCTGTTCGAGGACGCCACGGCGACGCTTCCGGGCGAAACCTCGATCAGGCTCACAGGCGCGCTCAAAAAGAGCGGCGGCAAACCGGAACTGATGGCGCGTGTCGGAGTCGACGGCAAAAATTTGAGCCGCCTTAACCGCTGGATCGCGCCCGCCGCCGCAACTGCGAAAGCCGCTCCTGCGAGAGTTTTCACGGCGGGCGGTTTGCTGACGCTTTCGGAGGACAGCACGGCCTTCACGGACGTCAAGGGCAATGTGGACGGCGTTCCGTTTACGGCGAGCCTGCGCCTCGATAAGACGCCGGCGCGAAAGCTGAAGATTTCGCTTGCCGGGGACAGTTTCGATCTGACCAGCCTGGAAGCTGGCCAGACTGGCGCCGACGCTCTGTCGGGCGAGAGCATAAAGGCGGTCTGGCAGGCTGGGCTTGCGCAACTGGCGCCGCTTCTGGGGGACGATCCGGCGACCTTCGATACGGCTGATGTCGATGTCTCCGCGGGAAGCCTTCGGACGAGCCTGATCGAAGCGAAGAATGTCGCGGTCCAGCTCAAGTACGATCAGGATCTCCTCACAATTACAAAACTTAGCGCGGAGACCGCCGATGGACTGTCTCTGCGCGGCGAGGGCGTTGTGCCCATGCGGACCGTAGGGCAGGGCAGGTTCGACGGCCGCCTTGAGGCGAACTCGCCGCAAGCCGTTTTGCGAGCCGTAGCGTTGGCGGGCTACAATGCCGACAGCATTGCCGGACGCCGCGCGGAAGACCTCGCCCCGGTCAAACTCGCGATGAATTACAGCGCGGATGGGCAGCCGAGCGGCGCGACGGCGCAGCTTAGCGGGACTCTGGGGGCGGCTCGCCTCGATGGCCGGGTTCAGTTGAAGGGCAGTCTCGCGGAATGGCGGGCAGGCCAATTCTCGGGGCAGCTGGCGCTCTCCGGCGCTGACGGCAATAAGCTCGTTGCTCTTCTCTTCCCGAAGGCGGGGCTGTCAGGCGCAGCTTCCGTTTCTCCAGGCGCCATCACGATCCGCGCCAGCGGCACGCCCGGCCGGCTCGACACGTCGGCCACGATCAAGGCGCCGTCGTTGCAGGCCCAGATCGACGGGGCGACGGAATTCAAGGAGACCCTCTTTTTCTCAGGCAAGGTGCAGGCCTCGAGCCCGGCGCCTGAGCAATTCCTGCCGCCCGCGGCTCTGGCGCTCCTTGGCGGGGAGCGGCAAACCAGCCTGAAGGTCGAGACAAATATCGAATATGAGTCGGGGCGCCTCAACGCCGCCAAGCTCAAGGCGGAGTCGCCCAAGAATGTCGTCAGCGGCCATCTCGCGGTTGGCGCGGCGGGTCGAATGACGGAGGTCGACGCCGATCTTAAGGCCGACCAGCTTTCGTTGCCTTCGATCCTTGGCTATCTGCTCGCGCCGCCGCCTTCGGATCGAGTGACGCTCGCGCTCTCCAACGTCATCCCGGCGCAGTCCGAGGACGTCTGGAGCGACCGGCCCTTTGCTCTGAACGTGTTTAAGGATACGGCTGCGAATGTCGCGCTTTCCGCGAAGACGTTGAAACTGACCGACACGCTTGCATTATCGGACGCTCGGATCGCGGTCACGCTCGATGACGGCCGTCTCGCCGTGCAGAAGCTCGAAGGAAAAGCGCTTGGCGGCGATCTATCGGCCTCGGTGAGCCTCGATGGCCACGCATCCGCCGTCGCGGCGTCGGCAATCGTGTCCCTGTCCAAGGCCGACTTATCGGCGCTTGCCGCGAATGGCTCGCCGCCGATTGCTACAGGAAAGGCGTCGCTTTCTCTTCGCGCGACCGGGCAGGGGTTAAGCCCGCGCGGCATCATATCGGTGCTCACGGGCAGGGGCTCCATCGCGCTCTCGGACGGTCAGCTCGCGAAGTTTTCGCCGGTGGGCGCCCAGAAAGGCGCGGAGGAATTGCTCGCGGGGCAACTGCCGCTGACCGAAGACGCGATCAAGAAAAAGGCGCTCGATGCGGTCCAGTTGGCCGATTTCAAGTTCCGCCACCTCAAGATCCCCGTCACGATCCACGAGGGAACGCTGGACGTCCGCCGCGCTTCGTTCCGCGGACGGGACAGCACGGTGCGGATGGAAGCCTATCTCGACCTTTCCAAGATGCAGGCCGACACGACATGGCAGGCCGGCGTCAGCTCCGACAAACGCATGAAATGGCCGCCTGTGAAGGTTCAAATCTCCGGGCCGCTTCGGGAACTGGGCGGGAAGCCTCGCGTGCTTGCGGCGGAAGATTTCGTTCGCGCGGTTCTTGTCCGTAAAATGGAGGGCGATATTACGCGCCTTGAAAGCCTCAACAAGCCGCAAGCGGGCGCCGCTTCCTGGGCCACGAAGCAGGAACCCGTTCCCCCGGCTCCCGCGCGCCGAAGACGAGACGACCCGGCGGTGCAGGCAGGAGCGGCTTCGAACGGCGGGAGCGACTTCGAAAAGCGTATGCGCGACACTCTTTCAAGGAGCACGCCCCGGCAGGACTCCCAATGGTGAGCGCCGTCACGTCCTGAGATAGCCCGCAAAGGCGGAGAGCCTTTCCTGCAAATCTTCGATGGTGGCGTGGAGCTTTCTTCGCCAGTTCGGTCTCTCGCGATCCGTGCCGGGGAGGTTCACCGCCGTCAGTTCCCCCGCGACGTCATCGATTTGTTCGACGGCGATCAGCGAAGACGCCCGGCCGAGAAGACGATGCGCGCCGGCGGCGACCGACGCATCGATGGGGGCGTCGAGATCCGCGCCATTAGAAAGCTGCTCGCGCTGCAGAAGGCGGAGCAAGGCCTGCTTGTCGGCGGCGCGCGTCGCCGTCGCGGCGGCGGTCTGTTCCGCGGTCATGAGGCCGAGCGCTTCCTTTTCGCGCATGTCTTCGCCCTCCCACCAGCCTGCCAGCGTCGGCAAATCATGGGTGGACAGGCAGGCGAGCGATTTTCGCGGATAGGCGGCGGGCGGCGTGAATTCCTGCCCGCTGCGCTCGAACCAGAAGACGCGGTAGCTCAAAATATCGGCGGCCTCCATCGTCTCGCGGAATCCCGTCGGCACTGTGCCGAGGTCTTCGCCAACCACGACGCAGCGCGCGCGGTGGCTTTCGAGGGCGAGTTGGCCGATGAGGTCGTGCACGGGATAGGAGAGATAAGCGCCCTCCAGCGCCTTCGCTCCGTTCGGGATGACGAACAGCCGCTGGAGCGCCATGGCGTGATCGATCCTCAGCGCCCCGGCATAGCGCATATTGGCGCATGTCAGCTCGTTGAACGAGGCATAGGCCGACCGCGCCCAGGCAAGCGGATTGGGCGGCTCCACGCCCCAGTTCTGGCCGGCTTCGGCGAAAGGATCGGGCGGGGCGCCGACGGAGGTCGCTCGCATCAACTGATCGGCGTTGGCCCAGCACTCCGCCCCATCGGGCGCGGCGCCGACCGCCTGATCGCGATAGAAACCAAGCCACAGGCCGCTTTTGCGTCCCTCGGCCTCGGCGCTGGCGAGTTGGCGCTCGCAAAGCCATTGCAGGAAAAGATGAAACCGGACAAGCGACGCATTTTCCCGCTCGAAGGCCCTGAGCGCCGCTGGATCGCGCTTCGCAAGACCCTCGGGCCATGCCGTCCATCGTCTTCCATGCCGGCTTTCGCTGATCGCCTGAAAGCAGGCGAAATTGAAGAGAGACACGCCGCCCCTCGCGACGAACGCGTCGAAGTTGCGCGAGAGGTCGGCTCCAGGCACGCGAGTTTCGAGGTCTTCAAAGTCGGCGAAGGCCGCGTCGAGAATTTCGCGCTTCACCGCCCAGACCGCGGCGTAATCGACGCTGGGGCGCGACGAGAGCGCGCCGATGCGGTTTTGCTGCTTGGCCAGCACAGCGGCGCAGCAGCCTTCGCCGAACAGAGACGGAAGGCTTTCGACATCGATATAGATCGGATCGAGGAAGCGGCGGTCCGAGGGATAATAGGGGCTGGCGCGCTCCCGGTCGCGCGGAAACAGCGCGTGCAGAGGATTGAGCCCCACCGTGGAGAAGCCCGACCGGCCCGCCATTCCGGCGAACTCTCTCAGCGTGGTGAAATCCCCGATGCCCTGGTCCCCCGCGCGGCGAAGGGAATAGAGCTGCGCGGCGACGCCCGTCGCTCTATCGCCGTTCCGGAGAGCGTCCGGCAGATAGCACCGTCCAGGCGAGATGGTGAGATGACAGGCGATCTCGGGACGATTCTCAAGGACGAGGCGGTGCCGCCCAAGCGGCTGAGCCGGGAGTTTCGCAATGACGGCCTCGGTCAGGCGGCCGTCGAGCGCCGTGAACGACTCATATTCGAGATCGCCGGGCCCCAGCGGGATGACGTCCGCGCCGCCATCCTCGCGCTGGAGATGCAAAGCCGTCGGCGTGCGTCCATTGACCAGGGGAAGGCGAACTTTGATCGTTTCCCCTTCGCGGACGACGAGGCTCCAGGGAAGCGCGCGGCGATCGTGATCGTCGGCAAGACGGATAAGGCTCTCGCGCGCCTCGCTGCTGCTGCCAGCCGGAAGCCCCATGTCGGCCAGCAGCGCGATCTTCGTCTCGGAGGGCACGACGTGCCGCTTGCCCGCGATATCGTGCCAGTCCGCCGCGATCCCGGCGGCGCCAGCAAGCCTTTCGAGCAGATCGCGCGCAACGCCTTTTATCGATTTGATTGCGGAGTGAAATTTGTCCCCGGAGCGCTCCTCAAGGATAGCCACGGAGCGCGGCGCAACGGTGATCTTGGCTCGCCCCTCGAAGGCGCGGCCCTCGCCGCTGTCATCGTCGCGCGAAGTGTCCACGCAGCAGCGCCACGCGCAGCCGGTCTGCGCTTCAGGCAATGTCACCTCGATCGGCGCCGCGCCGGAATGCAGAATGGCGATGACGCGGTCGGCCTCATGATCCTCGTCAGCCGGGGCATAGAGCGCCGCAATGACGGTGTGAAGGTTGCCGTTGCCCCAGTCCTCCGGCTGCATCGGAATTCCCTGTGAGGTCAGCCATTGCACATCCGGGATGAGAGAGGCGTCGGCGGCGGCGCCGGTCAGGAAGTGATCGCGCGTGAACGCGGGATGCGCCTTTCGCAGCGCGATGAGCTTTGCGGCGAACGCCGCCAGCGCCGCATCCGCCGCCGCCCAGTTCATCCAGCTTGATGCGTTGTCCTGCGCGTAGGCATTGTTGTTGCCGCCCTGCGATTGGCCGCTCTCGGAGCCCATCGCCAGCATGGGCGTGCCGCGCGACAGAAGGAGCGACGCCAGCAGGTTGCGCTGGTCGCGCCGCCTGGCGGCTATAATGGCCGGATCGCCGGTCGCGCCTTCGACGCCGTTGTTCCACGAGTAATTCGCGTCGGTTCCGTCGCGATTTTCTTCGCCGTTGGCCTCGTTGTGTTTGCGCTCGTTCGAAACGAGGTCGGCCAGCGTGAAACCGTCATGTGCGACGATGAAGTTGACGCCGGAAGAGGGGCGGCGGTGCGGGCCAAAAATGTCGGACGACCCTGCGAACCGCGTGACGGCGCCGGGCACAAGGCCGCCGTCGCCGCGCCAGAACTTTCGCATCGCGTCGCGGAACTGGTCGTTCCACTCACGCCAGGGTTCGGGGAAGCCGCCAACCTGATATCCGCCGGGGCCGATGTCCCACGGCTCGGCGATCAGCCGCACATTACGCAGCACCGGGTCTTGCGAGATGGCCGTGATGAGCGGCGCGGACTCGTCGAAGCCTGTGTCGCGGCGGCCAAGAACGGTGGCGAGATCGAAACGAAAACCGTCGACGCCGCCAAGCTGGACCCAGGTCCGCAGCGCATCCATCGACAGGCGCACCAAGGGCGGCCGGTCGAGCGGAAGCGTGTTCCCGCATCCCGTATCGTTGATGAAAAAACGCTTGTCGCGCGCGAGGCGATAATAGGTTGCGTTATCGAACCCCCGCATCGACAGCGTCGGCCCGTGTTCGCCGCCCTCGCCGGTGTGATTGAGCACCACATCGACAATGACTTCGATCCCGGCCCTATGAAGGGCGGCGGTGCAGCGGCGGATCTCATCCCAGCCGCCCGGCGCGAGACGCGGCTCGGGCGCCATCAGCAGGACGGGATTATAGCCCCAGTAATTCGTGAGGCCGGCTGCATTCAAGTGCGATTCGCCGACCCAGGCGGCGCAGGGCAGCACCTCGACAGCCGTCACGCCGAGCTTCACGAGGTAATCGATCGCGGCGGGATGGGCGAGGCCGGCGAACGTTCCGCGGATCGCCTCCGGGATGCCCGGATGCGTTTTCGTGAAGCCCCGAACGTGCAACTCGTAGATGACCGTATCCGACCAAGGCCGCCGCGCTACGATCCCGGCGCCTGCCGCCGTTGGGCTGATCGCGACCGCCTTCGGCATGGACGCCGCGCTGTCGGTCGCATCGAAGCTCAGATCCGCGTCCGCGCCGCCGGGTTGATAGCCGAACATCGCAGGCGCGAGCGAGAAGGGGCGATCCAGCGCCAGCGCATAAGGGTCGACGAGAAGTTTAGCCGGGTTGAACCGGTGGCCCTCGCGCGGCTCATACGGCCCATGCGCGCGAAATCCGTAGCGCTGCCCGGCGCTTATGCCCTCAAAATGGCCGTGGAAGACGTCGCCGGTACGGGACGGCAAGCGCAATCGCTCGACCTCGGTCTCCCCCGAAGCGTCGAAGAGGCACAACTCGATTTCAGTGGCGTGGGCCGAGAAGACTGCGACATTGGCGCCGCGTTCATCGAGGGTAACGCCGAGCGGCTCGGGCGAGCCTTCGCTCACGCGGCGCATCATGCGGCGGCATCCAGAGACGCACGTCCCGGGAGAAGGTCCCTGTAAAGTTGCGCATAGCGGCGCGCGGGATTTCGCCAGGAGACATCCGCCAGCATTCCGTTCGTTTGCATGACCCGCCAGGCCAGCTTGTCGCGGAAGAGCGACGCGGTCTTGCGCAGGGCGAGCGCCAAGCCGTCGTCGGTTCCCGATGCGAACTGGATGCCGGTGGCCGCGCCTGCGGCAAGCGCCATCTCGTTGGCGTCGATGATGGTGTCGGCAAGGCCGCCAACACGGGATACGACCGGTATCGCGCCATAGCGCAGCGCGCAGAGTTGCGTCAGCCCGCAAGGCTCGAAGCGGGATGGGACAAGAAATGCGTCCGAGCCTGCCTGAATCCGGTGCGCGAGCGTTTCATCATAGCCGATGAAGACGCCAACCCGCCCAGGGAAGGATTGAGCCGCCGCGCGGAAGCGGGCTTTGATCTCGGGATCGCCTTCGCCAAGCACGGCGAGCTGCATATTTTCTTCAAGGAGAATAGGCAGATTATCGAGCAAAAGGTCCAGCCCCTTCTGCCAGGAGAGCCGGCTGATGATGCCGACAAGGAGCGTATCCGGCTCCGGGGCGAGGCCAAGGGCGTGCTGCAAAACTTCCTTGTTCGCGCTGCGGGCGTAGAGGCCGCGGGCGTCGTAATTGACGGCGATCTTGGGATCGTCGGCGGGGTTCCACACCTCCGTGTCGACGCCGTTGAGAATGCCGCTCAGCCGCGAGGAGCGTTCGCGAAGCAGGCCGTCGAATCCCATTCCGGTTTCGGGGCGCTGGATTTCCACGGCGTAAGTCGGTGAGACCGTTGTGATCCTGTCGGAAAGCTGAAGCGCCGCCTTCAGATAGCCGATCGCGCCGTAGTGCTCGATACCGTTGAAGGTGAGGGCTTGCGCCGGAAGTTCCAGGGCGCCGAGCAGGTTCGCCGGGAATTGCCCCTGATAGGCAAGATTATGAACGGTGATGACGGTGGCCGGCCTCGGCTCTTCGCCATAATGGAGATAGGCGGCGGCAAGGCCCGCCTGCCAATCGTGCGCATGGACCACGTCCGGCACAAATTTGGGTATGAGACCCCGGCCGATGGCGGCGGCGATCTTTCCAAGCGCGGCGAAGCGAAAAGCGTTATCGGGCCAATCGGCGCCGCTTGGCGCGACATAGGGGTTTCCCGGACGGTCATAAAGGTGGGGCGCATCGAGAACGAAAAGATCGAGATTCGCCGCCTTGGCGCTCAGAATGCGGGCGCTGCCTCCAAATAGAAAAGGGATCGAGCGGACTTCCTCGCTGGAGTGCAAAGCCGCCATCACCGCCGGGTACCCAGGAATGAGCGTGATCATCCTGGTGTCTTCGGCCTGTAACGCGTGTGGAAGGGCGCCCGCTACATCAGCCAGCCCGCCCGTTTTGATCAGAGGGTAAACCTCTGAAGTCACCGATAGGATCTTCAACTGGCTCACGCTTTAAGCCCGCTTGTTACGACTTCGTCTTCAAGCTCGCGTACTGTCACGCTAGCGTCAAGCCCATTGATGGCCTGCTCTTCCTCCTCGATGATCGCCGGCTCTTCCTCGACGGCTTCCGTCAAATAGACTCTCGCGCGCCGGAACCGGGTGGACCGAGGGTTGATCCAAAAGCTTGTCGATCATGGGTTGCGTGATAAGGCAAATGCCGTGTTCCGTTCGCCGGAAACGCTTCGCGTCGAGTTCC
>CAWFXN010000032.1:0-38690 GCA_963819665.1 uncultured Alphaproteobacteria bacterium
TGCCGTTCGTCAGACGCGCGGCGAGAAATTCCTCGAACAGCAAGACTGCGGGCTTTGCGGAACCGGGAAGCCAAGGCCCGCATACTCGTCGCGCATCATGAGAACGCAGGACGGTTCGAGACCCACCACCGGGATGCCCTTGTCCGCGAATGAGGCGGCGGCCTTCGTCATGCGCTCGGCTTCCCGGGCGCGTTTTCCTCGATAGAACCCGCGTCGTAATAGGTGCGTCCGCAGCAGAGCGGCCGCTCGTCCTCGTCGGCAAACGCGATAACGCCGAAGCCAGCCGCCTTGAGGACCGCCGCCGCGGCGCGCAGATTTGCGGGCTCGAACGAGCGATTGAAGGTGTCGGCGAAAATGGCGACGAGACCTTGAGGCCCTGGCTCCGCCTTCCGGGGAGGCCGAACGCCGCCCCGACCATCGCGGCCAGGGCCGGTCCGCCGCCAGCCCGGTATGGCGCTCGCTGAGGCGCGAGAGCCCCGGCAGAAGATCGCGCATCGCGAGAAGAAAGCGCCACCGCGCAGCGCGGTCTGTGTATTCCGGCAGCCGGGCGAAGAAATCGGCCGCCTTGGAACCGCGCCCGAGCGCCCTCGCGGCTGCAAGCGTTTCAACCTTCAATTTCGGGATGTCGACGCCAAACGGGCAGTCCACCTTGCAGGCCTTGCAGGAGACGCAAAGTTTCATCGCTTCGAGCATCGGCGCGGAAGCGAGCGCTCCCTCGCCGAGCTGGCCCGAGAGCGCGAGCCGCATCACATTGGCGCGCCTCTCTCGGGCTGTCGCGTTCGTCGCGGGTGACGGCGTGGGATGGACACGCGAAATTATGCTCCGCCGAGCGGCAATGGCCGAGGCCCGAGCACCGGCTTGCATGGTCCTGCGCAGACGAGGGAACGGGCGCCCCACGAGAGAGCGGTGGCGGCGGCCTCGTGTTTTCCTTCAAGCGTCGCCCGAAGAAACGCGCCGTCATCGAAATTCGGGGCGCGAAGGATTTTTCCAGGGTTGAGCAGGAAGCCGGGATCGAGCTGGGTCTTGAGTTCCCTGAAGAGAGCGATGGCTTCGGGGTTGAGCGCACGCTCCAGCGCCTCGCTCCGCGCAAGGCCGAGGCCATGACCGGACGTCAAAGCGCCTTCACGCGTGCGAAGAAGCGCCGCCATCTCATCCGCAAGCGCCCTCATGCGCTTGCGGTCATACGCGTGGTGGAGATCGAGGATGGGACGGACCTGAAGGCAACCCCGGCCTGCCTGTCCATAGATTGCGGTCTGAACTCCGTGCCTCGCCAGAAGCGTCTCAAGCTCGGCGCCGTAGGCGGCAAGCTGATGAAGCGGGACAGCGGCGTCCTCCAGGAATGACACGGGCTGGCCCGCCGATTTCGGCGTCCACGCCATCGCCAGCGCCTCCTTACGCAAGCGCCACAGCGCCGCCCTCGCGTTCTCGCCGATGACTTCGATGACGCTGAACCTGCCTTTGTCCGTTTCGGCGGAGACATCGGCGAGCGACTTCAAGAGCCGCGTATTGTCCACCGGGTTGTCTTCGTCGAATTCGACGATCAGAAGAGCGTCGGGCTCGCCCCTGAGCAGACGCGCGGCCTGGGTATCGGACTTCGCGTGCTGGGCGAGAAAGCCGAGCATGGTCTTGTCGAGAAGCTCGATGGCGGCAGGATTGAGGCTCGCGATTTTCGGAACGGCTCGAAGCGCGCGGCCAAGATCGCTGAAGCGGCACAGGCCGAGCGCGCGGTTCTCCGGCTTTTTTGCGAGCTTCAGCTCGATCCTGGTCGCGATGGCGAGCGTGCCTTCGGCCCCGGCCAGCAGGCGGGAAAGATTTTGATCCTCGGAATAGGCGAGCAGGGCGCGGAGGTCGTAGCCTTCAGGCTCCGGCGCGCCGGGCGCGCGCAGCGGCCAGTGGGTTGCGATGGCCTTCCCATGGACTTCGCCGAATTGGAGAAGATCGACAAGGCGGTCGCGCCCCGGAAAGGACTTCTCATCATCGGTTTCGGCGACGGAGCCAAAGAGGACGCGCTGGCCGTCTGCAAGAAAGGCGTCGGCGCTGTGGATGGCATTGCGCATCGAGCCGTGGCGCATGGCTCGCAGCCCGCTCGAATTGTTGCCCAGCATCCCGCCGATTGTGGCCTGAGCGGCGGACGCGATCTCGACCGGAAAGAAAAGATTGTGCGCGTCGAGCGCCGCCTGCAACGCCGCAGGCGAGCATCCCGGCTCCACCGCGCATCTGCGGTTCTCCGCGTCGATCTCGGCGATCCCCGTGAGATATTTGGAGAAATCGACGATGACGCCTTCGCCAAGGGCCTGTCCGGCGGTCGAGGCGCCGCCGCCGCGCGCGATAACGGGCAGGCCTTCTTCGCGGGCCATCTCGACGACGATGGCTACGTCGTTTGCGCATTTGGGGCAAACGACGCCAGCGGGGAAACACTGATAGATGGACGCATCGGTGGCGTAGCGCCCCCTCGTGAAGAGGTCGCTTGCGGCGTCGCCTTCGATCTCGTGCGAAAGCCTGTCCCAGAACGCAGGTCCGGCCCTTCGAATCGCCATTTCCCCTCAATGCGGCAAAGCTCGTCGGCGCGCCTGACGCGGACCGTCCCGCCAAGGCGCGCAGACCATGGCGCAGAGTGCGCCGTGGCGCAACGGCTTCTTCAGGCTTCGGCGCGCATCTCGTCAGCGTTGCCCGCATTGCGATGTTAAGTATGTTTCAAAAAAGCGGCTTTCGCCTTAGCATCGCAGGGGAGCCAAAAGCTCCGCCGAAGGCTGTGGCAAAGGAGACGGGAATGGGTATTCGCAGGGCAGGTTCATCGGCGCGCGTCTTCCTCGTCGCGGTGTTCATTCTCATGGTCAACGGCATGGCGACGGCGCAGCCAGACCTAGC
This sequence comes from uncultured Alphaproteobacteria bacterium, assembly GCA_963819665.1. Lineage (GTDB taxonomy): Bacteria > Pseudomonadota > Alphaproteobacteria > Rhizobiales > Rhodomicrobiaceae > Rhodomicrobium. The sequence goes on from CAWFXN010000032.1 coordinate 2,869, forward strand.
TTCCGAGCGCGTCGCCGCCGTCATGGCGCCGCTCAGTTTCCTGGCGCCCGGCTGTCGCGACGCCGCTGGCAGCGGCAATTGCAGCGTTCGGCCGGACGTCATGCCGTATTTCGACCAGTTGCTTGTGGACGCGCGGAACGCCGGCGTAAATGCTATCAGCGTGGATGTGTGGTGGCGTCTGATCGAAGGCCGCGGCGACAACCAATTCGATTGGACTTATTACGACGCGATTTTCGACCGGATTTCACGCGGCCGGTCTGAAGATCGTTCCGATCCTGTCGTTTCACCGTTGCGGCACGGGTCCCGGCGATGACTGCGATTTTCCCCTGCCCGACTGGATATGGAGCGAACTTCGTCGGCCAAGGTCTGTCCGGCCGACGATCTTAAATATGAAAGCGAAACAGGACATCGGCTGGATGACGCGCTGCCGCCATGGCTGAGCAAGCGGCCGGAAGTCTTGAAACAGTACTCCGAGGTGATCGCTGCGTTTGGAGAGCATTACGCAAACCGCGCGGTGGATTTTCTGGAAGTGAACATTAGCCTCGGACCGACCGGCGAGCTGCGCTATCCGGCATATAACGGCAATGACTGCACGGGCTATCCCGATCGCGGCAATTTCCAGGCCTATAGCCGGATCGCCCAACAGGACTTTCGGGATTGGGCGCTGGCGCGCTTCGGGGGATTGCCGGGCGTCGCGTCCCGCTGGGGGATCACGCTTTCAACGCCCGATGAAATCCGCGTTCCGGACGGCGACCGTCAGGGCGGTTGCGGCGGGCAGCGCAGGGCGCAGGGCTTCGTCGACCGGCGCGATTACGTCAACACACAGTACGGCAAGGACTTCATCGACTGGTACAACGACGCGCTCGCGAGCCATGGCGAGCGCCTGCTCCGCGAGGCGGATCACGCGCTCGCCATGCCAGGCGTTCCCTTGGGCATGAAGATTCCCGGCGTCCATTGGCAGATGAAATGCACGCCGACGCCCAGGATCGCCGAGATCACCGCGGGGCTTGTCCAGAGCAAGCTCAATCTTGAGCCGGTGGACGCGGCGCGCGCGGACGCCTTCGGCTATCGCAACATCCTCGACATGGTGCGCGCGCGTGAAAGGGCAGATCAGCCGTCCGCTCGTGCTCCATTTCACCGCCTTGGAGATGACGAATGCGTTCGCCTGCCCGATTCCGCCATCGGCAGACGACACGTCAATGGCGGAAGCGCTGGTGTTCTGGATCGCCCAGTCCGCCAAGGATCGCAATCTCGTCTATCGCGGCGAGAACGCGCTCGCCTGCGTGTCGGACCAGGGCTGGGACCATATCACCAATGCGTTCAGGTTCGCCGGCTATTCGGGCCTTACGCTGCTTCGACTGGAAGATGCCGAACTGCGGCGGCGGATAGGGGCCAACCCGCCCGGCTGTGCGTCCTGGAACGCCTTCACGCGCGACCATTATAAGACGCTCATCTCCCAATGCGTTGCGAACTCCTGTTCGGCCCCCGCCCCTCAGCCGGGCGCCGCGCCATCGACTCGGAGGCTTGGAGCGACTTACGATGCGCAAGCGACCACGTTCGCCCTCTGGTCGCCCGACAGCGATCAGGTGGAGTTGCTGCTCGGCGACGCGATCTATGCCATGGCTCGCGTACCGGATGCGGACGGATACACCGGCGTCTATGGCGTGACCGTGCCCGGCAATCATCATCTCAAGCCCTATGCCTTCCGGGTCGCCGGGAAGACGGTTCGCGATCCTTACGGCGTCATGGCCGATCCGGGCAGGGGGCGTAATATCGTGATCGACATGGCGCAAACCGAACCGCCAAGCGGGTGGGCCGCGCCTCCGCCGCTCGCGCAACGCACCGATGCGATCATCTACGAGGTCCACGTTCGCGACTTCACAATCGATCCCGACGCCGGCGCGCCGCCCGAACAGCGCGGCCGGTTTCTCGGCATGGTCGAGGCGGGCACACGCTATCAAGACCGGCCAACCGGGCTCGACCATCTGGTCAAGCTCGGCGTCACGCATGTCCAGATCATGCCGATCTTCGATTTCTCGTCCTGCTCGCCTGTCGATCCGAACGAAGGCCGCAAGCGCTGTTACAATTGGGGTTACGATCCCGACAACTACAACATCCCGGAGGAGCGCTATGCGCAGTCGGCCGCCGACTATATCGGGCGCGTCCGCGACCTCAAGACGATGATCGACGCATTCCACCGCGCCGGCATTCGCGTGATCATGGACGTGGTTTACAACCACGTTCCGTCGAGCGACGGCAAGGATCGCGTCTTCGGCGACATAACCTCTCGCTATTTCCTGCCGAACGATCTGTCGGGGGCCGGGCGCACGCTCGACGGCTCAAATCCGATGGTGAGCCGCATGATCAGGGATTTGCTCGAATTCTGGGCGGACCAGTACCATGTGGATGGTTTCCGCTTCGATCTTCTCGGCGTCTTCGACTATGCGACCGTTGGGGAATGGGCGCGTTATCTTGACCAGCGTTTCCCCGGCCGCGCGCTCATGATCTACGGCGAACCCTGGGCCGCTGTAGCCGATCCGCGAGAGTTTGCGCGCGTCCGCCTCGGCTCCGTCGCCGTCATTGCCGACGCGCATGTCGGCGTGTTCAATCCGCAGTTCCGCGACGCGATCCGGGGGGCAAACAATACGGGCGACGCCGGCGGATATGCGTTCAATGAAGGCGCGCTGGAGCCGATCATTCAGGGCAGCCGCGGCGCGATCCGCTTCTCCCCCGACTTTAGCAGCTCGCTGCCGAACCTGTGGGACCCGATGTTTGCGGCGGCTCCGGAGCAGAGCATCAACTATGCGGGAGCGCACGACAATCTTTCGCTGTTCGACCGCGTTCTCGCCTGGGCCAATCGCGCCGGGCGGATCAAGAACGGCGACTACGATTATCTCGTTCGCATTCAAGAGTTTGCGCTTGGCGTCGTGCTGACCTCCCAGGGCATTCCGTTCATCCATGGCGGTGATGAGATGCTGCGGACCAAGCTTGGCATTCACGACAGTTTCTCCGCGCCGGACATGGCCAACATGATCCGCTGGGACTGGGCGGTCGAGAACGCGGACGTGGTCGACTATACGCGCTATCTGATCGCGCTCAGGCGCGCGCATCCGGCGTTTCGCCTCAACAGCTGGGACGCGGTCGACAAGACGATGACGTCGACGAAAATCAGCGACAAGATTCTGGTCAACCGGATCGACGGCGCGGCGACGGGCGACTCCTGGAAGGAGATCATGGTCATCTACAATTCAGGCGCAAACCAGGAAATCACCCTCGATCCGGGCGCGTGGCATGTCGCGCTCGAAAAGTCGGCGCCCAACATCGATGGCGACCGTACTGTGTCCGGCGGCGTAACGGCCGAAGGGACCGCGGTGACAATTCTTTACAAGCAATGAGCCGAAGGAAGGGCCGGCCTCAGTGCCACTGCGACAGCTCCACCGTCACGCCTTCCGGTCCGTCGAGGAAAACCAGCTTGCGCGAATGGAAGTCCATGATTTCGTTGCGGGTCTTGAAACCTGCCGCCCGGATTTTCGCGACCTCCGCCTCGATGTCCTCCACCCTGAAGCAAATGTGGTTCATGCCGATCTTGTTCAGTTCGCGGATATGCTCGTCAGGCAGCGTCTCGGGATGCAAATAGCGCAGGAGCTGAATTTCAGCGCGAGGCGACGCATTCTCCAGCACCAGGGTAATATGCTCCGCCTCGATGCCGGGAACGCCCATATAGCGGGCGAATACCTCGCCCTTGATGATGACGGACATGGCCTCCCGGAAGCCGAGGACCGCGAAAAACGCGCGCGCGGGCGCGGGATCGCGCACAACGATGGTAAGGTGGTCGAAACTTTGGACCATTGCTGGAAACTCCCCAGGCACGGTGCTGTAGCCATTGAATATGTAGGCTGTTTCAGCAAATTCCCAAACCGGAGATCATATTGCGGCCACACGGCATCCGTGATTCGGCCACGGTTTGAAGCACAAGTTCCGTACTCGCCGTCAACCTCCGCGCCAGCGTAAGGAGTGGAAAGCCGTGATCCGGTTCTATGCCAAAAGGCTCGAGCGCGACCTTAAGCGCTGGCACGAAAAGGGCTGGGTCACGGGCGAGGGATATCAGGCGATCCAAATCGAGCTGGCGCGGGACCCGAAGCTGGCGGTCAGCGCCGTGCTCGCAAGCATCGGCGCGATCTTGCTCGGCTTCGCCGCGATCAGCTTCGTCGCGGCCAACTGGAACGTGATCCCAAGGCTCGCGCGGTTGGCGATGCTCATAGCCGCGTTGTGGACCGCCTATGGCGCCGCCGCGTGGCTGTATAAGCGCGAGCTTCCGAACTTTGCGCAGGCCGCGGTGCTGACCGGCGCGCTATTTTTCGGCGCGGCGGTCATGCTCGTGAGCCAGATGTATCATATCGACAGCGATAACCTGCCGGGCTTCATGCTGCTGTGGACGGGAGGGGCCGCCCTCGCCGGTCTTCTCTTCCGGTCGAGCCTGACGCTTGGCGCCGCCATGATCCTCGCCAGCGCGTGGAACATGACTGAGCTGGCGACTATGCCCGACGTTGTGCAATGGCGCTTCCTTCCCGTTTGGGCGGCGCTCACGGCGGCAATCGGCTGGAACCGCTCGGGTATCGGCCTGCATCTTGCCGCCGCCGCGCTCGTGGCTTGGCTCATTCCTATCGGGCAGAACCTGCCTTCCCATCCCCATACGCTCCTCGCGGCGATCGGGGCGGCGGGAGTTCTTGCGGCGGGCGCTGTCATGGCCGTAAGCCGGAACAGGCTCGCGCGGCAGGTTGCGATCCGCGCCATTCCCTACGCTGCGATCGTGAGCTTCGCCGGGCTGTTGCCCCAGGATTTGGCGTCGATCGTTCCCAAGGTCGAAGTGGGCTTGGCGATCGCGGCCGCCACGGCATTTGCCTACGTGCTGCTAAGCCAGGCCATGCCACGCCTGCAACCAGCCGCGCCGCTCCTTTTCGCCTACGCGCTCGGCGTCGCTTTCTACGGCCTGATGGTGGTGCAGTTCGGCCGCCCCGCCGCAAGCCTTCCGACCATGGCCATTGCTGCCGCCCTGACCTTCGCGATCCTTGCCGGCGGCTTGATCTGCGGCATCCAGGTGCGGAGTCGCCTCCTGATGTGGCTCGCCTTTGCCGGGCTCGTGACCGAAACCCTTACTCTTTACTTCGACAAGCTCGGCGACCTCATCAATACGTCTTTGTTCTTTCTGCTCGCGGGCGCCGCCATCTTCGGCCTCGCCTGGGTTCTTATGCGCTTCGGGAGCGCCCCGGCTGAACAGGAGGCACGGTCATGAGGCCGCGCGTCTGGCTTGCCGCAATCCTGGTCTGCCTTCTCCAAACCGGCGCCATCGCCGCCATCATTGTCAATCGCGCCATGCTCCTGACCCAAGGACGCGAAATCGTGCTCAATGTGACGCCCGTCGATCCGAGAGACTTGCTCCGGGGCGACTATGTGCGCCTTGGTTATGCGATCTCCCAAATTCCCGGCTCGCTGGCGTCAAGGCGTGAAGATACGGGCAAGTCCATTTTCGTGACCCTTGAGCGCCAAGGGCCGCCCGAGGACGGGAAATGGGTTCCGGTGGCCGCCTCTTCGGAGCGTCCAGCCGCGCCGGAAGCGGAAAACAAGATCGTCCTGCGCGGCGCCATGCCCTGGGCGTGGACTTCGCTGCCCTCGGACGAAGCATCCCGCACTATCACCACCGTTCACGTCGACTACGGCATCGAGACCTATTTCGTCCCCGAGAATACGGGCCACGATCTGGAACAGGCGACGCGAGACGGAGCCGTCAAGGCGGTTATCAGCGTGGGCCGGGATGGCGACGCCGCGATCAAGGGACTGATCGTAAACGGAGTCCGTCACGATGAGACCCTGTTTTAAAGCGTAGGCGAGACGAGCGTTTCACCATGCCGCGCTACGCAGCCGTAGATCCTGGTTCTTTTGCTGTTTCCCAGTTGAAAAGCTTGTCCAGAAACAACCATGCAACCCCCTCCGAGGATTTCGGGTTCTGCCCTGTCACCAGATTTCCGTCTATGCGCACATAAGGCTGCCAATTCTCGCCGTTGGAGTAGTCGCCGCCGTTTTCTTTCAGCATGTCCTCGACCAGAAATGGTACGGTCTTAGTTAAGCCGACTGCGGCTTCTTCCGAATTTGAAAAGCCCGTCACCGACTTTCCCCGGACCAGCGGCTCGCCATCCGGGCCTTTCGCGTAGCGGAACACGGCCGGTCCGTGGCAGACAGCTCCGACGGGCTTGCCAGCCGCGAAGAGCGCTTCGATGATCTTGACCGAGTGTGGGTCCTCGGAGAGATCCCAAAGCGGGCCATGTCCGCCAGGAAAGAAAACCGCGCCGTAGTCGCCAGGGTTTATCGTTGAAAGCTGCGCGGTATTCTCAAAAGCTTCGATGGCCTCTTTGTCCTTGAAAAAGCGCCGGGTCGAATCCGTCTGCGCCTGAGCGTCTTCGCTTCTGGGGTCGATAGGCGGCCTGCCACCCTTGGGAGACGCCAGCACGACCTTAACGCCCTCATCCTTGAAGATGTAATAGGGGGTGGCGAACTCCTCGAGCCAAAGACCGGTCGGTTTGCCAGTGTCGCCGAGGCGATCATGGGAGGTTAGAACCATAAGGATACTCATACGGGCCTCCTGACATAAAGAACGTGATCCCTTGAATGAAGCGCCAGCTTCTTCAAGCGACCTTCATGTTCAGAAACATATAGGGTCGATGGCGGTTGCCTTAATGGACTCACGCCAATCCTGGCGCTGTACCCGCCGCCCCCCATCTTAACGTCAACGCCGCGCAACGCGTGTTTACAAACTTTACAGTCATCGCGTTCCCAGGAAACAAAAGTCTGCTGACGCCCGAGCAGCGCCGGGAACTGACTGAACCGTGGCTGCACCGCGCCACTTCACGCGCTGGTCTGGAACAAAACCGTCTCTCGGTAACATTCCACGAATGGAGGACGGCGCCATGAAGTGGAAACAAATCGATCACCATCCAAGAAGCTATGTGCTCATTTTCAACACAGGCGACGAACTCGCAAAGGGGCTCAAGGACTTTGCGGCGGAGCACGGTCTCGCCGATGCGAGCTTCAAGGCTATTGGCGCGCTCGCCTCAGTGAAGCTTGCCTGGTTCGATGCGGAGACGAAGAAATACCGAACCTCGGTCGATCTGAGAGAGCAAGTCGAGCTGCTTTCCCTGATTGGAGATGTCGCCCAATATGAGGGCAAGCCCATTGTGCACGCCCATGCCGTCGTCGGTCGGTCAGATGGCGCAACCGCGGGCGGCCATCTCCTGGAAGCGCTTGTGCGGCCGACCTGCGAAGTGTTTTTGACCGAGTCCCCGGTGCATTTGTCCAAGGCCCTCGACCCGGAGTCGGGCCTGGTTCTGATCAAATTATAATCGTGGTGTGAGCCAACTATCTGGAATGAAGAAAGACCGATAAGCGGAGACGTGGGCACGCAGGAAAAGGCGCCCACCGATACCAACTCCGGGGGTTTAAGATGTCTAAGGCGACACGCGCGACCAAAATGCTGGAGGAGGAAGGCATCGCCTTCACCATTCATAGCTACACCTACGATCCGGCTGCAAGCCGCATCGGCCTTCAGGCCGCCGAAGCCTTGCGCGAGGAACCCGGGCGCGTGCTCAAGACTCTTATGGCCCTTGTTGACGGCAAACCCGTATGCGTCGTTGTTCCTTCGAACCGCGAGGTATCCATGAAAAAGCTCGCGGCCGCTTTCGGCGGGAAATCGGCGGAGATGATGAAGCCAGCAGACGCCGAGCGAATCACGGGCTACAAGACCGGCGGCATCAGTCCATTCGGCCAGGCGCGGAAGGCTCCGGCGGTCATAGAAGAACAAGCGCTCGGTCACGACCTGGTCTACGTCAATGGCGGCCAGCGCGGACTGCAGGTCCGCTTGAATGCGAAGGATTTGATCCCGGCGCTCAATGCCATCGTGGCGCCAATTGTGGCGTAATATCCGTCGCCTTGGCTGAGGGGGGCGACTGTCTCCATATCGTGCGCCAAAGCTTTGTCTAACGCTGCAACCGGAGAGAAAATTCATGGCTGCTCTCGAAACGCCTCAGATTACGCCTGGATGGAAGGCTGTCGATTTCCACCTCAAGGGCACAGATGGAAAGGTTTACACGCTCGCGGACGTGAGAGGCCCCAGGGGCCTTGTTGTCATGTTCATCTGCAATCATTGCCCTTTTGTTCAGGCAATCGCCTCCAAGCTGACGCGCGACGCCAAAGAGCTGGGGGCAATCGGGATCGGCAGCGTCGCGATCATGTCCAACGATACGGTGTCGTATCCCGACGACTCCTTCGACAACATGGTTCGTTTCAAGGAGAAACACGGCTTTCCGTTTCCCTACCTCATCGATGCGACGCAAGAGGTCGCCAGAGCCTATGATGCGGTTTGCACCCCTGATTTTTTCGGTTTCGATGCTGACCTGAAATTGCGCTATCGCGGAAGGCTCGATGCGTCCGGCAGGAATCCGGTTGAGAGCGGCAAGCGCGAGCTTTTCGAAGCCATGCGGCAAGTCGCTGAGACCGGCGCGGCGCCCGCCGAACAGGCGCCGAGTATCGGCTGCTCAATCAAATGGCGCGCCGCCTGAAGCAGAGCAGATTCGACATGACGCTGGTGGCCGCGATGGGATTTTGCCAAAATCGGCATCATAGCCAGGACCGGCATGAACATAGCAAAGCGTGCGCGTTTGAAATCGCGGGAGAATCGGCGTAGCGCGTAAAGAATAATGGTTGCCCTGCGTCCGAAACTGGATGCAGGGTAAGTTCGCGTGAACCCAATCAATATCTCGGGGTTGGCCAATGAGGGAAGCATCAATGGCAAAGACAAAATCGGCAACGACCGCCAAAACGACGGGCTCGCGTAAACCTGCAGTCGCAGCAAAGACCGCGGCCCCCGCCAAAGCGGCCGCTCCAGACAAGAAAGCCGCGAAACCGGTGAAGGTAGAGCTTGTCACGCTTCGCCAGCTCGCGAGCGCGATCGGCGAAGCGCATGGGCTTTCGCAAAAGCAGGCGAACGAGGTGCTGACCGGCGCCGTCGCCTTGATCGGCGAGCACCTTAAGAAGGGCGCGCGAATTCGCATCGCTGGGCTCGGAACCCTTGAGGTGCGTAAGCGCTCCGCACGCATGGGACGCAACCCCGCCACCGGCGAAGCGATCGAGATCAAGGCGAGCAAGAAAGTGGCCTTCCGCGCTGCGAAGGATCTCAGCGAGGCCATTTAGACGCAATTGGTTGGGACCGGCGGCGGCGGTCATTGCCGTCAGCCGTATTGGTCGAGGAAGGACTGAGTGCGGAGACCCCTCGTCACCTCGGGGGATACAGCAAGCTGCACCACTGGCCACATCCCCAGAGGATTTCTCCCTCTGCGTTGGAGACTCCAGAAAAGAAGAAGCTCTTTTGGGCAGTCTCCTCTACCCGGCCCTGTCCCGGCTGCGCCCGTTCGCCAGCTCGCGTCATCGCCTGAACGGAAGAAAAGACGGAAAAGTGAGTGTCCACGAAACGGCGGCAGCCGTCCGCGCCGACAGACAACACTCGGTGAAGCAGGCCTTTTTCTTCTGCGGAAGTGTTCGCGGCTGGCTCCGCGCCGCCTCTCAAGATTATCTTCAGCCGTTTCAAATCGCCTGGAGGATCGAGGCCATTAGTTGGTTCCAAAAATATGGCGGGCTTCTCGTTCTCCCCGAAAATCACCCGGCGGCCGACATGAGCATACGGCGCGATTTTCCATTCCGTCAGCGGCACATCGAGCGTTCCGGGAAAACCCGTGCTATCCATTGGCAAGGTTGGAACAACGTCGCGCTCATCTTCGAACCGCCATATATCAGCAGTCACGTTTGCGGCGTTCCCTGCGCCCTCTTTTGAAAGCGATTTGGGGGCGGCGAATGTGTAAACGGTGGTTTGAGGCGCGCGCTCAAGAAGCTCCGGCAGGTCCAAGGACGCCAGCGTGGCCAGCGCGCCGCCTTTGCTATGCCCTGTGAGAAACAGCTTTTGATTTGGAGATGCGCCTATTGCAGTGATGAAGGATCGGAACTTGCTGCAAGATTCGACCGCGCCAGAACCGCAATTGATTTTCAGATGCTCCTTCAGTTCCTGCCATGACTGGTCGAACCCGGCGTGCCGGTTACGCTCGTTAGCGAAGGCGACGATATTGTTGGCCCAGTCTCGAAGATAGCTCTCGAAGCCTTTCAGGACGTCGGCGTTGAAATTGTCGATCGCCTCTTTGACGAGGCCATTATGCCTCGCCTTGCCGGGTGAAATCGGCAGCGTCAGCGTGCCTCTGAAGGCAAGAATGACCCCGTTCTTCGCCCGGATCAGCAGATAGGCGTTCTGGGGTTTCGCCGGGCTGAAATAGGCTTCAACATCCGCCGCTTCGACTTTCAACGCGGCAAGGAGACCGGGGTCCGCCGCGGCAGCCGCCGTCAGGCAGTCAAATGCCCGCTGACGTCCTTGATCCGCGAGTTTGTCGCCGTCGCTATCAATGGCGCCAACGGCGTAGGCGCAATAGGACGCAGTCGCGAGAACGTAGGCGAGGTTGAAATCAGGCCCGGACGCGGCCGCGCTCGTCGCCGTTCTTCCTGGCTCGCTGGCGAGAATAGCCAGGAGACAACAAATCCAAGAAAAGGACCTCCGCATTCGGGTCTGTCCTCTCATCGTGAAGCCGACAGAGGCGCGCGCGCCTCTCGCCATTGAGCTTTACGGCATTATGGGCTCGTTCGTGAACGGCTCTGTGCATTTTGCGATGGTAGCGGAGGAGGGACTCGAACCCCCGACACGCGGATTATGATGCCCTAGCTTCTCTCATTACAACAATAACTTAGCTCCCGAATGACTGTATTTAGAGGTATGAAAAATCAATCGGTTACGTTAGATTTCCCGAACAAATCCGAGCCAAATTCGCGCATATTTCACAATGTCCCCGAGGAGTTTTTTCCGAAGTTAAAGCCGCCAGCCTGTGACGTGAGGTGTTGCAAAACTTCGAAAGCGTGCTTGGTTTCTGGCCAACTCGTGGAAAAAGATAAGGTCGAAGCGATGAACGATGTAAGTAAATTAGCCAATGTTTACTCGGAGTATGTCAGAGTAATTGCCACTAATTGGACCAACTAATTGTTACTGCAACCTACGGACGAGGCCGAAGTCGTCCCCGGTTGATCCGAAGCGCGCCGACTGGTTTCCGCCGGCCGGTCCGCGGCTGAGCAGGGTCTCGCGCTCCTTGGGGTCGGCAACGAGTTTCGGCACCAGGTCCTGTACATGCGCGACAAGCGCCGACAGCATGATGACGCCGTCCTTGTTGACATCGCTGTGATGAAGCGCGTCCAGCAGCGCCGCGGTGAAGATGCCGTGCTTGATGCCGCGAAATTCGAGCGCGCCCTGGCCCTGCGCGGCAGCCGTCAGCACCGGCCGGCCTGTCGCTTCATGCAGGCGGCCAATGCCCGCGTCCGCGGCCGGCCCGTCGACCCTTGAGTGGCTGTAGCCATTGGTGAGGGCGCTGAACTTGCAGGTATCGAGCAGCATCAGCGCCTTCTTGGCCTTGATGCGGTTCGCGATCCAGTCCTGCAGTTTATCCTGGCCGATGGCGAGCCTTGTCAGGGCCTCCGGGTTGGTGCCGCCTTGGTAGTCCTGCGGAATGAGATAGAAGCGGCCCTGATACGAATAGCCGTGGCCTGCGGCAAAGAGCACAAACGTGTCGCGCGGATTGATCTCGGCTGCCATCTCGTTGATGGCCGCGTCGAGATTGGCAATCGTGGCCTCCCGGTCGAGAACGGTCTTCACCCGCACCTCGCTGTAAAGCCCGGCGCCTGCTTGCTTCAGTTCCTCGCCAAGGCTAACGGCGTCTTTTACCGCCAGACGAAGGAGGCCGAATTGCTCGACCTGGCCTTTAGGCGTGATCCAGCCTCTGTCGGCATATTGATTGATGCCGATGGCCAGCACATGCAGCTTCGGCTTCACCGCGTCCGCAGGCCCTGTAAAGGTGATCTTCGTCTGGGCGGGTAGCGAGGCAAGAAGATCGCGTCCGTTATAGGCCACCACCTCGATGAGGTTCTCGCCCGGGTCAAGCGCGAGCGTCCGCTTCACCTCATTGTCCGGACCGAGGCAAGCGGGGGCATGACACACTCCCACCGTTATCCCATTGACCCGCCATTCGATGCGGCCGATGCCCTTCCCCTGATCCTTGATGCGGGCCGTGACCGTTACGAGGTCGGCGTCGGAGTTGCCGCCCGATGGGGACGAGGCGATTTGCACTTCGGGAGCCGGGCCGCTGTCAAGCACCTTCTCGAGGTTGATCACCTCGGCGGCGCGCTTGACTTCGCCATTCAGATCCCCGGCGAGAGCTTCGCTAAGGAGATCGGGGTTGTAAAGCGACTGATGTATCTGCCCAATTGTTGTTACCTTGACTCCCTGAACTGCTGATAGTGCTTCTTCAATTAGCCTGCCAGAACTACTAAAAAAACCTTCGGAGGTTTGGATCAGCCATTCGTGTGCCTGGTCGGCGATCAGAAGTCTGCAAAAGATTTCCTGTAGATGTGTCCCACAATCTAATTGTGGTGTCATCGCTCGCTGAAACAATTCGGTGACCGTCTTTGGAAAACGCAACCGATCTAACTAACCCTGTATGCCCTTCGAGGGTACGAATGAGACCCCCTGTTGCTGCGTTCCAAAGCTTCAATTTGCCATCAGTGCTTCCAGATAGTAAGTGAACGCCGTCGGGAGAAAACGCAACAGACCACACCAAATGGGAATGACCCGTAAGGCTTCGAATTAGCCGTCCCGAATTCACATCCCATAACTCAAGCTTGAGCTTGTGACCACAAAGCAGCAGCGTACCGTCTGGAGAAAATCCAACGGAAGTGACGTGATCATCTGTAAAGGCAGTGTTTGGAGCCTTCTCTGACTTACCCTTAAAGGTTCGCAATAATCTTCCTGTTGACGCGTTCCACAAACTAACCGATTCATCCTCCCAATTTGCAGATGCGATTTGTCTACCGTCTGGTGAAAATGCGACCGCTTGTCCAGGCTCGGGCCCGGTGAACTTGCGCACAAGTTTCCCAGTTTCAGCGTCCCACATGTCAACCGTCTTGCTCTGGTCTCCGAAGGCTTGGCTGCCGCCTGCAATAACTTGGCTTCCATCAGGTGAGATTGCGACCGACCGGATTTCGTTTGAATGTCCAACAAAGTCGCGAAGCAGTTGTCCTGTTAAGGCGTCCCAGAATTTAACAGTCTGGTCCTCGCTTCCAGAGACAATGCGGCGACCATCAGATGAAAACGCGATGGACGTTATGCAATTCTTGTGACCCTTAAGGGTTTGCAATAATCGCCCTGTCGTCAGGTCCCACACTTTTACAGTATTGTCTACCCCGCCCGATAGAAGACGTTGGCCATCTGGAGACAGAGCTGCCGACAGGACCTTAAAAGCACGGCCTTCAAAACTATCGAGGAGTGTCCCTGATTGAACGCCCCATAGCGTAAGCCATTTGTCCGGCACCTCAGTACAAATTGTATCAGCATCGCCACTGCCTGCCAATATGTGAATGCCGTCTGCAGAAAAGGCGACCGTGTTTATAACGCAGAGGTCCCCTTTAAATCTTCTCAGCTCGCGGCCCGTCGCGATATCCCAAAGCGTGAGGGTATCCCCTCCCACTTTGTCACCTCGGCCAACGGTAAGTATGCGCATACTATCGGGGGAGAATGCAGCGGGAGCGTGCCCATTAAAGCTCCGTAAAAGCGTCCCGTTCGCCGCGCTCCATAAATTTACCTTCGCTAAATCCCCTGAGAGGACGTAATCGCCATTTGGGGAAAACGCAACCGAACTTTCCCCTTTCCAGCTACGCAATAATTCTCCCGTCTTTACATTCCAAAGTTTAAGGTCACCGCCGCTCGAGACGATTTTCGTGCCATCAGGAGAGAAAGAGACCGAGTGAACCTCGGCCGAATGACCAGATAATACACGGACTATCTTCCCACTGCTTAAATCCCAAAGTCTTACTTCTGCGTTACTTCCTGCGGCTATCAGAGCTCCATCGGGAGATAACGCAAGGGGGGGCGCGATCGATTGCGCTTTAAAGTCGATTTCGAATTTGCGCAGAACCTTTCCTGTAACGGCATCCCAAAACAGTATTGCCCCGTCACCACTACTCAGCGCGAGTACTGTTTTGCCGTCGGGGGAAAATGCTATGAAGTCAACGCCCGTGCTTCCCCAATCACCCTCAAAAGTCCTTAATAAGCGCCGAGTTTTGACGTCCCATAGTTTTAGCGTGCTGTCGCGGCTGCCGGATAGCGCGAGAGTACCGTCTGGAGAAAAAGCCACCGCTGTAACGTATTCGGCATGAGGCAACTGGGGTACGATTTCGACTGGATAGTGGTCCGCAGCCAGCGCTTCGAGCGCACCTGCGGAAATCAGAACAACCCAAATTAAGAAAGTCGACATCGCTGCCCGCAAACGCATCGTTGTCACGCTCCCACTCAGGTATGCGATAAACCAACTTGCAACAGCATGCCTGATCTTTACGGGCGCAGCAACGGCAGCTTACCCTCCAACAGCAGGGACTCTCTGAAATAGACGCCCTGGTCCGCTTTCTGCCGAGGTTGCTGGCCGCTAAAAAAGCCGTAAATAAGGATTGCGAAGTCCAGCGTCCTCTCAGCCTGGAATTCGATCTCTTGGGCGGGGAGAAGCAGACACGCGGACCCGAGCAGCAAGTTCTAAGAGATTGCGCGCCCTCCGCTCAAACAAATAGGCACAGGGTTTGCCGAGTCCCCGCTGATGCGAAGCAGCCGCTTATTGGAGCGAGAGCGGATTGATTATTTGGTTGCTACTGCAACCTACGAACGAGGCCGAAGTCGTCCCCGGTTGATCCGAAGCGCGCCGACTGGTTTCCGCCGGCCGGTCCGCGGCTGAGCAGGGTCTCGCGCTCCTTGGGGTCGGCAACGAGTTTCGGCACCAGGTCCTGTACATGCGCGACAAGCGCCGACAGCATGATGACGCCGTCCTTGTTGACATCGCTGTGATGAAGCGCGTCCAGCAGCGCCGCGGTGAAGATGCCGTGCTTGATGCCGCGAAATTCGAGCGCGCCCTGGCCCTGCGCGGCAGCCGTCAGCACCGGCCGGCCTGTCGCTTCATGCAGGCGGCCAATGCCCGCGTCCGCGGCCGGCCCGTCGACCCTTGAGTGGCTGTAGCCATTGGTGAGGGCGCCTGAACTCGCAGGTATCGAGCAGCATCAGCGCCTTCTTGGCCTTGATGCGGTTCGCGATCCAGTCCTGCAGTTTATCCTGGCCGATGGCGAGCCTTGTCAGGGCCTCCGGGTTGGTGCCGCCTTGGTAGTCCTGCGGAATGAGATAGAAGCGGCCCTGATACGAATAGCCGTGGCCTGCGGCAAAGAGCACAAACGTGTCGCGCGGATTGATCTCGGCTGCCATCTCGTTGATGGCCGCGTCGAGATTGGCAATCGTGGCCTCCCGGTCGAGAACGGTCTTCACCCGCACCTCGCTGTAAAGCCCGGCGCCAGCTTGCTTCAGTTCCTCGCCAAGGCTAACGGCGTCTTTTACCGCCAGACGAAGGAGGCCGAATTGCTCGGCCTGGCCTTTAGGCGTGATCCAGCCTCTGTCGGCATATTGATTGATGCCGATGGCCAGCACATGCAGCTTCGGCTTCACCGCGTCCGCAGGCCCTGTAAAGGTGATCTTCGTCTGGGCGGGTAGCGAGGCAAGAAGATCGCGTCCGTTATAGGCCACCACCTCGATGAGGTTCTCGCCCGGGTCAAGCGCGAGCGTCTGCTTCACCTCATTGTCCGGACCGAGGCAAGCGGGGGCATGACACACTCCCACCGTTATCCCATTGACCCGCCATTCGATGCGGCCGATGCCCTTCCCCTGATCCTTGATGCGGGCCGTGACCGTTACGAGGTCGGCGTCGGAGTTGCCGCCCGATGGGGACGAGGCGATTTGCACTTCGGGAGCCGGGCCGCTGTCAAGCACCTTCTCGAGGTTGATCACCCTCGCAGCTTCTTCGACCTCGTGACCTGGATCGCCAGCCAACGCTTCGTGTACCAGATCGGGGTTGTAGAGTGACTGGTACACCTGCCCAATGGCGGTGTTTTCGCTGCCGCGCGCGATGGAAAGCATCGATGTATCTCGTGGCGATGCCGAATAAAAACCTTCAGGCGCCATGGTTAGCCATTGGCCATCCGCGGTCGCAAACGACGTGGACAGAACTTCAAGCGTCTTGGCGTCGAAGATGCGGAACCGATTCCCTTCGATCGAGAGAAGTTTTTTAAATTCCGGAATAAGGTAAAGTTCCGAAGTAGGTTCCGCTGTTTCTGGACTATAGGACTTAGTAACTTCTCCAAATTCAATGTCGATAAGATGAACACCCGCATGAGTGCTAAAGACGTAATATTGCCCCTTAATGTTTGCTGGTATTATAGAAGTGATATCGTTTACATTGTGAACGCGGCCGAGAGAAATGACTTTTAGAAGTTCTCCGGATTTGGTGTCGAATACTTTTACCTGTGAGAAGCTTTGCTTAACTCTGCCATGCGCAAATTCTGGAGTGGCATTTTCCGAAACGAGTACTTTCGAGGAATCGGTTGAGAACCAGGCCGACCCACCAGCGTGAGCAGATTGTATTTGATTGGAAACACCCCTTTCTTTGGAATCGATCAACTTCGACGCAATCTTCCCTGTTTCCAACGACCATACATCGTATATCCAGCTGGACCCTGGCTTACCAACGAAGTACTTTAGGTCCGGAGACGGTCGCCCATAGTATATTTCATCAACCTCCCCATCTTTTTCGAGTTCCGTTTTCGCCGTGACACCACTAGACGGATTAAACAAATTTACCGTAAATTTGCGATGTTCGTCTTTGGTTAGATACACAACCTTGCCGTACTCAAACCAAGAAATAAGATTAGGAACCGCAACAAGATGTTTAATAGATTTCTTTTCTAGGTCTAACGTAAAAAAATCCTTTTGGCCGTTCTTCTTCCCAATAGCGCACAGAACTTGTTGGCCGACAAAACGAACGACAAACGAGCACCCTGGATCGAACGTTTCGATCAGTCGTCCTCGTGTTACGTCCCAGAGAAATAACTTTTCTCCTCCGAACAATATCTTTCCGCCTGGCAGCAGGGTACTAGAATAAAAGTAAGACGCGACCGGCGGTCGCGGGTAAATAACATCACCTGATGCGAGGTCAATGACCTCGGGCGTTGAAGACGAAAACTTGGAAGCGGACAGAAGAACCTTTGTGCCATCAGCACTGAGTGAGAAATGCGGCGCGTTAGCATGAATGGATCGAATGGCTTTTGCCGTTTCAGTATCGAACAGCACAAGCTTGAAGCCGTGGTCAGAAAAAGTCCGGTCCCAAAAAAGAATTTGCCGGTCATCTGGTAACATACGCGCGTCCGCGACGGAGCCCGACAAGAGCTCGCTTTCGATGCGTGCTTTTCGCGAGCGGGTCTGGACATCGTAAAGAGTGAGCCAGTTTTCCTGATATTTCTGTTCGATTATTGTTCGCCCGCTGCCGGAAAATGATATTGACGCTACCGGCGGCAAGCGAGTCGCATCCCCGCCGGCAAAATAGCCCAGTAAAACGCCGTTTTCGGCCGAAAAGAGCGCCAAACCCTTCTTAGTTTCCGCAGCAATGAGCTTTCCGTCTGGGCTTAAGGCGATATCGTAAAGCAGGTTTTTTTGGTAAACCCAGTTCAAGCTCGGATTCATATCCGGCGTCGTAATATAAGCCAGTCTTTTGCCCGTATCGAGGTCAAGGATCACAGCGTTCGCTAGACCGCTGCCACCGCAAGCAGCCTGTTTTCCGTTTGGATAAAGGTGACATTCACCGACCGGCGCGTAGCCTGGCTTTGCGTCGCCAGTTTCAAGTCTTCGTAAAACCTTTCCCGTTTTCAAATCCCACCACGTAGCCGTTTTACCTTTGGCATCAACGGCGTCGTTAGTGAAGAAAATTACCTGACTTTCTCCAGGAACAATGGAAAAATCCGAGACATATTGTGGCAGAGCTAATGACTTTGTCAGAACCCCCCGTTTCAAATCCCAGACTTCCAGCCGGTCCCCTAAAACCACTGCCAAGCTATCGTTTTCAGCAAAAGCCATACTGTGCGGAAAAACACCAACTTGAGGGAGCAGCTGTACTTGAGGCTTAGTCTGCCCGTGCTCCGAGTGCGCTGGGAGCCCCGCAATAGCGAACGCGCAAAAGATGGCAAAAAAAGTAGGTATCCGACTCGGCATCGCTGAACCTCGCTCAAACCGGACAACAGGCTTCTAGGTCCTGTGGACGGATTTGATCAAGATTACGCTGCAGGCAAGGGCGACAAAGGAGGCGTAGTTCTGTGCGGTCTTCTCGCATCGCATGGCGACCCGCTTAAAGCGTTTCAGTTTGCCGAATGCCTGCTCGATGCGCGCGCGGCTTTTATAGAGCGCCTTGGCGAAGAAGGCCGGCTTGTTCTTGGTGTTTGACCGGTACGGAATAACAGGGCAGACGCCACGCTTACGCGCCGCTTCGCGATTGGCGGCCGCATCGTAGCCCTTATCGGCGACCACCGCGCGCGGCGCAATGCCGGGTCCGATATCGAGCAGCGTCTCGAAATTCCTGCTGTCGCTGGCCTCGCCGCCGGTGAGATAAAAACCGATGGGATGACCTTTCTTGTCTGTTTTCATATGGATTTTTGTCGAAAAGCCGCCGCGCGAACGCCCGAGCGCCTGGGCGTCCTGCCCCCTTTGGCGCCTGCTGCGGACACATGCGCCCGCACGATAGTGGAATCGAACATTTGCACCAAATGCGCGGTCTCGCTCAGGCTCGCCAGCGCTTCGAAAAAAGCCTCGAACGTCCCCGTCTGGCTGAGCCGCCAAAAGCGCTTCCACACGCTGTTCCAATTGCCGAACTCCGCCGGAAGCGCCCGCCAGGTGATGTTATGAACGGTGAAATAATATAGAGCTTCCAGAAACTTGCGGTCATCATGGCCAGGCTCCCCGCGCTTCGAGCGCACCGCCTGGAAGACTTCGATGGCGGTCGCCCAATCCCCCTCAGTCATCTGTGTCAGCATAACCGGCCCCTCCAAAAGCCGGTCACCTATGAATCACCGAAAAACTGATTTGGGAATCCACTTCGCCTCTACTGACGACAATCCGTCCACAGGACCTAGTAGGTAAACCTCGGTAGGGATGGTCACAAACCTTTTTTCTATAGCTGCCGTCTACAAAGTTATGGGGCGCGCACCTTATTCCCGCTCTCCTATCATAAGCCAACGAACTTGCAAGAACGGCAAGAGGTTCGTTCTCAGCCTCGATCGGGTTGCAGCGACTATGAGCTCAAGTTGCTTATTGGAAGACTGAAGTCTTCTTAGCCGGATCGACCGTATTCGCGAACGCGGTCCGCTAAACTCGCACTCCCCGCCCCGGACCCTAAGTACACCCGCTTGTGCGATCGAGCGGGGTGGGAAGAGCTTGGCCAGCACGCAAACGGTTTGTCGGCCGCGAGGCTGCCCGGTTGGCCATGCAGTCTTCATTCGGGTCTTCTCCTTGCCCGCGCCCATGTTCCGCCGGCTCATGCTTGAGAAGCTTGCCGCCGCGCGTAATGCCGGAAAGCTCCGCTTCTTTGGAGAGCACGCGCATGGTTCGCTGCTTTCCTGGCACCGCTCAGAAAGACAGAATGGTTCGTCTACTCCAAACGCCCCTTCGGCGGTTCTTCATAATGCACACCTCTAACATTCTAAGCAAAAGCAAGCACTTGCTGAGTGGATGCCGCTGATGACGGCGCCTCGAAGCGGCGGGGGCCGGCACACTCCCGAAAGCGGTCGACGTCCTCACCCTGGATGATCCAGGGTGCGCCAGCACCAACCGAGCTAAGGCCCAAAGTTGGTGACGGGGTAAATCGGTGAAGGCGGCATACTGGGGGTGTTGGACAGGCCTCCACTCTCCACTGAAGGAGCGATATGCCTTGCCCGACGATAGCGTTATCAAGCTGAATTCAGCCAGGGACGTTCGATGACCAGCTCACCGAGGTTCTGCGCAACGGTGCGCGCACGCTGTTGACCCAGGCCATCGAGGCGGAGGTCTCGGAGTTCCTGGCGAAGCATGCCGATCTCAAGACCCCCGACGGCCATCAGCGCGTCGTGCGTCATGGGCGCCTGCCCGAGCGCGAGGTCATGACGGGTATCGGTCCGGTCGCCGCGCGCCAGCCGCGTGTGCGCGATCGTGAGGCGGCTGCCGGCGATCCCAATCGCATTCGCTTCACGCCTGCGATCCTTCCGCCGTACGCACGGCGCTCAAAGAGTTTGGAGATGCTGATCCCGATCCTTTATCTGAAGGGCATCTCGACCGGTGACTTCGAAGAGGCGCTGGCCGCGCTGCTCGGCAAGGATGCGCCCGGCCTGTCGGCATCGACCGTCGCGCGGTTGAAGGAGGGGTGGACCGGGGAACACGAACGCTGGCAGAAGCGCGATCTCTCGGCGAAGCGCGACAGCGATCCTGCGCCTGAGTGTTGCGATGGAGTTCGGCGCATGACGCTCAGGCCGGAGCAGCGCCGCCGCGGGGGCGATAGGTTTCGTTTCTGACGGGCGTTTGCGCGAAGAAGGCTTGGACAAAGGGGCGTGAGGGGGGAATCGGACTCCTCTCGGCGACGAGGAATCCGTAAGCCGCGATCGAGAGCGCCGCGTGATGGTGGAACCCTCGCCAGCCTCGGCCTTCGTAATGGTCGAGCCCAATTTCCTGTTTCAAATCCTGAAAGTCGCGCTCGATGCGCCAGCGCAGCTTGGCGGTATCGACAAGGTCTCCGAGAGTCGTGTTTGCTGGCAGCGTCGAAAGCCAGAATTTGGCCGGAGCCTCCTCGGTTTCAGGCCATTCCATGAGCAGCCATTCTTCCGGCCATGGCTCGGCGCGCCAGGTATCGCGATGCGAAGGCCGGACGCGCACAGCCGCAAAGCGCGAGACAAGCGCGCCGCCCGTTCCCTCCCGCCAGCGAACCGTCTTCCACGCCTTGCGCGGCAGAGCCTTGGCGAGGTCGCTGACCTTGACCGGCTTCTCGCCCTCGCGCCGCAACAGCTTGGGCGGCCGTCCTTGGCCGGACCAAGGTTTTGCGGGCTGCGGCGCCGTTCCCGGTTCCCACACAGCCGTCGATCCTTGCACGCCAACCACATAAGCAAGGCCAAGCTCGCTCAGGCCGGTCCTGAACGCCGTGTCGTTGCCATAACCCGCATCGGCGAGGACGACGCCTTGGGGGACGCTGTCGGCGATGGCCTGCCGAAACTGATCGAGCGCGATCTGCGGCTTGGTTTTAAACTGGATTTCGTCAGGAACCCCAACCTTTCGGCGACGCTCCGTGTCGCTGGCCCAGCTTTCAGGAAGATAAAGCTGAAAGGCAATCGGCAAACTGGCCTGATCGCTCGCAACCGAAAGAGTGACCGCAACCTGGCAATTGTCCTGCTTGCCGAGTTCCCCGCAATATTGGCGCGCCACGCCAACTGAATGCTTGCCCTTCTTCGGGATGCCCGTGTCGTCGATGATCCAGGCGCGGATCGGCGCCGCCTCTTCTATTTTGGGCAGCACGGAATTCCGCACCGCGCCAAGCAGCGCTGCCTCCTCCCATGGCGCCTTGGCTACAAAATGATGCAGCGACTGATGCTTGGCGCTGACTTCCCCCGGCGCAAGGCGCGCCGCCATCGGCTCGACGCTTTTGCGCTCACCCGGCAGCAGCAGCCCCGCACAATATGCAGCAAGCGGCTCCCGCCGGTCCGCATGGCCGACGGCATTCCTTAAATGCTCGATATACGCTTTAAAACGCGACGCCACGCCCTCTGTGGCCCGCAGATCCATGATCCCCCCTTCGAAACGAATCACGAATCAACTGCTTACCACAGTTCAACATTTATGACACAGTAAGACTAGCAGGCTGCTGAAAAAGCATGAAATCTTGGCTTCATCCTTCGACAGGCTCAGGATGAGGTCGAGGCTTTTCAACGGCTTAGTCCTCATGGTGAGCTTGTCGCGGTTCGGCAGGCTCACCGTGAGGCCATGGGCAACATCGTTTTTCAGCATCCTGCTAGCTCGGGAGTGTGCCGTGGCCTAGGCTTTGGTGGCTGCGGATGTAAGGGCCAGTTCCAGCGCCATAGCGAGTTGAAGCGATGTTGAAACGCTTGCTTGTCGGCATTGTTGGTTTTAGCGCGCGCGCCCGGTGGCTTGTCGTCGCCATCGCGGTCGGGGTGGCGGCGTACTCCGCTGTCTTTGTGCGCCAGCACTTCGCCATCGACACCAACATCAACAACCTGATTTCGCAGAACCTTCCGTGGCGGCAACATCAGGCTGCTTATCTGAAGGCATTCCCAGGGCAGGAAACGACCATTTTGGCGGTAATCGATGCGCCCACACCGGAACTCGCGCAAAGCGCAGCCGTCAGGCTCAGCAACGCCTTGCACTCCCGCCGCGACAAAATCCGCGACGCTCAAGACGTCAGCGGCTCCGCTTTTTTCCGGCGGAACGGCCTGCTTTATCTCTCCGAAGAAAAGCTTTCGTCGACCCTAAGACAGTTCACGCGCTCAGGCCCGTTGCTCGGCTCTCTTGTCTCCGATCCGAGCTTGAGGGGCATCATGAGTTCGATCGATCTCAGCCTGCGCGGGGTGCGGTTTCGGAGGATTTCCCTCGATACGCTCGCTCCTCAATTCCGCGGTTTGACGGACGCAATCGACAACACGCTGAGCGGCAAGGCCGCCTATTTCAGTTGGACCGCGCAGCTCCAAGCCGCCGGGTCCAAGCCGCAGACGCGGCAGTTGGTAACTATTTCCGCCGTTCTTGATTTCAATGCCTTGGAACCGGGCCGGGAAGCGACCGACGCCATCAGGCGGACAGTGGATGATCTGAAGCTTCCCCAGCAAGGCGTAACCGTGCGGCTGACCGGGCCAGTTCCGATCTCGGATGACGAGTTCGAGACTCTGAGGCAGGGCGCTGTCGAAAATATGATTTTTACGATCGCCGCGGTCATTCTCATCCTTTGGCTCGCGCTTCATTCGACACGCATTATCATCGCGGTCATGTTCAGCGTGCTGGTTGGCCTGGCGGCGACGGCGGCAGCCGGGCTAAGTCTCGTCGGCGCCCTCAATCCGATCTCGATTGCCTTTTTTGTCTTATTTGTGGGCATCGGCGTCGATTTCGGCTTGCAGTTCAGCGTGAGCTACCGCGCGGCGCGCTACGAGCATCATGGCTTGATGCGCTCCCTCCTGGAGACAGCCGCGAGCAACGGCGGCCGCCTTGTCCTGGCTGCGCTCGCGACGGCCGCCGGGTTCCTCTCGTTCCTGCCTACGGCTTACAAAGGCCTCTCCCAACTTGGCGCAATTGCCGGCATGGGCATGATCATTGCTCTCATTACGAGCCTGACAGTGCTTCCGGCGTTGTTGCGGATGCTCGATCCTCCGGCAGAACCAAGGCCGCTAGGCTATGCATTCCTATGTCCGCTTGACCGCTTTCTTGAACGGCATCGCGTCGTTATTGTCGCTGGAACCGTAGCGGCGGTCTTCGCGGCGCTCCCCTTGCTCTCCTGGCTCCAGTTCGACTTTAACCTGATGGATCTCCGCAATCCCAAGGTGGAGTCGGTCGCAACGTATCTCGACATCAGCAAGGACCCGGAAACGTCCGGGCGGACAGCGGAGATTCTGGCGACGTCGCTCGATCAAGCGAGCAGCATGGCGAAAACGTTGCAGGAGCTTCCCGAGGTCGCTCGCGTGATCACGCTTTCGAGCTTCATCCCGGAGGCGCAAGATCAGAAGCTCGCGGCCATCAAGGAGAAGGCTGATGAACTCCATGATTACTTGTACCCCGCGCAGGTGAAGGCGCCGCCCGGCGACGCCGAAATCGTGTCGAGCCTTGAAGCGACCGCGACGTCGCTTGGCGCGATTGCGGGCGAACGCCAAGGGCCGGGCGCGCAAGCGGCCAAAGACCTGTCGGAGGCTTTGTCGAAGCTTGCTAAGGCAAGCCCCGAGACGCGCCAGAAGGTCTCGGACGTCCTTATCCAGCCGCTCGACATCACGCTGAACACGATCAAGACATCCTTGAATCCCGAGCGTGTCACCCTCGATAATCTCCCAGCCGATCTCGTGTCTGAATGGAAGACCTCAGATGGCAGAGCGCGCGTCTCCGTCGTGCCGAAAGGGAATGCAAATGACACCGAAGTTCTGACCCGTTTCGTCGACGCCGTGTTGAAGGTGGAGCCCACCGCGACCGGCGAGGCTGTCGGCATTCAGAGGGCGGGCGAAACGGTGGTGCGCGCCTTCATCGAGGCAGGGATTTGGGCGCTGCTTTCCATCGCCATCCTTCTCTGGCTTTTCCTGCGCAGATTGTCGGATGTCGGTCTCACACTCTTTCCGCTTATTCTCGCCGCCACCGTGACGCTCGAAATCTGCGCGGCAATCGGCTTCAAGCTGAATTTCGCAAATATCATTGCGTTACCGGTGCTGCTGGGGCTCGGCGTCGCCTTTAAAATCTATTACATCGTCGCCTGGCGGCAGGGCCAGACAGACCTCCTGGCGTCGCCCTTGACCCGCGCTGTCTTCTTCAGCGGTTTGACCACGGCTGTGGCGTTCGGCAGCCTGTGGATGTCGAATCATCCGGGCACGTCGAGCATGGGGCAGCTGCTCGCGCTATCGCTTGCCTGCACAATGGCGTTTGCAATCCTGTTTCAGCCGCTTCTCATGGGGCCGCCGAGGAAAAAAGCCGGGAAAGCGCCTACTCCTGGGAAAGAGGAGCCGCTGCAAGAGCAACTGCCGCCAAAGCTTCATGCTTAGGTTGTTGGCAAAGGCGCAGTTGATGCAACCACAGTTCCGCGAAATACACGATTTGCCGGTCTCATTTTCGCTTTTATAGGCTATTGGTATGAGGTATACCAGATGGCTTGGGCCATGCTAAAGCTACTGTTTAATATGCAGCGCCATCCATCGCGTAACTTTCAAAATTTTCTTTTCCAAGCCGAACTTGCGGGTATGCAGATGGCGCGGTTAAAGCGGATCGCAAAAGATTTTGACTTGTTTGTGAAGTCCGCGGCCATCAATTTCGAGATGGCGTCACCCGGAGCCGCGCCGCCATCCAGCCAGTCCGGCGAAAGCGATAGCCAGAGCATGGACCGAGGGGAGCACGATGCGCCAGCGCGGCTCAACCCTGAACCGCTTGTCGGCGACCGCCGAATTGCGGAGGCGCTGGGTAGTCTTTCATCTGGGCTTTCCCGCTTTCCCAGCGAAGACGAGGCCATTGCGCGGATGCGGCGTTCCATACTGAACATGGAAGCGCTGCTCTCCATGAAGCATTAGGATTGCGATTTAGCGCCGCGAGGCAATGAATGGCAGCGAGCGCAGCCTGGCAACGTCTCTCGACGCGCTAGCGCGATGCCCCCGCTTCGCTTCGCGAGAGCGCCAGACCCGTCATGGCATCCATCATCCGGTCGATATCGGCGCGCGTGGTGCGGTGGTTGACGATTGCGCAGCGAACGACGCTCTCGCCGCCGATCGTTGTCCATGATGGCGCTGCGATGCCGGTTTCGTGCATGTCGAGAACAAGCTCACGGCTGAAGGCTCGGTCGCGCGCTCCCCGAACGCCGAAGCATACGATATTCAAAGCCACGGGCGCTTTCAGCTCGAACAACGCGCTCTGTCGCACCTTCTGCGCCAAATACTGCGCGAGTTCGCAATTTGCGAGCATCGCGTCCCCGATGCGGTCCGCGCCGAGCGTCGCGATCGTCATCCAGGTTTTGAGCGCGCGAAAGCCGCGCGAGAGGTCCGGGACCGAGGTCGCAGGGCCATGTGTCGCCCGCGGCGAGGCCGCGCTCGGATCGCTGCAGATAGGCGGCAGGCATTGCAAACGCCTGCTTGTGAGCATCGCCATCGCGAACCAGGAGGAAGCCGGCATCGTAGGGCACGTGCCCCCACTTGTGAAAATCGAGCGCAACCGAGTCCGACTTTTCGATCCCCTTTAGCAGCGGGCGAAGCTTTGGCGAGAAGACCGCCAGCGCCCCGATGGCGCCATCGACATGGAACCAAAGACCATCGCCGTGAAGCCACCTGCGCTATGCGATCGAGCGGATCGATAGCTCCTGTATTCACTGTGCCTGCCGTAGCCGCAATGAGGAAAGGCGACGAACCCGCTGGCGCCGTCCTCCGCGACCGCTTTTTCCAGCTTGGCGACATCCATCCGCCCGGATTGATCGACGTCGATCGTGCGCAAATTCGCAGAGCCGAGCCCCGCAAGCTCCATTGCCCTGGCGATGCAATTGTGGGCTTCCACCGAGGTGTAGGCGGTCAGGCGCGAGGCCGTCTTCGCCAGCCCCTCATGGCGGGACTCGTACCCCGCCGCTTTTGTTCTTGCCACAATCAAGGCCGCGAAATTCGCCATGGACGATCCGGTGACGAATACGCCCGATGCGCCGCCGGGATAGCCGAGGGCCTCGGCCATCCATTGCGTTATCTGCTTTTCGACCTCGAGGCCGATGTGATTGCGCCCGCCGCAGTTCATGTTCAAGCCTGCGGCGACCATCTCGGCGATCATGCCGACCGGCGTGCCTGACCCATGGACCCAGCCCATGAAGCCGGGGTGCAGATTGCCGGTGGCGTAGGGGATGATGTGGCTCCTGAGATGGTCCAGCACCTGGCGAAGATCGCGCCCCGAGCGAGGCAAGGACTGCCCGAATCCGGTCGCGCGTCGCCGCAGGCGCCGGCTGCCAGACGGGCCGCTCCCGGATTGTCTCGATATGCGTAATCATGTCGTCCAGCATGGCGTGCGCGAGGCTTCGGAATTCGCTCCAGTCCGCTGGATCGAGATCGCGGCTCACGCAACCGTCCGATGCGTCCGGGCGCGCCGGCTGGAAAAGGTTCGGCGATGGCATCGCGTTCTTTGGGCGAAAGGGGTCGTGACATCGCTTACTCTGGGGCTCAATGCAAATCATGTCTCGAACGCCTGCCGAGATCGGAGCGCCGCGCCAACGGACGAGCCGACCGAATGCGGCGGCTAGCACCACTAACCCACCGAGAGGCTGCCCGCCAGTAAACTTTCGAATCCGCTGGCCGGCGATTGATCTGCTATCAAGATCGCATTTGATCAAGAGGTCTTGGGCTGACGCGTGAGGGATTGCGCGGCTACTCTGCCGAGTAGTGTTTTTCTTCGACGATTGCCGATCCAAAAAGCACGTTGATGTCCCGCTTGAGAACGGCCCGCTTGTCGTTTTCCTGATAGACCCTTCTTGCGAGCGCCACGAAGTCAGGGCCGAAATCGCCCATCCGTTCGCATTGACGGATCGCGTCTTCGATCTCCCAGAGAGCGCTGTTTGCGCGCTTCAGCTCGGCGGTCAGGCCGTCGAGGCGAGCGCCCGAGATACCGCGGCGTCTTTTCAAGTCGCTCAACAAAGCGAGCTCGCGCCTGACGTTCGCCAGCTTGCGCGGGTCGGGGATGCGCTCCGCCTTGATTTCCAATATGGTAAGCTTGTCGATCAGCTCTCCGACTGCCGAAGGGAGAAGAAGATGGCTGGTTGAGCCACTCGCTCTCTCGGTGATGAGCGTTTTCAGCGCTTCCGCGATGTCCGCGAAAACTCCCTGCCAGTCGCCCGCCGAGCGTTGCCGGAAAAGACGCATCGTCGGATACCACGGCGAGTCGTCGCGGCCGAGCATCCATCGCCATTCAGGCATATGTTTGAGGGCGACAAAGACGGGCCGCGCCATGGCTCCCGCCAGATGAGCGATGGAGGTATCCACCGTAACGATCAGGTCGAGATTGGCCATGACCGCAACCGTATCGAGAAAGGCGTTGGGCCCAGCGTCAAAGTCATCGCCGAGGGTTTCGACCGGCGTCCCCGAGGCGGCGATCTGCTCGACGCCATAACCCTTCTGAAGGCTGATGAGGCGGCAGTCCGGAAGAGCTGCGAGCGGGGCGAAACTTGCAAGTGGAGCCGCGCGGGCGATGTCGATCTTGGGATCGGGGTTCCCCTGCCATGCAATGCCGATCTTGAAACCCTGTGCTCCAAGCCGGTCGGCCCACTTCGCCGTCAGCGCCGGGTCCGGGAAAACGTAGGGAACCTGCGCGGGCACACTTTCCGCCCTTGTTTTGAAGGCGCGCGGCAAACTGAAAAGATGGACCTGATAATCGAAATGGTCCGCCGGATCGATTTTTGTAACGAGACGAACGCCCGGAACCTGCTTGAGAAGCGCATGCATGTTGGGACGGCATTCGACGGTTGCGTCGGCGCCGAGGTCCGCCAGCATCGGAAAATACCGCGCGAGCATGATGGCGTCGCCGTGGGCGGCCTCGTTGATGACGAGGAGTTTCTTTCCGGAAATGGGCTCGCCGTTCCAAATGGGCCGACGCCGCGGGAGATCCGCCTTGCATCGCTCCCCCGCGAGCATCCGATATTCATAGCCCTCCCAGCCGCGTTCGAAATCGCCGAGAAGGAGTTGCAGAGCGCCGAGATTTGAGTGGCCTTCCGGCAGATCCGGCTTGAGAGCGAGCGCGTGTTCAAAGTCTCTCATGGCCTCTTCAACGCGGCCCAGATATTGCAGCGCCAGGCCGCGCCCGCAAAAGGCGGTCGCTGAAGCAGGATCGGCCTTGAGCGCGCTCTCGAAAAACTTGAGCGCCGGCTCGATCCTTGCGCTTTTGAACTCGACGATACCCCGCCCCAGCAACGCTTCCACACAGTTGGGATTTCGAGCGAGGGCTGCGTCGAACGCGGCGGCGGCCTCCGAAAGGCGTCCCAGTTCGCGAAGGGTGCTTCCTCGATTGCAAAGGACGCCCACATGCTTGGGATTGCGAGTAAGCGCGTCGTCGAAGGCGGCCAAAGCGTCGTTGAGGCGGCGCTGGTCGTAGAGAATATTGCCGCGAAGAAACAGCGCCTCGAAATTTGCGGGCTCCTGCTTCAGGAGCGTGTCGCAGGCCGCGAGCGCTTCTTCCAAGCGCTCCAGCTTTTGCAGCGAGGCGGCCGCGCCATAGAGCGCTTTGCCGTAGGTCGGGATAAGCCGAAGGGCGGCGTCGAAGCATTTCTCAGCCTCGGCGTGCTCGCCGAGAGAGGCGAGTATCGCCCCGCAATTGTACCAAGCCGTTTCATTGGACGGGTCGGCGGCAAGCGCTTCGCGCAGCGTCTCAAGGGCGTCGTCAACGCAGCCATCGTCATAGAGGAGAAGCGCTTTGGCCGCGAGCGTGGGGGAATGAGCAGGCGATATCTCAAGCGCGCGCTCATAAGACCGCAAGGCGTCGTCGCGTTGGCCTGCGCCTTCGTAGGCGCCGCCGAGATTGTAGAATGTTTCCGCGTTCGGGGGATTGATGCGAAGGAGCGCGTTATAATCGGCAATCGCTTCCTTGAAGCGCTTCAGCCGTTGCATGATCCGAGCCCGGCCTTCCAGCGCATCCGCGTAGCGAGGATTGAGCGTCAGCGCACGGGCATAGAAGGGCAGGGCCGCTGTATCATTCCCGGTATTGACGTAGATCAGCCCGGCCAGGTAGCACGCGAAGGGGTGGCCATGCGTTAAGTGCGGATAGGCGATGAGACACGCCAGCGCGCGGTCGGCTTCGTCCGCCCGGAGATAGGCGAACGCCTCTTGCAGAATATCCTGAATGTTCGGCGCGACGGCGCCCTTGGGAGAAGCGCGATCCATCGAGCCTCCGGCTTGTATTCTTTGCCGGAACTAAACGACGGGAAACTTCTCC
The DNA here is from genome assembly GCA_963819665.1 of uncultured Alphaproteobacteria bacterium. Lineage (GTDB taxonomy): Bacteria > Pseudomonadota > Alphaproteobacteria > Rhizobiales > Rhodomicrobiaceae > Rhodomicrobium. Next base: position 32,552 of record CAWFXN010000032.1, read on the forward strand.
GAAGCTGATCCCGGTCTCAATGCCAGCCAGCCGTTTGCTGTTGCGACGTGATTTACGGAGCCTACATCGAACGGGAAAATGTCTTATGCCTAGCCACGAAATCCGCTAAATTTTACCCCATTTATAGTCAAGGCTAGCATTAGGTTCTTATCTTGCCGAGATAAGAGCGTCAGATGTAGCAATGGATTCTCAGATCTGTTTTTATGCCTCCGATCTGGCCGTTGCCCGTTGGCGAATGGGAGACACAATGCTGGAAGTTGTGAAAGGCGAGCCCCGTGCTGTCAGCGCTCCGGTCAATAGAAAAAGAGCCCTGGATCAGTGAGGACTGGCTCGCGGTTTGGATCGGGCTTTCCATTTTCGGACTGGCCGTCGCCGGGCTTTACGGGCAAGACCTTCTCGGCTGGGCCGTCACGACATCGGTTTGGACGGATGTCGGCAAGGCGCTGAACACGGCGTCGAAAACTTACGCCGGTCTTGGCGGTCTGGCCGCTTTGGGTCTTACCTACGTGGCGCTTCTCGCGGTGCTGACATTGGCTGCAATCGCGCTGCGTGTGAGCGTCTGGCGGTTCATTCTCGGATTTACCTTCGTGTTCGCGCTCGCTTATGCGAGCTGGATCGCCGGAAGCTACGCGCACATCGCGGTGGTCACGCCCGCGGATCAGCAGAAATTCGGCATCAACTGGTCGCTGAAGCTCACAAACGAGGCGGGCTTCATCATCGCGCTTCTCGCGGGACTCATCATCGCCAATTTCTTTCCTCGCGTTGCGGAATGGCTGAAGGAGGCGATCCGGCCTGAACTCTACATCAAGATCGCCATCGTGATCCTCGGCGCTTTCCTGGCTGTGACCGCCGCTGGAAAGCTCAACCTCGCCACGTCGCTGCTCATCCGGGGCGTGGCGGCTATCGTCGAGGCCTATCTGATCTATTGGGCGGTGGTCTATTTCGTGGCCCGGAAATGGTTCGGCTTCAGCCGCGAATACGCCGTGCCGCTTGCCTCCGGCATTTCGATTTGCGGCGTCGCGGCGGCCATCGCAACGGGCGGCGCAATCCGCGCCCGGCCTTCCGTGCCGATCCTTGTCTCCTCGCTCGTCGTGATTTTCGCCGTCGTCGAGATCCTGATCCTGCCGTTCCTGGCGCAAACCTTCCTGTCGCACGAACCGCTCGTGGCGGGCGCATGGATGGGACTTGCGGTCAAGACCGATGGCGCAGCGATCGCCGCCGGGGGCATCACCGAGTCGCTGATCCTCGCGCAGAACGCCTCCGAGGGCGTCAAATATCAGCCCGGCTGGATTCTCGGCACGACCGCAACCGTGAAGGTGTTCATCGACATCTTCATCGGCATCTGGGCCTTCATCCTCGGCTGGATCTGGACGAACCATATCAACAAGGACCCGAACGGCGAGAAGGCGAAAGCCATCGAGATCTGGCAGCGCTTCCCGAAGTTCATTCTCGGCTTCATCATCACCTTCGCGGCCGGGCTCTACCTCGCGCTCGGGACGTCCTTCGAACCGGCGAAAGTGACAGCCGCCATCAGCGAAGCCAACGTCTTTCGCGTGATCTTCTTCATCCTGACCTTCTTCTCCATCGGCGTGCTGTCGAACTTCCGGAAGCTTTGGCAGGAGGGGATCGGCAAGCTCGCCGCGGTTTATCTCGTGAGCCTCTTCGGCTTTGTGATCTGGGTCGGGCTGGCGATTTCGTGGATTTTCTTCAGCGGCGTAAAACCGCCCCTGGCCGGGTGAGCGGGAGGAGCGAACATGAGCGATCTTCGCAACGAACTTGAAAATGCGCCCGTCGAGCCGCTGTTGCCGGTGGAGAAAAAGCTGATCGGCTGGAGCCTTGGGATCGGGCTCATTCTATTGGGCGTACTTATTGCCATCAATTACTTCTTCCCGATCCAGGTCTAGGAACCGGCGCGCATACGGATCGCCGCCGTCGTTATCCTGTGACTTGGCTCTTTCGGCGGCTCGCCGCGGAAGAGAACCCGGATGAGAGGCCAATTGGCTTTTTGTATGAGCGTTCTGCGAATGGCTGCATCTCGCTTAATCCCCCGAATCAGCGTGGCGTTGCGTCCGCATTACCTGGGCGGGATCTTAGGGAAAAGCTCCTTACCGGGAAGTTAACGGCGTTAAGGTATTGATTTTCTTGGATATTTTTATGAGGGAATGCCGCCGCCGACGCAGCGGGCGAGCTTATGATGCCTACGGACTTGGTTAACAGGCGAAGTCGCAACATATTTAACGGACTTTTGCGCGTCCCAGTAAATGAAAAAATTCCGGCATTAAATTTAATTTAATGGGCAATTTGTTAAGGATAAAATATCTCGTTTTTTCAATGCGTTATAGCAGCTTTCGCCTCCCCGGCCGAAGGCGCGGCGCTCTCCACTTCGCGCCCAGTAAACCAAATGCTAACCAAATCATGACCGGAAATAATTCCGGCGCGCTCCTGTTAACCATGGCGCAATTTACAATTATGGCGCGGCCTGCCCGGCAACGATCCGTTTACCGTCGCCGCGCGCCTTTGCGTCGAACAACTGGAGCGCGGCGGACGGCGGCATGCGCCCGCCGGACGCGGGCCGCCGTGTCTCCGGGTTTATTTTGCCGTTCGCGGAACTGCTCAGCGGCGGCTTATTCGACGTTCCATCACCCTGAGGCGCTCAATGGCTCTTAAGACGGGCGCATTTGGTTGATCCGGAGGAACCACCGGGGGATCGTCAGAGTTGAGCGCTACCGCATCCGGATCGTTGATGCCGATCTCCCAGGCCTCACGCACGGTTAAGTGATATTTACCGAGAGCAAATTCCATCATCGGCTTTGGCATGGCGTTCATGCTTGGCAAATGCGCAGGAGCCAGCAGGTATCGGCGATGGCGATTGTACTCGGCGAGAAAGCGATTGAGGTTCTCGGAGCTGGACGGCGTCATGACCTGGATGCGGGAGACGAATTCAAAGGTCTTGGCTCCATCAAGCGGAAGGCTATCTGCATTCGGTCCGACGATGACCGCATAGGCATTAGGGTTCGACGATCGCACGCCGCGAATGATTGCAATCCGTAGCATGTTATCCGTGTCATCACGGCCAAACCGGCCGCACAGACCGCGAAAGATTGCGGCGGCTGGGCCTTCGTTGAGAAAAGCGAGGCAAAGAACCGGCGGCACTTCATCGACATCGGGCACCGCCATGAAAAGGGCTGCACGCCACTTTGCGTCATTCCATTTGTGGACATCGATCGGGCTTATGATACGGACATCCGTATGCTTGAGAGATTCCGGGTCAACAAGTTCTTCTGGCGGCTCTTGTTCGGAGAACGTCGGCAGGCTCTTAGCCTTTGTCTGCTCTTGTTCCGGTCCCGGACGCCATTCAGCCCTACGTGTTACCTCATAGGGAATATCGTTATCCTGCATCCATTCACCGATTGAGAGCCGCTCACAATCATTACCGTAGATGAGGTTCATGGCGCTTGGGGTATTCGAAAACGTCACGGCGCGCGAATAGCCGTTCTCTTCTTTAAGAACACTCTCTGCCCATTTTTCAAGATCAACAGGACTCGCAAACTGCATAAAAATTTCAAAGATGGAATCACGCAACCAATTGGGAAAACAAAGTGCCTCATCGCGAGTGCGGCAAACCATTTGGGCGGCATGCGTAATGATTTCGACCGTCCTGCCATCTTCCTCAATGAAGTTGAGCGCTGGGCGGAGTTCGCTCGTTTCGGTTGGCTGTATCCGCAGCTGCAATTGATCGAGATGTGGAAGAATACGGTGGTTCAAGCTGGTCGCCAGAAGCGCTTCGAGCGTTCCCAGGACCGCTTCGCCTATCGCAATCGAGATGAGGTTGTTGGCACAGGAGATACGGATTTCGCAGCCAAGAACACGCGAATGAAGATCCGCGCGATCTCCGATCAAATAGTCCGGCCGCTCTGGCAAGATCATATTTCGTCCGAAAGCGGCCATGTGCTCGAAAAACTCGAGATAGCCATCCGCCGTCTCTTCCTGAGGAACGGAACCTTCTGTCCTCAGCACATCTTCTCGCCCCATTAGAAACAGAAGTGCGATGCGTGAGTGGTGCAAGCCCAGACGCTCGAGAGCGTCAGGCAGCGACTTCACCTGCGCCAGCTGAGCAAATGGCGTCTTGAGTAGGAGCGCCGCGAGCCATGCCGACTGAGCAAGCTGCTTTTCGGATAGGTTCTTGCGCTGCTGTTCAGTTGTGGCCCGTGCATTGGTCACCATCACACCGAGATAGTACGCGCTCAACACATAGGGTACGCGGCCAAGCTGGATCTCCGTCGCAAACAGTCTGCTAAGAGTGGCCGGGTTCACGTCCGCGATCGAGCCTGTTCGCCGGAAGACACCGAATTGATGGGATACGGCGGCAAGCGCATAATTGCGCGCGGCCCAAGGGAGGCCCGCTTGTTCGTACGCAATGCTGGAGCCAATCAAGGCTTTGACTAATTCGTCTCCGTACTCCTCCTTTACCAGGAGGCTCACAGCACGTCCGAGCCAACGGATTGCCTCGTAAGGCAACCCCTTATTAAGTTTCTGGAATCCCCTCGTTGAATTACGTTGGGCTGCCTCACCTTCGCTGCGCCGGGCGGCCATCTTATCTGTGAGAACTTCGTAGAGCAGGTCAAACGCAAGACTTTCCGGGATAAACGCGCCAATCTCTGTCAATAAGTCGGCAATCTGCTCGAAGGGGAACGTCCCTAGACCATCTGATGCTTCGATAACACTCCTGAACTCATTCCAGAGATCGCTTAGATCCGTGTCCCTGTTTGCCTTGTCCTTGTGAAGGCGTTCTTGAAGCTGATTTAGAAGCAAAAGAGCCTGCGCGTGTAACGCGTTATTTGGGCGAGACGTATCGGCTCGAAGCTTGGTCAGCGCCGCGACAAGGCCTGAGCTTCGAATTTCCAGCTTCGCAACATCTGAGGTCAGGACACCTGATGTCACGCTGTTTCGGAGTAGCGTCAGCAGGTTTGAAAGGCGCTCCAGATCGTCGGCCATATCGCTGGCAATCGCGAGCTTCTCAACCTCATCATACTGAGCATTGAGTGTGGTGAAATCGTCAAACCAAAAAAAGGATGTCCAAGCCCAATCATACACAGCCGCTAGTTCTAGCTTGGGGAAGTCGTGCTCACGGGAGAGGCGCACAGCCCGAAGAAAGCGACCATCGACCTCGTCTCTGGGTTTCCCAAGGCCGCGGGCGAGCAGGGCCGCCCTATGGCAGTCTTCGACGAGCGTGTGATGGGTTCCAGCATAGTGCGTGCCATCGCCGATGGCTTTCTCCAGATCTCGTAACTCGGCAAGACGCTTGAGATCCTCCGGCCCTGTTATCTCGACTTGGTGCTCGGTACCAGCCCCCACACCCAGAACCTCGATAGCGATATCGAGACTGTCGTGATCGAAAACGCGGCCGAGAATCCAAGTTCGATCAAGGATCGTGACCGGGACACTATGCTTTTTTTTCAGAGCATCTTGTACAGCCGCGCTGTCTTTAGAGGGCACATACTGGTTGGTCACGAAGTAGATACCAGGGTAGCCCCGCCCCGTAGCCACGATATTGGCAACATCAGACTCGACCTTGTCGCGCCACTTCTTCTTTGCGCTGAACGCGAAAGCCCATCGTTCGTGCGCAGGGGCAGATCCAGGAACGTACCATCGAAGTGCAATAGATTTGGATACCGGGTAGGTTTCCGCGTCAGTCTTTCCGTCGCCCCCACCGCTTGGACCGGTTTGTGGGCGAAGGTTCGGCGCAATGAACTTCTCCGCCAGCCGGTGCGCGAATTTCTCGAACGTAGACTTATCCTTCTGATTGGTGAGCGTTTCGAGATGGTGCGACAGGACCTCGCGGGTAACCGCACGCTTTGTCGTTGTCGTGGAGTTGGAAAACAGATAAGGGCGCCGCGCTTGCATGAAGCGAGACGGTTTGAAACTGGCGTTAGCCTCTTGGTCGAACGAATTGGTGCACATACCGCAATTGTAGCGGCTAGGCGTCTCTGCCACCACCGCAATACACCGCCGACCTTGACTTGAACGCCGCCGTGCATATTACAAAGCCGTGTTTTGAAACGCCCGCCCGCCTCTGTATGATCACTGCTCGATTCGAGCCGGCCCGCGCGGGCGGCCACTTGATAGCGGAGCGGCATCA
>CAWFXN010000033.1:0-17073 GCA_963819665.1 uncultured Alphaproteobacteria bacterium
TTGCCGGAACCTTCCCCATCGGATTGACGGCGAGGTACTCGGGCGACTTCATGGCCGGGCCAAATTCGATGATGTCGGTGCGGTAAGGCTGGCCGACCTCTTCAAGCATCCAGCGGACAATGCGGCCGCGCGACATGGGATTGGTGTAAAAGACAAGCTCGTCGGTCACCCTCGGTTCCTCCCTTTCGACGCTCAAGGATGGGAGACTATGGCCGTTCCAAAGAGGCGGAAATAATCATTATCCGGTGACTCACAACCCATCGGTAAGGTTGCCAACAGGGTTAAGGCCGCGGCGCTCCTCAGTTGTTACGGTCTTTGGAGGCGCGTGCGTCTGCTTGCGCCTGGGAGCGTGCTGCGGTCGCACGCCTGCGCGCCGCAGCGAATTGGCGGGCTTTAATCCTGGCCTTCCTCAAGCGGCGTTGACTTTCCAGCCTCTGCTGCGCCTTGCGGAACTCACGCCTTTGTTTTGTGAAATGGCGTCTTTGATGGCGCTTCAGGCGTTCCGCAAAGTGTTTTGCGTCCCCTGTATCCCGGCCGATGTCTGCGTCTTTGATTTCGCGTTGCGTGTGAGCCCGGACGGAGTGAAGGGACGGCTCACCGGCGACGGCAGGCCCGATCCAAGGGCACAGATGCGAGCCGAAAGCGATAAGCCCGGCGCCAGCAAAACGCTTCCAGCGAGGGAGCCTATCCCTTTTGCGATGCACTGCGCGCCCCTTCTGCTTCGATCTTGCAATCCGGCCTTCCGGAATATGATCCATACAGGACAGCGTATCAAAGCCTCGACAAAAAGGCCGCATTGCAGCAGGTGTGAGCCGCAATGTGGCGTTTTCGTGTTGACAGAAACGCCTGCGCCGTTCATCGGCATAGGAGCGAAGCAGCATCGGCTTCGCGTAACCCAAAAACTTGAAACGCATTCTCCGCGGACGCGGACTGTAAACGAGCGCGAAAAATGACCACGGGCTAAAGCGCCCCATCGATCTGAGGAGCGAGGCGAGCCATGCCAACAACGACCGCCGGCGACCGCCGCATCGCTACAATCTCCGCCACCGTAGCCAGCGCCTGGCCGAATCGCTATGACCTCATCGTTTTCGTCGCGATTGGCGCGCTGTTCGTCGCCATCATCCATGGCGCGCAATATATGCACCGGCCGCTGGAAGGGCTTGCGGCCAATCCGGTTTCCCTCGATCCTCGCAACCTGCCTCAATATGCGCTTCTTACAACGATGCGAATGTTCGCAGCGCTCGGCTTTTCGCTGCTCTTCACATTCCTGGTCGCGCCGCTCGCGGCCAAGAGCAAAAAGGCAGAGCGCGTCATCATTCCGGCGCTGGACATTCTGCAATCGGTGCCGGTTCTCGGCTTCCTGACCTTCACCGTCATCTTCTTCATGGACCTGTTTCCGGGAGGCGAGCTCGGCGCGGAACTCGCCGCCATCTTCGCGATCTTCACGAGCCAAGCCTGGAACATGACTTTCTCGTTCTATCAGTCGCTGAAGACTGTCCCGCGCGACCTCGAGGAAATCACGATCCATTTGGGGCTTTCGCCGTGGCAGCGATTCTGGAAGCTTGATGCGCCTTTCGCAACCCCGGGCCTCGTCTGGAACATGATGGTGTCCATGTCGGGCGGGTGGTTCTTTGTTGTGGCGTCCGAGGCGATTGCGGTCGGCGATACGAAAATCACCTTGCCGGGCATAGGCTCCTACCTTGCCCTGGCGATCAGCGAGAAAAATATCGAGGCGGTGGCTTGGGCCGTGGGCGTGATGGGCGTCGTCATCATGCTCTACGATCAACTCCTCTTCCGCCCCATTGTCGCCTGGGCCGACAAATTCAGCGTCGAACTCGTCGCCGCGCAAGAGCAGCCAAAATCATGGGCCCTGGATGTTTTGAGGCGGACCCGCCTTGTCCAGACCATTACCGGCTTCGTGAGCGGCCTGCTCGACATGTTCAGCGGCAATGTCAGGCAGCTGGCGAAGCAAATCCCCGAACCTAAAGTGACCGGGGTTGCAAACAAGGTCTTCGACTGGGCCTTTAACCTTGCGCTGCTTGTCGTTGTAGTCTGGGCTCTTTATTCGGTGATTTCCTATGTGAGCGCCACTCTCGGCTGGCCCGACGTTCAGGAAGCCGTCATAGACGGAATCATCACATTCTTTCGCGTTATCATTCTCATCGCCATCGCGAGCCTGATCTGGGTGCCGATCGGCGTTTATGTCGGGCTGCGGCCGGCCTTGGCCGAGCGGGTGCAGCCCCTGGCGCAGTTCCTTGCCGCTTTCCCGGCGAACGTTCTTTTTCCCTTTGTGGTCGTGGGTATCGTAACCTATCACCTCAATCCGGACATTTGGCTGTCGCCGCTCATCGTGCTCGGCACGCAGTGGTACATCCTCTTCAATGTCATCGCGGGCGCCAGCGTCTTTCCCGGCGATTTGCGGGAAGCCTCCAAGATCTACCAGCTGAGGAGCTGGCTGTGGTGGCGCAAAGTGATATTGCCTGGGATATTTCCCTATTATGTGACCGGCGCGCTGACGGCTTCGGGAGGGTCGTGGAACGCCAGCATCGTCGCGGAGGTGGTGAGCTGGGGGGATACAAAGCTCGAAGCGCGCGGCCTCGGCGCCTATATCGCCAATGCAACCGAGGCGGGGGATTATCATCGCGTCGTGCTCGGCATAGGCGTGATGTGCGTGTTCGTCGTAACCTTGAACCGCGTCCTTTGGCGCCGGCTTTATGTACTGGCTGACCGCCGGCTGCGGATCCAGTGAACCGGGAGGGAGACATGGGTATAACGCCGGGTATGGCCGCAGCGCGCACCGCCGAAATGCAGCCTTTGGTTTCCGTCCAGCATATCCGCCACTTCTTCAAGCGCGGCGTGACCGGCAATCTGCTCGTGCTCGATAATGTCAATTTAAACCTGCACAACAACGAGATCGTGGCGCTCCTCGGCCGGTCCGGCTCGGGCAAATCCACGCTGCTCCGCATCATCTCCGGCCTTTTGACCCCAAGCGAAGGCAAGGTCACGATTGACGGCCGCCCGGTCATCGGGCCTGCGGACGGCGTCGCCATGGTCTTTCAAACCTTCGCGCTTTTTCCATGGCTTACGGTGCTCGAAAATGTCGAACTGGGCCTCGAAGCGCAAGGCTTGCCGCATGAGGAGCGCCGCAAGCGCGCCTTGCAGGCCATAGACCTCATCGGCCTTGATGGATTCGAAACCGCCTATCCCAAAGAGCTTTCCGGCGGTATGCGCCAGCGCGTCGGCCTCGCGCGCGGGCTTGTCGTCCATCCGAAAGTCCTGCTTATGGACGAGCCGTTCTCGGCGCTTGACGTGCTCACGGCGGAGACGCTTGCGCACCGACTTGCTCGACCTCTGGTTCGAAGGCCGGATGCCCATCCGCAGCATTTTGCTCGTCACGCACAACATCGAGGAAGCGGTGCTGATGAGCGACCGCATCTTGGTGCTTGCGTCGAACCCAGGCCGGATCATCTCGGAGATCAAGGTCAACCTGCCACAGCCGCGCAACCGCGTCGATCCAGCCTTCCGCGCGCTTGTCGATGACATTTACGCCCGGATGACCGCGAAGCCCACAGCCGCGCCTGCGCGCGAAGGCATCTTTCCGGGAACCGGCATCAGCATGAGCCTGCCCGAGGTCTCCACCAATACGCTCGCGGGCCTTCTCGAAACGATCGCCGCCCCGCCTTTCAATGGAAAGGCGGATTTGCCGCTTGTGGCCGAACGGTCGCAAATGGAGGTGGACGAGCTGTTCCACGCCGCCGAAACGCTGCAACTCCTCCGTTTTGCGGAAGTCGCGGAAGGCGACCTCAAGATCACCGAGGCTGGGCGCCGTTTCGCCAATGCCGAGGTGGACGAGCGCAAGGCGCAGTTCGCGCAACATCTCGTGGCCTTCGTGCCTCTTGCCGCCCACATAAAACACATTCTCGACGAGCGGCCGAGCCATCGCGCGCCGATCATCCGCTTCAAGGACGAGCTTGAAGATTCGATGCTGGAGGAGGACGCGGAAAGAACGCTCCATACGGTCATAAACTGGGCGCGCTACGCCGAACTCCTTGCCTTCGATGGCGAGTCGGGGATGGTGAGCCTCGATATTCCGAGCTGAGCAGCACTCCTGGATTTACCAGCGAATGCATGCGGTCTATGGGTCGAAAGCGGCCACCGGCGTGGTTTCGGTGCGCAGCTGCTCGACCCCCGGCTGCGGACAACTCCTGTCCCCGTGCTAATTGCCGGAACCAGCTCCATTAGCAAACGTGATATGCTCATGAGAAATACTAGTTTGTCTGAAACGCACAAGTATGGAATCTTTTTTGAGCGAAATATCTTAAGTAGATCGCAGAACGGCGATCCTGCTCCTCGCTCGATTTGGGCGTCAGAGTGCTGCCGTTACGATCCAGCATTCCGATGGGTGGGCGGGCAGCATCGCCTCGAAAAGGAGTGCAGAAATGAAATACATCATCGCCTCGCTAGCCATCGGCGCTTGGCTCGTTCTGCCCTCGGCGGAGGCAGTCTTTGCGGCACAGCCCGGTGCAGATTGTGGGTCTGTTGGGGTAGCTCCTGGTAACTCTACAGGCGCGGTCAATCCGGCCGGAACAAATGGTTCGCCATACGCGTCGGACACCACCACGAGCACTTTTACGAAGAATTATGCTGGAAGCGGAACCAATCCAACCGCATCTTCCGCACATCCAAATAGCCCCAAGGCTGTATCGCAGTACGATATCGCTTGCGTAAATGTCTCGAAAACTCCGGGTCATAAGTCGCCGCTTGCGCAGACACCATAGAACCGCCTGTTCCGCGGCGGAGCGAGGCGTTCGATCGCTCGGGCAAGTCAATGCTCCCGCTCAGGGTGAGGAGAAGGGATGCTAGCCGCTATGCGATTTGCAGCTGTGGCAGTGCTTTTGCTGTGCATGCTGATCGCCGGGCTGGACTACTCCAACAGCCAAAGAAGCCCTCCATCAGCCTTCCTCACCGCTCCCGTCGAGCGCGGCAGCATTGCGACCGTGGTTAAGGCCAGCGGCGCGGTGGAGGCGGTGCTCACCGTCGAAGTCAGTTCGCAGCTCTCGGGCCGCATTGCGGATGTGTTCGTCAATTTCAACGACGCTGTGAAGGCCGGCCAGCCCATTGCGCAGATTGATCCGGCCATCTTCGCCGCCCGCGTTAAAGAAGCGCGGGCCGCGCTCAATGTCGCCAAAGCGAATGTACGGGTGCAGCATTCTGCGGTCGAGCGGGCGAAGATCGCGGCAATCAACGCGCTCACCGCCAAGAAACTCGCGGAAGCGCAATCTGCTGCAATCAAAGCCAAGCAAATCGAAGCGGAAAAGGACCTGCAGCGAAAGACCCAGCTCGCGCGCACGGGCAATGTGAGCGAGCATGAGCTGAGTCACGTCGTGGCCACGCGCGAAGCTGCCGTCGCGGATTTGCGTGCTTCCCTGGAACAAATCCAGATGCGGGCGGAAGCGATTACAATCACGGAAGCTGAGCTGCGAATGGCCGAAGCCAATCTCGATAATGCGAAGGCGGTTGTCGAAGAGCGGCAGGCGGCTCTCGACCAGGCTCAACTCGACCTCGAACGCACGGTGATTGGTGCGCCTATCGACGGCATCATCATCAAGAGGGACGTCAATCCGGGCCAGACTGTCGCCGTAAGCCTCGAAGCCAAAACCTTATTCAAGATCGCCAATGATCTCCGTGTCATGGAGGTGCATGGGAAGATCGACGAGGCCGATGTCGGCCAGCTGAAAGTTGGCCAAGCGGCGAAGTTCACGGTGGACGCCTATCCGAACCAGACATTCACCGGAAAGGTTCAGCAGATTCGAAGATCTCCCGAGATCCTGCAAAACGTTGTCACCTATACGGCGATCATTTCCGCGCCAAACCCGGAAATGCTGCTTTTGCCTGGCATGACGGCCCAGCTTCGCATTGTGGTGAGCGAGCAGGCCGGGATCCTTAAAATCCCGAGCCAAGCGCTGCGCTTCAAGCCAAAGAATGCGCCGGCCGAATTGTCCGGCCAGGCTCCGAACGAGGCCACGGCCAAGGCCCTCGCAACTGTTTGGATCGCAGGAAGCGACGGGCAGGCGCATCCGGTTAGCGTCAAGCTCGGCGCCAGCGACGACAACGGCGCCGAACTCCTTGATGGCGCCCTCACCGACGGCCAGCAGGTGATTGTCGGGGTAGCCAACACCCAGAGTCAAAAGGGTTATTTAGGCGTTCGCTTAGGGTTTTGATATGGCGCCGCTTGTCGTGACCGCCGGAATTTCCAAACACTATCCCTCTGGCGGAGCAGTCATTCGCGCCGTCTCTGACATGTCATTCTCCATCGAGCATGGCGAATTTCTCGCGATATGCGGGCGCTCAGGCTCCGGGAAGTCGACGCTCATGAATATTCTTGGGCTTTTGGAACGGCCCAGCAGCGGCGAATACGCATTTGACGGACAGGCGGCGGGAAGCCTTAGCAAGGACGCCCGCGCGCATCTTAGGTGCGGAAAGATAGGGTTCATCTTTCAATTGCCGTCGCTGCTGGCGCGCGCGACCGCACTAGAGAATGTCGAGCTGCCGCTTCAATATGCAGGCGCCGGGCGGCGGGAACGGCGCCGCAGGGGCCGTGACGCGCTCGCCCGTGTAGGCCTCGCGCACCGCGCCCAGCACTGGCCGAACCAGCTGTCCGGCGGCGAGCAGCAGCGCGCCGTCATTGCGCGCGCAATCGTGAACGATCCCGCACTGATCCTCGCCGACGAGCCGACCGGCGCCTTGGACAGCACGACTGCGGGCGAGATCTTGTCCATCTTTGAAGGACTTCATCGCGATGGGTGCACCATTGTCATGGTGACGCATGCCGCCGATGTCGCCGCTCGCGCGCCACGCCGGATTACTTTGCACGATGGCCGGATCGCCGCTGACACTGGAGCCGCATCACAGAGCGCCGCAAAAGCCCCCGCATTGAGTCTGGTGCGATGAACGCGCTGGAAAACTTTCGCATTGCCGCCCGAGCGCTGCGCGTGAACAAGCTGCGCAGCACGCTGACGGTGCTTGGCGTCGTCATTGGCGTTGCCGCGGTCGTATGCATGGTGTCGGTGGGGGCGGGCGCGCAGGTGGACGTTTCGGAGAAGATCCGCACGCTGGGCGCCAACCTCCTTATGGTAACGCCTGGAGCGCAGAATACCGCTGGCGCAAGGCAAGCATCCGGAACGCAGCCCACACTGACCGAAGAGGACGCAGCGGCGATCCGCCGCGAATTCAGGGACGTGCTGGCCGCCGCGCCGCTCCTCTCGCGTTCCATGCCGCTTGTCGCTGCAAACAAGAACTGGGTCACGCTCACAGCCGGGATCAGCCCCGATTATCTCGTCGCTCGCGAATGGCAAATCACTGACGGCAGGTCATTCACGAGCACGGAGGTTGAATCTCGGGGCCAAGGTTGCCGTGATCGGCTCCGTCATTGCCGATGAACTCTTCGATGGGCGCGCCCCAATCGGCGAGGCCTTCCGCATCGGCAATGTGCCTTTCACCGTAATTGGCGTGCTGGATAAAAAGGGGCTCGGCGCTGCGGGGCGCAGCCAGGACGATATTGCGTTCATTCCGCTTTCGTCCGCGAAAAGCCGTGTGCTCGGCGCGGTGCGCGGCACGACCCGCGATGCCCTCGACTTGATCCTCGTTAAGCTCGCGGACGCAGCCGCTATGGAGGGCATGCAAAGCGAGATCGAAACGCTGCTTAGACAGCGCCACCGCATCCGCGACGGGGCGCCGAGCGATTTTTCGATCCAGAACCCCGCAGATGTACTGACCGCGCGGGGGGCAGCGGCGCGCACCCTCGGCATACTGTTGATCGCGGTGGCCTCCGTTTCCCTGATCGTCGGCGGCATCAGCATTATGAACATCATGTTGGTTTCCGTAACCGAGCGTACGCGCGAGATCGGCTTGCGCATGGCGGTGGGCGCCCGCCGCGGCGATATTCTCCGGCAGTTCTTGATCGAGGCCCTGACTTTGGCGTTGATCGGAGGCCTTGCCGGCGCTGGCCTGGGGGCCGCCGCCGCCGTGCTAATCGCCTGGCAAGCGGGCTGGCCCATTCTCATCAGCCCTTGGACCATCCTCTTCGCTTGCGGCTGCGCTGGGCTGGCCGGGATTCTGTTCGGCCTCTACCCGGCGCATCGCGCCGCCAAACTCGATCCAATGGTGGCGTTGCGCTTTGAATAAGCCGATGGATACGCGCTTGACAAAGCGCCATGTCTGGTTATGGGCTGAACAGCAGCATCGCGCCATAAGCCTTTCTGCCGAACGGCCGCTTGACCTTGAGCAGCAGAAGCTCTTGTGCCCACGGATAAATTTCAGATTTCGGGCCTGCAGCGCGCATTCTGCGGGGCTAACGCATTCCGTCAAAAACGCAAAGCCAACATTTCTGATAATCTCACGAATTTGGCTCCGCTGTTTTCGAGAGATTGAAATCCGCCTTCCTCCCCTGATGGGTCCATGGCCACTGCTTTCTTTGATGATCCTTCCAGCTTAGCCGGAGCGGCGGCGGCGCCCGGTGCGGGAGCGGCGACGGCAGGCGCGGAAGGCTGCTGGCGATCCACTTCCAGTTCTCAAGCTGCGGTTTTCCGGGCTTTCGCGCGCCGGAGAATTGCGCGAAACAGAAGCCGTCCCCATTGAAGAGTTCGAGAGATGTCACGATCCCGTACACGGTAGGCTTCCGCACGACCCAGGCGCTGGCAATGTCATCCTCCCGCAGTTGCAGATTGAACTTTGGCCCCCGCACATGGAGCCAAGGTCCAGCCGCGCCGGGAGTATTTACGGGGCCAGTATGAAGTTGGATGCAGCCCCGGTTGCCGGCCATGCACACCATCGGCGTTTGCGTTTGCGACGCTGCTTCGAGAGCAAGCCGGAGCGAACGGCGCTCGACGCGATAAGCATATTCTTGGCCTAAAAGGCGAAAGGCTTGCTGGCGGCTTATGCCAAACTCCTGAAAAAGACTGGAAGAAAAGTCCAGGGGGGCTTGTGCGGCGCCCCAACATGCGTGGAACTCTGCAAGGTTGATCTTCCCGGTCCGGCCGGTCCTGAGGCGCGGGCGGCGATGATGTGATCTCAATGCCGGGCGATTGGTCTGTGCTACGGAACCTGGCTACGATGGCGTCAAATGCGCCCCGGTTGCTGCGCTCGGTAAGGTAGACAATGTGAACAGCCGCGCCGCCGCTATCGAAGAACTGAAGGCTCGTGCGCGGGCCTGACGCCGCTTCCTCCCTGACAACAAAGACGTGGCGCCAATGGCTCACGAACAGGCGCAAATCCACATCGCGGTTCAGGACGAAGCCTTGATCCGGACCGATGGATACATGGTTGAACACGCCCTGCTTTTCGTGGATGCAATGCTCGTTCTTAGTGACCGCCAGAACCTCGCCCACCGCAGGCAGCTCGTATATGATCCCGCGAAAATGGGGGTCGAGGCGCGTCACGCTGCTGCCAAGCTCGCAGGCGGCAAGCTCCGCTTCGCTGGCGCCTTGCTCGCGTGCGGAAAGGCGCGGACGATGCCCGGGCGCGCTCCGTTTCCACTCAACGAGACCTTCTTGCAGCAGGCTGCTTATTGTCGCCTCTTGACGCCCGCAATCCGCAATCATGATTTCTTCATACATCGGATTCGCCACCATTGTTGCATTTAGGTTCGGATCATTATTATGGAAATGACTTGACAATGGCAATAAAAATTATCTTATGAGAATTATAGTACTTCAAATGTACTGGTTTAGAATGAATATAAATTCCACACACAGGACAAACAATTTTTACTTATTCTAATTATTGAAGAAACGATGCGCGGTTATGCGTGCTGCTACTTGGCGCTGAGCGTATGCGGCTGCGCGGATTATCAGGAGTCCGCGATGGAGTTCCGCCACGACGCAATCGCGCAAAACCTGAAGACGCTTGCGAGCCGGATGACGGTCGGGCAAAACGGACCCAAAGCTGGAACCGGCAGAACGGCAAATCATGATCGCGATTGAAGCGCGCGGCATCACCAAGAGCTTCGGCTCCGCCCAGGTCTTGAAGGGCCTTTCGCTCTCCGCCGAGCAGGGCGACGTGATCTCGATCATTGGCGCGTCCGGTTCCGGCAAGAGCACGTTTCTTCGCTGCCTCAATCTTTTGGAGGCGCCCGACAGCGGCGAGATCCGCGTCGGCGAGGAGCATCTCGAACTCGGCCAAGGCAAAAACGGCATCGACCGGCGGCAGGTCGAACGCATCCGCCGCCGCGTCGCGATGGTGTTCCAGAGCTTCAATCTTTGGCAGCCACATGACCGTCGTCGGCAACGTGATCGAGGCGCCGATCCACGTTCACGGACGGCCCCGCGCCGAGGCTGTGGAAGAAGCGATGGCGCTTCTGGCGAAAGTCGGCCTCAGCCATCGCGCGCACGCCTATCCGAGCCAGCTTTCGGGCGGCGAGCAGCAGCGCGCCGCAATTGCGCGGGCGCTCGCGGTTCATCCGAGCGTCATCCTCTTCGACGAGCCGACGTCCGCGCTCGACCCGGAACTCGTGGGCGAGGTGCTGTCCGTGATGCAAGGCCTTGCGGCGGAAGGGCGGACGATGATCGTTGTCACCCACGAGATGGCGTTCGCGCGCGACGTCTCCACCCGCACCCTTTTCCTGTGCGAGGGCCGGATCGAGGAGGAAGGCGTTTCGACGGAGCTTTTCAACGCGCCGAAGAGCCCTCGGCTTGGGCAATTCCTTGCGTGTTTCAGGACGGGACGCTTTACGGCCGAAAAGCAGCGGGCTACGGTGCCCGGCGAGTCTCAATAGAACATCCGCGGCGAACACCATGCTTCAGGCCCGCATCTTGCGCATTGCCGCCTTCACTTGCGTCCTTCTCGCCCTCTCCTTCGCGGCTCCTGCCCAGCAATTGAAGCTGCGGATCGCGAGCGAAGGGACGAACCCGCCCTTCAGCATCATCAACGCCAGCGGCGAGCTGGAAGGCTTCGATATCGATATCGCCCGCGCGCTGTGCGCGAAAATGCAGGCGGAGTGCGAGATCGCCGCCCAGGATTGGGACGGCATCATCCCCGCGCTGCTCGCCCGCAAATACGACGCCATCGTCGCGTCGTTGAATGTCACGGAAGACCGCAAGAAGGTCGTCGCGTTCACGAAGCCATACTACCGCTCGCCGAGCGTTTTCGTCGTCCGCAAGGGCGCGGCGGATGTGAAGGACGTGTCGCCAAAGGCGCTGACCGGAAAATCCATCGGGGTGCAGAGCGCGACCAACCACTCGGCTTTTCTTGAGGATGTCTATAGCCGCTCCATCGTCCGGCTTTATAACACGGTGGCCGACGCCTACCGCGATCTCGCGGCGGGCCGCGTCGAATACGTGCTTTACGACAAGCTCGCGATCTACGACTGGCTGAAAACGCCGGAAGGCGCGTGCTGCGAAATTGCGCCAACGGAGCTGAACGATCCGGCCTATTTCGGGTCGGGCGTGGCCATCGCCTTGCGCAAGGGCGACGACGCGCTCGTGCAGAAGTTCAACGCCGCCATCGACGGGATCGTGGCGGACGGGACATACGCCAAGATCAACGACAAGTATTTTCCCTTCCCGATTTTTTAGCGGCCTGCGCGCGGCTTCAAGAAATATGACGCTTGTTGTTGACATTTCCTCGCACGGCTACGGTCATCTGATGCAGATTGCGCCCGTTGTGCGGGCGCTGCAGCATCTGCGGCCTCGCCTCCGGGTGGTCGCCCGTTGCGATCTGCCTCGCAAAATCGTGGCGGATGCCCTCGGACCGGCCGTGGGCCACGCGCCGGCTCCGCCCGATATCGGCATGGTGATGACGGCCCCACATTTGGTTGATTGCGACGCGACGTGGCGGGCCTATCGCGAACTCTTCACCGATCTTGATCGCGTCACAAGAACTGAGATCGCGGCCCTTGAGGCGATCGGCGCCAAGGCCGTGCTCGCTGACATCTCGTTCATGGGCATACGGGCCGCATCACTGATGGGACTGCCATCCGTGGCGCTCTCCTCCCTGCATTGGGGCGAGATGGTCCGGCATTACATCGGAAACAGGCCCGAAGGGGCCGCCATCGCCAGCTTGATCGAGGAGATATACGACGAGGCAATGGCGTTTCTCCTCGCAGCCCCGCGGCGAGACATTACGGGTCTTTCCAAAATAGAGCGCATTCCGCCGCTTGTCCGCTATTGGGGACGCAGCGCCAAGGCGGAAATTCTTCGCAGTCTCGGATTGAGAGACCATGTCAAGATCGGTCTCGTAGCCTTCGGCGGCATTCCTTTGGCGTCCACGGCGGTGACGATACCAAATCGCAGCGACTGGATTTGGATCACGACGCACGCGGCTTTGGCGCAGTCGCCTGGCCGTTCCGACATTATCGATACGTGCCGCCTCGCCCCGCTTGGCGTGCTCGATCTTCTGGCTTCAAGCGACCTCGTGCTTACGAAGACCGGCTATGGGACCTTTGTCGAGAGCGCCTACTATCGGGTTCCCTGTCTCTTCCTCAGGCGGGAGGACTGGCCCGAAAATAAAGACTTTGAGGCCTGGATGGTCGGTAACGGCTATGGCGCTCCCATAACAACGGCCGCCCTCTCGGATGGGAGCTGGATGGAGATCGCGGACTCTTGGTCATGCAGACCCGCGCCGCTTCGCGAACTCGGCCATGAGACCGCGGCCTCGCGCATTCTTCAGTTGCTCGAATTGTGAAGCGAGGCGCCGCTCCGCTTCAGAACTTTGGGTCTCTCAATGTCTCTTGTGAACAACACCATCGCGCATTTCATGGATGACACGATAATCCAATGGGGACATGAGCTTGCGCTGGGAGCCGCGATGACGGTGGGGCTTGCGCTGGCGACGCTCCCCTTCGGCCTTGCTCTCGGGCTGGCGGCGGCTCTTGCGAAGGACTCGAAATCCGCCGTCCTGCGGGCGCTCGGCGAGGCTTACACCACCGTATTTCGAGGATTGCCGGAGCTTCTGACGCTTCTCCTGATCTATTACGGCGCGCAGATCCTCATCCAGAACATGGGGTTCTCAATCAGCATCTCGCCCTTCGTCGCGGGTTTGATCGCGCTCTCGCTCGTCTTCGGGGCCTATTCCAGCGAAGTGCTGCTTGCGGCGTTGCACGGCGTCGAGCGCGGGCAGATCGAGGCGGCGCGCAGTTTCGGCATGAGTCCCGGTCTTGTGTTCCGCCGAGTCAAGGCGCCGCAAATGCTGCGGCTCGCGCTGCCCGGCCTCGGCAACAACTGGCTCGTGCTCTTGAAAGACACCTCGCTCGTATCCGTCATCGCACTCGACGACCTCCTGCGGATGTCCTTCATTGCCGCGCAAAGCACGCGGCGGCCTTTCGTGTTCTACGCCATCGCCTGCGCGATCTATCTCGCCATGACGGCCATCTCGACGCTGCTGATCGCTCGCGCCGAGCGCGCCGCCGCCAGAGGGTGGAGACCCGCCACATGATCGACTGGGCGCTTTTCGAAAAATTCGGTCCGCGCATGGCGGATGGGTTCCTCGTGACCCTGGAGCTGTCCTTCGGATCGGTTTTGCTTGGCCTTCTGCTCGCCACGCCGGTCGCGCTCGGACGTGTCTTCGGCTCGCGTCCCTTAAGCGCGGCTTTGTTTGGATACACCTATGTTTTTCGCGGCACTCCGATCCTGGCGCAACTCTTTCTCATCTATTACGGATCGGCCCAGTTTCAGCCCGCCCTTTCGGCGGCGGGGCTGTGGTGGCTCTTTCGCGATCCGTTCTTCTGCTCGCTCTTAACCTTCACGTTGAACACGGCCGCCTATCAGGCCGAGATTTTCGCGGGCGCGATCAAGAGCGTGCCGCGCGGTCAGATCGAGGCTGCGCGCGCCGCCGCCATGACGCCTGCTCTCGCCGCGCGCAGGATCATCCTGCCCCAAGCCGGCCCGGCTGGCGCTGCGCCCGTTCGGAAACGAACTGATCCTGATGGTGAAGGCCAGCGCGCTGGCCAGCGTCGTTACCGTCTACGATCTGCTTGCGACAGCTAAGCTCGCCTTTCAAAGGACATACGACTTCCAGGCTTACATCGCCGCCGCGCTCATCTACATTCTAACGGTTGAAATCATCCGGCGCGTCTGGAACGCGATCGACAAAAGGCTGAACCGCCATCTTGTCAGGGCCTGATACGTTCGCCTTGAAGGTCCAGGGGATCGCAAATAAAATCGGCCGGACCCGGGTGGGGCAGGGGTCCGGCCTTCTGGGCACTTGAGAGGGAAATGATCGAAGCAATCCTTGGGCATGGATTGTCTGGGATCACTAACGAGGGCGCTTGCGCATTGCTCTCCAATGAGTTGAGCTATCGAGCTTATGAACCGGCTGAGCTATAAACTCGCGTTACGCTTGCGCCTCGTTGAAAAACAACTACAGCGGGCGGAGCAAAAACGCAACTTATTTTAGATGTTTCCTGAATTATTCAGCTCATGGTTGTGGATACGTCACGGGTAAGAGATGGCGCAGCTCGCACTTATAACCGGCGCGGCCGTCCGGATCGGTAAGGCGATCGCCCTCCATCTGGCGAGGAGCGGCTTTTCCGTTGCGATTTAATATCGAAGCTCGAAGGTGGATGCGGAAGCGACCGTAGCCGCTATAAAAGAGCTTGGTGTGGAAAGCGCCTGCTTTCAGGTTGGCCTTGCCGAACATGCCGAGGTCGAGGCCCTGTTTCCGGCGGTCAATCGGGCAATGGGACCGGTGACATGCCTCATCAACAACGCCTCCTACTTCGCCGATGACGGCATCGAGTTGATGACCGAGGAGGGCTGGGACAAGCATATGGCCATCAATCTGAAAGCGCCGGTGTTCCTTGCCCAAGCCTTCGCCGCTCAGCTCTCCAGGGGAGAGACCGGAAATATTATCAACATCATCGACCAGCGCGTTCTCCGTCCGAACCCGCATTTCTTCTCTTACACGCTCAGCAAATCCGCGTTGTGGGCCGCGACGAAGACGATGGCGCAGGGGCTCGCCCCCCGCATCCGGGTCAACGCCATCGGTCCCGGCCCAGCACTTCCCAGCGTTTATCAAAGCGCGGAAGACTTCGAGCATGAGAGCCGATCGACGGTTCTCGGCCACGGGACGACGCCGGAGGAAATCGCCAACGCCGTCTCGTTCATCCTCAATTCGCCCGCCATGACAGGGCAGATGATCGCGCTCGATGGCGGCCAGCATCTGTTATGGCAAACGCCCGATATCCGCGATCGGCGGCCACACGAACCGCATCGCGGCGATGATCCGCGCGACGGCCTCGATGGAGTTTGTGAATGGGGCGCGGAAGGTACGACCACTCTTCTCGAAGCTAACCTCATCAAGCGCTTCAAGCCGCGCTACAATGTGTCCTTCCGGGACGACAAGTCCTTCCCCTACATCGTCATCCGGCGCGATCAGGAGGCCCCGCAAATCGCCAAGCATCGCGGGGCGCGCACGCTCAAGGGCGATTATTTCAGACCCTTCGCCAGCGCCGGAGCCGTGAACCGCACCATCAATACGCTTCAGCGAGCGTTCTCTCCTGCGCACCTGTTCCGACAGCGTCTACGACAGCCGCACGCGCCCCTGCCTCCTCTTTCAGATCAAGCGCTGCGCCGCGCCATGCACGCGGGAGATCGAGCTTGAGGATTACGGGGAAGCTCGTCGAGGAGCGGGCGCCTTTCTGTCCGGCAAGACCGACGCCGTGCAGCGGAAGCTGAACGCGCTCATGGAGGAGGCCGCGGAGAAGCTTGAGTTCGAGCGCGCCGCGAAATACCGCAACCGTCTGTGGGCGCTCGCGCATGTCCAGGCGCATCAGGGCATCAATCCGCGCGGCGTCGAGGAGGCCGATGTTTTCGCCATCGCGCAGGAAGGCGGGCAGACTTGCATTCAGGTCTTCTTTTTCCGCAACAGCCAGAACTGGGGCAATCGCGCCTACTTTCCCCGCGCCGATCGCAGCCTGAGCGCGGCGGAGGTGCTCGGATCGTTCATTTCCCAGTTTTACGACGACAAGATAGTGCCGCGCTGCGTTCTCCTGTCGGAAGACGTTCCCGAGCAGGCGCTGATCGCGGAAGCCTTGTCGACCAAGCTCGGGCGCAAAGTCGAGGTCGTGACGCCCAAGCGGGCCGAAAAACGCGACCTTGTCGAACACGCGTTCCAGAATGCGCGTGAAGCGCTTGGGCGCAAGCTCGCCGAGAGCACGAGCCAGGGCAAGCTGCTGGCCGGGGTTGCCCATGTCTTCGGACTGGAGCGCACGCCGCGCCGCATCGAGGTCTACGACAACTCCCATATCATGGGCACGAACGCCGTCGGCGCGATGGTCGTCGCGGGGCCGGAAGGCTTCGTGAAGAACCAATACCGGAAGTTCAACATCAAGGCCGCCGATCTGACGCCAGGCGACGACTTCGCCATGATGCGCGAGGTGCTGACGCGCCGCTTCAAGCGGCTCCTGCGAGAGCACGGTTTGCCCGCGGGCGAGGCGGCTTCTTCCGAAAATGAGGGAACCGAGACGCTTTGCGAGTCAGAGCCGGGCGCGACCGAGCCGTCCTTTCCCGGCGCCGAAGAGGCGGTTGTTGCTCTGGATGGCCGTCTCACGGGCGGCGATGACGACGCTGAGCCTTATCCCGGTGATGAAACCGAGGACGATGCCGAGGCCCAGGGCGGCGACGTTGGCGCATCGCCGATCTCGTTCTGATCGACGGCGGAGCAGGCCAATTGTCCGCCGCCCAGTCCGTGCTGGCCGAGCTTGGCCTTCATGGCCTCGCCATCACAGGCATCGCCAAAGGCCCGGACCGGAACGCGGGCCGTGAGCGCTTTTTCATGCCGGGAAAGCCGCCCTTCAGCCTCCCGCCGAACGATCCCGTCCTCTATTTCGTGCAGCGCCTGCGGGACGAGGCGCACCGCTTCGCCGTCGGCTCCCACCGTGCGAAGCGGAAAAAGGCCATGGCCGAAAATTTGCTCGATGACATTCCCGGCATTGGGCCAACGCGAAAGCGGGCGCTGCTCAAGCATTTCGGCTCGGCGAAATCCGTAAGCCGCGCCGGCGTCTCGGACTTGCAGGCGGTGGCAGGCATCAGCGCTGCCATGGCGCAGCAGATTTACGACTATTTCCACGACCGCAAATAG
>CAWFXN010000034.1:0-64358 GCA_963819665.1 uncultured Alphaproteobacteria bacterium
TATCGAGGCTCACCATCCCGGACTCTCCATCGAACGCAAGGAGTTCGGCGTAGCGGGCCCAGTTTATGACCGTGTAGAGCGTCCTTTCCGCTTCCTCCTCCAGCATCGAGTCTTCAAGCTCGTCCTTGAAGCGGATGATCGGCGCGCGATGGCTCGGCCGCTCGTCGAGAATATGTTTGATGTGGGCGACAAGAGGCACGAAGGCCACGAGATGTTGCGCGAACTGCGCCTTGCGCTCGTCCACCTCGGCATTGGCAAAACGGCGCCCAGCTTCGGTGATCTTAAGGTCGCCTTCCGCCAGTTCCGCAAAACGGAGGAGTTGCAACGTTTCGGCGGCGTGGAAGAGCTCGTCCACCTCCAGCTGCGACCGTTCGGCCACAAGCGGCAAGTCCGCCTTTCCATTGAAAGGCGGGGCGGCGATTGTTTCGAGAAGGCCAGCGAGCGTATTGGTGGAGACCTCGGGCAGGCTCATGCTGATGCCGGTTCCCGGAAAGATGCCTTCGCGCGCAGGCGCGGCTGTGGGCTTCGCAGTCATCCGGGCGTAAATGTCATCGACAAGCGCGCGGAAGGCCGGATCGATGCGGTTGCGCGGCTGGGGCAGGTTGACCTTGATCTCCGAGATGATCCGGCCCGGATTCGACGCAAGCACCAAGATGCGGTCGCTCATCAGCACCGCTTCCTCAATGTTGTGCGTGACGAGCAAAATGCTGCGGATAGGCATCCGGCCTTCGCACCAGAGGTCGAGCAAGTCGGTGCGCAGGGTCTCCGCCGTGAGCACGTCAAGCGCCGAGAACGGCTCGTCCATAAGCAGGACTTTCGGATTAACGACAAGCCCCCGTGCGAGGCCGACGCGCTGGCGCATACCGCCAGAAAGCTCTTTGGGATAGGCGGTTTCGAATCCATCAAGGCCTATGAGGTCTATAGCCTGCAAGGCGCGCTTGCGGCGCTCCACCTGCGGCAAGCCTTGCGCTTCGAGGCCCAGTTCCACGTTCTCGAGCACCGTAAGCCATGGAAAAAGCGCGAAGGTTTGAAAGACCATGGCGACGCCGTCCGCAGGCCCATTGACCAGCCGGCCGTCGATCGTGACCTTGCCTTCGCTTGGGGTCAAAAGGCCGGAGATGATGCGGAGAAGCGTGGATTTGCCCGAGCCGGACCGGCCAAGGAGCGCCACGATCTCGTTGTTGTGCAGGTTTAAATTGACATTATCGAGCACGAGCAGATTGCCGGTCACGCCGCGCTTGAAGAAGTGGCGGATATGCTGGACGCAAACCAAAGGCTGCATTTCGGCGGTGCGCGCTGCGGCGATGCCCGGCGTTATACCCATGTCTCCCTCCCGGTTTACTGGATCCGCAGCCGGCGGTCAGCCAGTACATAAAGCCGGCGCCAAAGGACGCGGTTCAAGGTTACGACGAACACGCACATCACGCCTATCCCGAGCACGACGCGATGATAATCCCCCGCCTCGGTTGCATTGGCGATATAGGCGCCGAGGCCGCGCGCTTCGAGCTTTGTATTCCCCCAGCTCACCACCTCCGCGACGATGCTGGCGTTCCACGACCCTCCCGAAGCCGTCAGCGCGCCGGTCACATAGTAGGGAAATATCCCAGGCAATATCACTTTGCGCCACCACAGCCAGCTCCTCAGCTGGTAGATCTTGGAGGCTTCCCTCAAATCGCCGGGAAATACGCTGGCGCCCGCGATGACATTGAAGAGGATGTACCACTGCGTGCCGAGCACGATGAGCGGCGACAGCCAAATGTCCGGATTGAGGTGATAGGTTACGATACCCACGACCACAAAGGGAAAAAGAACGTTCGCCGGGAAAGCGGCAAGGAACTGCGCCAGGGGCTGCACCCGCTCGGCCAAGGCCGGCCGCAGCCCGACATAAACGCCGATCGGCACCCAGATCAGGCTTGCGATGGCGATGAGGATGACAACGCGAAAGAATGTGATGATTCCGTCTATGACGGCTTCCTGAACGTCGGGCCAGCCGAGAGTGGCGCTCACATAGGAAACCACCGAATAAAGAGCCCAGACCACAACGCCAAGCAGCGCAAGGTTATAGGCCCAGTTGAAGACCTTGGTTGCAACCCCGGTCACTTTGGGTTCGGGGATTTGCTTCGCGAGCTGTCTGACATTGCCGCTGAACATGTCGAGCAGGCCGCTCACGAAACCGGTAATGGTCTGGACAAGGCGGGTCCGCCTCAAAACATCCAGGACCCATGATTTTGGCTGCTCTTGTGCAGCGACGAGTTCAACGCTGAATTTGTCGGCCCAGGCGACAATGGGGCGGAAGAGGAGTTGATCGTAGAGCACGATGACGACGCCCATCACGCCCACGGCCCAAGCCACTGCCTCGATATTTTTCTCGCTGATCGCCAGGGCGAGGTAGGAGCCTATGCCAGGCAAGGTGATTTTCGTATCGCCAACCGCAATCGCCTCGGACGCCACGACAAAGAACCACCCGCCCGACATGGACACCATCATGTTCCAGACGAGACCCGGGGTTGCGAAAGGCGCATCGAGCTTCCAGAACCGCTGCCACGGCGAAAGCCCCAAATGGATCGTGATTTCCTCGAGATCGCGCGGGACAGTCTTCAGCGACTGATAGAACGAGAAGGTCATGTTCCAGGCTTGGCTCGTGAAGATCGCGAAGACGGCGGCGAGTTCCGCGCCGAGTTCGCCTCCCGGAAACAGGTTCATGAAGAAGATGACGGTGAACGTCAGAAAGCCGAGAACCGGCACCGATTGCAGGATGTCCAGCGCCGGAATGATGACGCGCTCGGCCTTTTTGCTCTTGGCCGCGAGCGGCGCGACCAGGAATGTGAAGAGCAGCGAAAAACCGAGCGCCGCGAACATTCGCATCGTTGTAAGAAGCGCATATTGAGGCAGGTTGCGAGGATCGAGGGAAACCGGATTGGCCACAAGCCCTTCCAGCGGCCTGTGCATGTAGTGCGCGCCGTGGATGATGGCGACGAACAATGCGCCTATGGCGACGAAAACGATGAGGTCATAGCGGTTCGGCCAAGCGCTGGCTACGGTGGCGGAGATTGTAGCGATGCGGCGGTCGCCGGCGGTCGTTGTTGGCATGGCTCGCCTCGCTCCTCAGATCGATGGGGCGCTTTTAGCCCGTGGTCATTTTTCGCGCTCGTTTACAATCCGCGTCCGCGGAGGATGCGTTTCAAATTTTCGGGTTACGCGACGGCAATACTGCTTCGCTCCTATGCCGATGAACGGCGCAGGCGTTTCTGTCAACACGAAAACGCCACATTGCGGCTCACACCTGCTGCAATGCGGCCTTTTTGTCGAGGCTTTGATGCGCTGTGATACGCTGTCCTGTATGGATCACATTCCGGAAGGCCGGATTGCAAGATCGAAGCAGAAGGGGCGCGCAGTGCATCGTAAAAGGGATAGGCTCCCTCGCTGGAAGCGTTTTGCTGGCGCCGGGCTTATCGCTTTCGCCTCGCACCTGTGCCCTTGGATCGGGCCTGCCGTCGCCGGTGAACCGTCCCTTCACTCGGTCCGGGCTCACCCGCAACGCGAAATCAAGGACGCAGACATTGGCCGGGATACAGGGGACGCAAAACACTTTGCGGAACGCCTGAAGCGCCATCAAAGACGTCATTTCACAAAACAAAGGCGTGAGTTCCGCCAGGCGCAGCAGAGGCTGGAAAGTCAACGCCGCTTGAGGAAGGCCAGGATTAAAGCCCGCCAGTTCGCCGCGGCGCGCAGACATGCGGCGCAGCACGCTCCCAGGCGCAAGCAGACGCACGCGCCCCGAAAGACCGCAAACCAGGAGCGCCGCGGCCTCAACCCTGTTGGCAACCTTACCGATGGGTTGTGATCGAGTCGGTGATTATTTCGCGCGTCATCCCGGAAACGCAAGCGTTATCCGGATGTCCCGCCTCTTTAGAACGGCCATAGTCCCGCATCCTTGAGCGTCAAAAAGAGAGGAACCGAGGGTGACCGACGAGCTTGTCTTTTACACCAATCCCATGTCGCGCGGCCGTATCGTCCGCTGGATGCTGGAAGAGGTCGGCCAGCCTTACCGCACCGAAATCATCGAATTTGGGCCGGCCATGAAGTCGCCCGAGTACCTCGCCGTCAATCCGATGGGGAAGGTTCCGGCAATGCGCCACGGCGACACTATCGTCACGGAGACCGGCGCGATCTGCGCCTATCTGGCCGACGCTTTCCCGCAGGCCGGACTTGCGCCCGCGCCGGGAAGCTGCGAGCGAGGCTCATACTATCGTTGGTTATTTTTCGGCGCGGGCCCTGTAGACGGGGCGATTGTCAACAACAGCCTCGGCTTCGAACCGCCAGCGGAACGGCAAGGAATGGTAGGCTACGGCACGCTTGCCTACGTCCTTGACACCCTGGAGAAAACGGTCTCGGCTTCAGAATATCTGGTTGGTAACAAATTCTCCGCCGCCGACCTGTACCTTGGCGCGCAGATCGGCTGGGGAATGATGTTCGGCGCGCTCGAAAAGCGGCCGGCCTTCGATGCCTATTGGAGCAGGATCAAGGACCGGCCAGCGGCTCTCCGCGCCCGCAAAATCGACGATGCGCTGCTTCCCAAGAAGGAGTGACTTGGCCTCGATCCTGTCTCCCGGCGCCTCCATTTTTTGTTGGTGACGGCTCCAAAATTCGCGTCTCACCCGATGGTGATTATTTGAAGCGACCCCGAACAAGCAATCTGACACATTCTTGAATTCGAAAGGAAGAGACCAAGGATGTCAGAGGAACTCGTCTTCTATACGAACCCCATGTCGCGCGGCCGCATTGTCCGCTGGATGCTGGAAGAGGTGGGTCAGCCCTATCGCACCGAGATCATCGAGTATGGCCCGCAAATGAAGTCGCCGCCCTATACGGACATCAATCCGATGGGCAAGGTTCCGGCCCTTCGCCACGGCGACGCCATCGTGACAGAATGCGCCGCAATCTGCGCGTATCTCGCCGATGCTTTCCCGCAAGCGGGGCTTGCGCCTGCGCCGGGCAGCCGCGACCGCGCTCCCTATTATCGCTGGCTGTTTTTTTCAGCCGGTCCTACCGAGGCTGCGATCGTCAACAATGTTTTGGGCTTCGTCACGCCCCCCGAACGGCAACGGATGACAGGCTATGGTTCGCTTGCAGATGTCCTGAATACGCTCGAGAAGGCGGTTTCAGCATCGGACTATCTGGCCGGCGAGCGGTTTACCGCAGCCGATCTCTATGTCGGCTCGCAGATCGGATACGGGTTGCAGTTCGGCACTATGGAGCATCGTCCCGCTTTTGAAGCCTACTGGAACCGCATCAAGGATCGGCCCGCAGCCGTCCGCGCCCACGAGATCGACGGCCCGTTTGCTGTTCCGAAAAGGGCCTAACTAACCCGGGCTGCGTTTAGATGGCCTCACTCCCCTTCGTCATCCGCGAAACGCCCCAAGGCGTTATCCGGGACGACGACACACAGGGACTCGACCGGCTACGAAGATTCGGCCTTTTCAGCGGGCGGCTCCTCCTTGATTGGCTCCCCGCGTTCAAGCCCCTCTTTCCGGGGCGGGCGTACAACCGTTACCGTACAGCTTGCCTCGGAGGCGACCCTGATCGACACGCTTCCCAGAATGGCGCTCCACAGCGAATGCTGGCGCGCGCCGATCAGGATTTGATCGACCCTGTTCTGCTCCGCATAGGTCAGGATCGCCGAGGCGGGGTCGATTGCTTCAAGGACGTGATAGGTGATGCGCCCCTCGCCGAGCTTTAAGGGCTGCGCCCAGGCCTTGAGCGCCACAAGCCGGTTCACATGCTTGTTGTGGCCCTCCTCATCAAGGACGGTATCGCGGGTGCCGATGTAGCTCTGTTTCAGCACATTCACGCAAGCGAGCCGCGCCGACGGCAGGAGCGTCAACGCGCGCGCGGCAGACTCGCGAAGCGCATCGTTGGTCTCCTTCGATCCTTCGCCCGCGTCGATGGCGACGGCGATGATGGGGGCGGACGGAAGAGGAAGCGCTACGGTGCGCGGTGCATGGGGTACTTTGGCGTCCGTGTTAAAGCGCCGCCTCATGCGCGCCCAGAACGAGTTGACCTTCATTCGCTCCGATCGGGCCGTCAGCTTGATCTGGTCGTGGTGGCTGAGCTCGAAGGCGAGCTGCGCCATGGAGGGATAACGCCAGGCCGGCTCCACTTCGAGGCAGCGCAATACGATTTCCTGCAGCCAGATCGGATAGTCCTCTCGCAGACGGCGCGGCGGCTTCGGATCTTCCCAAAGCCGCCTTTTCATCGCGCCCAAGCGTTCGCTCTCGCCGAAGGGCCGCTCCCTGGTGGAAAAGAAATAGAGAAGAACGCCAAGCGCAAATTGATCGGTGCGCGGGTCGTGCCGGGCGCCTAAGAGCTGCTCCGGCGCCATGTAGGGCGCGGTGCCGTAAGGAAGGCGGAACTCCTCCTGCATGAGATCGGGAAGCTGCAGGTGATGAGACAGGCCGATAATCGATGAGCACGGCTTCGCCCGTGGGCCGGAACAGGACGTTGCTCGGCTTCAAGTCAAGGTGGATTACGTGCTGCCGGTGAATATCGGCAAGCGCGGTCGCGATCTTCCAGCCGATTTGCGCCACCTCCTCGTAAGGCAAAGGCAGGTCCGGAAGACGCTGCAAAAGCGCTTTGCCCGGCAACCGCTCCATGACGATGTAGGGGTGGACTGCGAAATCTCCCGCCGCAACGAATTGCGGGACGTGAAGGCCTTTGATCCGCGGCATGATCATCTGCTCCATCTCGAAGCTGACGATCGCCGCAGGGTCCTGTCCTTCGCCGAGAACCGGCACCTTCATGAGAAGAGGCATATCGATGCCGGGCTTCTTGACGCTCCAAAGCCGCGCCATTCCGCCCCGGTGGATCAGCCCCTCCATCACAAAGCCGTCGAGAACGTCGCCTGGCTCTAATGTGGGCTTCGCCATGACGCATCACCTTCCCATGTACAGCCTTTGCGCGAAGAACAGCGGCAGCCGCGCCTTCCTGATCGCGTCGGCGGCTCCTTCGATATCATAGGGTACGCGATAGAAGGCGATCTCTTTTTTCACCGTGTCGAATATGGAGTACGACGCCGCAGGGATACCGTCGCGCGGCTGGCCCACCGAGCCCAGCACCACAAGCCAGCGGCGTAGCCCATGCAGCGGCACGGCCACATCCGTAACCGGGCTGAACGCCGTCATTTTCGACGCCGCTGTCACGCTGAAGATGCCCGGCTTGTGCGTGTGGCCGCAAAAGGTGATCTGCGCCTTCGTCGCATGGAGGCTTCGCGAGGCTTCCTCGACCGTCAGCACATAGATCCACTTCGTGGGCGCGCTGGCGTCCGCATGCACATAGAGATAATCCTGCTCGGAGATTGTGAGCGGAAGTCGAGCCAAAAAGCGGCGCTCCTCCACGCCGAGCAAACCGCGCGTCCAATCGATGGCCGCCTGCGCATCCGGGTTGATGCGGACTGTGGCATCGTTCACCGCGCAGTCGTGGTTGCCGAGCACGGCGATGGCGCCTCGCGAAATAAGCTCCATCGCGGTATCGACCGCATACACCGGATCGGCGCCATATCCAACAAAGTCGCCAAGAAGCACATAGCGCTCCGCGCCTCTCTCCTCGGCATGCCGCAGACATGCGCTGAACGCTTGCCGGTTCGCGTGCATATCCGCCAGCAGTGCAATTCGCATTTCAGCTCCCCAATTGTTTGGCTTTTCGCCAGATTACAAAAAACGGGGCGCGCGGTCTTTGGGTTTCCTGCTTTTGGGACGGATGATTCCCGCACTTTTCTCTGGCGATGCGCTTGCCGGAAACAAAAAGCTTTGTGAGGCTGCGCGGCGCCGGCCGCCATCCGGCCCCTCCTGGCCGGCTCAGTCGTTCCTGACCCCTGGATATTATCGGCCTTGCTCTTGGCAGAAGCCTGCCGGGATAAGCGAAAACGTCCGCAATACTAGTTCCTGCGACCAGTGGTATTAAGTTCTCGCGGCGGGCGATGTAAACAGAGGACCCAAAATGTTTCTTGTGTTTTCTCCACTAAAACTCGAGTTGGAGAGAACCATGTCAGACGATAAAGTTGAAGCTCAGCTTGACTATTGGCGCGATGTATCCTGGACCGCCATTATTTTCGGGGCGCTGCTGGCCCTTTCGGTTTCGGTCATGCTGCACATCCTTGGTATAGGCGTAACCGCTTCCTCGGTTGATACCAGCCAGCGTGCGTCCGACGCCCTTACCACGATTGGGGGTGTCGGCGGCGTCTGGAATCTCGTTGCCACTGCGGTGAGCCTGTTCATCGGCGGCTTTGTAGCGAGTACGCTCGCACGCACTTTTACCAACGGCCGCGCCGCGATTTATGGCCTCGGGGTTTGGGCGATCACAACGCTTGTGGCGACTGCGGTGATCGTTCCGACGCTCCTGAACGGCGCCGGCAATGCAATTAGCGCCGCGGGTACGGTGGCCGACCGCGCCGCCCAAGCTTTGGGGTCTGCGACCAGCGGCGCGGCAAGTGGCGTCTCTCAACTTCTGCCAAGCGGAATTGTCGACCGTGTGCAACGGACCTTGATCGGCAACAATACGGGCGATGTCGATCAAAACGCGTTGCAGCAAATCACGACGCTCATTGGCCAGCGCGCCAAAGGCGACTGGACTCCGCAACAGCGGGCGCAATTGAATGACGCGGTGGCGAAAGCGGCGAAGATTTCGCCTGACGATGCGCGCCGGCGTGTCGACGAGGCCGAGAATGCCGTCAACAGTGCGATACAGCAGGCTTCGGATACCGCGAGGCACGCCGCAGAAGTTACAAGGCAAGCCGCAGCGGGAGCTTCTTTATGGGTTTTCGCTTCCATGCTGATTGGCGTCATCGCCGCCGTTTTCGGCGCGCGCTATGGCGAGCGTGACGAAAGGGAATTACCCGCCTTTGTGCGGCTTCGGCACGGCCACGAAACCAGATAAGTCCAGGCAAGATCAGAGGCTGCGCTGGCGGCAGCGAGCTGCCGCCAGCGTTCGACATATCACCCGCGATTGTTCGCGGTCTGCTTTTCGCCCGGCTGAATGCTCAGCGCGGCCTTCTGCTCATCGGTCAGCGACGCGTAGAAATCGCGCACGGCGGGGCGAACCGTATCGACGGCTGTGATCAACGCCGTCACGCGCTGCTGCGCCGCATCGAGCCGACCGTCAAGCGTATCCGGAACCGCGGCGGGGCATGAGGCCTTGAGGCCATCCGACGCCTTCGCCGAAGCAGCCTTCAGTTTCTCAAGCTCTTCCTTCTGCGCATCGGTGAGATCGATCGAGCTTGCGATCTGCTCGGCGGGCACATTCGTGAACCCGGCCTGGCTCGTGCACAACTCGCTGATGTTCACATCCTTGGCGCGCGCCGTCTGAACACGTCTCACATTGGGGTGCGCG
This sequence comes from uncultured Alphaproteobacteria bacterium, assembly GCA_963819665.1. Lineage (GTDB taxonomy): Bacteria > Pseudomonadota > Alphaproteobacteria > Rhizobiales > Rhodomicrobiaceae > Rhodomicrobium. The sequence continues at coordinate 9,385 of CAWFXN010000034.1, forward strand.
AGCGTTCTGGAGGCGCTGCTTCTGGACATCCGACAAAGCGCCATAAAGGCGCTCAAGCGGCCCTTTCACCACTTCGTTCGCATCCGCCATCGCCTGCAGGCGCCGCTGCATGGCGTCGAGCCTTGAGACCGGAGTGAGCGGCGTCTCCGAGGAGCAGGACTGCTTCAGGATGTCCGAGGCCTTGACTGTGGCGTCCTTGACATCGTTCAAGGCTGTGCGCTGCGCTTCATCGCCATCGACGACTTTCTCAAGCTCCTGAATGGGAAGTTCGTTTACGCCCGGAGCGAAGCCCGAGCATGTCCCGGAAGCGACCGCCGCATCGGCGGCCGGCGCGGCTGGGGCGCGGCGGCGGTAAGGACGATAGATTTCGCCGTTATAGGCGCTGTCATAAGCATTGGCGTCATCGTAAGGGAATTCGCCGTAAGGCCAGAACGCGCCCCACATGATCGCATCCGGCCCATACCCCCAGTACGTGTCGTAATAGTCATCGGGCCAGAAGGCGTAGGAGAAGTAGTCGCCGAACCAATAGGGCCAGAACACCGCGCCCCACCAGCGATAGCCGTACCAGTGCCCGTAGCCGTCGCGCCAGCCGCCGTAGAAACCTCTGCCGCCAAACCTGTTATTGAAGAAGGCGTTCGGCCTCGTGAGCGCCGCCGCCCGGACTGAACTGTTCGAGGCCAGCCGATTGAAATTCCTCGTGGCCATCGCGTTTCCGTGGATCGCGGCGACGCCGACGGCTCTATGCGAAATGTTGCCGGGCATCACCCTATGGATGCCCGTTGAGCCGTGGACCGCCGAAAAGCTTCTGTTGAAGTTCCGAGTCCCGAAATGGCTGACGCCTGCGTGAAAATTCTGGCCGTGGAACCTGGAGCCGTGAACGGCGCCGAAGCTCCGGTGGCCCATTCCGGAGTGCGAGAACGACATGGCGCCTGGGCCGCGCATCCCATGCCGCGCATGCCCATTCCGCCCATCCCGCCGACGTGGCCGCCGCCAAATCCGCCGCGGCCGCCCCCGAACCCTCCGCCATGGCCACCGCCGCCGCCGCCGCGTGCATCCGCGATTTCGGGCGAGCCCAGCACGGCGGCCAAGGCGCCGGCCGCCAGAGCCATCGTGAAATATTTGAACTTCATCTTCCCTCCCGCTTTCCTGAAAAGGCCCAGGCTTAGGATATAACGTCCAAAAGCGCCGCTTACGTTCTTACATGCATGCAAAATGATTAAGCGAATCCCCACAATCGTAATCTGAAATAGTGTCAAAAATCATCCCACGCGGGCCTTGAGGACTGCGCGCTTTGGCTGTGAAAAGGGCGAGGCGCTTCCTTTGCCGCGCCCTGCGCCGTGCTATATCTGTTCCATGTCAACGAGTTGTCTGAACATCGCCGCGAAGGTCGCCGAAGCGAACGCGCTTGCGCCGGAAGCCCCTTACCTCAAAGGTCTTAACGCCGAGCAGCGCGAGGCCGTCGAGCGGCTGGATGGGCCGGTTCTCGTTCTGGCGGGGGCAGGCACCGGCAAGACGCGGGTGCTGACCACGCGCATCGCGCACATCCTCTGGACGCGGCGCGCGCGCCCGAACGAGATTCTGGCCGTGACCTTCACCAACAAGGCCGCGCGCGAAATGAAAGAGCGCGTGGGCCAGCTTGTCGGCGGCGCCATCGAGGGCATGCCCTGGCTCGGCACGTTCCACTCCATCGGCATGCGCATTTTGCGCCGCCATGCCGAGCTTGTGGGCCTCTCGCCCAATTTCACCATCCTCGATGTGGACGACCAGATCCGGCTCATCAAGCAGATCATCCAGGCGGAGCGGCTCGACGAAAAGCGCTGGCCCGCGCGGCAGCTTGCCGGGCTGATCGACGGCTGGAAGAACAAGGGCCTCATCCCGGAAAAAGTCCCCGCGAGCGCGGCCTTCAGCTTCGCGAATGGGCGCGGCATCGAGCTGTATGCGGCGTATCAGAAGCGGCTGAAGGAGCTGAACGCCGTCGATTTCGGCGATCTGCTTCTCGAAAACATCCGGCTTTTCATGGAGAACCCGGACGTTCTCAAGCAGTATCACCGCTGGTTCACCTATATCCTGGTGGACGAGTATCAGGACACGAACGTCGCGCAATATCTCTGGCTGCGGCTGCTCGCGCAGGGGAACCACAATGTCTGCTGCGTCGGCGACGACGACCAGTCCATCTATGGCTGGCGCGGCGCGGAAGTGGACAACATCCTGCGTTTCGAGAAGGACTTCCCCGGCGCGCATGTGATCCGGCTCGAGCACAATTACCGCTCCACGGGCCACATCCTCGGCGCGGCCTCGAAGCTGATCGCGAACAATCTCGGCCGCCTCGGCAAGACCTTGCGCACGAGCGCAGGCGATGGCGGCAAGCTCACCGTGCGCGGCGTCTGGGACGACGAAGAAGAAGCGCGCCTCACCGCCGAGGACATCGACCGGCTCCGCCGCGAGGGCGTGGCGCTGAACAACATCGCGATCCTCGTCCGCGCCTCCTTCCAGATGCGCGCCTTCGAAGACCGCTTCGTGACCATGGGCATGCCTTATCGCGTGATCGGCGGCCCGCGCTTCTACGAGCGGCAGGAGATCAAGGACGCCATCGCCTATCTGGAGGTGATGCAGAACCCCGCCGCCGACCTCAAATTCGAGCGCATCATCAATGTGCCGAAGCGCGGCCTGGGCGACCAGACGGTGCAAACCATCTTCCAGCTTGCGCGCGCCGAAGGCTTGCCCCTGTTCCATGCCGCGCGCCAGATCACCGAAACGGAGGAACTGAAGCCCGCCCCGCGCAAGGCGCTGCACGCGCTCACGGACAATTTCGGGCGCTGGCGTTCGCTCCTCGACGCGATGCCGCACACCGACCTTGCCGAGCTGATCCTCGATGAATCCGGCTACACCGCGATGTGGCAGAAGGATAAGTCGCCGCAAGCGCAAACCAGGCTCGAAAACCTGAAAGAGCTGATCCGCTTCATGGGTGAGTTCGACAGCCTCGGCGCTTTTCTGGAGCATGTCGCGCTGGTGATGGACGCGGACCAGGCCGCCGACGACGACCGCGTCAGCCTCATGACGCTGCACGGCGCGAAGGGGCTGGAGTTCGACGTCGTGTTCCTGCCCGGCTGGGAGGAGGGGCTGTTCCCGCATCAGCGCGCGCTCGACGAGAACGGCCAGGAGGGCCTGGAGGAGGAGCGCCGCCTCGCCTATGTCGGCATCACGCGCGCCAAGCGGCGGCTCGTGATCAGCTTCGCGCAGAACCGGCGCGTGCATGGCTCGTGGCAATCGGCGATGCCGTCGCGCTTCCTCGACGAGCTTGCGGAGGAGCACGCCGAGGTGGTGATGGAAAGCGGCGGCTATGGCTATGGCCGCTACGGCATGGCGAATGGCGGCTATGGCGCGAGCCGCTTCGACGAGGCCGCCTCGCCCTTCGATTACGAGGCGCGGACCTCGCCCGGCTGGCGGCGCGCGCAGACGAACTGGCGCTCGGAGGGCGCGGTGAAGAACCGGAAGCGGCCCATCCCGTCGGAGATCGAGGGCGAGCTTGTGGCGGCGAGCACGGTGGAGACGCCGAACGCGGCTTTTGCGCTGGGCCAGCGCGTGTTTCACCAGAAGTTCGGCTATGGCACGCATCAGCGAGATTGATGGGAATAAGCTGACGGTGGAGTTCGAGAAGGCCGGGCAGAAGAAGGTGGTCGCGAGTTTTGTTGAGGTGGTTTAGATGGGTAACTCCTTAAGTTTCAGCTAGCCATTACTCAGGTAATGTGTCTGTTGCTGGAGGCTAAGCGGCGTTGAACTGCCTATTTAAGAACGACTATATATTTATCCGCTTCCACTTCGTGTCCGTTAAGACGGACATCGTTTTTCGCAAACTTATACGCTTCATCGAACGACGCGCCATGGGCCAGCGCCCGATAGAATGCACGGCTGAATACAATTGCGGCTTCGTCGTCAATAGAGGCGTCGCAACCAATGACCGCCTTGACGTGGGGATCCACGGTTCTTGCGATCGACTCCGAGTAGCAAGCATTAAGAAGAAGGCACTTCACTCTGGGGAAAAGCGAAATAAGTTCTGCGATGGCTTCCGCCGATACCGGGACCGTTTGGCCCAGTTCATTCTCGAAGATAAGCGAGCCAACATCGCCGTGACCACTGAAGTGGATTATATCGGGCTTCTCATTGAGGATAGCCATCTGAATCTGATTGGTTCGTGTAGCCCACTGCTGCACAACCTCGACCTCGACGCTTCTGTCCTTCACGAGTGCCAATTGCTCTTTGAGGTCATTTGCTTCCTTGCCGAGCCGCAGGGGCGACTGATCCACGGGAGATGCCGCCAGAAACAAGACTTTCATCTCAACCCTTTTTTTCTGGAGTGGTTTTGCAATGCCGAACATTGCGGCAAGATCAGTGGGAGGTTCAAACAAATTCAAGGTGCCATTTCCAAGCTGACTTGACTTAATTAGTCCGTATAGCGGTTTTCCTTCAGCACCAACAAGGATTCGGCTCTCAAATCTGGAGTCAGCCTCTACTATCGAGAGTGCTTTGTCTTCATATGGTTTGCAGCCGTCCGAAAATCTAGCGAAGTGCTCGGATAACAATTCTCTATTATCGAAGCTTTCTTCAACATCGAACCAGGGAATAGTTATTTCTTCGAGTTCGTCATAATAGGTCTTGAGAAGACCTTTTGCCAACCCTTCCCGAGCCTCGGGATAGTCATTGCAGGAGCCTAAATCTATAATGCCGTTCAGGCGGCACACGTCCTTCTCCCGCTCGGCTGCCAATTGAAAAAGCTTCGCCTGAACGTTTGGTGGCTCCTTGTCGATATCAAGAAACGATATTCCAAGATCTTCAAGCGTTAGCTCATTATTCTCGAGTACTGCCCAAACACTATATTGACGTACAATTTTATCATCGTGCTGGCCGAGAGCCTTTACGATCTTACCGTTCCGGTGTCGCGGATCAAAAAGATGCTCTATATCTTTGTTTAGACCGATGGTAATTAGCGATAATTTAAGAACTTCTCTGTCCGCTGTTTCGATGTTTATTCTAAGCGAGTCGAGGTTAAGCTTTTTTGGAGATGTTGTTTGCAGGGCTGCGAGCGTTCTTACAGCGGGATCCACGCTCTTGAGGCAGGCAAGAGATGTCAAATTGCCATTATAAAAATGAGCTAGAGCGGCGACAGCCGCTGCTACGATTTCTGGCTTATCCTCATGCTTCTGCAGAGCCAGTTCGACGTAGGTGCTCGAACTCTTGGCGCTTTCCAAGCCTCGCCAAGGCGTTCAAACACCACCTTACTACCTTGGCATCCTTTTCAGAAAGAACCATACCATTTATCAGCTTTCCAAAGGCATTCCGTCCTTCTGCGTTGAGCTGAAAACCGAGCCGGTAGAGGTGGGTGATTTCCTGAAGCGCGCGCTTTTTGCGGTGAGCGTTTCTGTTCTCTAATTCATACCTGAGGAAAGCCGTCTTCTCGGCTGGAATGATCGTCATTGTTGAATTTTTCTAAGGCATTGAGGATCGCTAACGTCCAAGGCTCAAAATCTTCTAAGTTATTCGGCATTATACGCAGATCGATCCACTGCGGGTCGTTGAGAGATAGTCGGCGAGTCGTCGGTTCAAACCATTCAGGACACGTCCAATCCATGACTAGAAGCAAGACACTTCTTTTAGAATCTTGCTCAATGGGAAGGGTGAACTTGTGTTTGGGCGAATCAATCTCTAGGCCATGTATGGTTGCGGCAGAAATATCCAGGTCAGAAAGGATGACGGCAAGCGAATTTTCTTTTGCGCCGTAATCTCCGTCCGAGAAGAGAGTGCGGTCAAAAAAACTGACCACGCCCGGAAAACCGATTGTGCGCTTGTTGAGAAATGTATCCCGGTCGTCTCGATAACGCCCTAAGCGATAGGAAAGCACCTCGCTATGCCGTCGGACCATTGAGAAGGTCCACACAACAAGCGATCCGCTCATCTCATCGCGAAACTGGCGATAATGAACCGCATTGCATGCTTCAGCGTTGCGCAGGAAGGCCGTCCAATCGTTAAGAAGCTTCGAACCGCAATTTTTCACAAACGCTGCATCGATTGCGAGAGATGGCTCTCGATGAAGATCGCGAGTCCTCCGGCGCGCTGGAAATCGCTCCTTAAATTTATCAGGGATTGTGGGGTCTGAAATCAACTCGGCAAGGAAGAAGTAACCTGGCTGCGTCCGAAAAAATAAAGACCTTTGATTGTATAAAATATCCTCGCTAAGGCGGGCTTGAAGAGTCTTTTCCTGTGTTTTTCCATAGAGGTACGATGGGACGATCCTTGCCTTGTAAGCAGCCTCAAGGATGCCTTTCGCCGTCATTGGACGACGAGAGACTTGAAGCACCTTATGAGCAATATCAAGGTATGAATCCATAAGCCTAAGTCAAATGAACGCGCTCTCTCTACGACCACCCTGCGTGATTTAACGCTAGACCTATCACTATCCACAACAGTAATTTTTGTCTTGCGGCGAAGGCGACGCGCTGCTTCGGGTCACTCCGTTCAGAGATCGTAGCCTTCAAGTCAATCCCGCGCCCTGCCGCGAGACTTGCGTTCTCTTCCCTGGCGGAGCACATTTGAGTTATGTATGAGCGCGCGAAAATCATCACCGGGCAAGCATTGGGGCTGCCCGGCGAGGAGCGGAAGTGATTATCGCCCCCTGGCGGAAAGCCTTGGCAAGTCCGATGAGTCTGTCGACGAAGCATGGTACGACGAGGCTGAAGACCGGCTCGCCGCTTACGATCGCGGAGAACCTTCCGTGACGTTGGATGAGATCGCCGCACGGAAGCGGCTGTAAAGGGCGCGCCTCAATTGCGCTCGCTTCCTGAAAATGGTTTATTACAGCATGGACAAAGCGCTGGAACATGTGATCGACCGCCTCCCCTCCTGGCCGAAGGAAGCGCAGGAGCAGGCGCTGAAAATCCTGCTCGCCATCGAGGCGGATCGGGTGGGGCCATACCGGCTGTCGCCTGACGAGGAGGCCGCCGTGGCTGAGGGGCGCGCGCAAGCCCGGCGCGGCGAGTTTGTCAGTGATGAGGAGGTCACGGCGTTTTACAAGCGCCATGGCCTATAAGGTTCGCTACACGCCGCAAGCGCTAGGCGATTTGCATTTCATTTTCAAAGATGTCGCTGAGCATAATCCGCGAGCGGCCAGCGCGGTGAAATCCCGGATACGAAAACGGATCGAGAGCCTGGCCCTGTTTCCCATGTCCGGCCCCGAAACGGCTACGCCGGGCTTGAGGATGCTCGTCGTAGGCCGCTATCCGTACCTCATCTTTTACGAAATCGACGAAGCGGCGAAGCACGTCGCTATCGTTCACATTCGTCATGCCTCTCGCGACAGATAGCATCGAAGATTAATAAGCTTGCAGCCATCCCACTGGACCGCGCAAATTAGAGCCATGGACGAACGCGCGAAGATCATTGCTGAACAGGCGTTATCGCTCCCGGCCGATGAGCGAGAAGAGCTGCTGATTGCGCTTGCGGCAAGTTTGGGTCGTCATCCCTTCGAGCGCCTTGAGGAAGAGGACGCCACTCTTTCGGATGAGGTAGCGCAATATCTGATGGACGCCTGGGACAAGGGCATCGCGAGCGGGCCTGGCAAGTATGCCACCATCGAGGATATCATCGGGGAGGCAGACGCCACACGGCGAGGGCTTGGGCGTTAACGGAAAGATGGTTAACGGCGGCGCGGAGGGATTTATTCTGGACCAAAATCGCCCGAAGTTCGTTAATTAGTCGTAAAGCGAGAGCCCCTCGCGTCTGTTGGTTTACGATTAAGCCTTTGAAAATACAGAGCTTTTCCGTATGGTTAATGGATTATATTTTTAGACGCAAGTGGGCGCGGTAAAGTCCGTTAAATATAATCCGGCCGCGCATATTAACCGTGGCGGGAGCCTTTATCGTCTCGCCGGGGCAAGCGCGCTCCATAATTTTCCCTTTGAGATCAATGCGTTGTATCGATTAACCTCTCGGAAAGGCGCTTTTTCCTAAAATCGCGGGTTCAAGAGAAGCGCGCTCAACTCTCCGACGGATAACAGCGAAAATTGGTCCAAATCTTCCAATCCAACCTAAACCGAAGGCTAGTGAGCGCTTAAGGATGCGGTGGCGGCTTCGCGATCCAGCCCGTATAGGTCAGCCAAAGACCGGCGAGGACAAGCAGGCCGAAACCGATCCGCACGAGGGAAATCGCGTTCATCGCCTCGACGCTAGCTTTCTCATACAAATGCGGGACGGTCAGAAGCGCCAGCCCGCGAAGCGCCAGGAACCAGCCGAAGAGGGAAATCAGGATCGCGGACGCGCTCGACCAGTATTGATGGTTCGCGATGATGAACAGCCCCGCAAAGACGAGGAGGCCGCCCGTGATCCACACCAGCGCCGCGTTTTCGAAAAATGCCGATAGCTGCACGCCCGTATCCGGCGCGCGAGCCGCGATGATGCCGGGAACGATGACGAGGAACGGGCCGATGACGCGCGCGAAAGCGCGGGTGCGCGCTTCGGACTTTGGCGTGGCGGGCATGGCGTCGCTCCTTTCGCGGCGGTTAATGGTCCGGCAGCGAAATATACTCGATGTTGAAAACCCGGTCGCCGGACGGCAGGCCGGGCGGCGGGGCTGGCATCCGCGCCTGCTTCACGGCTAACAGCGCGCCCTCGTCGAGCCAGTTGTCGCCGCTGCTCTTTATAAGTCTCAAGCCCTGGACCTGGCCGCCATCCGAAACAGCGAAGGTCACGACGGCGCTGCCCCACTTGCCGTTCCCCATGGGCTTGGTGGCGGCGAGCGCCCAGATCACCTTGCGCTCCCACTCATCGGATTTCCCCTGGTGCGTCGCGCCCGGCCGGAAGGACTTCACGTTGCCGGACTGGCGCGACGCCTGCCGGGCCTGATCGCGCCGCTCTTCGGCCGCCTTGACAGACTGCTTGAGCTGGAAGCTGAACTGCTCGGACATTTTCGCGATGTAGCCCGCGGGATCGAAGGGCAGGCTCTTCTTGTCTGGCGCATCGGGCTGCGTCGGCGAAGAGGCGGCGCTCGCTTCCTTCACGGGAGGTTGCGGCGTCGGCTCGGGCGCCGCTTCAGGTTCCGGCGGAGGCGCTGGCGTCTCGGCCGGCGCAGGCGAAGGAGGCGCTTCCTGGCGGAAGGGGTCGGAGCTGAGGCGCTTGAGGTCAGCCTCGCTGATAACGGAGACGTTCAGGTGCTCGGGCGCGCCCTCCTCCATGCCCAGCTCGCGGGCGGGTTCGGAAACACCGGCAGCGGGCCGCAGCACAAACGGCGTCAGGACCGCAAGGTGCAGAAGAAACGCGATGGCGATGGCGACGTAGAGCGCGCGCTTGGACCAGGGGTTGGCGATGATCGCCCTTGTGTCCGCGACAAGCGCATAGCCTGCGGGCGTGGCCCCGGCGGGCGCGGCCGCGCTGGCGAAAAGGGCGAAGTCAGGCGGTGGCGCCTTCTTCGGAGCTGAGCGATCCGCGACCAACGCGAAATCCGCCCGCGCGGCCGCCGGAAATGGTCTGGCGGCGCCGTAAGCGGCTGCGGAAATGGGCGCGCGAAGGCTGTAAGGGTTTCTCGTCAAAAGCTCTTTCCCCCGCGAAAATGTATCTGCTTCGCGGCAGGGGTGAATACCTAATCCATGAATTCATCGACAGGATGACGTTATGGATCAATCTTGGCGCGGATGAGGAAGGCGAGGGGCGCGGCGATCAGCGCTCCATTGTCTGCGATTGCGTCTGGCTCGGCGCGCGAGGCGCCTCCGGCGTCTGGGCATAGCCGAAGAACGCCTTCCCCAGCTCATTCGTCAGGTTGATGATGCTCAGCTGCACCCAGTCGTTGAACTTATGGAGGTTCTCAAGCAGACGCTCATCCTTACTGGCCGCTTCGAGCCCCTCGATCATTCGCTCCGCCACCTCCGCGGCTCCAGCGGCGTTCTTCAGCCCGCAGTTACGCCGCAGAAACTCGATCATCGCCTGGATTTCTCCGAGGCAGAAAGCAAGGGAACGCGGCAGACGCGGATCGAAAATCAGGAATTGAGCAACCTCGCTCGGGTCGATGTGATGCGGGGAAACACGCCGGTAGGCGTGATACGCAGAAGCCGCGCGCAACAGGATCGTCCAGAAGGTGAAGTCGTGGCGCCCCTCATCGCGCGCCACGCCCGTCACCTGCTTGGCGAAGCGCACATCCAGAAGGCGGCTCGTCTGGTCGGCCCGCTCGAGATAAAGCCCAAGCCGGAAAAAAGGCCAGGTCTCATCGTGGTAAAGGGTGTTCTCGGCCACGCCCATTTGCGCATAGCAGCCGCGTTTGATGGCATCGCAGGTGCGCGACAGGCGAACCTCGGAGAAGTCGCTGGGGCCGAACGCGAACAGGCGGTTATAGAAGTCGTTCAGCTGATACCACATGCCCGTCGACAGCATCGGGCGCAGCGCCCGGGCGTTTTCGCGCGCGCATCGTATTGTCGCCAAGACGGAGCCTGGATTGTCGTTATAGGCCATGTAATAGCGAATGACATTTTCCGCGTTCGGCTCGGAAAAGGCTTTCGCGAACCCCTTCTCATCGGAATAAAGCGCGACGATCCACGCCCAGGAATTGTCGCTCCTCCCACGCTGGAATGACGTTTGCGTTTCTATGATCCGGGCCAGGCTTTCGGCGCGCTCGAAATAGCGCGCCATCCAGAAGACGCTTTCGGCGTATCGTGAGAGAAGACTGCTCAAGCGCCATTTTCCTTCAGAACCCAGGTATCCTTCGTTCCACCGCCCTGGCTCGAATTCACGACGATGGAGCCCCTGCGAAGGGCGACGCGCGTGAGGCCGCCCGGCAGGAGCCAGGTCTCCTCGCCTGTCACCGCGAACGGCCGGAGATCGACGTGGCGCGCCTCAACCCCGTCATCGCAAAGCGTCGGACAAACCGAAAGCTCGATCATCGGCTGGCTTATATAGTTGGATGGATTCGCCTTCAACTGATCCCGGCAGAGATCGAGTTCGGCCTTCGTCGCTTTCGGTCCCACGCAGATGCCGTACCCGCCGGACTCCCCGACAGGCTTCACGACAAGCTCGCCGAGATGACTGAGCGTGTACGCCAAAGCATCCGCCTCCCGGCAAATATGGGTCTTGACGTTGGGCAGGATTGGCTCTTCGTCGAGATAGTATTTGATGATGCGCGGAACATAGGCATAAACCGCCTTGTCGTCGGCGACGCCCGTGCCGACAGCGTTTGCGAGCGTAAGGTTTCCCTTGCGGGCAGCGCGCATCAAGCCTTTGACGCCAAGCACGCTTTCGGGCTTGAAGGCTTCCGGGTCGAGGAAATCGTCGTTAATACGGCGGTAGATAACGTGGACAGGCTTCGGACCTGACACGGTTTTCATGAACACCTTGTCGTCATCTACGAACAGGTCGCGTCCTTCGACGAGCGGAATGCCGATTTCGCGAGCAAGGAAAACATGCTCGAAATAGGCCGAGTTGAATACGCCGGGCGAGAGCAGCACGACCTGAGGATTGGAGATGCCGGGCGGGGCGACCTCGATAAGCTTGTTCCCGAGCTGCGTGCCGTACTCGGAAACACTCTCGATCGCGAAGCCATGCATGAGATCGGGGAAGGCCCGCTGCATCAGATGCCGGTTCTCCACAACATAAGACACGCCAGACGGTGTCCGGCCATTGTCTTCCAGCACGTAGAAATCGCCACGTGGATCACGGATGATGTCGGTTCCGCCGATGTGGATATAGGTGCCGCAACGGGGGTTGAAGCCAACCATTTCCGGGCGGTAGCATGTGTTTCCTAGCACGAGATCGGACGGCACAATACCGTCTTTGAGGATCTTGCGGTCGTGATAGATGTCCCAAAGAAAGAGATTCAGCGCCTTGATGCGCTGCTTGACGCCGCGATCGATCGTACGCCAATCGGCGGCTGTGATCACGCGCGGGATCACATCGAACGGCAATATGCGGTCGATCGCGGTTCGGTCGCTATAGACCGTGAAAGTAATGCCGAGGGTATACAGCTCCCGTTCCGCATCTTCCGACCGCTGGCGGAGCTGTTGAAGCTCGAGTTGCTGAAGGCGATGCCAAAGAGCCGTCAGATGGCGGTTACGGTTTTCGACTGAACCTATCAGCTCGCAATACCTGGACCCTGGGCTGTATTTGTCGAGCGGAGCGACTGTAGACGGATTTTTCAAAGCTGTGATCGTCGCCATGCAGCCCCCTGCAGTGCATCAGCCCTTCATAGCCTGGACCAGATGTGGAGTTTTGGTGTCAGTACAACGTAAAGACTAGCACAGCAACGCACTACGTCGGAACATAATTCTCCGCCGAAATATTCAGCAAAATGCCTTCGATTTTGCCTATTTTTTCAGCACAGCTACAGATGATCTTGCGGGTGAAAATTCACGGTCCTTGCACAAAAGGTTCAAGCCCCGAAAGCCGCAAACGCGGCTCGATTGCAGGAATCTCTCGTGGCGGGAACGGCGCAACTGCTTTCGCAATGGCTTTAATATGATCCGGGGTCGTACCGCAACATCCGCCGACAATATTTATCAGGCCGTCGGCCGCCCAGGACCGCATGGCGCCGGCCATGAACTCCGGCGTCTCATCATATTCGCCCATGGCGTTCGGAAGCCCAGCGTTCGCATAAACGCTGACATGCGTATCAGCCGCTTTGGAGATTTGCGCTATAGGCGGCCGCAATTGCTCCGCGCCGAATGCACAATTCATGCCGATGGAGAACGGCTTCAAATGCCGCAGCGAATACCAGAAGGCTTCGGGGGTCTGGCCGGAAAGGTTGCGTCCTGAGAGATCCGTAACTGTTCCCGATATCATGAGCGGCAGTTCGATGCCCATCGCATCGAAGGTTTCCTTGACCGCGAACCCGGCTGCCTTCGCATTCAGCGTGTCGAACACGGTCTCGATCAGGATCGTATCCACGCCGCCTTCGATCAGGCCGCGCGCCTGCTCGGTATAGGCCGCGACCAGCTCATCGAAGGTGATGTTTCGAAATCCGGGATTGTTGACGTCCGGCGAGAGGGACGCCGTGCGGTTCGTCGGCCCGATGGCGCCGGCCACGAAACGGGGCTTTTCCGGCGTGAGCGCCGTGTATTTATCAGCAGCCTCGCGCGCCAGTTTTGCCGCCGCAACGTTGATCTCGAAAGCGAGCGCCTCCATGCCGTAATCCGCCATAGACACGGTCTGCGCATTGAAGGTGTTCGTTTCAATGATATCGGACTCCGCCTCAAGATAGGCTTCGTGAATGCTGCGAATAATGCCGGGCTTGGTCAGCACCAGAAGGTCATTATTGCCCTTCAGATCGCAAGGCCAATCCTTGAAGCGCTCGCCACGATAATCGGCCTCGTGCAGCTTGTGACGCTGGATCATAGTTCCCATCGCGCCATCGAGAATGAGAATGCGCCTTTTCGCGGCGGCGTGAAGGGCGGCGATACGTTCGTTGCGGTCCATGCGGATTGATCCTTATGCCGTTGCGCGGTGCGGGGCGACGCACGGTTCGTGATGTCTGATCCCCAGCAAATGGCAGATGGCGTAAACGAGATTGGCGCGGTTCAATGTATAGAAGTGAAACTCCGTAACTCCACCTGCTACGAGGTCCGTGACCTGTTCGGCCGCAACCGTCGTCGCAACAAGCTCCGTTGTCTCTGGATCTTCCGTCAAGCCCTCAAAGCGCTCCGCAACGTCGGCTGGAATCGATGCTCCGCAGCGTGAAGCGAAATTCGCCACCTGCTTGAAATTGTGGATGGGAATCAGCCCCGGCACGATGGGAATATTGATGCCGCGGGCGCGAACGCGTTCGAGATAGCGCCAGTAGCAGTCATTGTTGAAGAAGAATTGCGTCATGGCGCGCGTCGCTCCGGCATCGACCTTCGCCTGCAGCATGTCGAGGTCGGTCTCGACCGTGGGGGACTCGGGATGCTTCTCGGGATAGGCCGAGACGGAAACTTCGAAATCGGCGATCCGCTTGATGCCTGCGGTCAGATCGGCGCCGTTGCAATAGCCACCAGGGAATGGGACGTAGGCTGTCCCAACGCCTTCGGGCGGGTCGCCGCGCAGGGCGACGATATGGCGGACGCCATCCTCCCAATAACCGCGAATGATATTGTCGATCTCCTCCTTCGTCGCCGCAACGCAGGTCAAATGCGCAGCGGGTTTCAGTGAGGTTTCCTTCAGGAGGCGGGATATCGTCGCATGTGTCCGCTCGCGCGTCGATCCTCCCGCTCCGTATGTAACCGAGACGAAATCCGGGGCAAGCGGCTCGAGTTTGTCGATCGCGTTCCACAGCGATGTCTCCATCGCGGCCGTCTTGGGAGGAAAGAACTCGAAGCTGACCGCGATCGGCGGACGTTTCGCGTGGTAGTGCATGCTTTCCTCCGTCACGAAGCGGCCCTCCATCTTTGCGTTTTTGCGCTGGCTTTCTCGCCCGCCCAAACGGCGACAGTCAGCGCGTTGTTGTTCATATGATCGGCTTGCAGTTCCCGGTAGGTACTGGAGCCGAGCCCGCATTCCCCGAGCCATGCCGCGATTTCACCCGCCGCGAAACCCAGGCGGACATGCGCGTGCTCCTGCCGCAAAAACTCGAGGTTATGAGGCGCAAAGTCGACCAGGACGAGACGGCCACCCGGCTGCAACACGCGAATCGCTTCTATTAGAGCAGCCTTCGGATTATCAAGGAAGTGCAGCACCTGGTGAATAACAACGGCTCCTGCGCTTTCCTCGGAAAAAGGAAGATTGTAAATGTCGGCGAGCCGAACGCTGCAATTGACGAGTTCCGCTTTGTCAAGGCGGACGCGAGCGCACTTCAGCATCTCGCGGTTTGTGTCCACGCCGACGAGGCGGCGCGCGCGGCCTGCGGCGAGTTCAAGAACGCGTCCGGTCCCCGTGCCAAGGTCCAGCAAAAGCTCGAAGGGGCCAGGGCCAAGAGCTTCCAGAATGGCCGCTTCCACGTCGCGCTCGGGAACGTGCAGCGATCGGATTCGATCCCACTCGGCGGCGTTTTCGTCGAAATAGGTCTGAGCGAGGAGCAAGCGAGCGGCCCGGATTTTGTCTGCGCGTTCGGCATCGCGCAGGATTTGCGGATCGTGCGCCGCGATCATCGAAAGGGCCGCTTCGATAAAGCTGCGAACCCCCGGATCGGACGAAGCGCGGACGAACACCCAGCTTGCCTCTTGATATCGCTCGATCAAGCCGGCTTCGGCCAAAAGCTTGATATGGCGGCTGACGCGGGGCTGGCTCTGACCCAGAAGCTGAGTCAGGTCTTTGACGTTGAACTCGCCATTCTGAAGGAGCCGGAGGAGGCGAAGGCGAGTCGGCTCCGCAGCCGCCCGCAGGCGCGCAACGGCGTCGCCAAAGCTATCCATGATCGCCCTCGTCATGAACGCCTTATAAAGATATGTTTATATGTTTTCAAGGCAGAGTTGCCGACCGTACCGCGGGCGACTTTAATTGAAGAAGAGGAGGTAAAGAGCGCCAACCAAAATCATGTTCAGCTGCTCGGAAATCGACATTGTCCCGAAGGGCCGGTGGCGCCTTTTTGAAGGAACGTATTTGACGACCTCTTTCGTGATCACCTTCGGGGACGGGAGCGCGAGAGCGGAGGATGGCGTTCCACGCAGCCAGCGCCAGAAGATGTTCAGCCCATAGCGACCGTAGCGCAGCATGGCTACCGAACCGCCGACGAAGCTGCGATAGCGAACGCTCAAAAGAAGCCAGGCGACAATGAGGATCCAAAGGAGGGTGGAGATCAGGTCGCGCAGCACGAACCAGACAAGCGACCAAAGAATGCTAAGGACGAAGCTAAGAGCGGTCCAAAGCAGAGTCAGGATATCCATGGCCCCCTCGGCAAGGAAGCGGACGTTCTGTCCGCTTCCTCTTATTTAACCCGTTACTGCCGGGCCTCTCCTTCTGGAGTGTCTGGAGCGCCATATCCGCTGGTGTAGCGGTTTTGCTCCCCTTGGAGAAGCGGCGAGATACGTCTGACAACCACACGCCGGTTTCGGCGTTCCGGCCCATCGGTCGAGACAAGCAGAAACTGCTCGCCGTATCCTTGCGTCACAAGGTTCTCACGCGGCACGCTGAATTGCTGCGACAAAACATCCGCAACGGTCTGGGCCCGGCGATCGGACAGACTTAGATTGTCTTGGTCCGAACCCACGGCGTCGGTATGGCCTTCGATGAGGAAGACTTCGCCGGGATTGGCGTTCGACGCGTCGCGGATTGCGGCCGCGACGAACTCAAGCATGACGGCTTGCTCGGGGCCAATCTCCGCCGATCCGAACTCGAAGTTGATGGTGTCGATGCTGATGCACCGCATGACGCTCGCGAAGGCTCACACTCGCTAGAACTTCGTCGAGCGAGTAGGTGCGATCGAGGGGTTCCACGGGAGGCGCCTGCAGCGCTCCATAGATGTCGTCCTCGGAAGCGGCGCTGGCGTCGACGATGTACTGGCTACGCGGGATTTCCACGTGAGCGGGCGGCAGTGAAACAACGAAGGCGCCAAGGGCGGCAAGCCCTATCCCGGCTGCGATGGCTCTGTTTTCGAAGAGAACAAACCGCCGGCCATCAGGCAGATAGCGGACGCGGCGCATTGGCCGGCCATACGAGTCGACCTCGACTTCGATGCGGCCGCCGTCTGGCCGGTAGATGTTCGAGATCATGTTGCCGTTCGGTCCACGCTGTGTCTGCGCGTTTCCGCCGTATAAACGGAAGTTCACAGACTCGTCGTGTCGGATGAAGGTCTGATTGTTCACCGAAAAGATTGTCCGGTTGCCGGGTTCCTGGATGTACTTATGGCCGCCCGCATCCACGATTTCCCGACGCTGCGAAGCGATCACGCGAAGGCGCTCGTTTTGCAGCCTCAGGCGCTCATTGATCGCGGCCTGGCTGCGCTCGGCTTCCCCCATCCGCCGTTGCTGCTCGATCAGCCTTTCGCGATCCGCCCGATGGGCCTCACGCTCCGCTTTGGCTTTTTGCTCCTCGACAGAAAGTTCACGGCGCAAGATGCCACGCTGTTGTTGGGCCTGCTGCTGCTGCATCGCGGCCCGCTGCCGCTCAAGCTGGACCTCCTGCTCTGTGTGGCGTTGCTGGTCCTGAAGCTGGCGCATCTTCACTTGATCGTTTCGGATGCGAGCGTCTTCCATAGCCTTGCGTTGAGCTTCCTGCTGTTTCAGAAGCTCCTGTTGATGCTGAGCTGCCGCCGCCTTTTGCTGATCGATAGCCTTTTCCTGGGCCTGCTGATGGAGATGCTTCTGTTGCTCCAGCGCCTTTTGTTGCTGCTGACGCTGCTCTAGAGCCTTTTGTTGTTGCTCCTGGGCCTGCTTTTGCTGCTGCAGGTTCTGTTGCTCCAGCGCCTTTTGTTGCTGCTGACGCTGTTCTAGAGCCTTTTGTTGTTGCTCCTGGGCTTGCTTCTGCTGCTGCAGGTTCTGTTGCTCCAGCGCCTTTTGCTGCTGCTGACGCTGCTCTAGCGCCTTTTGTTGTTGCTCCTGGGCTTGCTTTTGCTGTTGAAGGTGCTGTTGCTCCAGCGCCCTTTGTTGTTGCTGACGCTGCTCTAGAGCCTTTTGCTGTTGCTCCTGCGCGTTCTGTTGCTGCGGAGGCTGCGCGCCCTGGGCATTTCGAGGCTGCGGTTGCTGCGGCTGTTGAGCATGCGGCTGCTGCTGTTGCGGTTGGCCCTGCCCGCGCTGCTGCTGTTGTTGCTGCTGCAGCTTCTTTTTCTTGTCTTCTTCCAGTTGCTGCGGCGTCTGCGCTTGAGCGAGTATGATTTGCGGTTCGGCGGCGCGCGCTGTCCCTGACACCATAACGAAGGGAGTTATACCTGTCAGAAGAAGCGGCATGACCTTCATGGGTGACATGTCGTTTCCCTTGTTTGTTGGAGCTAGGAAGTCTGCTCCAAAGCCTAAGCCGATGATTGGTGCGCCGTTTCTGGCGGAATTTCGGCGGGGATAAAAGCTTCAAGGCGCGCAAGGCTTTCCGGGTCGGAAAGCAGTGCCGCCTTTTCGCCCGGCTTCAATAGATTAAGCAAATCCGTCAAATTTGCGGAGACCTCCAATTTTGCACGTCCAATGGCAAGATTGGGCGAAATCCGCGATTCAAGCGTGATAGGCTGCATTTGAATCAGTTCGCGATGCAGCCGGCGAAGCTTTGGATTACGCGCAAGCTGAGTGATGGCTTCGTGTTCAAGCGCGGCCTTTTCCAGCTTGTCCTGGGCTTCCGCAGCCTCTTTTGCGATCGGCGGCGGCGCCTTCTCCTCCTCTATTTGGAGGAGCCCGATACGGCGGAATGCCTCTCCCGCCGACCTCTTTGCCGACCAGGCCGAAAGCGGCCCTGAAAGCACAAGGCCGAGAGACGCCGGCAGCATCCAAAGAAAGAGAATGGTTGACGAATAGAATGTCAGCGCCGCAAGGCCAATCCCGAGCGTCATGTGCACGGAGTGAAACTGCATGATTTCCCAAATCGGCAGAGACCCGTCGCCCCGCCGTTGGGGCTTCCACCCGCTATCGCGCCCGCGGAAGATGTCGATCACCGCCGAGGACTGCAACAGCATCATGATGTGAGCGAACAACGAGGACAGAACGGTTTCAACGAGCACGCCCCCGAACAAAATGAAAGCGCCTCCGAAGCCGCGCCGCGTCTTGCCGTCCATGATCGCAAGCACGTAAGCGAAGAGCTTGGGCATGAGCAAAACGCCAAGCGTCAGGATCAAGAGTTCCAAGGACCGCGCGCTGTCCTGCATCGGCCATTTCGGAAACAAAGAAAAGCCGTCAGGGAAGTACTGCGGCAGCGTGTAGATGGATTGAAGCGTGAGCGACAGCGCTATGACAAGGAACAGGAACCACACAAGGGCCGAGACATAAGCCATGATCCCCATGGCCATGTGCACCCTGCTGCACCAGTGAAGGCCATGGGCGAAAAGCACCCGAGAGTGCTGCAGATTGCCTTGCGCCCACCGGCGGTCCCGGATGGCGAAGTCGATCAGGCTTGGCGGGATTTCCTCATAAGAGCCGGGCAAATCCGGGACCATGACAACGCGCCAGCCCGCGCGGTTCAGAAGAGCGGCCTCGACGAAGTCGTGGCTGAGAATCTGTCCGCCAAATGGCGGCTTGCCCGGCAGCATGGGGAGACCCGCGCTCTCGATGAAGGCGCGGGTACGAATGATTGCGTTGTGGCCCCAGAAATTGCTGACGCCCCTGTGCCAAAAGGCAAGCCCGGTGGCAAGCATCGGCCCGTAAAGCCGGCCTGCAAATTGCTGGAGCCTGGCGAAGAGCGTGTTCCGCCCGATCGAAAGCGGCACCGTTTGGACGAGACCGAAATCCGGGTTCTTCTCGATGATGGCCGCGAGCTTGGCGACGGCCTCGCCCGTCATGAGGCTGTCGGCATCGAGTACGAGCATATACTCGTAATTGGCCCCCCATTTGCGGCACCAATCCCCGATGTTACCCGCCTTCTTGCCCGTGTTGGCCGACCGCCGCCGGTAGAATATGCGCGAGCCCACAGGTTCGCGTTCCCGAACGGCTTGGAAAGCGGCCTCTTCCTGCACCCAGATGTCGGGGTCGGTCGTGTCGCTCAAAATGAAAAGGTCGAAGCTGCCCTGCTGGCCGAGCTTGGCGATCGATCCCATCGTGGCGACGGCCATGCCAAAGATACGGGCAGGGTCCTCATTATAGGTACAGACGAGGAGCGCGGTTTTGCCCGTGAGCGCAGTTCGCAAATCGTAATCCTTCGGATCGACGAGCGATCTTCGCATGCCGGACGCGATAACCCCAAATCCGGCGAGCGCCGTCATGAAGGAAAGCGAGAGCCAGAAAATGTTGATCGTGAAAAGCACCATCAAAGCGATTTCGAGCGCCGCAAAGCTTCCCACGCTGAGAACGAGGTAGAGTTCACGAATAAGGTATGCCGTGATGACGAAGGAGCCCCCGAAGACGAACGCTCTGCGCCAAAAGGCTTCCCTGTCGGGCTTGGCCTGGCGGCGGGTGGAACGGTCGAAACGGTCGAGACTCTGCGGCGCAAAAACCGATTGCACCCTGGAAGCCGGGATAGGAGGGGTCTCGGAAAGCGGAAAAGTATCGTGCATCCTTGCCCTCAAGCCGTCCAACGATAAACCCAAATTTCGGAAACCAGCTTGCCCTCTGCAACCAAGCTACAGCGTAGGTCTGCTTCCAAGGCGCCAGCCGCAGGCTCATATTCGAAACTGACCCGATGGCCGCCTGAAATCCGGTTCCGTCGGATAGCAACGTTCACGATAGTCCCTGCGCTCGCTGTTAGTTCCACATTTCCGTTCGTCGCGCCGCAAAAATCGTCAACATCATCGCAAAGTTTGAACTCGTCGGTACCGGCGAAATCGACAAAAAACTGGCGCATCCCCTTATGCTGAGGCGAAGCGCCGACCAGGGTCTGGACGACGCGCGCGAAATTGAAGCGAATCGGTGGTTCAGCGCACCAGGTAAGGCGGTAGCGATACGTATATGTCGCCCCGCCCTGAAGGGGTTCCTTCGGGCGCCAGAACGCAACGATATTATCAAAATACTCAGTCTTCGTTGGAAGTTCAATCAGGTCCACAGACCCTTCGCCCCAGGCCTCTCTCGGTTCTACCCAGACGCTTGGGCGAAGATCATATTTGGCGTCAAAGTCCTGGTAGCGATCGGCCCGGCGCTCGCGTTGGAGAAGACCGAACCCCTTGAGGCCGTTATCGGCAAAAGCGGAAAACTGGTTTTTGCCCGGGTTTATCAGCGGGCGCCAAATGTGTTCGTTCTTGCCGTTCCAGATGGAAAGCCCATCGGAGTCGTGCACGCGCTGCCGGACGTCGTCGGCGCGGTAGTCGTCGCCCGGCGAGAAGTAGAACATGCTCGTCAGAGGGGCAATGCCTGCATAATTCATCGTCTTGCGCGGGAAAAGCGTGCAGTCCACATCCATGACAGTGTTTTGCCCGGCGGAGATGACAAATTTATACGCGCCCGAGACGCTTACACTGTCTAGCAACGCAAAAACCGTGACAGTCGATGCGCCCGGCGCTGGTTTGACGAGCCAGAAAGTCCGAAAAATAGGGAACTCATCTGCGGGCGGCTGCGCCGTGTTGATCGCGAGTCCGCGCGCGGACATGCCGTAATCCTGGCCCGGCGCCCTCGACCGGAAGTAACTTGCTCCCTGGAAAACCACAAACTCGTCCATGATATCTGGCCTGTTTATGAGCGTGTGCAAGCGGAAACCTGAAAAGCCTGGATTTGTGTTATCCGGCGGCCTGCTCACTTCGGGACCGTATGTGAAGAGGTCGGGGTGGTATTTGAGTTCCGCAGCATTACCTGCGTCTACGACGAAAATTTGGACAGGGGTTAAGTAGATATATCCCGCACTGAAGAATTCGGCCGTAAAGCTTAGATTATCGTTCCTCCACAGCGCCAAATCTTTCTTGAAGCGGATTGCACGATACTGATCATAATTAAGGTCTTTGTATGAGGCTGGGATGGTATCTTCCGGTGGCGCATAGGGGGCTTGCGAAAGCTGGCGCGCGCGTTCGATTACGACATCCTCGGAGAACCGCGTGCTCTCGCCCATTGGCAGGCTGACGAGAGACTCAGCAGCGCCAATGGACACAGCGTCTCGCGCCAAAAACAGAGCCGCGGCGAAGCCCGCGCTGAGTTTGAGGACGTCCCGCCGATCCATGTGAGTTGAAAGCCCCTAGAGTTTTTCCAGAATGACGAGATATGAACGAGCTTCAGCTCGGCGCCAGCGAATGGGGTCGGCCAGCTCAATTTGACTAGGGGCGCCCGATTATCGCGCCCATCGAAAAATCCATGTTTCCGAAACCGGCTTTCCGTCGACGACAAGTTGAGCGCGCAAATCGGCGGGATTACCACCCGACGGCGCATATTCGAATCGGAGCCGCCGCGTCGCTGCGCTTGGTCCGGCGGCCAGCCTGGGATTGCGCACCTCACCGGCCGAAGCTGTCACATTCGGCATGACGGCGGCGGCGTTGCATCCCTCGCAAAGGTCCGTATTCGCAAAATCAACCACGAAAGCGATCTCCCCGGCCCTCGTTTCGCCGACGCGCGTCTGCTGCACTGTCGCCTTCTTGCTCTCGATGGGAGGGTTCCAGCACCAGTGCATGCGATAGTGATAGCGGTGCCCGATGCCCGGGCCGAGGCCATCCTTGGGACGCCAGAAGCAGACAATGTTCTCGTTGATTTCTTCGGGAGCGGGCAGTTCGATCAGGTCGACTGAGCCTTCGCCCCAGTCTCCAAGCGGCTCGATCCACAGAGAGGGCCGCTTTTCGAATTGCTGGTCGATATCCTGATAGCTGGCAAATGACCGGTCTTTCTGGATCAGACCAAACCCTTTCGGCCCTTTGTCTACGAAGACGGAGAATTGCAGCCGTTCGGGGTTGAGGAGCGGCCGCCAAATCTGTTCTCCTGCGCCATTGACAATGCAGAGCGCTTCGGAATCGTGGACGCGCGGCCGGTAGTCGCGACGTTTGGGCAGAGCCCCCGGTCCAAAGTAAAATCGGCTCGCGATTGGCGCAATCCCGGCATACGGGATGAGTCGGCGCGGATAGATGACAGTCTCGGTCTCAATGATGGTGTCGAAGCCGGGCGTCACCGTGAATTTGTAACGGCCGACCGCGCTCTGGCTGTCGAGAAGCGCATGCACGATAAGCGACGGGTCGATGGGCTTCGGCCTCTCGATCCAAAAGCTTCGGAAGAGCGGAAAATCTTCGCCGCCTGTCTGACCCGTGTTGATGGCAAGGGCTCGGGCGCTGACCCCGAAAACCTGCCCCGTCGCGATGGCCTTAAAGTTCGAGGCCCCGAGGAAACTCAAGAAATCCCTGAAAACGCCAGGCTTGTCGATCTGGCCGAGGGCGCGAAATCCGGCGAAATCAGACTGAGCAGGCGTGGCGGGCTGCTTCGCGGGCGGGTTGAATTCGAAAGCATCCGCAGAGTACGGAATCCTGGTCGCCCTGCCCGCTTCGACTGTATAAAGCTCGACCGGAAATGCAAAAAGCGCTCCCGCCGTGTGGTAGGGCTCCAGCCAGAATGGCCCATCGTCCTTCCGCCAGATAGCCTGACCGTCCTTGTAGACGATGGCGCGGGGGTATTGCTCATAGGTAATGCCCGCCAACGCTTCGTCGACGCGCTTTTCAGGCCCCTTGTACGGTTCGTCGGCGCGGCGCCGGGCAAAGGCGTCGAGCAGTTCCTCCGAAAAAGGCTGCGAATCAGTAGTGCTTGCCTCGGACAGATTGATTTGCGCGTTAACACGCAGCGGAAAAGCCGCCAAGCCGGCTGTCGATGCCGCGAGTTTCAGCCATGTGCGGCGGTCCATCCCCCACTCCCGAAAACTGTGCCGTTGCACCGCATGCGCATAAGGCAAAATGCCTCCAGCTGCCGGAAGCACAAGGCCGGCCCAAGTCTGGATACAAAAATAATCTTGCCCCGCTTTAGATCTTGACCGTTTGGAGTTTTTTTGGGCGGTTTTGAGGCGCTTTTCGCATTCGCAAAAAAACGCCGCAGTCGCGCCGTTTTGAGTTCGAAAAATGCGCGTTGCAGAAGAAGGGCATGCCTGAAATTCCTGAGGCTTTGAGCCCTTCAAGCGCTGGCTACCCGATGACCGGCCCTTGATCTTCGTTGTCAGGAAGGCCTATTTCAGCAGACGAAAACGGCACGGGAGAGCAGGTTCGAATGGGAAATTGGCAGCTTGCATCCGTATTGGCGTTTGTTCTCGCCGCCTCGGGGTGGGGATGTGCAATGGCCGCAGAGTCCGGGCCGCGTCATCACGTGGAGGTCAACCTGCTTGCGGAGAAGTCCGCTCTCGAGCCCGGCAAGACGATAATGGTCGCGGTACAGGAAAAGATCGATCCGGGCTGGCACACCTACTGGATCAATCCGGGCAACTCCGGCGAGCCGACCGCCATCGACTGGAACTTGCCGCAAGGTCTCTCGGCGGGTCCGATCCTTTGGCCAATTCCGCATGTGATCCGGCTAGGTCCACTCGCCGAGTACGGCTATAACGACGAGGTCGTGCTTCTGACGGAAATTAAGGTTCCGGAGAAGATCGGAGGCGATAGCGTAACCCTCGGCGCGAAAGTCTCTTATCTGGTGTGCAGGGAAATTTGCATTCCGGAAGAGAAGCATGTCGAATTGACCCTCCCCGTGACGAGCGGCAGCGCCGCATCTCCTTCTGCTTTTGCAGGTCAGATCGAAAAAGCCCGCTCTGCTCTGCCGGCCCCGTTGCCCGGCGTGGCGTCGTACTCGGCAAACCGGGCCAGGGAGTCGCTGCGACTCAAGATTTCAACAGACGAGAAGCTTCTTCATGGCGTCAAGAACGCCCGCTTCTTCCCTTTGGCATGGGGCTCCATTTCCAACCCCGCGCCTCAGCCCATGAAGATTACCGGCGGCCAGCTCACGCTCGACTTTAAGCAGGGCGATACAAAAGAGACACCCGAAAAGCTCGAAGGCTTGCTCGTTCTAACCAGAGGCAGCGGTGAAGGCGAGCGAACCGGCTACACGGTTTCCGCTTCACGAGGCCCGGATTCGGCCGCTGCTGGCGGTCTTTTCGATCCTGGCGGCAGTTCCGGCGCGGGAAGCGGCGCTATACAGTCGGCGGCGGCGTCGGGAGGTATTTCGGGGGTGGGCCTCGCCGTCCTTTTCGCCTTCCTTGGCGGAGCCATTCTCAACCTGATGCCGTGCGTCTTCCCGGTTCTCGCGCTGAAGGCGCTCGCCTTTGCAAAGAAGGCTGAGCACGGTCATTGGCAGCAGGGCATCGCCTATCTCGGCGGCGTGCTCGCGAGCTTCGGAGCCATTGCAGCCTTCATCGTCACCTTCCGCGAGAGTGCGGCGGCTTTGGGCTGGGGCTTTCAATTCCAGTCGCCGGCTTTTGTGTTGGCGCTAGCGGTCCTGTTTTTTGTGATGGGCCTCAGTCTGTCCGGCGTCGTGTCGTTCGGCGCGGGCCTGATGTCGATTGGCGACAGCTTCTCCCGCAGACCCGGAAATGCCGGCTATTTCTTCACGGGGATGCTTGCCGCAATCGCAGCGACGCCCTGCACCGCCCCGTTCATGGGCGCAGCCATCGGTTATGCAGTGACCCAACCGTTCTATGTCCTAATGGCGGTCATGCTCGGCCTTGGCCTCGGTTTCGCGGCCCCTGTTTTCATTTTGAGCCTGAGCCCCGCCCTGCAACACATTTTGCCGAAGCCGGGCGTTTGGATGGTCACGCTGAAGCAGGTGCTCGCCTTTCCTCTTTACGCGACCGCGGCTTGGCTTGTGTGGGTCCTCAGCATCCAGGCCGGAAGCGACGGCGTGATGGCGGCCGCGCTGGCTGTTGTGGGAATCGGGTTTGCAGCCTGGCTCGCGCACAAGACTGCATTCTCCTCTTTGGCCGTGAAATCGATCGCGCCGGCGCTTGCGGTGGCCACCCTCGCCGTAACCTTGCCAATGGCGGAAACCGCTGAGACGGTTAACGCGGCCGCGAGGGCGGAAAGCTCCGCTCTGGCGGAAGAGCCTTTCACAAAGGCGAGGCTCGACGAGCTTAGGGCAGAGGGGCGGCCTGTGTTCGTCAATCTGACGGCGGCATGGTGCATAACCTGCAAGGTCAACGAACGGGTCGCGCTGAAGACGACCGCAGTGACACAGGCGTTTCGATCCGGGGGCATCACCTACCTGAAGGGCGATTGGACGCGAGCCAACCCCGAAATAAGCGAACTTCTTACGCAGTTCGGGCGGGCTGGCGTGCCTCTTTATCTGTTCTATCCGGGAAGCGGCGAGGAACCGCGCGTGCTCCCGCAGATTTTGACCGCCGGGCTCGTCCTCGATGAAATCAAGACGCAGCCCGTGATCGCGAGCCCCACACCAAGCAAAGGAGCATGATGTCCTTGTTGAAGTCAGCAGCAATAGCCGTCGCAGGATTTCTCCTGACAGCAGCCGCTTACGCCGCCCCTGAGATCGGCAAACGCGCCCCCGACTTTTCGGCCGTCAACTCGAACGGAAAGCCCGTCAAGCTGAGCGATTATCGCGGAAAAACCGTCGTCCTCGAATGGACGAACGATGGCTGCCCTTACGTCGGGAAGCATTATGGGTCCAACAACATGCAAACCTTGCAGAAGGAGGAGGCCGCAAAGGGCATTGTCTGGCTGACGATCATATCCTCCGCTCCTGGCTCTCAGGGTTATCTGACGGGCGACGAGGCCAACAAGCTGACCAAGGCGCGCGGCGCCGCTCCAAGCGCGGTGGTTCTCGATCCAGAGGGCGCCGTCGGCCATCTCTACGATGCGCGCACGACCCCGCACATGTTCATCGTGAATGGAGAAGGCACGCTGGTCTACATGGGCGGCATCGACGACAAGGCGACGACTGCTGTCGAGGACATCAAGACGGCGAAGAACTACGTTCGCGCGGCCCTCGACGAACTGGCGGCCGGCGCGCCTATCGAAAACGCCGTCACCCGGCCCTATGGCTGCTCTGTGAAGTACAAAGGTGCTTCATAAACTTTTCTTAACGGCGCCCGGCCCTTAAACTGGACATTGGCGTCACCAGAAAGTGCAATGTGGCTCAATCGCGTCAGTTGAGAGCTAATTTATTTTGCGCAGTTGAGAAGATTGTATCAAAGCGTATATGGAAGGACGATGAACCTTCCACGCAAGATACCTTTAAGGCTTGTCCTCGGCCTTACTGCGGCGGTGCTGATCGACACTGCGCTGCAGATATTCTGGAAAACGGCGGTGCTGAAGCTGCCCAGCGAGACCAACTCGTGGCTGCCGATGTTCGCCATATTCCGGGAGCCTCTCTTTATCGTCGTCATCTGCATCATGAGCTTGCAGTTCTTCAATTGGATGGCGGTTCTCAACCACGCAGACTTGAGTTTCGCGCAGCCGTTCACGGCATTGAGCTATGTCAGCGTCGGCGTGATTTCGGGGATCTTCCTGGGCGAGACCGTGGATAAACAGCAGGCACTGGGAATAGCCTGCGTCATCGCCGGGGTCTGGTTCATCAGCCGCACGGACTATATCACGCAGCGCGACGGGGAGAACATTCGGCAAGTCGAGCATAGGCCGTCGCACACCCGCAAACTCATTCAGCAAGAGCGCGCATGAAGCGGCTGCTCGGTCTTGCGTTGCTTGCGATATCCACTTGTGCAACCGCAGCGTTTGCGGAAGATTTGACCTGCTTGAGTACAACCTTCCGCCTGATCGGAAAAAATGACCAGGTGTGCATCACCGCATTCGACGATCCGAAAGTCCCCGGCGTGGCCTGTCACATAAGCCAGGCAAAGACCGGAGGGCTTGGCGGCACGATTGGCCTCGCCGAAGACCCGAGCCGCTTCTCGATCGCCTGCCGGCAGGTTGGCCCCATCAACGTGGATCTCGGTAAACTGCCCGAGAACGAAAAGGTCTATGCCGACCACACCTCGATCTTCTTCAAGCACACGAATATCTTCCGCTCCGTCGACAAGAAGCGCAACACGCTGATTTACCTTGCGATAAGCGACAAGCTGATCGAAGGATCGCCGCAAAACTCGATCTCGACCGTTCCGATCATGCCGTGGGGCGCGCGCTAAGTCAGGGGCTTTGCGTCACGCATATCCGACTGGTCGGCTTGCTTCGCCCCGTCCTCACTGTCTCCTTTGTGGTGATTACGGTCTCGCAAGTCCAGAGCCCGTTCCAAGGACCTTCCGACAATTAAAAGAAGGCCAGCAAGAATTACGGACGTCACCACGAGGGGCCACGCGCCAAGTCCGCATGCAACTCCGATGCAGGCGGTGAGCCAGATCGCCGCCGCCGTGGTTAAGCCATGAACCCTTTTGCCGGTGGGATTGCGGAGGATTACCCCTGCGCCCAGAAACCCGATGCCGGTAATCACGCCCTGAATGACCCGGCTTCCAGCGGCGGGATCGCTACCGCCGGTATGTTGGCTGACGAGCACCACGAGCGCGGACCCAAGAGCGACAATGCCCATCGTCCGCACTCCGGTAGGCTTTCCGTGCACCTCGCGATCCACACCGATCAGACCTCCAACCACGGCGGCGGCAGTCAGGCAAATCACAGCGTCAGGCCAATCGATCATCCCTCTGACATACTCACCACCTGCAGCAAGATCAACAAATACGCGGCGAGACCGGCGCCCTTCATCGCTCCACAAACGTGATGGATGCAGAGATAAGACGGCCCCGGAGCACTGGTTCCAAGGATGGGGATTGGTCCTTTGGCTGCCTGCTCCGGAGTCGTTTCGGGCGATAACTCCGACGCCCCGCACAACTTCACAAAGTTCATGAATGCCGCTTCAAAGGGCGAACCTGCCCTATTCCTTCCAAGGAGCGCCACCTGAACAGGCTTCTGCGACTCCCCGGTCCCGGTTAAGGCGGAGCAGGAACCGCTCAATTGGCCTTGGATCAAGATGCGAGCTTGCTCGCCCATGATTATTGAAGGCTGGCTTGCCTTTCGTTCCGATGCCACTCGTCATAGAGCCGAACCACTTCCGATGCGGCCACCCAAATGGCCGCGAGAATGTCCTCGGCAGGTCTGTCGGCGCCGCTGTGACTGGGATCAAGCAGCACAGCCAACTCGAGGCAGGCTGAGCGATGAGGCGCAGACAGGCTTTTCAAGACGTAGCTCATCGCGGCGATTTCACGCCGCCGCTTCTCACTGAAGGGAAGGCGCCCGAGCGGCGTGTATCGCACCTCGGGCTTCAGATAATCGATCGATCTCACATTGGATAATGCGTTGATGCATGTGGTCAGACGCTCCAGCGCTTCCGCCTCCCGGTCGGTCAGCATGCGGTCTAACATCGTCAAGCGGCGACGAAGCGAGCGAACGCGCACCGCTTCAGGCTTCGACGCAACGTCTTCAAGAATTGCGCGGCGCACCTCAAGCGGCGTTAGAATCGTTCTCGCCCTGTGGCGCGCAATGATCGGCGCTCCGGGAGGCGTCAGCACGTCCCGCGTAAAGGCGGTGTGCTGACGCCGGTGGTGTGTAGGTCCCTCAGAGAGTTCTGCCATGCCCGTCTTTTTCATTTGCTATCCCCACGCTGGAAAGCTTGCCCAAGATGAGTGGCGCAATAGGAAGACCGGCCAGCCACCGGCGCTCCACAAAACGTGAAATTCGGCTCAGCCGGGTCTCCGAGAGACCACCGGCATGCATTGTTCGGTAGATTTTCGAGCGCCGCCGCCCCATAGGTCGCGGAAGGGCCAATTGTGGACCGCCGCACGACGAGGCCGCCTTCTGAAGGCTCCTTTCTCGCGCGCTCCCGAAGTGTGCGAAGGCTGATGCCGTTGCGCCTTAGCACGGAGCGCAATGCTTTCGGGTTGACGCCGAGTTTGCGCGCGATGTCGTCCGTTCTAAGCGTGACAAGCGCGTCCAGAATGTCCGTGAGCTCGCCGGTAGTCCATCGCCTCCGCCGCGGACCGTCTGGATCGACCGCAGCCAAAGGAGACAGGCGAGAGATAGCGACCGTGGACGCACGAAACGGCTGACGGCGCTTTCGTTTTGCGTGTCTGCTGTAGCGAGAGATTACACATGAATGACACTTAATGTGGCCCTACCCTTGAAAATCGAAAAACACTTTACACGCAACGTGTAAAATTTTCCTAACGTTTGTTCCAAATGGCGTTTTCTCGCATTCAACTAGCGCTGTGGATGTTGTCGGATAGACACGAATACGCCCGAATCCCCCACACGATTGGCTCCAAGGGCGGGGGCGAGAGCACATTTCCGGCGAATCAGTTGCGGTTCGCCGCCCCTGAAGGGTGGTTCGTTGAGCGACTACACGATATGTAGACTAACTACACATAACGAAGCGATTTCCGCCCGTTAGATTTCACAAAGTCGAGCAGCATTGTTTCACGAATCGTGTAAATTCAGTCTGCGTTTGGCAGCTATCGTGTATTACACGCGCACCCCTTAAGCCCGCGATGCTATCGGTCTTTTCTTCGGTATCAGCCGCGACTCATGAAGAGCGGTCAGCACGGCGGTCAAATGACGCTTCGGGGAATGACGATCTTAAAATGGGCCTGAGGTTCTGACCGCGCTCCCATTTCCCCCTCTTCCATTTGTGTAGCGATAAAACACATCAAGCACGCAGGCCGCATCGGTTTCAGCGTGAAATAAGCTACACGCAATGTGTAACCTCTATTCATTTGAGATTAACCCATCTTGCCGCGCGAATCGCTATTACGTTGGCGGTGCGGGGATAAAGAAGCGTATCGGGCGCTAGTGCGGGCCCATTTTGTCGTGATAATCGTGTTGCGCGCTACATTATAGTGTGCATCACGATTCCAAAGCCTGTTTGCAGGATGTTACACAGAACGTGGGGACGGGACGGGGGATATGAGGGACTGGACAGCTGACGAGCTCAAATCGATAGCTGAACGTCTTCGGCGTGCTCGAATCACGGCCGGGTTCGAGCGTGCGAGCGACGCGGCGCGCAGGTTTGGCTGGAGTTACAGCCGCTATATGAACTATGAAAACGGGGAGCGAGGCGTTCCACCCAAGCAGGCTATCCTGTTTGCGTCAGCCTATGGCGTCACAGTCGATTATATTTATTTTGGAAAAAGAGATAATCCAAATCAAATCGAGGGGACTCAAGCGCTATTATCGCGCATGGTACGCCGAATCCCTCTTGTGGCGCTTGAGAACATGTCTGAATTGAAACGTATCGCCTCGGGCCTCGAGCCAACCTCGGTCACCGTCCCCGTCGGTAGCCGTGAATTGATTCCGGAGAGGGGAATTTTTATCGAAATCAAAGACAAGTCGATGTCCAATACCCGCGAGCCGGTCTCGTTCGAGCCCGGCGACAAGGTGATGATCGACCTCGACGCAGACCCGACGCCCTCCGATTTTGTGGTAGCGCTGGTTCCGGAGGAGCAGACGGCGTTGTTTCGCCTGTACCGGGAAGTCGGCCGCGCCGAAGACGGGTCGATCATCATCGACCTCGTTCCGCTCAACCCGAATTTCCGGACCGTTCGCATATCCAATACGAACCCTGGACAAATCATCGGCGTCTGCCGCAGCATTCACCGGATCTTCGACCTGGCGCCGCAGCGCTCGCGGTTCGCCTAGTTAGCGCGCATTTCATAGCAGCAAGCCGACTGGGCTGGGCTGGGAACAATCCCCGGTGGCGATTAGTATTACGCTGGCATGCGTCAGAGGAGCGCGCGATGGAAAAGCGGAGGTTGGGCAGCCAAGGGCTGGAGGTCTCGGCGCTTGGGCTCGGTTGCATGGGAATGAGCTTCGCCTATAGCGGGCGGGACGAAAACGAATCGATTGCGACGATCCATCGTGCTCTTGAACTCGGCGTGACCTTCTTCGACACCGCCGAAATCTACGGCCCGTTCGAGAACGAAATCCTCCTCGGCAAAGCGCTTGCCGGAAAACGCGATCAGGTGGTCATCGCAACGAAATTCGGCTTCAAGATCGCGGACGGAAAGCAGACGCGAGGCCTCGATAGCAGCCCCGAGCACGTGAGAGAGGTCTGCGACGCATCGCTGAAACGGCTGAATACCGACCGCATCGACCTTTTTTATCAGCATCGCGTCGATCCTAATGTCCCGATCGAGGACACGGTTGGCGCCATGGCCGATCTTGTGAAAGCCGGGAAGGTGCGCTTCCTTGGCCTCTCGGAAGCGTCAACGAAGACGTTGCGGCGCGCCCACGCGGCGCATCCCATCACCGCCCTGCAAAGCGAGTATTCGCTGTGGGAGCGCAACGTCGAGAATGAGATTTTGCCCGCCTGCCGCGAACTTGGCATCGGCTTTGTTCCATACAGCCCGCTGGGCCGCGGCTTTCTCACCGGTACGGCCAAACGCGCCGAGGATTACCCGCCGGATGATTTCCGGCGCCGGCAGCCGCGTTTCGAGGGTGAGAACTTCGACCGCAACATGAAAATCGTCGAGGCCGTGCAGGCGATCGCCCAGGCGAAAAGCGCAAAACCCGGTCAGATCGCGCTCGCCTGGCTGCTTGCGCAGGGGCCTGACATTGTGCCGATTCCGGGGACAAAGCGGCGCATCTTTCTCGAAGAGAACGTAGCCGCCGCCGATCTGCGCCTTTCGGCATCGGATCTGGAAAGGCTGGAGGCCGTGGCCCCGCGAGGCGCCGCGTCAGGCAGCCGGTATCAGGAGGCCATGCTGTCCCTTCTTGACCGGTAAATAGAAGGCAGGACTCGGAACGCTTTCCACCGCGTCACTGTGCGCTCCGAAAAGCTCTGGCAAAAAGAACAACCGTAAGCGATAGTGCATAGAGCACGTTCCGCTTGCTGACTTTTTGCGCAGTTTAGTTGCTTTTTAAGCGGGTGTGGCCGTGTCAGGGACCTCCGATGCACCCGGAATCCGGTTGTCACTTGCGCCTCGTCGGGCGCGCTGGTGTGACCATACTTGACGCTTCCTTTGCGTCGCATTTGTCTCATAAACCGCAGAGTCGGCAGGCGGCGCTGACGGTCGGCGCAATTGGCGTTGTTTTAGGGAACATCGGAACATCGCCGCTCTATGCTGTCGACCAGATATTTTACGGCCCAGCACATATAGCGCCTAACGCCAGATAACGTTCTAGGCTGCATCTCACTCGTTATCTGGGCGCTCACCCTCATTGTCAGCTTTAAATACGCGATCTTCGTCTTGCGTGCGGATAATGACGGCGAAGGCGGCGTCTTCGCCCTTTACAGTCTTCTGCATAAATATAAAGAGGAGGCCGTTTATCTTCCGGTCCTGCTGGCCGGGCTCATGCTGGGGGCAGGCTTCCTGTTCGGGGATGGCATCATCTCCCCGGCAATCAGCGTCCTGGCGGCCGTCGAGGGCCTCCAGATCACGACGCCGATGTTCAAGAGCGCGGTCGTCCCCATTACGATTGTCATTCTCGCTCTTTTATTTGCGCTGCAGCACAAAGGAACAGCCCGTGTGGGACGAATCTTCGGTCCCGTCCTGATTTTTTGGTTCCTTGTCCTCGCGGTGCTGGGGCTCAGGCAGATCCAGCTCCATCCCGAAATCCTGCGGGCGTTCAATCCGATTTATGCTTTCGCCTTCCTGCACGAAACGAAGGCTCACAGCGTCCTCATCACCGTCGGAGCGCTCATGCTCGTGGTTACGGGCGGCGAGGCGATGTACGCCGATCTTGGTCACTTTGGGACGCGGCCCCATTCGGATGGGCTGGTTCACCATCGCCTTTCCGGCGCTCATTCTGAATTATCTCGGTCAGGGCGCGCTCATGCTTGAGCATCCCCCGGCCCACGCTGGCGAGCTTTTCTACAGTATGGCGCCCCGCGAACTCCTCTATCCCATGGTGTTGCTGGCCACGCTCGCAACGGTCATCGCTTCGCAGGGTCTTATTTCGGGGTCATTCTCGCTCGCCTCTCAGGCCGTCGCTCTCGGCCTGTTCCCGCGCCTTCGGATCGTCCACACCCACGACGCGCATGAAGGCCAGATTTACATCCCCTTTGTGAACTGGGCGTTGTTCGCCGGTTGCGTGGCCCTGGTGATCGGCTTCCGCTCAACCGAAGTCTCTGGCTGCGCTTTATGGCCTCGCCGTCTCGGGCGTGATGGTCATCACATCCGCCGCCATGATCCCGGTCGGGACTCGCTATTGGGGGTGGACTTCGCTCGCCAGCGGCGCTTTGTTCGGTTTCTTCACGCTTGTGAATGCCCTGTTCTGCGTCGCTAGCTCATTGAAGCTCTTCGAAGGAGGATATATCCCCTTGGGCATCGGGCTCGCGGTCTTCGCCATCATGCTCACCTGGCGGTGGGGGCGCAGGGCGACTTTCGCGGCCTATGCGGCCAAACACACCATGACGATGCGCAGGCTGGTCGAGCTTCATAAGAGAGAGTCGGCCTACATGGAGCGAATCGGCCTTTTAATGACGCCGAAACGCCTGTCGTCCCTTAACGACAATGCGCCCGCTTTGCTGCAACTTCTCTATGACCGCTACGGTATATTGCCGCGGCATCTGATCTTCGTGCAGGTCGCGCACCGCCAGGCGCCCTACATCCACGATGGCCGGTATGGCGTCACGGTGTTCCACAAGGACCAGTATTCCAGCATCA
The DNA here is from genome assembly GCA_963819665.1 of uncultured Alphaproteobacteria bacterium. Taxonomy (GTDB): domain Bacteria; phylum Pseudomonadota; class Alphaproteobacteria; order Rhizobiales; family Rhodomicrobiaceae; genus Rhodomicrobium. Next base: position 43,375 of record CAWFXN010000034.1, read on the forward strand.
TAGGCGTCACCTTGCAATTCGGCTTCATGGAGGAGCCCAACGTGGAGGCCGTGCTCGAGGACATGGCCAGGCATCGGGAAATCGACCTGCCGATCGATCAGCACCGCTGGATTGTGCATGTGTCTGTTGAACATTTGCTTCCGTCGCGGAACTTGACCCCGTGGGGCCGCGTGCGTCTCAGGCTTTTCCGGATACTCCGCCGCGTATCGCAGCCCGCACATTATTTCTATGGGCTTGGCGACAACGTGCAGTTGTCGGCCGAGATCATCCCTGTGCGTATAAAATGATCGGCAGGCCTCACCCGCCGGGCTGGGCGCTTCGTTTCATCACAATAGCGTGTTGCATTGCACCACCAAGTTTTCTAAGGTCTTAGCGCTTAACTCCGAGATCAAAATCCTATCCCGTTCTTCTCCCGGTGGGCGGAACGAAGCCCATAAACATACGCTCCGAGGAACACGAACCATGAACCATGTACTTTGGATCATCATGGCGTGTGGCGCGCTCTCCATCGTGTATGGAGTGCTGACCACGCGCTCGCTGCTGGCATCCGACGCCGGCAATGCGCGGATGCAAGAAATTGCCGCAGCCATCCAGGAAGGCGCCTCAGCCTACCTGGCACGTCAATACACGACCATCGCCATTGTTGGCGTGCTTATCTTCGGGCTTCTCGCCTACCTTCTCTCCTGGACTGTGGCGATCGGGTTCCTGATCGGCGCGATCCTGTCCGGCGCCGCGGGCTTTATCGGCATGCATGTCTCTGTTCGAGCGAATGTCCGCACGACGCAAGCGTCGTCTGTGGGGCTTGCCGAAGGTCTCTCCATGGCGTTCAAAGCTGGCGCCGTGACGGGGCTTCTTGTCGCAGGCTTGGCGCTTCTTGGCGTCACCATCTACTACACCGTTTTGACGCAATATCTCGGCTTTGCGCCGAATGACAGGCGCGTCGTCGACGCTCTCGTTGCGCTCGGGTTTGGCGCATCGCTCATCTCGATCTTCGCACGTCTCGGCGGCGGCATCTTCACAAAGGGCGCTGACGTGGGCGGCGACCTCGTCGGCAAGGTCGAAGCCGGCATCCCAGAGGACGATCCGCGCAACCCGGCGACCATCGCCGATAACGTGGGCGACAACGTGGGCGACTGCGCCGGCATGGCCGCCGACCTGTTCGAGACTTACGTGGTGACGGTCGTAGCGACGATGGTGCTGTCCTCCATCTATTTCGCCTCCGATTCCGACCTCCTCTCCCGCATGATGGTCTTTCCCCTCGCCATTGGCGGCGCTTGCGTCGTGACCTCGATCCTCGGCACGTTCTTCGTCCGTCTCGGAGAGAGCAACTCGATCATGGGCGCGCTCTACAAGGGCTTCATCGCAACGGGCGTCCTGTCGCTGATCGTGCTCTATCCCTTGACCTCCTACATCGTCGGCTTGGGGACTAAGCTGACTGTCAACAACCATACCTTCACCGGCCTCGATCTCTTCTATTGCGGCGTTGTCGGCCTCGTCATCACGACGCTGATCGTGGTCATCACCGAATATTACACGGGCACCGGCTACCGGCCGGTGAAGTCGATCGCGCAAGCCTCGGTGACGGGACACGGCACGAACGTGATCCAGGGCCTCGCGGTCTCGCTCGAATCCACCGCGCTTCCCGCCCTCGTCATCATGGCGGGCATCCTCATCACCTACAACCTGGCCGGCCTTTACGGCATTGCGATTGCGGTTACGACCATGCTCGCGGTCGCCGGCGTGGTGGTCGCGCTCGACGCCTTCGGCCCGGTGACCGACAATGCGGGCGGCATCGCCGAGATGGCCGACCTGCCGTCTGCGGTCCGCAAGACCACCGACGCGCTCGACGCGGTCGGCAACACCACCAAGGCGGTGACGAAGGGCTATGCCATCGGCTCGGCCGGTCTTGGCGCGCTCGTGCTGTTCGCGGCCTACACCGAAGACCTGCGCCACTTCATCGAGCAGGCGAATAAATCGACGACGGAATTCCAATTCTTCCGCGACGTCAACGTCGACTTCTCGCTGTCGAATCCGTATGTGGTGGTCGGCCTCCTGTTCGGCGGCCTGCTTGCCCTATCTGTTCGCGGCGCTCGGCATGACGGCGGTCGGCCGCGCGGCTGGCTCCATCGTTGAAGAGGTTCGCAGCCAGTTCCGCGCCAAGCCCGGCATTATGCAAGGCACCGAGAAGCCGGATTACGGCAGGGCCGTCGACATGCTGACCAAGGCCGCCATCAAGGAGATGATCATCCCCTCGATGCTGCCCGTTTTGTCCCCGATCGTGATCTTTACGGTCATCACCTATATCGGCGGCAAGTCCGCAGGCTTCGCGGCGCTGGGCGCGATGCTTCTCGGCGTGATCGTGACGGGCCTCTTTGTCGCGATCTCGATGACTTCGGGCGGCGGCGCTTGGGACAATGCCAAGAAATCCTTCGAGGACGGCTTCGTCGACAAGGACGGACGGCGGCACATGAAGGGCTCCGACGCGCATAAGGCTTCCGTGACCGGCGACACGGTTGGCGATCCTTACAAGGACACCGCAGGCCCCGCCATTAACCCGATGATCAAGATCACGAATATCGTCGCGCTCCTGATCCTTGCGGTGCTGGCGCATCATTAAGACCGCGCAGAAGAGCAAAATTGAGATCAAAATCGCAGGGGCCGCTTCTTCAGCGGCCCTTTTCTTTGCTTTGTCGGACGACCATCATTCGGAGCCGCCGGTCGCTCGATTCTCAGACATCATTTGGTAACTATGGCTTCGCCGCGGGCGTTAACCACTTATCGGCCTGCGCCTCCTAGATTTTTCTTATAAAGATCAACAACTTACGAACTTCTTGTCAAGGCGCGCTCCCGCAAAATCCTTGACCAAGGATGCGGCTCAAACCCAAGCGCACGCCGGTCTTATGCGACCCGCCATAGACCCAGAACGCCACGGTCATCGACCTTCCTGGTCGAATAAAATACATATATACTTAGGTTGCATGGTTTTACAAAACGAACCCAATCTTAACTCAATCTACACCTCGATGCAGATCGACGCTTTCCTCGACTGCGTTTGTAACGGCCTCAGCAAGCGCCCGCTTCCTCTCGATGGGGCGTCCTTGCAGAGCCCGCTCGTGATCACGGCATGGAGGCTATGAGCGGCCGAGTTCGCGGATATCCACAAAGCGGCCTGCGATGGCCGCCGCCGCCGCCATGGCCGGCGAGACGAGATGCGTCCGGCCCTTGAAGCCCTGCCGCCCCTCGAAATTGCGGTTCGAGGTGGATGCGCAGCGCTCGCCGGGGGCGAGCTTGTCAGCATTCATGGCGAGGCACATGGAGCAGCCCGGCTCGCGCCACTCAAAACCAGCTGCGACAAAGACCTTGTCTAGACCCTCGGCCTCAGCCTGCTCCTTCACAAGGCCGGAACCTGGCACAACCATCGCCTTTACGCGTTCGGCGACATGCTGGCCGGCGAGCACATTCGCCGCCGCGCGGAGGTCTTCGATGCGGCCATTGGTGCAGGAGCCGATAAAGACGCGGTCGATGGCGATATCGGTCATCTTTGTTCCGGGCTCAAGGCCCATATAGGCGAGCGCGCGCGCAACGGCCGCGCGTTTGCCTTCATCGGCAACCTTCGCCGGATCGGGAACGGTCCCGGTGATTGCGACGACATCTTCAGGACTCGTGCCCCACGTCACAAGCGGCGGCAGGCTCGCCGCATCAAGCCGCACCTCGCGGTCGAAGTGCGCGCGAGCATCGGAAGGCAGCGTCTCCCAATATTGACGGGCCATATCCCAGGCGGCGCCCTTCGGCGCGCGCGGCCGCCCTTTAATGTATTCAAATGTCTTCTCGTCCGGGGCGATCATCCCGGCTCGCGCCCCGCCCTCGATGGACATGTTGCAGACCGTCATGCGCCCTTCCATGGAAAGCGCACGGATCGCCTCACCGGCATATTCGATGACATAGCCGGTGCCACCCGCGGTGCCGATCTCACCGATGATGGCGAGGACGATGTCCTTGGGAGTGACGCCTGCAGACAACGCCCCGTCCACCGTCACGCGCATGTTCTTGGCTTTTTTCTGAATCAGCGTCTGCGTGGCGAGCACATGCTCCACCTCGGATGTGCCGATGCCATGGGCCAGCGCTCCGAAGGCGCCATGCGTCGAGGTATGGCTATCGCCGCAGACGATGGTCGTGCCCGGCAACGTGAAGCCCTGCTCGGGGCCGATGATATGAACGATGCCCTGGCGATGATCCAGCTCGTTGTAATACTCCACGCCAAACTCGGCGCAATTCTCGGCCAGCGTCTTTACCTGGAGCGCGGACTCGGGATCATCAATGCCGTGGCTCCGGTCGGTGGTGGGAACATTGTGATCGACAACGGCGAGCGTCTTTTCCGGCGCTCGGACGCGCCGGCGCGTCACGCGCAACCCCTCGAACGCCTGCGGGCTTGTCACTTCGTGGATCAGATGGCGGTCGATGTAAAGGAGGCTCGTGCCATCGGGCTGCGTCTCGACAACGTGGTCGTCCCAGATTTTATCGTAGAGAGTTCTTGTCATGGCTTTGAACCTTTCGGCCTCGGGCGAGCGCCGTATTGTTTTGGCGATGTTTTAGGGAGCAGGCGCGCGGAAAGCAAGGTGCGGCGCAGGAGATGCGGTAAAATCGCCGCAATCTGCAAGGGTTCAACGGCCGCTAAGGAGATCCGATGGTCTACAAGCTCTATTATTGGCCCATACAAGGACGCGGTGAATTCATCCGGCTTGCCTTCGAGGAGGCTGGCGTCCCCTATGAAGACGTGGCGCGCACCGGGGAGGGCATGGCCGAGATGATCGCTCTTATGCAGAATGGGGCGGAGGTTCACCAACCATTTGCTCCGCCCTTTCTGAAGGATGGGGACGCGCTTATCGGACAAACGGCGGCGATCCTATTCTATCTCGGCCCGAAACTCGGCCTCGCTCCGCAAGAAGAGCTCGCGAGGCTATGGGTCCATCAAATCCAACTCACCATCAACGATCTCGTTGGCGAGATCCACGACACCCATCATCCTGTCGGCGGCTTCCTCTATTACGAGGATCAAAAGCCGGAGGCTTTGCGGCGCTCGCAAGGCTTCCGCACGAAGAGGATTCCAAAGTACCTTGACTGGTTTGAAAACGTCCTGGAGCGAAACCCGAAAGGAAGCGAGCATCTCGCCGGCGGCTCCATAACTTACGCGGATTTGTCCCTCTTCAACGTGATCGAGGGGCTGTGCTATGCCTTTCCCCGCGCGATGGCGCAAGCGCTCCCGGACTATCCACTCGTAACGGCGGTTCGTCGCGCGGTCGGCCAGCGCCCCCGCATCGAAGCTTATCTTATGAGCGAACGCCGCTTGCCCTTCAGTGAAGAAGACATTTTCCGCCGTTATCCCGAACTCGATGGCTAGCCCGCGAATTTCACTTCACGACAACATTGCGGAACGACGCCAAACCGTTTAGGAAACAGTGAATGTGTCGGGGCGTAGCGCAGCCTGGTAGCGCATCTGCTTTGGGAGCAGAGGGTCGCGTGTTCGAATCACGCCGCCCCGACCATTAAAATCAAAGACTTCCGACCGTGACGCTATTATTCAGCGTCGGTGTCCGCCGACCCCCACTTCAGGATGGCGCGCGCCGCAAACGTTTTCTGAGCTCCAAAACGTCCACTCGGAGCTCCAAGTCGGAATTGATGTTTTTGACACAATCCTAAAAAAGCGATTAAATATTTTAATTACAAAGAAGCTTCAAAAATATTTGAAAAAACTATTTTCAACGCTATGGCTAGGCTATATCCCGTCCAATGGGGAGAAACCATTGGAAACTCGTTTGAATGCGGAGGCTCAGCCTTCTGTTTGAGGTCGCAGGATTTTGGCCGATCCGATTTATATAGCTGTCGTTGATGACGAACCGGAAGTTCGCTATGTGCTCAGGCAAGGTCTGGAGGCAGAGGGCTTCGCCGTCGTCGAGGCCGGCGACAAGGATGCTTGTTTGCTGTGCCTAGAGACTTATCCGATCAAGCTGATAACGCTCGATTTGAAGCTCGATCATCAAGAAGGGCTCACACTTGCCCGTGAGATCAGAGCATCTCGTAACGTGCCGATCATTATGATCACGGGATACGACGCGCCGCTTGACCGGGTTGCCGGCCTTGAGCAGGGCGCCGACGACTACATCACGAAGCCGTTCCACATCAAGGAGGTCGTGATAAGAGTCCGGAGAGTGCTTGCCATCTACGGTGTTTTGGATGCTGTGCCGTCAACAGGAAGCACCCCCTCATGCCATGCTTTTGATGGTCTTCTTTTCGATCCTCGCAAACAGGAATTAAGGTCGGCCAATGGCTCGCTCATTGAATTGACGGAAACGGAGGTGCGCCTCCTTAAGCTGTTTTTGCAGCATCCTGGGCGCGTTTTTTCTCGTGATGAGATCACACAGATGCTGCGCGGCCATGAGTGGTCTCCCCTCGATCGAATGATTGACGGTCACGTGTCGCGGCTGCGCCGCAAGATCGACATTCCCGGGAAAGATGAAACCAGTTTCATCAAGAGCGTCCGTGGCGTGGGATACGCCTTCGCCGGTGAAGTCAAGCACGTTTAATTTACAATTTTGAAGGACTTATGCGCTGAGATTGAAACCGCAGGACAGGCACTTCCTCGATCCTAAAAGGGCTGCAGCTTAAAGACAATTCTGTACAATTCTTTATCTTTCCGGCCATCGTTAGCTGAGCGATACAGGCCGCTCACGAAATGCGCAGGAGAGGGCTTAAGGAAATGAATTTGGATGAAAATTCTGCAAATAGTTTCGATTTTTCGCAAGGCCTACGCTCCGTCGAGGGTGAACTTGCTTCGGAGTGCTATCTTTGCTTGAAATCAGAGGAAGCTCTGGAAAAAGATTGGGCGAACTCAACGGCCAGGTTAGGCATAAAGGAGCCAGAAAAGGAGCGCCTCAAGAGATTGGAGAGAGAACTTATCGACAATCTTATTGAGGAATATGAACGTGTGGTGGAGAACGGCCTCCCTCCCCAGAGGGCCATTGCGAGCCTGCTGGAATGGGCGTCCCGCGAGTGCCCGAGGCTAGTTCCCTGAGAGGAAACCCGAGCATCGGTGCGTCGGTAAAAAACAAATACTTTTTTTAGCGGTCGAAGACCCGTTCTTCCGTTGCTTTAAGTTATTCTTGAAAGCGAATGAGTGGGCGTCAGCTCATGCATAATTAGGCCCTGCAACCATTTCCAGCTTCCCTCCCTGGTTATTGAGTTGTCTGCTTGATGCGGAAGTCGAGCTTCGTTACGAACCTGCCGGGTAATGCAAAGCAAGCCGTTCGCGCCCGTTGATCTGAAATGTCTGGTTGGATCGGAAAACTCCACGCCGGAACCTCTGCCTGCCGCATGGGTTGGGACGAGATACGTTCTCACTAAGGAGGAGATTCCATGAACTGGGATCAAATAGTCGGCAATTGGAAGCAGTTCGAAGGCAAGGTGCAACATCAGTGGGGCAAACTTACCGATGACGACCTGGCCCAGGCGAAAGGCGACCAGAAGGTGCTGGCAGGAAAGATTCAAGAGCGCTACGGCGTCACGAAGGAAGAAGCCGAGCGCCAGATCCACGAATGGCACAGCAAACTCCAGTAGCCGCGACGAGGAGGGGCCTGAAGTGCCCCTCTTTCTAAAACCACTTACCAAATTGGGTTAGTTTTGTGAAATGATAACAAAAAATATATAAATATTCTTATTCGTCACCTCGGGCGTCGGGCACGCGCGAACGGCGCCGTCAACGCCTCTGCCGACCATGCCATGGCCAAGATTGCGGTAGGCGACGGTCGCAGAAGCCGTCAATCCGCATTCAATAAATAGTGTGTAATAACGGTGTTGACGGCAGCAAAGCTCGACCTGCAGCCTGCCGCACTACTCTTGGATCGCGATACGGTTTCCCCCTGAGCGGTGTTTCCAAGCCTTCGGTAGACAACACGGAATCGTTTCAATTGATTCCAGGCCAGCTCCTCCAAAATTCGCGTGTGCGGCAAGCGCCTTGTTTATTGCTTCGCCTCTCTCTCAAAGAATTTCTGTTCGTTGCCGGTCAAACCCGGTCATTGTATTTTGCCATGCCGGACATGGATATCGAGCATCTATCCCCTGGGCTTGAGCAGCCCTGGCCGGCGCATTTTATTTCCGTGTGTGCGAGGAGGGCGCGGAACTCGATGTCGAGTACAGAACGTAGGCGCCAGTCGCGATCGCCATGTTCGGCCGGGACATGCGCCACATGGCCGTGTGGGGCCGCTGGCGTACCGATTATGGGTCGGGCGAGAGACAGCTCGCCGGCCGTGGCCTCTCTCATTTACGCACGCGAAGGATTATGCTGGCGCCTTAAGTGTCAGGCTGAGAGAGTGCTTGAAATCCTGCTTGATTTTGGGGCCGCAGGCGAGGCCTCTTCAGAGAGAAAGTCATGAAAGCACGAGTATTGGTGGTCGAGGATAACGCGCTTGTGGCCTTCGAGCTTTGCCGCGCTCTTGAAGCCGCCGGTTTTGAAGTCGCAGGCCCCGCTCCTTCCGTAGCTCAGGCTCTCACGCTCATAAAGGAGCGCCGCTGCCATGCCGCCGTGCTCGACATCCATTTGCGCGGGGAAACCTCGGAGGCCGTCGCACATGTGCTCGCTGCGCTGGCCATTCCGTTCATGACCATGACGGGCTATGCACGGACGCAGCAGCCGCCAATCTTCGAAGGCGTTCCACATTTCACAAAGCCGGTCCCATCATCGATGATCGTCGCCGAACTTCGCAGAATGGCTCCTCAACAATGAGCGCCTCTTGCTTAGCTTTGGTGGCGTTTCGGAAGTTCCGCCGGAATCACCCTCAGAGCCAGTGATCGACGCCATACCTTGAACGCGCCGCCGATCGCGTAAGGACACGGGTTTGGCGCAGATAAGCGATTTACCTGTTAATATAAATGTTTTTGCTTTCGTCTCAGCAGATGGGTGACAAGCCAGACCCTCCCGCGTAAAGCTGCTGCAACTGCCTATCCTGGAAGAGGAGAATAATTATGCGTGCGCATGTGCTTGGAGCCTTTCTGTTTCTCTTTTGCCTCGTCTTATCTGCTGGCGATGGAATGGCGGAGGAACTGCCATGCACAAAGGGGAGGTTGGTCGACCGCGTGAAATGCCTCTCGGAGGAGCTCGCTTCGCTTAAGCGCACACCTGGTCCGCAGGGTGAGAAGGGTGAAAAAGGAGAGAGGGGAGAGACGGGAGCTAAAGGTGACAAGGGCGATACCGGAGAGAGAGGTGAGAAGGGCGAGAAAGGGGACAAAGGCGACGCAGGAGAAAAAGGGGATAGGGGAGAGAAAGGCGAAAAGGGGGATGAAGGCGATCCAGGAGCGCAATCAGACTCACCAAATGTAGCGCCACAGGAGAAGAAATAGCGGCATGTGCATGAGCCCACGCCTAGCTGCATTCGGCTATTCTTCTCCGATCGAAACAAAGGCGCGGCAGCCTTCTGCCGCGCAATCACGTCCATTTGAAATGCCTTTAATCGCGACCCGCTCCAACTTTTTGTGCGCTAATGGACGCAACCTGAGGCACGGTTCGGTGTTAGCCCTTTATTCGTAATGTTAAGCTGTTGGTGTATGAACATGGGCAGACTTTTCGAGACCGCGCTTGCCGATGCAGCTTATTGGCAGGACTTCGAGCGCCTGCAGGAACTCGTTCCTGCGCTAAAGGCCGCGGTCGACATAAAAGGTCATCGGCGGACGCATCCCCCAAGAATCGAGACCCGCCGGGAGCGCCCGGCCTCTCGTTTGTGCCAACCGGTTCTCAACCAGCTTGACTTTCACGCGTGGCTCGACGGCGCAGTTCAAAGCCGGTCATTTGCAGAGCGGCTCAAGTGTGCTTGAAGTTGTCAAGGCGCCAGCGTCCGCTCTTACACCTCGATAACGGCAAATTTCGACCAGAATAAACAGTGTTCGGCTTTGGAGGCCGACAAATTTAAGCGCGATCCTCGGGTCCGTGGAAATGCTGTTCAAGCTTGGCGTTGGCAGCAGGGTCCAAGCCTTGACTGCGGGCGGCATGAGGCCCCCCTCATAAGTGAAAAGCTGAAGCGCGGGAAAATCGCTTCCGCCTCGACGGCGCGGCTGCAACACGTGCCGGTGTGTATTGACAGCAATCTGAAGCAAAAAACCGTCTCTCCAAGCAACCTTCATACCGAAAATTTACGACGCCCGTGCCCTAATCCTCCCGACGCACCGCATGGGACAATCCGTTATGCGTACGCTTTGCCTTCTGGCCTTTGGAATATTCGTGGGCCTCTTCGCCTACACTTATAATCTCAAGCTAAAAACGCGTGCGCTTGAAGCCGAAGCGCGCGAACTCGTGAACACCCTCCAGGACGAAGGCGATTTTCTGGCTCTCATGCGCGCGGAGGTGAGCTATCTGTCGAGGCCGGAACGCATTGAAGATATGGCGCGCAAAACGCTCAAGCTGGAGCCGATCGCGTCCACCCAGCTCGTTCCCTGGAGCGCGGTGGCGCCGGGTTCCACGGCAACCGTCCAGACGTCAAGCGCGCCGTTGGCTCGCAAGGACGGAATTGCGGCCCTGATCGAAAAAGCCTCCACTCAAACCGCCCCCGCCGGGGTGCGATAAAGCCTATGGTCACGCTGGCGACCCTTTGCCACCGGCTCGGCGGTTCCGGCGCCGCTGAACGAGCGGTAAAAAATGCCCGGCGTGCGCAGACGCTGCTGGCGCTTTTTTTTGTTTGCTCTTTCACAATCGTTGCGGGCCGCATCATCCATTACGGCGCGTCGGCGAACGATCTCCCCGTCCTGGCAGCGGCGACCGGGCCAAGCCGCGCTCGCCAAAAATCGTCCCGACATTGTCGACCGTCACGGCAGGCTGCTCGCCACCGACATCCGCGTCTATTGGCTTTCCGCCAACCCGAAACAGATCGTGAATGCGGATGATGCCGCGGAGAAGATTGCGGCTCTGTTTCCGGATCTCAATCAGGCCGCACTCGCGAAAAAATTCCGCGATAAGGCGAGCCGCTTCGAGTGGGTCAAGCGCGGCCTGACACCAAAGCAGGCCGAGGCGGTGCATGCGCTCGGCATCCCCGCGCTAACGCTGCTTCCTACTGTCCAAAGGGTTTACCCCGCCGGAAACGAGGCGGCGCATATCCTCGGGATCACCAATGTCGACAATGAAGGCCGTAGCGGCGTTGAGTGGTATGTCGACCAGAAGCTGGCCTCACAGCTCACGCCCACCTCGCTCACGGATCGTCCCATCGTCAAGCTTGCGCTCGATCTCAGTCTGCAGCACGTCCTGACGGAAGAGCTTTCGCATGCGATGGACCTGTACCGCGCGCAAGCCGTGCTCGGGCTTGTCCTCAATGTGAGGAATGGCGAGGTTCTGGCCTCCGCTTCGTTGCCGGATTTCGACCCGAACCGGCGCGAGCAGGCCGCCGAGCAGAACCGGCAAAACCGCGTCGTGACCGACGTTTACGAGCTCGGCTCCGTCTTCAAGTCCTTCACGATCGCCATGGCGCTCGATCAAGGCGTAGCGAACCGCTACGAGTTCTTCGACGCAAGCCCATTGACGGTCGGCAACTTCTTCCTGCGCGATCCGCATGCCACTCGGCAAATGATGAGCGTCGAGGACATTTTCATCCATTCCTCGAATACAGGCGCGGCGCGTATCGCGATGGCGGCTGGCATGGCCCGGCAGCAGGCATTCCTTAAGTCGCTCGGCTTGTTCGAAAAGATCGAAACGGAGGCTGGAACGTCGCCCGTTCCGGTCTTTCCGAAAGTCTGGAGACCGACCAACGCGATCACCATCGCCTATGGCCACGGAATTGCTGTGCCCCCGCTTCTTTTCGCAGGCGCGATGGCCTCCCTCGTCAACGGAGGTGAACGGATCAAGCCGACTTTCCTGCTTTCCGAAAAAGGCTCAGACGAAACTGGTCAGAGGCTGATCCTGGCGCAAACGAGCGCGGTCATGCGCGATCTCATGCGCCTCGTCGTCGAGCGGGGCACGGGGCGGCGCGCGGCAGTGCCGGGCATCGCCGTCGGCGGAAAGACCGGAACGGCGCTCAAGGTGAAGGATGGTCATTACACCCACGATGTGATCAACAGTTTCGTGGCGGCTTTCCCGATCGATGCGCCCAAGTACATGGTGATGGTGACGATCGACGAACCGAAGCCTGAGGAACCTGGCAAGATCAACGAAGCTTCGCAAAACGCCGCTCCAACCGCGGGCGCGATTATCAAGCGGATCGCTCCCATGCTCGACATCTTGCCCACACCCCGGTTTGACGAAGCCGCTGCAACCTCCTATGAACAGGCGGCTCCTAGAGAGCGGCAACGTTTCTACCGACGGAACCCCTATGAGATTAGCGGATTTAATCAAGGATATTCCGCTTACGGCCAGTACCAGTATTCCCCTGGATATCAATATTACTGGCCTTACGGCCGATAGTCGGCTGGTTGCGCCTGGCATGTTGTTCGCAGCGCTTTCGGGTACGAAAGCGGACGGAATGACTTTCGTGGGAGAGGCCTTGGCCCGCGGGGCAGTTGCGGTTCTTGCAGGGGAGAGTGCAAAGGCCGACGCGCTCAGCGTACCTGTCTTGCATTCGGCTGAGGCAGGGCAGGCGCTGGCTTACCTTGCCGCTCGCTTTTACGCCGCGCAGCCCGAAATCGTGGCGGCCGTCACGGGTACGAACGGCAAGACATCGGTTGCGGCTTTTCTGCGTCAGATCTGGACTGCGTCCGGCTTTGAGGCTGCGAGCCTCGGCACGGTCGGAATTGTGACGAGCAAACGAGAGACGGTGCTCGCGCATACGACACCCGACCCGGTCACGCTTCACAAATATCTGGCGGCGCTGGCGGCCGACGGCGTGACACACCTCGCAATCGAAGCCTCGAGCCACGGCCTTGACCAGCACCGCCTCGACGGTGTGCGCTTCTCGGCGGGCGCCTTCACGAATATCACGCGCGACCATCTCGACTATCATCCCACCTTCGAGGATTACTTCCAGGCAAAGCTCCGTCTGTTCCGGGAGCTGTTGCCGCCCAGCGCGCCGGCCGTGATCGACGCCGACAGCCCAGGCGCGGAGCAGGTCATCGAAGCATCACAAAACCGTAAGCTCAACGTCTTTACTGTCGGACAAAGCGGCCAGGCGATCACCCTCAACAGCACCGCGCGCGAGGGATTCAAGCAACGCCTTTCCGTCACCTTCGAGAGCCGGGACTTTTCTGTCGCGCTTCCTCTCGCGGGGGCATTTCAGGTCTCGAATGCGCTTGTCGCTGCGGGCATGGCCCTCGCACTTGGCGCTTCGGCGGAAACCGTGTTCTCCGCACTTGGGACGATAAGGGGCGCGAAAGGCCGCCTGGAATATATTGGCGAAACCGCACTCGGCGCGCCTGTTTTCGTGGACTACGCTCACACGCCGGATGCGCTCGTGAAAGCGCTGCAAGCCTTGCGGCCTTATGCCAGCGGCCGGTTGCACGTCGTTTTTGGCTGCGGCGGTGACAGGGACACCGGAAAGCGTCCCGAAATGGGACGCGCGGCAATTGCTTATGCCGACGACGTTTACGTCACTGATGACAACCCGCGAAGTGAGGAACCCGCCATGATCCGGCAGGCTATCATGGCGGCGGCGCCCGGCGCGATCGAGATTGCATGCCGGGCCGATGCCATCGCAATGGCGACCGGAAATCTCAAGAGAGGCGATGTTCTGCTGGTCGCGGGCAAGGGCCACGAGACAGGTCAGATCGTGGGTAAGACCATCATCCCCTACTCCGATCACGAGGCCGTTGCGTCAGCGCTTGCGGCGGCGGGGCGGAGGGCGAGCAATGGCTGATCCGCTCTGGACAATCGCAGAAATTGAGGCGGCGCTCGAAACCACTTCAACGGGTTTCCCTGCCGTTTCGGTGAGCGGCGTCTCCATCGACAGCCGCACTTTGAAAAGCGGTGATCTGTTCTTTGCGATCAAGGGCGAGCGCGTGGATGGGCACCGGTTCGTCGGCGCTGCGATCGAAAAGGGCGCCGCCGCTGCTGTCGTGGAACAGGCTTTCGAAGCGACTTCGCATTGCCCGCTTTTCCGCGTCCCCGACACGCTGGAGGCTTTGAATGCGCTAGCGCAGCAATCGCGAAAAAGGTCCAAGGCAAATATCGTCGCCGTGACGGGAAGCGTCGGCAAGACGGGCACGAAGGAGATGCTGCGAACGATCCTTTCGGCTTCGGGGGCCGCGCATGCCTCGGAAAAATCCTACAACAACCTGTGGGGCGTGCCCTTATCGCTCGCGAGAATGCCGAAAGACGCAGGTTACGGCGTGTTCGAGATCGGCATGAATCATACAGGAGAAATCACGCCGTTGACTCGCCTCGTCCGACCGAACATCGCGATCATAACCTGGGTGGCCCCGGTCCATATCGAGTTCTTCAAGTCAGTGGCCGAGATTGCGGACGCGAAAGCAGAGGTCTTCGACGGTTTCGATCAAGGCGGAACAGCCGTTCTCCCGGTCGACAATGAGCATTTTGCAAGGCTCGCGGCACATGCACGTGCAAAAAACGCATGCGTGGTGTCCTTTGGGCAGAGTGCTGACGCCGATGCGCGGCTGGTAGACTACAAAGCTGTCGAGGACGGGTCGGCGGTCACCGCCGATATCCTCGGGACGCGCCTGACGTTCATGATCCGCACGCGCGGGCGCCATCTTGCTTTAAACGCCATCGCGGCGCTTGCCGCAGCCAAACTTGCGGGGGCGCCTGTCGGAAAAGCGACAGAATCCCTCGCCCGGTTCGAGGCGCCCGAAGGCCGGGGGCGCAGTTCGGCCTTCAACACGCCCAAGGGTACGATCCTTATTATCGACGAATCTTACAACGCCAATCCGGCATCGATGCGCGCCGCGCTCGAAGTCCTTGGCACGATGTCGCGAGCAAAGTTTGGCCGCCGCATCGCGGTTCTAGGGGATATGTTGGAGCTTGGCCACGATGGGCCACAATTTCACGCCGATCTTGCGAGCGCGATTGACACGAACGGTATCGATCTCGTTTTCTGCGCAGGACCCTTGATGGCCAATCTCTACGAACGGCTGCCAAAGCAAAAGCGGGGTGGCTGGGCTCAGAAATCCGAGGATTTGCGCGCTGTTTTGCTGGACGAGGTCCGTGGCGGCGATGCAGTCATGATCAAAGGGTCGCTCGGAAGCCGGATGGGTCAGCTGGCGGAGGCGCTGTGCTTGCGCTTCTCAAATTTGGCGGCCGCATAACATGGCCGCGACGCGGCTTAAACTTGGACCATCGTACGTATGCTTTATCTCCTCGGCGAACTAAGCAAAGAATCGCAAATCTTCAACCTGTTCCGCTATATCACATTCCGGACAGGCGGAGCGGTTGTGACGGCGATGCTCGTCGTGTTCGTGCTTGGCCCGTGGTTGATCGATTCGTTGCGCATGCGGCAAGGCAAAGGTCAGCCAATCCGCGAGGATGGTCCGAAATCGCACCTCATCACAAAAAAGGGCACGCCCACAATGGGGGGCCTCATGATCCTACTGGGGCTGTGCGTCGCGACGGTGCTCTGGGCCAATCCTTTCAGCCCGTATGTTTGGATCGTTCTGGCTGTCACGCTCTCATTCGGGCTCATCGGCTTTTACGACGACTATCTGAAGGTATCCAAGCGCACCGCATCGGGGTTTTCCGGGCGGTTCCGGCTTTTTCTTGAGCTCTTCGTGGCAGGGCTCGCCACTTATGCCATCGTCGCCGCCGGCTCAAAACCGTTCGTAACGTCCTTGACCGTGCCGTTCTTCAAAGACTTTGTGATCCAGCTCGGACCAGTATTGTTCGTTTGTCTTGGGATTTTTGTCATTGTGGGCGCGGGCAATGCGGTGAACCTGACGGACGGACTCGATGGGCTCGCCATCGTGCCGGTGATGATTGCGGCATCAGCCTTCGGGGTTATCGCGTACCTCGTAGGGAACAAGATTTTTGCCGACTATCTCCAAATCCACTTTGTGCCGGGCGCAGGCGAATTGGCGGTGGTCTGCGGCGCGCTTCTCGGCGCGGGGCTCGGATTCTTATGGTTCAACGCCCCGCCTGCCATGATCTTTATGGGCGATACGGGCTCGCTTGCGCTCGGCGGCGCGCTCGGTTCCATCGCTGTCGCTGTCAAGCATGAGATCGTTCTCGCCATTGTGGGCGGCTTGTTCGTACTCGAGACCGTTTCGGTCATTGTGCAGGTGCTGTCTTTCAAACTGACGGGTAAACGCGTCTTCCGAATGGCGCCACTGCACCACCATTTCGAGCAGAAGGGCTGGGCCGAGCCGACCGTTGTCGTGCGTTTCTGGATCATCGCCGTGATTCTTGCCCTTATCGGGCTGACCACGCTGAAGTTGAGGTGATATGATCGAAGCGCACTCTTTGGCGGCCAAGACCGTCGCCGTTTTCGGAATGGGACTGTCTGGGCTGGCGGCGGCGCGCTCCTTGCTCGCGGGCGGAGCTTCGGTTTTAGCCTGGGATGACGGGGAGAAGGGACGCGCGGCGGCAAAAGCGGCGGCGCTTGCCCCTTGTCGATCTGAAAAACGTCGATTGGGGCGCAATCGACGCGCTTGTCCTTGCCCCTGGAGTGCCGCTTACCCACCCGGAGCCGCACTGGACCGTGAACCGTGCCCGCGCTCATGGGGTCGAGATCATTGGCGATATCGAGATTTTCATACGCGAGCGCCGGCGCGCTGGCGCCGTTTCGCCCGTTATCGCCATTACAGGCACGAATGGAAAGTCCACCACAACCGCGCTGACCCACCATCTCCTTGAAGCAGCGGGGCTTGATGCGGTTCGCGGCGGCAATATCGGCGCCGCCGTTCTCGACCTCCCTCCCTTCAAGGATGGGCGGCATTACGTGCTGGAATTGTCGAGCTATCAGATCGACCTGACCCCAAGCCTCGATCCCGACGCGGGCATCCTGTTGAACGTCACGCCCGATCATCTCGACCGGCATGGAACGCTCGAGAACTACGCGGCCGTGAAGGAGAAGATGTTCACGCAAGCGGACACAGCGGTGATCGGCGCAGACGACGGCTTCTGCGACGCTATCGCGGCGAGAACTGTCGCACGCAGCGTAAAAACCGTGCGGATTTCGGCACGTCATCCGATTCGCACCGGCATCTACGCTGAAGGCTCTGAACTGTTCGAGATGGCGGACGGAGTTGTTATAAACCGTGCTCAACTGGCCGGGATCGGCTCGCTCAGAGGCGCGCATAACGCGCAGAATGCAAGCGCAGCATTGGCTGCGGCACGGAGCCTCGGATTGTCTTGGGACAAGCTTGCCCAAGCACTTCGGACATTCCCCGGCCTGGCCCATCGCATGGAGGAAATCCGGCGTATCCGGCATGTCCTCTTCGTGAATGACTCGAAGGCCACGAACGCGGACGCGGCCGAGCGGGCGCTCTCGAGTTTCTCCAACATCTATTGGATCGCGGGCGGCAAGCCGAAAGCGGGTGGCATCGAAAGCCTCGTGCCTTATCTCCCGCGCATCAGGAAAGCTTACCTGATCGGTGAGGCCGCGGAGGCGTTCTCAAAAGCGCTCGGCGGCAATCTGCCCTGCACAATCTCGAAGACGCTGGACAAGGCGGTGGCGGACGCCTCGGCGGATGCGCTTTCGGCTCCCTGCGCTGAGGCGGTGGTGCTGCTTTCGCCAGCCTGCGCCTCTTTCGATCAATTCCCGAACTTTGAAGTTCGCGGCGATGCTTTCCGTGTTCTCGTCGATGCTCTGCCCGAAGCGCCAGCCAAGGACCGCGCCGCATGAGTATTTCGCGGGCGGAGCGGGCCGTCGTTACCGATTGGTGGCTAACGGTAGACCGCACGCTGCTTGCCCTTATCCTCATGCTTGCCGTCGCCGGTCTCGCAGCCTCGGTCGCGGCCAGCCCCCAAATAGCCCTGCATTTCAAGCTTGAGCCCTTTTATTTCGTCAAACGTCATGCGCTTGGCATCCTCGTCGCGCTCGCCGTCGTGTTCGGCGTCTCTTTGCTCAGTCCCGTCCAGATTAAGCGCCTCGCTCTTTTTCTCTTTGTCGCCGGCATCTTCCTGATGGGCGCCACGTTCCTCCAGGGCATCGAGCGCAATGGCGCGGCTCGATGGCTGATTATCGGGGGCGTGTTCCTGCAGCCATCAGAATTCGTCAAGCCGGGCTTTGTCGTGCTGTCCGCCTGGCTGTTCTCGGAAAGCGCCAAAAGGCAGGACATGCCCGCGCTTGAGTTGGCGCTGTTGATGCTCCTCCTTTTTGTTGCGTTGCTCGTCCTGGAGCCTGACATGGGGCAGACGATCATCGTGACTTGCGTTTGGTGCGGTCTCTTCTTCCTGTCCGGCTACTCGCTGCGCCTCTCGCCCTTGTTCCTGGTTGTCATCCTGGCGGGTCTTGCCGCAGCTTACTTCACTATGCCCCATTTCATGAGCCGCATTAATCGATTCGCCGGAGGGACTGCCGAAGTCCTTGCAAACCTCCGTGGCGGTCAACGCCTTCCGCGACGCAGGATGGTTCGGGCATGGGCTGGGTGAAGGCTTCACAAAGGCGCGGCTTCCTGACGCCCATAACGATTTCGTGTTCGCAGCGGTGGCCGAGGAGATGGGCATTTCCGCGTGCCTCTTCCTGATCCTTATTTATAGCTTAATTGTCTGGAGAGCCTTAAGAGGCGCGTTCCGCGAACAGGAGACTTTTGTCCGTCTCGCGGCCGCGGGCCTTGTCATGATTTTCGGATTGCAGGCCTTGATCAATATGGCAGTAAATTTAAATCTGCTTCCCGCGAAGGGGGTCACGCTCCCGTTCGTGTCCTATGGCCGATCCTCACTTCTCGCGACCGCGATCACTCTTGGCATGATTGTCGCTTTGACGAAGCGGTCAGTGTTCAAATGCGTCTCCCAGGCCTTCCCGGGGTTGGGGGGGTTGGCAATGACGCCCGGCAGGGAGACGCTTCCATGAGCCGCGGTTCGGTTATGCTAACGGCCGGTGGCACCGGCGGTCACCTTTTTCCCGCGCAGGCGCTTTGCGAGGAAATGGTTCGGCGTGGCTACGAGGTGGACCTCATCACGGATACGCGCGGCAATGCGTTTGGCGGCGATTTTCCGGCGCGCAAGGTTTACAAGGTGCCCGCAGCGACCTTTCACGGGCGTTCCCCCATCGAGGCGACAAAGACGCTGGGGCTTCTCGGAAACGGCTTCCAGGCTTCGTACCGGATCATGGGGGAAGCCAAGCCCAAAGCCCTTATAGGCTTTGGCGGCTATCCAACGCTCGCGCCGGTGCTTGCTGCCATGGGGCGCGGCATTCCGACCGCTATCCATGAACAGAACTCGGTGATGGGTCAGGCCAACCGCTTTCTCGCGCCGATGGTCAAGGCCATCGCGTGCTCCTTCGAGAACACGAAATATCTTGAAGGCAAGCTTTTGCAGAAGGCGCGAGTCACCGGAACCCCTCTCCGCAAAGCGGTCCTTGACTTGCAGAATATTCCCTATCGTCCGCCCGCGAGCCAGGCCCAGCTCAATCTGCTTGTCTTTGGCGGTAGCCAGGGAGCGCGGTATTTCTCCGAAATGATGCCGCAGGCCCTGCAATTGCTGCCACAACAGATCAAGGACCGCCTTTTCGTTATGCAGCAATGTCGGGCAGAGGATATCGATCAGGTTTTCGACAGTTACGAGGCTTCCGGTGTGGCTGCGGAACTAGCGACATTCTTTGAGGATCTTCCGTACCGGATGTCGAATTCGCACCTGATCGTTTCGCGGAGCGGCGCCACTACAGTCGCCGAACTATGCGCTCTTGGACGCCCCGCCATTCTCGTTCCGCTCCCGCATGCGAAGGACAACGACCAACTCGAAAACGCAACCCGGATGGAGAGCGCAGGCGCCGGCTACTGTTACCCGCAGAGTTCGCTGACCGCCGAGGGGCTTGCGGGGGCGGTGCGCCGTCTCTTCGAGGATCCTGCGGCGCTCGTGAGAACCGCAACGGCCGCGCATTCGCTTGCGAATTACAGAGCTGTTGAAAATCTTGCGAATCTCCTTGAAGAGTTAGTGGAAAAGCAAGGTTCACCCGTGGGCGCAGAAGTAACTGTTTAAGAATCTGCTTCTATCATGGGGGTGCGCTGCCCGCAGGCGGTTAAGGAGAAGAGAGGACACGGCAATGAAAGACCCGCTTTCCGGCGGTCGTGCACATATTATTGGCATCGGTGGCATCGGCATGAGCGCCATCGCCGAGATTATGGCCGCGCGTGGCCTTGAGGTTCAAGGCAGCGACCAGAAAGACGGAGCAAATCTTCGCCGCCTCTCCAGCAAAGGCATCAAGGTTTTTGTTGGCCAGTGCGCCGAGAATCTCGAAGGCGCAGCGACGGTGGTTATTTCGACCGCGGTCAAGGACACAAATCCAGAGCTCAAGGCTGCGCGCGAAAAAGGGCTGCCGGTGTTCAGCCGGGCCGAAACGCTTGCAGCGCTGATGAAGGGCTACCGGACGATTTCTGTCACCGGTTCTCACGGGAAGACGACGACTACGGCCATGATCGGCTGGATGATGGTTGAGGCCGGTCTCGATCCAACCGTGCTTGTCGGCGGCGTCGTTCCCGCCTGGGGATCGAATGCCCGCATCGGTTCGAGCCGATGGATGGTCGTCGAGGCCGATGAGTCGGACGGCACCTTTATCCGCCTGCCGACCGAAATCGGCGTCGTAACAAATATCGACCCGGAGCATCTCGATTATTACGGGACGGAGGCCGTCCTTCACGAGGCGTTCCTGACCTTCTTACGGCAGATCCCGAAGAATGGCCTTGCCGTGCCGGGCATCGACCATCCTGTTGTACGTAGCCTCCTCAACCGCCTCGGTGCGGAAGGAAGCCTCCCGGCGCTTGCGACCTTCGGGCGCGCCCTCGATGCGCAGTCGAGGATCGACGCGATCACCACAAATGGCGGATCGGTGACGTTCGACGCCGTTCTGGCCGCGGGCGCTGGCAAACCTCCTTTCCGGAAAAACAAATTCAAGCTTCGGGTCCCCGGCGTGCACAAC
>CAWFXN010000035.1:0-43329 GCA_963819665.1 uncultured Alphaproteobacteria bacterium
GACGATGACATTGGCTGTCGCGGCTGCCGTCTGGCCTAGAAACGTGGTGAGCATGATGGCGTCGCGAACGATGGCTGTCGCGGCCGTCGCGGCCCATTCCGCCGTTTCCGCGATTGGCCTGCGGCGGGGCGGCGCTTCCTCGGTCGCAGGCGCGGCCCGCGCCACCTCGTCGAGCAGGATTCGGTGCTCGCTGCGTTCATTGATGAATGCGGTTCGCTCGCCGCCGGCGCTGTTCCGCAGCTTGACGAGAGCGAGCGCGCCCGCCGTGTCGAGCCTCTGGAGTTGGCCGAGGTCGATCTCGACGGGCTGGCTGCGCGGCTCTACCGCGCCAAGTCCATCGAGAGCGCTGCGAATTGTCCCCAGCGCCGCGAGCGTCCACCCCCCCGATACAACGATGCGAACGACGCCGCCTTCCAGCGCGGCCCTGCAGGCGGGGTGAAGGACTTCGTTAAGAGGTGGAGCAGCGCGACTCAGCATTCGTGTGTTTCAAGGGATTGACAACAAGCGATGGCCGGGATCACGGCAAAAATGCGCGGAAACCTGCCTCGCTCGCGAGCCCTGCCATGAAACAATGTCGGCTTCGCGGCACAGGAAAAACCCTTTCAGCAAGTGTTTGGCAACGTTTCCCCGCTAATCTCTTCTGAAAGAACTCTTGCTTGACCGGCGGCGGTTATGACGACCTTTTCCATGGCTTCTCTATCCGAGGCTGACTACTGCGCTCTTGAGGATGCCCTCTTGGCCACCGAAAAAGGCAGGCGTTTTTTGCGTGCCTATGTCGATCGCAATCGCGGGCTTGAAACGCTCCGGCTGTTGCGCTCCATCTCCCGGATGCATCGCGCCGCGCTCGGCGTTCCCGGCGTCAACGCTGAAGTCTGCCGCGATTTGATGGGGATGCTGAAACTTGTTTCCAGGCGGCGCGAGCAGGCTTCGGAATGCTCCGACGCGGCCGCCCGGTCCCAATGCCTCACCGCCGGACTCGAAGAGATCGAGGCTTGCGTTATCACTTTGATCGAGTCGATCGAAGAGAGGGTGGCCGGCCAGTGGCAGGAGGAAATTTCGGCGCCCCGGCTATCGGGCGATGGCTATACGCCTGAACGCACGGCAAAACTCTTCGGAGAACTTTCCTCCTACTTTTCAGTAGAGCCCCGCTGATCCCTCCCTGTTTTCTCACTCCGGCATCGCCTGGCAGTTAGCGCAGCCGCCACCGCCGCAACTGATCGGCGCCGGGTCGTCGCCGCCCTTGGCGGGCGAAGCGATCAGCGAAAGCTGCTTTGTCAGGTCGGCGCCGCCACATGACGGGCAGGTGGGAGTGTCCGACGAGCGGACCAGCGTTTCGAATTCATGCCCGCATGTGTTGCAATCATAGCCATAGAGCGGCATCTCTAGCTCCCATCGTTCCGAAGCGCCGATAGAAGTGCTTCAGAAATTGCGCGCGCGCAAGTGGCCGCATCCGCTCAGCCCCGGCCCATATCGCCTCAGCCCTCACATAGAAAGTGAGCCTTCGCGGAAAGCGGCGCCATCGAGCCAGGCATTGATCAGCACGGGCTTGCCGCTTTTCGCCGCCGCGCGAGCGCGAGCCAAGGCGTCCGGGACATCCGCGTTGTTTTTCACGAGGATGCCCTCCGCGCCGAAGCCCGCGGCAACCTCGTGGTAGGCGCTTCTGGCGAGGACCGTGCCAACGTCGTCGCCCAACACTTTCACCTGCTCGCGCGCGATCTGGGTCCAGCCCGCGTCGTTGCCGACAACCGCGATCACAGGCACGCCGTGGCGCACGAATGTGTCGAACTCGGCAAGGCTGTAGCCGCAGGCGCCGTCGCCGAAGACGATCCAGATTCTCGGCCCCCGGTCGCGCCAGCGCCGCCCCGAGTGCGAAGCCCGCGCCGACGCCGAGTGTGCCGAAGGGGCCGGGATCGAGCCACGAAAGCGGCGCGCGCGGGCGAAGGATGTAGGACGCCGTCGCGACGAAGTCGCCGCCATCGGCCACGAAGATGGCATTGTCCGCGGCGGCGCGGTCGATCTCGCGCAGGAGGGCGATGGGATTTACGAACTCGCCCTGTGCCGCCGCCTGTTTTTCGATTTCGGCCTCGCGGGCGGCGTCGCGCGCGTGGAGCGCCGCGATCCAATCCGCCCCTCGCCCGCGAGCGCCGCCGAAATGATCCGCAAGCTGATCGAGGAAGAGGGCGGCGTCTCCGATGGCGGCAATGTCCGGGCGGCGGTTCAGGCGCGCGTCCATGCGGCTGCGGTTTGCGGCGATCAGCGTGGCGGACCGGCGAATTTGGCGGCCATAGTCGAGGCGGAAATCACACGGCACGCCCGCCAGGATAACGCAGTCGGCTTCCTTCAAAGCCTCCCGGCGCTGGTGGCGGAGTTGGAGCGGTCCGTTCTGCCCAAGAAGCCCCCGCGCCATGCCCGAAAGATAGACCGGAACGCCGAGCCGCTCGATGGCGGCGGCGGCCAAGACAGGGTTCGCGCCTGCGGCGAGCGTCTGGCTGCCGATGATGGCCAGCGGACGCTTGGCCTGCGTCAAGGCAGCGGCTGCCGCCTTCACCCGCGATGGGCGGACGGCAGGCGCCGCGACATTTCGAGGCGCTGGCGCGGACAGGCGCTGGCTCCCGCCAAACAGTCTCTCAAGATGCCGGTTGATATAATAGCGCAACAGCGCGTCGGAGATAGAGCGGCCCTTGCCGGAAGCCTCGCCATACCAGCGGCGCACAATCGACTCGGCGTAAAGCAGATCGACCGGAAGCTCGACAAAGGCCGGTCCTTGCACGCCCTCGCGCGCCGCAGCGAAGGCGTCTTCAATGGCTGGGCCGATGTCCTGGACTCGCCGGACCTGCTTGAGACACTTTACATGGGGCGCGGCGACGGGGCGCTGATCGATGTCCTGCAGAGCGCCGCGCCCTTGCAGCAGCGTCGGCGCCGCCCCTCCTAAAAGCACGACGGGGGATTGCGCGAGCTGCGCATTCTTCAATGCGGTCGCGGTATTGGTGATCCCGGGCCCCGCCGTGACCGCCGCGACACCGGGCACGCCCGTCAGCCGGGCGACGGCATCGGCGGCAAACACCGCCGTAGCCTCGGCCCGCGTGTCTATGATGCGGATGCCGCGCGCCTTGGCGCCTGTGAGAATGGGCGAGATGTGCCCGCCGCATAAGGTGAACAGCGCCGTTACGCCGTGAGCTGCGAGAGCGGCCGCCACCCGGTCGCCTCCGTGAGCCTCCGCATGGTCCTGCGCTGCGGCTTCGTCCTCCGGGAGCGCGCCGGTGACCCTTGCCGCTGCTTCCATGCTGACCATCTGCGCCGCCCCGCATTATTGTGCGCGGGATTCTATAAGAGGATCGCGTTGCGCTCCATCCAAATCGCGCCGCCCGACGGTGTCGCAGGCGCGCCGAACGACGCATCAGCGGTCAATGCGGCTGATCTTCGAACCTTCGAGCGTCAAATTGTACATAAGCCCTCTCTGATCGAAGATAAAACCGACGATCGGGCTCTGGATGGTATTCGTATCGACCGCGCCGCCTGCGCTATTTTAGGCATCATTTCGGGAAGCGTGACAGGCGAGGACTTGCGCCTGGGAATTCATAGCGCGCCATGTTCAACTGCATCGCGAGGAAGGTGTAGTAGCCGCTGATGCCGGTCATATCGACAACGCCCTTCTTGCCGAAACGCTGCTCCGCTCGATTGAAGGTCAGGTCCGAAACGTGCTTATTTTTTTGAAGTTCGGTTATGAAGTCGTAGACGATCTCTTCATCGGCGCTCATGCCAGTGGGCCGACGGCCATCGGCGATCGCGTCCGCGATGTCCTTGGATATTCCGGCTTTGAGTGCGATCGGATAATGATAAGACCATTCATAATCCTGCGACCATTCTCGCGCGGTTAGCAAGATGACAAGTTCGCTTAGCGTGTTTCCGATGGAGGAATGGTAGCGGAGATATTGGCCCATAGTACTTGCTATGTTCATGATCTCCGGGCTGTGCATCATTGGTTCGAAGGGGCCGAATACCGGCTCCTTGCGAGCGGCAAGGAACTCGTCCGCCGCTTTTTTCTGATCGGCGGTGTACTGGTCCGGTGAGATCGTTGGAAGACGTTGCTGCGCCAGCGTCGAACTTGTGCCTAGCGCGATGCTAAGAGACATCATGATAAATGCTGTAGCTAAGCAAAGCATTGGCTGATTCCTTTCCGATGGAGCTGCTCCGGGGCGATCATTTCCAAAAATGGGAGAAGTTATATGGAAGGGAATAAGATCAACCGCCGGTCAGTCTTGAAATTAGCGGCGGCAACCGCAGCCAGTGAAATCGCAGCCAAATTTACAGGACAGTCTCAAGCGGCGGGCGGACTGTCCGGTCGAATTAGATAGGCGGAAGGAACCCCCGCTATCGCCGGCAAAACTCGGAACGTTTGCATTAAAGCTGCTCGCCGGCCGCTTTTTCACGCTGCGATTTGTGGTACTTCCGTATGAGCAGGTTACGGCGCAGGCGCGACAGGTGGTCGATGAAAAGGACCCCCTCCAGATGGTCGATCTCATGCTGGACGACGGTTGCCTGCAGGTCCGCGAAATCTTGCTCTTGCTGCTTGCCCTCGAGATCGACATAGCGGACGCAGACCAAAGCGGGGCGTTCGACCTCGGCATACATCCGGGGAATGGACAGGCAACCTTCGTCATGAACACGAAGCGTATCGCCGAAGGATAAGATTTCCGGATTGATGAGCACGAACGGCTTCTTGGGCTCGTCTTCGCCCTTGACCGTATCAAGCACAAGAATGCGGCGAAGGACGCCAACCTGCACGCCCGCCAGCCCTATGCCGGGAGCAGCGTACATTGTTTCCAGCATGCTGTTCGCGAGGTTGCGCACCTCGTCGTCGACGGTTTCAATCGGCGTCGATTTCTTGCGCAGAAGGGGATCTGGCAACGTAATGATCGGCAATATCGACATGCGCAGCAAATAAGCGAGCAGCGCAGTCTGGTCAACGCTTTCTTCCGTAATTTAGCAGGCAGGAACTGCGTGTCCGGGGCAGCGCTGGATTTCAATTGTAACGTGACTGAGCTTTGGCAGTAACGCCAGCTTTTCTTTATAACTCTCGGAATGCTTCGGATCGTGCGTCACGAGCGAGATCACGGCCGCGTAATGGCCCGGACCAACTCGCCAAAGATGCAGGTCCGAGATCACATCGCCGTCTACCTGGAGCGCGCCGCGAATCCGTTCCATGAGCCCCTGATCGGGAACAGCGTCGATGAGAACCGCCCCCGACTGGCGCAGAAGGCCATAGGCCCAGCTCAGAATGACGCCTGTGCCGACGAGGCCGACAATAGGGTCCATAAAGGTCCAGCCCGCGAGCTTCGCTGTGGTTAAGCCGGCAATCGCAAGCACGGACGTCAAGGCATCGGCAAGGACATGAACGTAAGCCGCGCGGAGATTGAGGTCGCGGTCGTGGTGATGATCGTGGTCAAGACCATCATGGTCGTGATTGTCATGCCCATGATGGGGGTGATGATGATCGTGACCATGATCGTCGCGCAGAAGCCACGCGCTTGCGAGATTGACGAAAAGGCCCAACACGGCAATGGCAATCGCTTCATCATACCAGATGGACACCGGGTTCATGAGGCGCTGGACGCTCTCATAGCCGATAAGGAGCGCGATCATGCCGAGCACGATGGCGCTGCCGAAGCTTGCAAGGTCGCCGAGTTTGCCGGTTCCGAAGGCAAAACGGTTGTCGTGGGCATGACGCCGCGCGTAAGAGTAGGCCAGCGCCGATATCGTAAGCGCGGCCGCATGCGTGGACATATGCCAACCGTCCGCGACGAGGGCCAGAGAGCCGAACACGGCGCCGCCGACGATCTCGCCGACCATCATGACGGCAGTCAGGCCCACAACCGCCCAAACGCGCTTGGCGTTCTCGTCGTGACGCGAGCCAAGGAAAACGTGCTGGTGCTGGAAGGACTCGATGGAATGGCTATGCATTAGAGTGCGTCCGGAAAAGCATGAAGCGGTTTTCCGACAAGACGCACGATAAAACAAGACCTAGAGCGCGCTTTTGATTCCATCAAAAGCGGATACGCTCTAGAATTTACAGCCTCCGTCGCCTCAAGCGGAAGGTAAAGCCTCCGCCCAAAGATCGTAGTCGTCCGCGTCGATGATCGTCGCCCGAACCAGATCGCCGGGCTTCAAGTCTACGGCTTCCTCGATAAAAACCGAGCCGTCGATGTCCGGCGCATCCCAGACGCTGCGCCCCGTCGCGCCGTCCTCGTCCACCTCGTCGATCAGGACCTCGACCGTCTTTCCGACCTTTGAGGCGAGAACCTCCTCGCTCACTTCGCGCTGCGCCGCCATAAAGCGCTCGTAGCGTTCGGCTTTGACTTCCTCCGGCACATGCCCGTCCAGCTCGCGACTGGCTGCCCCTTCCACATTCTCATATTTGAAGCAGCCGACGCGCGTCAGCCGCGCCTCGCGAAGCCAATCGAGGAGGAAGGCGAAATCTTCTTCCGTCTCGCCCGGGAAGCCGACGATGAACGTGGACCTGAGGCCGAGGTCGGGGCAGACGGCGCGCCAGCTCTTGATGCGATCCAGAGTCTTCTCCTGGTTCGCGGGGCGGCGCATCGCTTTCAGCACCTTCGGCGAGGCGTGCTGGAAGGGAATGTCGAGATAGGGCAGGATTTTGCCTTCCGCCATCAGCGGCAACACTTCGTCGACGTGGGGATAGGGGTAGACGTAATGCAGCCGCACCCACGCGCCGAGCTGCGACAGCGCTTCGCAAAGCTCCGCCAGCCGCGCCTTCACCGGGCGCCCTCGCCACTCGCTTGTCGCATATTTCAGGTCGAGTCCGTAGGCGCTTGTGTCCTGGCTGATCACCAGCAGTTCTTTCGCTCCGCCCGAGACGAGCGCCTCCGCCTCTGCGAGCACATCGGCGGTTTGCCGGCTTGCGAGCGGGCCGCGCAAGGCCGGAATGATGCAGAACGAGCAGCGGTTGTTGCAGCCCTCCGAGATTTTCAAATAGGCATAATGAGGCGGCGTCAGCCGCAGCCCGGCGCGCGGAACAAGGTCGAGGAACGGCGCGTGCGGCGGTGGGGTTGCGGCGTGGATTGCGCTCATCACGGCGTCATATTGATGCGGGCCGGTGACGGCCAGAACATCAGGGAAGGCGTCGCGGATGCGCTTGTCCTCCACGCCAAAGCAGCCCGTGACGATGACGCGGCCGTTTTCCGCCATCGCCTCGCCGATCGCCTCCAGGCTCTCGGCCTTGGCGCTGTCGAGGAAGCCGCAGGTGTTCACCACAACGACATCCGCGCCGTCGTAGCTCGGCGAAATCGCATAGCCCTCGCTCTTGAGCCGCGTGAGGATGCGCTCGGAATCGACAAGCGCCTTCGCGCAGCCGAGGCTTACGAACCCAACCTTCGGCGCGTTTGGCGCTGTAGCGCGCTCTTGCGGCATTTTCGGCATTCTTCGGTCTTCTACGCAGAAATAAAAAGAGCGCCCGATGGCGCTCCGCTGATGTAACGCTTTACCGCCCGGTTATAAAGCGAATAATGGCTCCCTCCCGCGTACGCTTGAGCCGTTGTATCGTTAAGATTATTGGAGTTAATATTGTGAAGGCGCCTGGGAGCGCCGCTATCGAGTGGCTACTCAACGAGATCGCGAGCACTTTCGGCGTCCAAGCCGATAGGGCTGGAGCTTCTCACGAGACCGTATTCGGGGCTAAATGCAAACTCCCATCACCGGCATTTGAGCGAAGGCTTCGAGCATCAGTCGATTGATCTTGGTTGAAGCTAATGACCTCCTAGGGGAAGATCGTTCTGAGCTTCAGAGCACCCGATACAGTAAAGAGGCCCGGTCACCTGAAGACAAAAGGTGGTTTATTATGGACACTCATATTCGACGACCGGAAGAGATTCTCGCCTATCGCCCGCTGCGACGGATCCTTGGCTCTGAGCCCCGGGCCCTTTGGACCGTCGGGCCAGCCGATAGCGTTCTCGCGGCTATGCGGATCATGGCTGACAAAAACATCGGCTTTCTCGTAGTTCTTGAGCGTGGGGCGTTGATCGGGGTTTTGTCGGAACGTGATTGCGTGCGGCGCGTGGTGCTGGCCGGTAGACCTCTGGAGGCAACGCCGGTCGCAGATATCATGGTTCGAAACGTCGTGACCATCGACCTTGGGCACGCATTTGCCGACTGCCTGAGGCTTATGCATCAGCATAGCATTCGTCATCTGCCGGTAGTCGACAATGGCAAGGTGGTCGCCGTCATCTCGATCCGTGATTTATTGAGCGAGTCGGTCAAGCACAACGCAAACATAATCGCCGAACTTGAGCTTGAGCGTCTGACCTGTTTCACGTCGATGGCGTAAGGATCGGCCGACACTCGCACCACTCAAAGCGGGAAGATCATTAGCGCAGAGGAAGCTGTGCGCTCATAGGCGATGATGACACGATCGCCACGGCGGTTTTATTGACATCGGCTTTGCGGAAGAAATCGCTGTAGCGATCGAGGCGCTTCATTTCTCGCAGAAAGAGCAAAGCGGTCCGGCGATGTCAAAGCCTCGCAACCAACCTTCGAGTAGGCTTGAAGAAGCCGGCTTGAAGGATCAGTGCGTCACGGCCAGTTCAACTCTCGCAGGTCCGATTGAGCCTCCTCGGCGCTTTCGAAAATGTGCGGGGCGACGCCGCGCTGCTCAAGCGATTCGCCAAGCTTCATGCGCAGGAATCCGCTCGTCGTGTAGCGCGACACGCCGGAATAGAAATGGTCCATCAGCCCGCGAACCATCGCGGAATACTCGTCAAGCAGTTCCGGCACGATGGAGAAATTGTCGTAGTTGACGATCGCGTAGACCTTGTGCCCGAGCGACGCGAGCTTGGCTTCGACGCCTTCCTTGATGGCGCGGATGTCGTTGCGGCTGCGCACCGGCAGGCGCTCGAAATTTACGAAGAACAGGTTCTGCTTCGGGTCATAGGTAAAGCGCTGGTCGAGCGGCATGAGCAGCATGTCGTCACGCAGCTCCATCAGCTCGTTGCGAAAGATGCGGGCGTCCATCAAGTCCGGCGTTCCGCGGATGATCGGCTTGAAATCCATATGTGCGAGGATGTCGCGTTCGATGTCGATGCCCGGAGCCACTTCCAGGAGTTCGAGGCCTTCCGGGCGCAGCGCGAACACGCAGCGTTCAGTGACATACGAGACCGCATGGTCGCGCGCGGCCGCGAAAGGCCCGCTGAAGGTCACATGTTCGACTTCGCGGATAAACTTCTTATGCGCGCCCTCCTGCAAGATCGCAAGTCTGCCATCGCCGGTGGCGATGCGGAGCTTGCCCGCATTGAACGTGCCGACGAACACCACCTTCTTCGCCGCTTGGCTGATATTGATGAAGCCGCCAGCGCCCGCGAGCTTCGGCCCGAACTTGCTGACGTTCAGATTGCCGCGAGAATCGACCTGCGCCAGTCCGAGAAAGGCGACGTCGAGACCTCCGCCGTCGTAGAAATCGAACTGGTAGGGCTGATCGATCACGGCTTGCGTGTTCACAGCGGCGCCAAAATTGAGCCCGCTCGCCGGAATGCCGCCGATTACGCCCGGTTCCGCGGTGAGCGTGATCAGGTCGATGACCTTTTCCTCATTGGCGACTTCTGCAATGCCCTCCGGCATGCCGATGCCGAGATTGACCACGCTATTGGGCTTGAGTTCGAAGGCGGCGCGGCGGGCGATGATTTTCCGCTCGGAGAGCGCCATCGGCGGAAGCGAGCCGGCGCGGATGCGGATTTCGCCGCTGAAGGCGGGATTGTAAGACGTCGCGAAAGTCTGCAAGTGGTTCTCCGGTTTCGCGACCACGACGCAATCGACCAGCACGCCCGGCACTTTCACCTGACGGGGATGGAGGGTGCCGTTCTCCGCCTCCCGCTCGACCTGCGCAATGACGATGCCGTTGGAATTATGCACCGCCATGGCAATGGCCAGCGCCTCCAATGTCAGCGCCTCGCGCTCCATGGTGAGGTTGCCGTCGGCGTCGCCGGTGGTGGCGCGGATGATGCCGATATGGATCGGGAAGGTGCGGTATAGCAGGCACTCTTGGCCGCCGACCGTGATCAGCTCGACGAGGTCCTCGGTCGTCCGCGAATTGATCTTGCCGCCGCCATTCCGCGGATCGACGAAGGTGCCGAGCCCGATGGTGGTGATGTGGGCAGGGCGACGCGCGGCGATGTCGCGGAACAGGTGGGTGATCACGCCCTGCGGCAGGTTATAGGCCTCGATCTTGTTATCGACGGCGAGCTTCTGCAGCTTCGGGGCGAGTCCCCAATGGCCGCCGACAACGCGTTTGATCGAGCCCCTCATGAGCGAGGTGATTGAGCCCGCGATTTTTGCCGTCGCCCTGACCGGCGGCATAGACGAGCGTGAGGTTCTTAGGCTTTTCGCTGGTGTAGGGAGCGTCGCTTTCGTCCGAGAGATAAAGCTCTTCGAGTGCGATCGCGATTTCTTCGGCGAAGCCGATTCCGACGAAGCCGCCGGTCGCCACCACGTCGCCGTCGCGGATCAGGCGCACCGCTTCCGCGGCGCTCACCACTTTGCCTTTTTCGGCTGAACGTAAGGAGGCCAGGGCAGGATGGTTCGGCATGATGCGACCTCAGCTCTTAAACGCTGGATGCGTGCTATTTCGCTCAAACGATCCCCCTCGCGTAATATACCGCGATCACGACTAAAACGGCAGTTGTTTTCAGGCGTTTGAACCAAAGTCTCTGGGTGAAAGCTTCAGCCGTCCGCGCCCCTCCCGAGGCGCCGTTAACCCCGGATGGTTAACAGGAGCGCGAAAGCGGCTCATTTCGCCCGGAACGAACCCAAAAAACCCGATTTTTCGGTGAAAAACCCCCCTTGTCGCGCAAAGCGGGACGCGCAAATGTCCGTTAATTATGTTTTGGCCCGCGAAAGTTCACAATGGCCGCCCGTTTGGAGGCGCAAGCGACGCTGGCGCGTTCTTTAATTAGTTATATAGTTGCTTATGCCGATTTTACCAAACGAACCCAATTTTAACAGATTGTACACCGTCCTGGTGGATGGAAGACGTGGCGGCGATGGAGCGGGTGAAGGGAATCGAACCCTCGTATTCAGCTTGGAAGGCTGCTGCTCTACCATTGAGCTACACCCGCGGCGCGCCTACATTAGCAATATTGGCGCGGCGCTCAACGGAAAAACGCACGCAGGCGGGTTTGCACAGCTTTTCCTTTGGCCCTTGACAAGCGCCAATTTATTTGGCCGGGGCTAGAAAAAGCGCTTGGCATGGCGGCTGCATGCGTGCTAGCAATCAGGCCCCTACTACTGGTTAAGCTATCAGCAGCAGGCGGCTTGGGCATTGGATCTGCATTCAAAGCTCAAAAGCGCTTGCCGCAACCGGTTGGATGGAGGAGTGTAGCTCAATCGGCTAGAGCACCGGTCTCCAAAACCGGGGGTTGGGGGTTCGAGTCCCTCCACTCCTGCCACCTGAGGGCGGCGGGAAGCACTCGATAAAATCGGGCATAAAGGTGAAAGAGTTTCATAGCGAAGGCTGAGCCGCTTCGCATTGGCATTGGAAAGAAATGGCAAAGGTTGGTCCGTTCGAATTTTTGCAGCAGGTCCGCGCTGAAGCCGCGAAGGTGGTGTGGCCGTCGCGGCGCGAAACGGTTGTCACGACCATCATGGTCGTGATCATGGCCGTCTTTGCGTCCGTTTTCTTTCTGCTTGCCGACCAGGTTTTCAGCAAGGTTATCGGGTTTATTTTGACCCTCGGGCAGTAGCGCTTAAAAAAATCGTAACGAAAAGCAGCAAAAGTGATGACAAAGCGCTGGTATATCGTTCACGCCTACTCGAACTTCGAAAAGAAGGTGGCGGACGCTATCCGTGAACGGGCGGCGGCGGCCGGCCTCGAAGACTGCTTCGAGGAGATCGTCGTTCCCATGGAAGAGGTTGTGGAGGTTCGCCGGGGCCGGAAGGTCAGCACAGAGCGGAAGTTCTTTCCGGGTTATGTCCTCGTGAAGATGGACATGAACGACCGGGCGTTTTTGCTGATTAAGAATACGCCGAAGGTCACAGGATTTCTTGGCGCGGATAACAAGCCGCAGCCGATTTCCGAGATCGAAGCTCAGCGCATTCTCAATCAGGTGAAAGAAGGCGTGGATCGGCCAAAGCCGTCCATTTCCTTCGAAATCGGAGAGCAGGTGCGCGTCGCAGACGGCCCGTTTGCATCGTTCAACGGGCATGTCGAAGAGGTGGACGAGGAGCGCGCGCGGCTCAAGGTTGCGGTTTCCATCTTCGGCCGGGCGACCCCGGTCGAACTGGAGTATGGCCAGGTCGAGAAGATTTAGAAGTCTTTCACGCTTGGCTTTTTCGTTGTGGGAGGTAAACGCCTGCTCGCCAGGCAGGCGCGAACGCCGAACCACATCCCTCAAACGCGGGCGCGAGCCTTTGAGAGGTTATTATGGCAAAAAAAATAGCAGGCTATATTAAGCTGCAGGTTGCTGCAGGCCAAGCAAACCCATCGCCGCCGATCGGTCCGGCGCTCGGTCAGCGCGGCCTGAACATCATGCAGTTCTGCAAGGATTTCAACGCGGCTTCGAAGGAAATGGAGCCCGGCTCGCCCGTGCCGGTCGTCATCACCTACTACGTCGATAAATCGTTCTCTTTTGCGATGAAGACGCCACCGGCGTCGCACTTCCTGAAGAAGGCGGCGGGCATCAAAAGCGGGTCAAAGACGCCGGGCGTCGGCTCCGCCGGGACCGTGACGATGGCGCAGGTCCGCGAGATCGCCGAGAAGAAGATGAAGGATTTGAACGCCACCAGCCTCGATCAAGCTGCGAAGATCATTGCTGGCTCCGCCCGTTCCATGGGCCTCACGGTGAAGGAGTAACCGCCATGGATGGAAAACGTTTGCGCGAAGCCAAAAAGGGCGTCAACCGCGAGAAGCTTTATCCGCTGGAGCAGGCCGTGAAGCTCGTGAAAGAGCGCGCCAAGGCCAAGTTCGATGAGACGATCGAAATCGCAATAAATCTCGGCGTCGATCCGCGACACGCCGATCAGATGGTTCGCGGTGTCTGTGCGCTTCCGAACGGCACGGGCCGTTCCGTGCGTGTGGCCGTTTTCGCGCGCGGCGCGAAGGCCGATGAGGCAAAAGCCGCCGGAGCCGAAGTTGTCGGCGCCGAGGATCTGGTGCAGCAGATCCAGGGTGGCAACATCAACTTCGACAAGTGTATCGCGACGCCGGACATGATGCCTCTGGTGGGCCGGCTTGGTAAGATTCTCGGTCCTCGCGGCATGATGCCAAACCCGAAGGTCGGCACCGTGACCATGGATGTTGCGCAAGCCGTGCGCGGCGCGAAGGGCGGCGCGGTTGAGTTTCGAGTCGAAAAAGCAGGTATTCTGCACGCAGGAAATCGGCAAAGCAAGCTTCACTGAGAACGCTCTTGTGGAAAACATTAAAGCTTTTGCCGATGCGGTGATGAAAGCAAAGCCTGCAGGCGCTAAAGGAACATTTGTAAAACGTGTGGCGCTTAGCTCGACGATGGGGCCGGGCGTCAAGATCGAGCCCGGGACGCTAAGCAGCGCGGCTCATCAGTAGCTTTATCGCGGAGCCGGCCTTTGGCCGGCGTCCGTATTACGAGTTTCGGGCGGCTCGCCGTCCGATAGGCCAACGCGGTAACGCCTTGGCCGCTGTCTCCGCTAGCGGAGGCAGCCTGTCCAAGATTGCTGGCGCCAATGGGAACTTTCCTTGCGGCTTAAAATTCGCCTGCATGAGACGGGGAACGGATAATGGGTGATCTCGACGCCAGCCTCGGCTGGTTGGGTGGTCACGCCTGGTCACGCCTCGGGACAGGAATGAGCGGTCGCTCGCCTTACTGAGGCGGCGGCGTGATCGAAGCGGCGGTTCGCGATTGCAACGCGGCCCGCCACCTGAATGGAGAGAAGCGGTGGATAGAGCTGAAAAACGGGAGATGGTTAAGTCACTCAACGACATCTTCGCAACAAGCGGCTCTGTCGTGGTGGCGCGCTACAAAGGCATGACCGTAGCGCAAATGACCGACCTCCGCCGTCGCATGAGCGGCGCCGGGGCGAAGTTCAAAGTCATCAAGAACCGTCTCGCCAAGATTGCACTTGATAGCGCGGCTGACGGCGCGGGTGCGGAACTCTTTCTTGAGCCAACGGGTATTGCCTTCGCGGAAGACCCCACGGCGGCGGCAAAGGTAGCGGCTGATTTCGCCAAGACCACCGACAAGTTCGTTATTGTCGGCGGCTTGCTTGGGAAGCAGGCGCTGACAGCGGACGCTGTCAAGGCCCTTGCCGCCATTCCCTCCAAGGATGAGCTTCGTTCCAAGCTGTTGGGCGTTTTCCTTGCGCCGGGCTCCAAGCTCGTGCGGCAGCTCAATTCGCCCGCACAGAACCTTGTGGGCGTGCTGCAAGCGTTCAAGGAAAAGCAAGAAAAGCAAGAAGCGGCGTGACGGCTCTAGGCAGAGCTCCAACACCAACCAGTCATCGAATGCACAGAGGTCTAAATGTCTGACAAACTTGACAAGCTATACCAGGAACTGTCCGGGTTGACGGTTCTTGAGATTTCCGAACTCGTAAAGCTCCTTGAAGACAAGTGGGGCGTAAGCGCAGCCGCGGCTATGCCCGCATTTGCGATGCCGGCGGCTGGAGCGGGCGGCGGCGCCGCTGCTGAGGCGGTCGAAGAGAAAACGGAGTTTGACGTCATTCTCGCCGAAGCAGGCGCTCAGAAAATCAACGTCATCAAGGAAGTCCGCGCGATCACCGGCCTTGGCCTGAAAGAGGCGAAGGACTTGGTCGAGGCTGCTCCGAAGGCGGTCAAGGAAGGCGTGTCGAAGGCGGAAGCGGAAGAAATCAAGAAGAAGATCGAGGCGGCTGGCGCCAAGGTCGAGGTTAAGTAAGGACGCGAACGACCGGGCGCTCCGGCCATTCCTGGAAAACATTATATCCTCCGGGGAATATTTCAACTTCCGCCTTAAGAAGGCCTGAATTTGGACACTCCCGGGGGGACTTGTAAATTGTTAATGGGAAGCCATATCAGGGGGCTTCCCATAAATAGGCTCTCTCGCGACGCAAGCCCCCGTGCGGCGTGCAGGAATAGCCGCCGCCGGTGGAAATGAGGAGATCAAATGGCGCAAACGTTTATCGGCCGTAAACGTATTCGCAAGCGCTTCGGAACGATTGCCGATGCAGCTGAAATGCCAAATTTGATCGAGGTGCAAAAGCAATCCTACGATCAATTTCTTATGGTGCAAGAGCCGGTTGGCGGGCGCCTAAACACCGGCTTGCAGGCCGTTTTTGCGTCGATCTTCCCGATAAAAGATTTTTCGGACAAAGCGCAACTCGAGTTCGTCCGCTATGACTTCGAGCCGCCGAAATACGACGTCGATGAATGTCAGCAGCGAAGCATGACTTACGCGGCGCCGCTCAAAGTAAAGTTACGCCTCATCACCTTCGACGTCAATGAGGAGACAGGCTCCCGCTCCGTGCGCGATATTAAGGAGCAGGACGTCTACATGGGCGATATCCCGTTCATGACGTCAAACGGCACCTTCGTTATAAACGGAACAGAGCGCGTTATTGTTTCCCAGATGCACCGCTCGCCGGGTGTGTTTTTTCATCACGACGGCGGAAAAAGCCATTCCTCCGGCAAGCTGCTTTTCGCTGCCCGCATCATTCCTTACCGCGGCTCCTGGCTTGACTTCGAGTTCGACGCGAAAGATATCGTCTATGCCCGTATCGACCGGAAGCGGAAGCTTCCGGCGACGACGCTCCTTTATGCGCTTGGCATGGACAATGAGCGAATTCTCGAAACGTTCTACAAGCGGATTATTTATAAGTCGACGAAGCAGGGTTGGAGAACGCCTTTTGTGCCCGAGCGCATGCGCGGGCTAAAGGCTGTTCAGGATATCTATGACGCCGATACCGGTGAAGTTGTTATTGAAGCGGGGAAAAAGCTCAATGCACGCGCCGTCCGCCAGTTGGCGGAGCGCGTAAAGGCAATAGCCGTTCCCGATGACGCGCTTTACGGGCGCTACCTCGCCGAAGACATCGTTAACATGCAAACCGGCGAGATCTGGGCGGAGGCTGGCGATGAACTCGACAGCAAGGTCTTGGACAAGCTGCGCTCCCACGGTGTCGAAGAACTTCCGGTTCTCGACATTGATCATGTGAATACGGGCTCGTTCATTCGCAACACGCTCCACACCGACAAAAACCAGAATGAACAGGATGCGCTGTTCGATATCTATCGCGTGATGCGTCCGGGCGAGCCTCCGACGGAGGATGCGGCGCGCGCGCTTTTCAAAAGCTTGTTCTTCGATGAAGAACGCTATGACCTGTCCTCGGTAGGCCGCGTCAAGATGAACATCCGGCTCGAGATCGAGCAGTCGGATGAGATGCGCATCCTGACGAAAGAAGACATTATCGCCGTCATCCGCACGCTTGTTGATCTGCGTGACGGCCGCGGCGAGGTCGACGACATCGATAACCTTGGTAATCGCCGCGTCCGTTCGGTTGGCGAGTTGATGGAGAATCAATACCGCCTGGGCCTGCTCCGCATGGAGCGCGCCATCCGCGAGCGCATGTCTTCCGTCGATATCGACACGGTCA
Organism: uncultured Alphaproteobacteria bacterium; assembly: GCA_963819665.1. GTDB lineage: Bacteria > Pseudomonadota > Alphaproteobacteria > Rhizobiales > Rhodomicrobiaceae > Rhodomicrobium. The sequence goes on from CAWFXN010000035.1 coordinate 16,597, forward strand.
TGCCGCAGGATTTGATCAATGCGAAGCCCGCGAGCGCGGCCGTGCGGGAGTTCTTCGGATCCTCGCAGCTCAGCCAGTTCATGGATCAAACGAACCCGCTTTCGGAGATTACGCACAAGCGCCGTCTTTCCGCGCTTGGGCCGGGCGGTCTTACTCGCGAGCGCGCCGGCTTTGAGGTGCGCGACGTGCACCCGACGCATTACGGCCGCATTTGTCCGATCGAGACGCCCGAAGGTCCGAACATCGGCCTCATCAACTCGCTGGCGACGTTCGCGCGTGTCAATAAGTACGGCTTCATCGAAAGCCCCTACCGCAAGGTTGTGGATGGTAAGGTCACCGACGAGGTCGTCTATCTCTCAGCCATGGAAGAGGCGCGCTATCACATTGCGCAAGCGAATGTGAAGCTGAACCCCGACGGAAGCTTTGTCGAGGATCTGATCGTTTGCCGGCACCAGGGCGACGTGTCTCTCGTCCCGAACGCCAAGGCGGACTTTATCGACGTGTCGCCGAAACAAGTCGTTTCGGTGGCGGCGGCGCTCATTCCGTTCCTTGAGAACGACGACGCCAACCGCGCTCTTATGGGCTCGAACATGCAGCGTCAGGCGGTGCCATTGATTCGAGCCGAAGCGCCGCTGGTGGGGACCGGCATGGAAAGCGTCGTTGCTCGCGATTCCGGCGCGGCAATCGCGGCGAAACGCGCCGGCATCATTGACCAGGTGGATGCAACACGCATCGTGATCCGCGCGACCGACGAAACGGACCCGTCGAAGTCAGGTGTCGATATCTACAATCTGCGCAAGTTCCAGCGCTCGAACCAGAACACATGCATCAACCAGCGTCCGCTGGTTCGCGTGGGTGATCGCGTCGAGCGTGGCGACATCATCGCGGACGGACCTTCGACCGACCTCGGCGATCTTGCGCTCGGCAAAAATGTGCTCGTCGCGTTCATGCCATGGCAAGGCTATAACTTCGAGGATTCGATCCTTCTCTCGGAGCGCATCGTCTCGACCGACGTCTTCACCTCGATCCATATCGAGGAGTTCGAGGTTGCGGCGCGCGACACGAAGCTTGGGCCAGAGGAAATCACGCGCGACATTCCGAACGTGTCGGAAGAGGCGCTGAAAAACCTTGACGAGGCTGGCATTGTCTATATCGGCGCGGAGGTTCAGCCGGGCGATATTCTTGTCGGCAAGATCACACCGAAGGGCGAAAGCCCGATGACGCCTGAGGAGAAGCTGCTCCGCGCCATCTTTGGCGAGAAAGCGTCCGACGTCCGCGATACTTCGCTACGGCTGCCGCCCGGCGTGGCTGGCACTGTCGTCGAGGTCCGCGTCTTCAACAGGCACGGCGTCGAGAAAGACGAACGCGCCATGGCGATTGAGCGCGAAGAAATCGAACGTCTTGCCAAGGACCGCGACGACGAGTTGCACATTCTCGATCGGAACGTTTATGGCCGGTTGCGTGATATCCTGATGGGCAAGGAAGTTGCCCGTGGACCGAAAGGGTTGCGCAAGGGAACTGACATCAATGAGGAACTCCTCAGCGATGTGCCCCGCAGCCAGTGGTGGGATATCGCGCTGAAGGACGAGCAGGCGATGGCCGGCATCGAGGCCATCCGTCGTCAGTACGACGACGCGAAGAAGCGCCTCGAGCAAAGATTTGTCGACAAGATCGACAAATTGAAGCGCGGCGACGAGCTTCCGCCCGGCGTCATGAAAATGGTCAAGGTCTTCGTGGCGGTGAAGCGCAAGATCCAGCCCGGCGATAAGATGGCGGGCCGTCACGGTAACAAGGGTGTGGTCAGCCACATCGTGCCCGTGGAGGACATGCCATACCTCGAAGATGGGACGCCCGTCGATATCGTGCTCAATCCGCTTGGCGTGCCGAGCCGGATGAATGTGGGACAGATCCTGGAAACCCACCTCGGCTGGGCTTCACGCGGACTTGGCCGGATAATTCAGCAGGCGCTCGATGCTTACCGGGAGAAGGAACGCACCGACGAGTTGCGTGAAACCGTGGCCAAGGCTTACCGCAATGACGAGGCCATCGACGCTCTCGATAACGGTCAGCTTGTTGAACTGGCCGAGAATCTCGGTAAAGGCGTGCCAGTCGCGACGCCTGTCTTCGATGGAGCGCGTGAAGCCGACATCGTAGACATGCTGAAGGCTGCGGGTCTCGACACGTCGGGTCAGGTCACACTTTACGACGGAAGGACAGGAGAGCCCTTCGATCGGAAGGTGACGGTTGGCTACAAGTATTTGTTGAAGCTGCACCACCTTGTTGACGACAAGATCCATGCGCGCTCGATCGGGCCTTACAGCCTCGTCACGCAACAGCCCCTTGGCGGCAAGGCGCAATTCGGCGGTCAGCGCTTCGGCGAAATGGAGGTATGGGCGCTCGAAGCCTATGGCGCCGCCTACACCTTGCAGGAAATGCTGACGGTGAAGTCGGACGACGTTGCGGGCCGGACGAAGGTGTATGAAGCGATCGTGCGTGGTGACGACACGTTCGAAGCGGGCGTGCCGGAGAGCTTCAACGTGCTCGTGAAAGAGATGCGCGCGCTTGGCTTGAACGTAGAGTTGAAACAGAGCAGACCGCCCGCAAATGAGGCGCAATCTCCCCAAACGGCGCGACCTCCCCAGTTCGCGCTACCGCGAAGGCCGAGAGCCACCACGCCACAGGCCGCAGAGTAACAGGAGCGGGTATCGGTTCAACCGGCGCCCGCAAACGGCGTTTTAGAGAATACGCGAAGCAACCGGCCTCGCTGTCCGCCAAGCGGACGCACATCGGGTCGAAGAAGCCGCGGGGGCGGCTCACAGGAGCGACGAATGAATCAAGAGATCACGAATCTCTTCAGCCCGCAGATGCAGACTCAGGTATTCGACCAGATTCGCATCTCTATTGCAAGTCCAGAGAAAATACTTTCCTGGTCTTACGGCGAAATAAAGAAGCCGGAAACCATCAATTACCGTACGTTCAAGCCAGAGCGTGACGGTTTATTCTGTGCGCGCATCTTTGGCCCCATCAAAGACTATGAATGTCTTTGCGGCAAGTACAAGCGCATGAAGTATAAGGGCGTTATCTGCGAAAAATGCGGCGTGGAGGTGACGCTGACGAAAGTGCGCCGCGACCGCATGGGGCACATTGAGCTTGCCTCGCCGGTGGCGCACATCTGGTTCTTGAAATCGCTGCCGTCGCGCATCGGCCTTCTGCTCGACATGGGTTTAAAAGACCTGGAGCGCGTGCTCTATTTCGAGAATTATGTGGTGATCGAGCCAGGGCTCACGCCGCTGAAGGCTGGGCAACTTCTGTCGGAGGAGGATTTCCTCAAGGCTCAGGAAGAGTACGGTGAGGATTCCTTCCAGGGCGGCATCGGCGCCGAAGCTGTGCGCGATATGCTTATGGCGCTCAATCTTGAGCAGATGCGCGAGCAAATCCGCCAGGAGATTGCGGAAGCAACCACAGAACTCAAGCCGAAGAAGCTCGCAAAGCGTCTGAAGGTCATCGAAGCGTTCATCCAGTCCGGCAACCGGCCGGAATGGATGATCATGAAGGTCATTCCGGTGATTCCGCCGGAGTTGCGTCCGCTCGTCCCACTCGATGGCGGCCGTTTCGCCACATCCGACCTCAACGACCTCTATCGCCGGGTCATCAACCGCAATAACCGTTTGAAGCGGCTCATCGAACTGCGCGCCCCGGACATCATCATCCGCAACGAGAAGCGCATGCTGCAGGAGGCCGTGGATGCGCTGTTCGACAATGGCCGCCGGGGTCGTGTGATCACGGGCGCCAACAAGCGTCCGCTGAAGTCGCTTGCCGACATGCTGAAAGGCAAACAGGGCCGGTTCCGCCAGAACCTGCTCGGCAAGCGCGTGGATTATTCAGGCCGTTCGGTGATCGTGGTCGGCCCGGAGCTGAAGCTGCATCAGTGCGGGTTGCCGAAGAAGATGGCGCTCGAACTCTTTAAGCCGTTCATCTATTCGCGGCTTGATGCGCAGGGCTATTCGGCGACCGTGAAGCAGGCGAAAAAGCTTGTTGAGAAGGAGCGTCCGGAGGTTTGGGATATCCTCGATGAGGTGATCCGCGAGCATCCGGTGCTGCTCAACCGCGCGCCGACGCTCCACCGCCTTGGTATTCAGGCGTTCGAGCCGGTTCTGGTCGAAGGCAAGGCTATCCAGCTGCATCCGCTGGTGTGCGCGGCGTTCAACGCCGACTTCGACGGAGACCAAATGGCTGTTCACGTGCCGCTCAGTCTCGAGGCGCAGCTTGAGGCGCGCGTGCTGATGATGTCGACGAACAACATCCTGCATCCGGCAAACGGCGGCCCGATCATCGTGCCCAGCCAGGATATCGTTCTCGGCCTCTATTATCTGTCTATCGTGATGGATAAGGAGCCGGGCGAAGGACGCATCTTCGGCAGCGTCGCGGAAATAGAGCATGCGCTTGCTGCGCGCTCCATCACGCTTCACGCAAAAATTAAAGGCCGTTATGCCGGCGTCGATGACAAAGGCGATCCGGTCACGAAGGTCTACGACACCACACCGGGGCGTATGATCATTGCGGAGCTTCTGCCGAAGAAGCCTGGCATCAGCTTCGATCTCGTGAACAAGCTTCTGACCAAGAAGAATATCGCGCGCGTCATCGATGCGGTTTACCGTTCTTGCGGCCAGAAAGAGACGGTCATTTTCTGCGACCGGGTCATGAACCTTGGCTTCCATCACGCGTACAAGGCCGGCATCTCCTTCGGCAAGGACGACATGCTCGTTCCCGATACGAAGCAGAAGATCATCGACGATACGGAAGCGCTCGTTCTCGATTACGAGCAGCAATACAATGACGGCCTCATCACGCAGATGGAGAAGTACAACAAGGTCGTCGACGCCTGGGCAAAGTGCACCGACCGCATCGCCAAGGAAATGATGGATCGCATTTCGGCCGTCCAATATGACAAAGCGACGGGCCGCGAGAAGCAGATCAACTCCGTCTACATGATGGCGCACTCCGGCGCCCGCGGCTCGGAAAAGCAGATGCGCCAGCTTGCTGGCATGCGCGGACTGATGGCTAAGCCCTCGGGTGAAATCATCGAGACGCCGATCATCTCCAACTTCAAGGAGGGGCTGTCGGTTCTCGAATACTTCAACTCGACTCACGGAGCGCGGAAGGGTCTGGCCGATACGGCGCTTAAGACGGCGAACTCGGGTTATCTAACCCGCCGCCTCGTCGACGTTGCGCAGGACTGTATCGTGACAGAGCAGGATTGCGGCACCGACAAGGGCATTAAGCTCGGCGCGGTGATCGACTCCGGCGAGGTGCTTGTCTCCGTGGGCGATCGCGTGCTCGGCCGTGTTCCGGCCGATGACGTCGTGCATCCGTCCACGGGCGAAATCATCGTCAAAGCTGGCGATCTCATCGACGAGACGGAGGCGCGGCTCATCGAGGAGGCTCAAGTGCAGGAGGTGCGCATTCGCTCTGCGCTCACTTGCGAACTCAAGAACGGGATCTGCAGCAAGTGCTATGGACGCGATCTCGCACGCGGCACGCCCGTGAACATCGGCGAGGCTGTGGGCGTCATCGCTGCTCAGTCCATCGGCGAGCCTGGCACGCAGCTCACGATGCGGACATTCCACATCGGCGGAACGGCGCAGGTTGCGGACAACTCTTTCGTGGAAAGCAACTTCGCAGGCAAGGTCAAGATCCGCAACCGCGTCGCCGCCCGCGACAGCCAGGGACGCCTCGTTGCGATGGGCCGCAACATGGCAGTCGTCATTCTGGATGATGACGGCCGCGAGCGGGCAGTTCACAAGATCACGCAGGGCGCTCATCTGAAGGTGGACGACGGCGACGTGATCAAGCGTGGTCAGCGCCTGGCGGAATGGGATCCCTATAGCCGCTCGATCATCACCGAGATTGACGGTGTGGTCGAGTTCGAGGACTTGCTGGAGGGCATCTCGGTCAACGAGCAGTCGGACGAGACCACGGGTATCACCAACCGCGTCATCACGGACTGGCGTGCAAATCCGCGCGGATCGGCGCTGCGCCCGGCGATTGTGATCAAGGACAAGGCCGGCGGCAAGGTCCTGAAGCTCCCGCGCGGCGGCGAGGCCCGTTATCTGCTTTCAGTGGATGCGATCTTGTCCGTTGAGCCCGGCCAGACCGTGAAGGCTGGCGACGTGCTTTCGCGTATCTCTCTCGAAAGCGCGAAAACGCGCGACATCACGGGCGGTCTTCCGCGCGTGGCCGAGTTGTTCGAGGCGCGCCGTCCGAAAGATCATGCGATCATCGCGGAAATCTCCGGCACGGTTCACTTCGGCCGCGACTACAAGAACAAGCGGCGCGTCGTGATCCAGCCCGACGAGGAGGGTCTCGACCCCGTCGAGTATCTGCTGCCGAAGGGCAAGCACCTCGCGGTGCAGGAGGGCGACCGCATCGAGAAGGGCGAGTTCATTCTCGATGGCAATCCGGCGCCGCACGACATACTGGCCATCAAGGGCGTGGAGGAGCTGGCCTCGTTCCTCGTCAATGAAATTCAGGAAGTTTACCGCCTGCAAGGCGTGACGATCAACGACAAGCACATCGAAGTTATCGTTCGGCAGATGCTGCAAAAGGTGGAGGTCACGGATCCGGGCGACACCGAGCTCCTGAAGAATGAGCAGGTCGACAAGATCGAATTCGAGGAGATGAACGCGGCGATTGAAGGCGCGGGCGGCCGCCCGGCGACGGCGGTTCCCGTTCTGCTCGGTATCACGAAAGCAAGCCTGCAAACGCGGTCCTTCATCTCGGCGGCGTCGTTCCAGGAAACAACGCGTGTTCTGACCGAAGCGGCGCTCAATGGTAAGGTCGACACGCTCGACGGCCTGAAGGAAAACGTCATAGTGGGCCGCCTGATCCCTGCCGGCACTGGCGGGATGATCAGCCAGCTTCGCCGCGTTGCGTCCCATCGCGACGATCTGATTCTCCAGGAGAGGAGCAAGGCTGGAGCGAAAGCCTTGCCGCCTGCGAGCGAGGGCGAATCACCTGCCCCCGACTTGTCTCCCCACGTGCAGGCAGCCGAATAGATTACATCTCAAACACTTAAGAAGCCCGGCAATCGCCGGGCTTCTTTGATTCATGTCACGCCGCAAGCAAAAAAAGCGGCGAAAAAGCGCCAAGACGCGCTTGGATTATCGGAAACTCTCCGTTAAAGTCGCATTAATCGACGATTGGTGCTGCTTTGCATCGGCCAGAAAACAAGGGGCCGAGACGGCAGTTTATTCGTTTCGGCGGGTGATGGATAACAAACCTGACACAGACGCCTTGGTGAAAAATCCTCGAAATATGCAGGACACTGAATGTGAACCCGGCGGAGAACTCACACAATGAGGTTAGGAAACTCAGGCCTGAGTATCTTTTCATCCGCTTTGTTATGCCTTGCAATGATTGTCGCGACACCGTCGCAGGCCGTTCCTCAACGACCCTGGTATTTTGCGGCCTTCGATCGGGTTCTTCGCGTCGCTAGCAACGACACAGATGCTGCAACGCAGAAAGATGCGGCCAAGCAGATCGAGCAGGCTTATCTCAGCCGCCTCACAAAAGCAGACGAGGGCACGATTACGCTCAGGGGACAGGTTCCGTCTGAAAGCGATCTCAAGATCCTGCAGGGCGTTGCAGCAGCGACCTCGCCCGGCGCCGCAGTCGTCGATAAGAGTCGCGTGAACGCAAACGTCCCGGATCGCGATAGGTGGCTTGCCGCCATGACTTTCGCACTTCGCCAGCTTGGCAAGCTCCAGTCGGGTTCAGCCGAACTGCAGAACGCGGCGATTACAATCGAAGGCGTGACAAAAGCCAGGGATGATTTTGCAGCGGTCCAGAGAAAGCTGCAGGAAGAGGCTCCGAAGGGTTTGCGCTTGCATGTCGCCCTCAAGCCGCACGATGTGCACCCGTTCGTCTGGACCGCTCAACTGCGACAAGGCACACTGACTTTGACTGGCTATGTGCCGGATCAGCAGGACCAAATTCTATGCGCCTATGCTCGTACCCTTTTCCATGACGTGAGCGTCAATGACGGTATGGAAGTCGCCAAAGGTGAGCCTCAGGATTGGCTTGCCGCTACGAAGTTATCGCTGGAGATGCTGTCTTTGCTGTTCTCCGGCAATGTCGCGATCAGCGACAATGTCATTAAACTCGATGGGATCTACTCATCGCCGGCAATGGTTGAACTGCTCGGCGCTTACAGTAAGAGATTGCCGGCTGGATTCAGGCTGGAAAAAAACATTTCAGTAGCGAAGTCCCCCCTTCCTACGGAAGATGTAAGTCTCGCAGCTCACGACTCGCGGCTCTTCCACGTCAATGAACCCGTGAACGCTGAAATCGTCTGAGACTTTAAGCCCGCTGAACTCTCAAACCCTCCCGATCTCGTTGTGCAAGGGAGGCGGCGGCGGTGACGCCGTCCAGGTTTCGTCTGTCTGGACCAGAAAATCGCTGATCATTCGCTGACTGAGGCGATCAAGTAGGAGAGGCGCATGACCTTCGTTGCGGACGACTACCGATGTCAGCGCAGGGTGACGGGCTTGCATTTCTTGCACGGTCGCAGCCGATAGCAGGTCCGAGTTTTCTCCCCTCAGAACCATGACTGGCGCCTGAAAAAGCGATTCGAAATGTTCCCACATGGACGGTACTGGTTTTGCAATATCCACTTCGGATAAGGCTGCTCCCACTTTGGGATCGCAGGCCGGAGCAGGGCGTCCATCTTCTTCGTTGAAGATCTGGCGCGTCAGTTTCCGCCAAACTGTGGCGTCCAGGGTCGGGAATTGCCGAATGTTGATATCGCGGACAATGCTCACCGCCTCATCCCAGTCCCTCGGCAGGGGAATCTTTCCCGCATAGCCCATGATACGGGCAAGACCAGTGGTCTCAATAACTGGGCCAATGTCGTTCAGGATGGCGCATCCGATCGCTGAGGGTCGCATAACGGCAAGAAGCATCGTGATGATGCCCCCACGCGATGTTCCAAGGACGGCGACATTCGTCAGGCCGCGAAGCGTGAGGAAAGCCGTGACATCGAGAAGCTCAATATAAGGCGAATAGTTGCGCCAGTCCTTGTCCCATTCGGAGCGCCCGCGACCTCTGTAATCAAGGCAATAGACGGGCCTGGGGTGAGTTGAATGGGTTGATAGAGCGACGGCCAGATCGTGAAAATCGCGGCTATTACGGGTTAAGCCGGCAAGACAAACGAGTGGGCGGCCCGGAGCTTCTTCACTGCCATACTTGCGGGCGTAAAGAAGCAGGTCGTCGTGGCTTCTGTAAAAGATGTCTTCTGTTTCGAACCCGGGCTCGCCGGCCGATCCACTGAGAGTCATTGGGCCTGTTCCAATTCGCCACTGCCGCTCACATCAAAATCGGGAAGCTTCCCGGGCCGCCCCCGATGCAAGTCTTCCACGATCTGGAAGCTTGCCTTGTTGCTTTCAAACCGGCAACGATAAAGCTGGGTGCTTTCGAAGATGCGTTGAATGTAAGTGCGCGTCTCAGTAAAGGGAATGCGTTCGACCCAGTCGACCGGGTCCTCCGACTTGCTGCGAGGGTCGCCAAAATCCTTGATCCATTGCTTCACCCGGCCCGGTCCGGCATTGTACGCGGCCAAAGAGAGAACATAAGACCCATCGTAGCCTGAGATGAGTTGGGCGAGGAAAGCCGAGCCCAGGGTGACGTTATAGGATGGGTCCGAGATCAGCCGCGGCGGCTCATACTTCAGTTTATAGGTTCCCGCGACGATCTTTGCCGTCTGCGGCATAAGCTGCATGAGCCCTCGCGCGCCAACGCGGCTCACCGAGCCCGTGTGAAAATCGCTTTCCTGCCGGGTTAAGGCATTCAGGAGCGCGAGTTCGAGCTTGCCGTTGCCGCCGGCGGGATCGAATTTCGGCAAGAGCGTTGGGAAGGCATAGGCGTCCACGGGAAATCCGCGCAACAACGCAATCTTGGCGGCGCGAACCCCAACATGGGCGGGCATCAGACGGTCTATCAGTTCAAGCGTTAGTGTTATCTGCTGAGGATCGTTGAGCTGACGCGTAAGGTCCAGCAAGTAGTTCAACAGAAGCGGCTGCAAATCGAGTTGCTTCGCGATCATGACCGCCTTGAAAGCGTCCTCATTCACGAACGCAGCAACAGCTTCTTGTGTTGGATGAGGCGGCGCGCGGAATTCGCACGCGCCTTTCTTGTGCAGAGCCTGGCGGGCGAGCGAACCATAGAACGTGTAAAAGCGGCTTGCCGCCTCGCGGAAGTAAATCTCCGCTTCCTTGCGCGCGCCCAATTGGAGTTTCGCGCGGCCGAGCCAGTAGGCGGCCCGCGCCTCATCACGGGCAAAGCCTTTGATCAAACGGGCCGCCTCGAAATGGGGCTCGGCCAGGCGCGGCTCCTTCATGAAACGCAGCGCGATCCAGCCCGCCATGAACTCGGCTTCAGAGCGGGTCTCATCGTCAAGCGGCCCGTGCGCCTTGGCGATTGCGTAGGCGGTCGCCGGATGATCGCTGCTCAGCGCGCGCCGTACTTCGCTCCGGCGGAAATCCCACCACTTCTCGGGATCGGCAAGATCGGCAGTATCGGGATTGAGCGAGCGCAAGAGCGACCAAAGGTCATCGTCGGCGCCCTCGCGCCGTAAGGCTTTCAGACGTGCGAGAAGCGTCGCAGGGCCGCCAACGCTTTCTTTCGAAAGCTTGAAGGCATTCTCCGCCGCCTTCGACTGGAGCGTCTTCTTGCCGGACTTATCTTCCTTGTCCACGGGGTCCGCGGACCTGCCGGTCGATGCGTTTATCTTCCCGCTTTGGGACTCAGCCCCTGGCCTCGTGTTCTCATCCGGTGACGCATTCACATTCCTTTTTTTGAGACGAACCGGCTCAGAAAGGCTTGTGATACCGAACGCATGCGCTTTTCCGGCTATTGCGGCCTGTTTTTCCTCTATTCCGCTTGGGATTTCTCCATGACGCCGTCCCCTGTTCCGCCGGGCGACGACCTTCGTCTTCCGGCCATGACGGCCATTATGAGCGATCTGGGAGCCTGCCCTTTTGGCTCGAAGCCGGGCGGCTCCCTTCAAGCCCTTTCCTTCAGACGCCGACGCCAGCTTCTTCCCGGGATCGTCCAGTTGCCGCGCACGCGCTTCGATCATGAGCTTCCGGCGCCGCTGATCCTCGGCATCCAAAAGCGAGCCGAAGCGGGAAGCAAATCGCTCCTGCACAAGCGGGTCTAGATTATAGCGCCTCCAGGCAAACTTGATGAGACTGGCGCCTCGCTCGCGTTCCCCGGTCTCCATAAGCGCCGCGCCCAGACTGGCCTTTCCAGCGCCCGTCATCGGGTTCCGGTTCGTATAGAATTTCAAGACATCGGCCGCCGTGGCATTGGAAAGAAACAAGGCCCTTTCGAAAGGCGCCTCTTGCGCTGGTTCCGGAAACAGGGGATGGGCTCTCCGGAACGCCATGACTTCATTAAAGTCCGCAGAAGAGGCGCGCAGGCGCTTCCATTCGGCAAAGGACTTCGCGGCTGGATCGCTAATCTTCCTGATCGCGGCCCGTGCAGAGGCGTCATCTCCTCTGGAAACGCTTGAGATGACGTCTTTGATCGCAGACGCATCGGCGTCACTGATCCTGAAGGATAGAAGGGGCTGAAGCGCCGCCGTCATCTCTTCGGCGGAGAACGTCTTCGGAAACGTCAGGTTCACCGCCGGAACGAGGACCGGCTCGACCGGCGCGGTCTCCTTGCCCGGCTCGCCTGCGTTTGGAACAGGCGGCTGGCCGTCCTTCGCCTCCACGGGCTGCTTTGCTTCCGCAGGCGAGGCGCTTCCGGCAGGAGCCTGCGCGCTTGGCTCAGCCGGCGGATTGGCGCTCGCGTCAGCCGACTTGACAGCAGCGCCCAGGCTATGTTTTTGGGTGGAGCGGCTTGTGGCTGCCGAAACCTTGACCGGGTCTGCTTGCACGTCAGCCGTGGCATAGGTCAACGGTCCTCGATGCGCTGGCGCCAGATAAGGCGCTGACGAGGACGACAAGAAAACCTATTGCGGTTCCGATCAGGATCGCCTTCAAAAAACTGAAAGGATTGTGCGGAGGATTCGCGTCTGCGTCAGGCGTGGGCATGTGCTGGCGGCCTAAAAATTACGTTGGCAGCTTGGCATATCAAACCTATGCTCTTGCCCCACGATTGGAACTGAAAACGCTGTACTGCATACAACGACCGCTATTAATAGCCGTCATAATCCGGCAATAGAATGACAAACTTGAGTTAACTGTCGCTGTTTCCGAGTGGAAAGATGCACAGAGTTAATCTCGGGTCCCTCTTTTCCGGATAGGATCGACCCGAAGGTGAGAAAGGCCAGAAATGTTCAAGGGTTCTTTTACGGCGCTCGTAACCCCTTTTGACGGTGACAGCGTCGATTACGATGCCTTTACTCGGCTCGTGGAGTTTCAAATCCAGTCCGGTACACACGGGCTTGTTCCCTGCGGCACGACGGGCGAGTCGCCGACGCTCAGCCATGAGGAGCATGCGCGCGTCGTGGAGGTATGCATCTCGGCGGCAAAAGGGCGCGTTCCCGTTATAGCGGGCGCCGGTTCGAATAGCACCAAGGAGGCGGTCGAACTTGCCCGCCACGCTGAGAAGGCGGGAGCCACCGCAGTTCTCATCGTGACGCCCTATTATAACAAGCCGACGCAGGAAGGGCTCTATCAGCATTTCAAGGCGATCAACGACGCGATCGGCATCCCGATCATCATCTACAATATCCCTTCGCGCAGCGTCATCGACATGTCGGTCGCCACAATGGCGCGGCTCTTCAAGCTCCCGAATATAGCAGGCGTAAAGGACGCAACCGCCTCGCCGGTGCGTGTAAGCCAGCAGCGCCTGACGCTCGGCGAAGAGTTCAACCAGCTTTCGGGCGAAGACGGCACCGCGCTTGCCTTCATGGCTCATGGCGGCCATGGGTGCATTTCGGTGACTTCGAACGCCGCCCCGAAGCTTTGCTCCGAGTTCCAGACGGCCTGTCTCGCGGGCGATTACCGCAAGGCGCTCGCGTTGCATGACCGGCTCATGCCGCTGCACGAAGCGCTCTTCGTCGAGACCAATCCCGGCCCCGTGAAATATGCCATGTCGCAACTCGGGTTTTGCAAACCCGACACACGCCTTCCGCTTGCGCCGATTTCCGATCAGACCAAGGCGCTCGTCGATCTGGCGCTCGAAAAGGCCGGCTTGCTTACGCGGCGAGCGGCATAGGCGAAATGGCCGCTCCCTCCACAACATCGGTGCGAAAGGTTGTCGCGGAAAACAGGAAGGCGCGCTTCTCGTACTTCATCGAGGACACTTTCGAGGCCGGGATCGCGCTCGGCGGCTCGGAGGTGAAGTCGCTGCGGCAGGGAAAGGCGAACATCGCCGAATCCTATGCCAGCGAGCAGAACGGCGAGATCTTTTTAATCAACGCCTATATCCCCGAATATCTTCAGGCGAATCGCCTGAACCATGAGACGCGCCGCCCGCGAAAGCTGCTCCTCCATAAGCGCGAAGCGAGCAAGCTTATCGGCGCTATCCAGCGCGAAGGCATGACGCTCGTTCCGCTGCGGATCTATTTCAACGACAGAGGACGCGCAAAGCTGGAGCTGGCGCTGGCGCGCGGCAAGAAACTGCATGATAAGCGCGAAACGGAGAAGAGCCGCGATTGGGAGCGCCAGAAAGGCCGGCTGCTGCGTGATCGAGGCTGAATCGCGGGCTAAATCTTGCTGCTGCTGCACGAGACTTGCTGGCTACAAAACTCGTTGTCTTTAACGTACTAAAGGATGCGCCGGCTGTCGGAATGCCCCTCGACATGAGGCGCTCCAATTGTTCGACGCCGCCCGAGGCAAGCTGGATCGCAACTTGCGTGGCTACGCCGCTTTTCGGTTACTCCTATTTCCGCGATGGACCGGAAGATCGGCATGCTTGCTGAGCAAATGGGATTCACGGCAGTTACTGAGAGGCTCTATGGCGGCTACGCTGTCCGGTTTCGTCTTCAGCGCCGCTGATCGGGGACGGTGAGGACACAACGGCTTCGGCGAGGCCCCGGATTTGCAAAGCTTCGATAACTTTTGCCGAAGCCTTGACCTGTTCCTTCCATTCGCGCTATTGAAGTACCGCACGGCGGCAAACCCTAGATATTGCATGCTCAAAAACAAAGACACTGCAATTCCAAGGGTCAGAGAGAAACTGATAACGTCGTGAATAGGCATAATCTTGCTCCGAACTGGGCACTCAAGAACTCACAAGACGTTTCCTTCATCCAATTTATATTATTGGAGCAGAGCCGGATCACTCCAAACGGCCTTTTGCAATCTAGGCTATACACCCGCAATCCTATATTGCACCTCACACCCTATCGAAGTTGCGGTTTGATATAAATCAAATTCTGCGTGAGGTTGCAGGCTGGTTGTGAGTTATCCCCAATCGGGGGGAGCGTTTGGCGACCGATCCTTGCCATGTAAGCCATTGGCAGAGCAGTTTTGACTTCGATGCTTATCGGAGCGATTGTGATAGCTTCTGAAGCATACTTGATCTTGGCTATAAGACTTCCACGGAGCTAGCGGGCGCGCAGCCATGAGCGCAACACCAAGCTTGAACGCCAACGTGCATGACGGCCGCTTCGAGCTGCTGGCATCGGGATCGTGGACGGCGGTTCACGCCGGAGAGCTTGAGGCTGCGATCGGCCGGGCGGCGGGGGACGTTGCGAGGGCCGGCGACGTATCTATCGATATGCGCGGTGTCGCTGCTTTCGATACTTATGGGGCTTGGCTTCTCGAACGGTTGATCCGGAAAAGGTCGGGCGACGGGCAGCAAACGGGTATTGTGGGATTACGCGAGGAGTTTCAAGGGCTCCTGCAGGACGTTCATGCCATCAATCGAAAAGAAGCCCCGGAAGACAAAAAGCATGGGCTGGTAGCGGTCCTCGGTGAGTTTGAGCGAGGTCTCACGGAGGTGGGGCGCGGTTTTCTGCCCTTCCTCGATATGCTCGGAGCGATCGGCCTCGCGGCGGCGCGCGTCATCCGGCGCCCGAGGACCTTCCGCTTCACCTCGATGGTCCATCAACTCGACCGCGTAGGCTGGCAGGCCACTCCGATCGTTCTGCTGATTACGTTCCTGATCGGCTGCATCATCGCCCAGCAAGGCTTCTTCCACTTCCGCCGGTTCGGGGCCGAAAACTATGTTGTCGATATGGTCGGCATTCTGATCCTTCGCGAGATCGGCGTGCTCCTCGTGGCCATCATGGTGGCTGGGCGTTCAGGCAGCTCCTACACCGCTGAGCTCGGCGCTATGAAAATGCGGGAGGAGATTGACGCTCTTCGGACCATGGGGGTCGATCCGGTCGAGGTGCTGATCCTGCCGCGCGTGCTCGCCCTCATCATCGCCGTGCCGATCCTGACGTTTCTGGGTTCCATGGCCGCGCTCTATGGAGGCGGGTTGGTGGCGTGGCTTTATGAGGGAATGAGCCCGCAGATCTTCGTTGCGCGGCTGCACGAGGCCATCACTGTGACCCATTTCAAGGTCGGCATCATCAAAGCGCCCTTCATGGCGCTTGTCATCGGCGTTGTGGCCTGCGCCGAGGGGCTGCAGGTCAAAGGCAGCGCGGAGTCGCTCGGGCTGCAAACCACGACGTCGGTGGTGAAGTCGATCTTTTTCGTGATCGTTCTCGACGGTCTTTTCGCAATCTTCTTCGCCTCCATTGGAATGTGACATGGCGAGCAGAGAGCCAGTCATCCGGGTGCGCGATCTCGTTGTCGGCTTTGGAGAGACGACGGTCATCGATCACCTGTCGCTCGATGTTTATCGCGGCGAGATTCTCGGCCTTGTCGGCGGCTCCGGCGCCGGGAAAATCCGTGCTGATGCGCACGATCATTGGCCTGTTGCCCAAGCGCGAAGGTATTATCGAGGTGCTCGGCGTCGATCAGGACAAGGGAAGCGAAGCCGAACTTCGCGCGATTGAGCGGCGGTGGGGTATTCTCTTCCAGCAGGGCGCGCTGTTCTCTTCACTGACGGCGCTTCAGAATGTCCAGTTTCCGATGCGCGAATACCTCCACATCTCCGAAGAACTCATGGACGAGGTGGCGAACGCCAAGCTGGAGATGGTCGGTCTCACACGCGCCGATGGCGCCAAGCTGCCGGCCGAGCTTTCGGGCGGCATGACGAAACGCGTAGGCCTGGCTCGCGCACTCGCCCTCGATCCCGAGATCGTCTTTCTGGACGAGCCGACGTCGGGCCTCGATCCCATCGCGGCGGCGGAGTTCGATGCGCTTATTCGAACCCTGCAAAGAACCCTGGGGCTTACCGTCTTCATGGTCACCCACGACCTTGAGAGCTTGTACCTTGTCTGCGACCGCGTCGCGGCGCTCGCCGACGGAAAGGTGGTCGCGGAAGGCCCGGTCGCCTCCATGGCTCTGTCCGATCATCCTTGGGTGCAGTCCTATTTTGGCGGCGAGCGAGGCAAAGGGTTGGCTCAGATTGCGCAAGCGCATGCAGAGATACGGGGCTAGGTTCATGGAAATCAAGGCGCGCTACGTTCTGATCGGTCTCTTTACGCTGGCAAGCATCGTGGCAGGCTTTGCCTTTGTCTATTGGCTGCAAACGACGGGCGGACTGGGCAAGCGCACCAGCTATGAGGTGAGGTTTCACAACACGGTTTCGGGCCTTCTCACAGGCTCCGCGGTGCTTTTCAACGGCATCCGAGTGGGCGAAGTGACGGCGACTCAAGCTTGTCCCGAATGAGCCGAAGGAGATCGATGTGACGATGGCCGTCGATGCCAACGCTCCGGTGCGGGCCGATACGCAGGCCTCGCTTGACTTCCAGGGCCTGACCGGAGTGGCTGTGGTTACGCTTACGGGTGGCGCCGCGGATGCGCCGCCGCTTAAGGCTGCCCCCGGGGGGCTTCCTACGCTTGTCGCAAGCGCGACAGCTGGCCAGACCATGAGCGAGGCGGCCCGGCAGGCTTTCGCACGCATCGACAAGGTTCTCGCTGAAAATTCCGGCGATCTCCGGACTATGGTCTCCAATCTGACCTCATTCTCGGAGGCGCTTGGAAAGAATTCCGGCAAGGTGGACGCAATTCTCGGCGGGCTTGAGCGCATGACCGGCGGAGGCAAGGCTGCCGGGTTGGTCTACGAATTAAGCCCGTTGTCAGCCTCAGCCGAAGGGGCGAAGCCGCTTGAAAAACAAATTACCGTTTCGGACCCAAGCGCGCTCCTGACCTATGACTCGGAGCGAATTCTGGCTCAGGTGGATGGAAATGGGCTCGCGCCGCTTGGAAATGCGAAATGGGCCGACAGCCTGACGAAGCTTGTTCAATCGAGGATCGTCCAAAGCTTCGAGAATACCGGCTCGCTGAATGAGGTGATCCGTCCCTCCGAGGGTGGCGCCCCGGAATTGCAACTCGCGACCGAAATCCGGAAATTCCAGATTGTCAACGCGCCTGAAAGGAAGGCCGAGGCTGAGATCAGCGCGAAGGTCATTGCCGCCGATGGTCACATCGTGGCTGCTCGGGTTTTCGATGGGAGCGCGCCGGTGAAGTCGGGAGAAGAAGCAGACGCCGCAAAGGCGCTGAACGAAGCATTCGGAAATATCTTGTCCGCCCTTATCCCCTGGACGGCGGATGTGATCGTGGAAGGAGATGAAAAACCTTCGCCTGCCCCGGCCCAGCCAAAGGGAGGCGGGCAGGCGCGCGGGTAAAAAGGGATCGTTTTGGGGATTAGGAATCCCTGGAGGCCACGCTTGGATTTGAACCAAGGTCTTCGGATATGCACTCCGACGCGTAAACGCTCCACCACGTGGCCGCTGTCAAAGTAGTCTCATGAATTATTTAAAAAAGCGCTGATGCCGCGAATTTGAGGTAGATTTAGTGCGTTTGCCACATAATGCTGGTTTTTTTTGGCAGGGTTCGTGCCAATTTTATGCAATAATTCCAAACTGCTCGCGTCAACCATGGGAAATTAATCGCTGGCGCGGTTTCATTCTGTTGCTGGCGTTCACGGGACTCCAATCGGTAGCCTTATGACGGGCGCTTGATCACGTTTTCGCGAGTAGGCTGCTTTCCATACGGATCTTTATTGTCCTCGCACTCCCCTCCGGATCACAAGCTGAGAAATTGCGGATCGGAAGGGAGGAGAAAAATATGCGACTGCAGGTGGTTGGCGCTTTTGTGTTCCTCTACGTCGCGGCGGTGTGCTCTTCAGAGGCGCGATCTGAAGACTTAACTTGCATGAGTGGCAGCATGGGCATGCGCTTAAGCTGCCTCGTAAAAGAACTTGCAGACCTTAAACAGGAACTTTCGGCGCTTAAACGGCAACCTGGTCCGCAGGGGGAAAAGGGGGAGAAAGGCGACCAGGGAGGAAAAGGCGAAAAAGGGGATAAGGGAGATACGGGAGATACGGGAGCGAAGGGAGATAAAGGGGATAAGGGAGCTGCCGGGGAAGAGGGTAAAAGGGGAGAAAAAGGAGATCGTGGGGAGAAGGGTGACAAAGGCGACCCGGGAGCGAAAGGAGAGAAGGGAGAAAGAGGAGCAAAGGGGGATAAGGGAGACCCCGGACAAAAGGGAGACAAGGGAGAGAAAGGAGATCCCGGAAGGAAGGGGGATAAGGGCGATCCTGGAGAGAAAGGCGAAAAGGGAGATCCGGGGGTCGCCGCGACGCCAAGCAAGGGAGAGCAATAACTCGTCTGGAATCTCCTTGCGGCGACGCGTTGAGGGCGTCCAGACGCCGCCCGGCTTCTCCGATTTGTTCAGGCCCGCGAGGCAGGTGGCCGCGTGGCGTAAGTTGGAAGGACGCGCCATGGTTTGACGGAGAAGGCCGGGCAGATTAGAGTTCTGAAGGTTTGAACCAACAAAGCGAAGACGATGTCGAGAAGGCAGGACCTACGCACTCCCGCCCTTGACTTGAGAGGGGGCGGCGTCCGCGAGTTGAATGAGCGCTACCGGGAGATCTTCCGGAGCATTGTTGAGAGTTACCTGGCGACCGGTGAACCGGTCGGATCGCGCAATCTCAGTCGTCAGCTTCCCATGACCTTGTCGCCAGCGTCGGTCCGGAACGTCATGTCGGACCTCGAGACGCTGGGTCTGATCTATGCGCCCCACGTCAGCGCCGGACGAATTCCCACGCATACGGGGTTACGCCTTTTCGTGGACGGACTTCTTGAAGTCGGTGCCATCGAGGATGCCGAGCGGGCGCAGCTTGAGCGCCAGCTCCACGATTACGCGCGTGAAAGCGCCGCCGTCACATCCGAAGTGCTTGCCGAAGCAGGCGACATGCTGTCCGGCCTGTCACGCTGCGCGGGGGTTGTTCTTGCCGAAAAGCAGGTGAGCCGCATCAAGCATATCGAATTTGTAAGCCTTGATTCGAAGCGCGCTTTGCTTGTGCTCGTGGGCGACGACGGCGGCGTCGAAAACCGCGTTTTAAATTTGCCGGAAGGCCTGCCTCAGCAGGCGCTCTCCGAAGCCACTAACTATCTCAACGCGAGGATCCGTGGCGCAACCTTGCCGGAGGCGCGCGGGCGCGTCGAAGCGGAACTGAAAGCAAGCCAATTCGAGCTCGATGAGCTTACAGCGCGCCTTGTCCAGTCGGGCTTGGCGCAGTGGTCCGGCGGAAAGGACGACACCAAGAGCCTTATCGTTCGCGGGCAGTCGCGCCTTCTCAATGATCTGAAAGCCGTGGAGGATGTCGACCGCATCCGTCTTCTCTTCGAGGATCTTGAATCGAAGAAGTCGCTTGTCCACCTTCTCGACCTCGCAGAGAAGGCCGAGGGCGTGCGCATTTTCATTGGCTCCGAGAATAACCTCTTTTCCCTGTCGGGCTCCTCGCTCATCGTGGCGCCTTTCCAGGACAAGCAGCGAAAGATCGTCGGCGTGCTGGGCGTCATCGGTCCGACGCGCCTCAACTATGCACGCATTATCCCCATGGTTGATTTCACCGCAAAGCTCGTTAGCCGCGTGTTAGCTTGATTATCACTCCGAAACCGCCGATATAACGGACGAAAACTGCGGCGGATCGTAAGCGAGGATTCGGCTGATCCTCAACGCAACGGGAACGGCAAACCATAATGAACGATACACCGGAAGAGCCCGCAGACCTGAGCGGGCTGGAAGCCAAGGATTCTTCCTCTAAGGCGCAATCCGCAGAGGCGGAACAGGCGAGCAAAGCCATTCTTCAGGCGCTCACCGATCTCAAAGCCGAGAACGCGGATCTTCGCGACAGGAACCTGCGCATCATCGCTGAAATGGAAAATTTCCGGCGGCGCGCTGAACGCGACAAATCCGAAAGCATAAAATATGCCGCATCCGAGTTCGGGCGTGACATGATTTCTGTTGCGGACAATTTGCGCCGGGCCATCGAGGCTGTGTCAAAGGACGCTTCGGAGCAAAGCCCAGCCGTCAAGACGCTGCTCGAGGGCGTCGAAGCAACGGAGCGCGAACTCTTCAAGACATTCGAGCGGCACGGCATTACGCGCTTCGATCCCTTGGGAGAAAAGTTTGATCCTCATAACCATGAGGCGGTGGTCAAGGTCGACGTGCCAAACGTTCCGGCCGACGTAATCGTGCAGGTCCTGCAGGCTGGTTACAAGATTGCGGACCGGGTTCTGAGACCTGCCACCGTCATCCTTGCCAAGGGCGGCGCCCCCACCAGGAGCGACCGCGGCGGTCCGTCCGAAGGCATGTCCAGGCAAGGCGCCGGGTCTGAAGGCGCAAGCCCCGGCGGTCAGGCCCGTTCGCATCATCATCACGACTTGGAGGCTGCCCACGAGCACGATCCCGATCTGATTCGTGACGCGGCAGGGACTCCGAAAGGCGTTCACGGCGTTCGGAGGGACCGGCCAGGCGAGAAGCGCACATCGAGTGTGACGCAGCCCGTAACCGACAGCGCGCCTACTGAGAGAGACGATATGATGTCCTCCCTTGGGAGGAGGTTGGAAAACAACGGCTGAGGCAGGCGCTTCGTCAGATTTCGGGGCGGTGGGCTGTTTTGTTGCGCCGCTATAACTTTCCCTGCGGGACCGCAATATTGCAATCATTCAAAACCTTACGCCCCCTGTATACTGAGAATTGCAGAGTCTCCTTTTAGGTTTGCGGCTTTGACGCAGCGCGTTTCCGGATAAATTTTATGGTCAGGGTGAAGCATGCCCTCCAAGCCTTGAAAGCAAACCCCCCGACTGTCCATATTCCTACGGTATTGAGCGATCTCTATCTTCGGCGAAGAGAGAGCGATCTTTTCCGTCCGGTTTGCATTCTGTGAAGTGCAGGGAAGCACGAGCCCCATGACAAAGAAAGAATTCACGAGCTGGATGTGGTTCGAAGCCGTGGACCGGCTTTCGCGGGCCCAGCGCCTTCACCAGCAGTTCTTCACGATTCACCAGCACGGAACAGGGCCGGCTTGGCAACCCCCGGTTGACGTGCTTGAGACGGAAACCGAGGTTCTTATTTTTTGCGCATTGCCCGGTGTCGACCCCGAAAGCGTAGACGCCGTGATCGAGGGCGGCGCGCTTTTGGTCTCGGGCAAACGCGTCCTTCCGGAAGAATTGCGAACGGCCACGATCCATCAGTTGGAACTCCCGCAAGGGACATTCGCTCGGAGAATTCCGCTCCCGCCAGCCCATTACAACACGGTGAAACGGCAGGCGCTCAACGGTTGCCTGCTTATAAGCCTGCAAAAATCAGCCTGAGCAGAGGGAAGGCACGATGGATAATTCAAATCCCGGCCAACCGCCGGAAGCAGAGGCGCAAGCGCCCGGAAGCAACGCCGCAAGCCAGCAGTCGAATAGTTTGTTGATTTTGCCCGTCCGTGAAACGGTCCTGTTTCCCGGCGTGCTGTTCCCGATTGCCATCGGCCGGCCGGTTTCCATTGGAGCCGTCCAGCAGGCGATGCGGGAGGAACGCCAGATCGGCATCGTCATGCAGCGCGATGGAGAGGTCCCCGAGCCCTCCGGCACGGATATGCACCGCCTCGGCACCGTGGCCAATATCGTGCGCTATGTCACGGCCCCCGATGGCGGCCACCATGTCATCGTTCAGGGGATCGAGCGGTTCAGGATCGTCGATTTCGCGCAGGAGCGGCCCTTGCTGGTCGCCAATGTCCTGCGCATCCCGGAAGCCACAATGGATGGCCCCGAAATCGAAGCCCGGACCATGTTGCTGCGCCAGCAGGCCATCGAAGCGCTTGAGCTTCTGCCGCAGGTGCCGGCGGAGCTTGTCGCCGCGATGCAGAATGCGCAATCGGCTTCCGCGCTGACGGATCTGACGGCCGCTTATATGGACATCCCGCCGGAACAGAAGCAGGAAATCCTTGAGACCATCGACTTGCCTCTCAGGATGGACAAGGTTTCGCGGCTCTTGTCGCAGCGCATCGAAGTTCTTCGGTTGAGCCAGGAGATCGGCCGGCAGACCAAGGCTGTTTTCGATGAGCGCCAGCGCGAGGCCGTTTTGCGCGAGCAGATGGCCGCCATACAGCGCCAGTTGGGCGAGGGCGATGGAAAATCAGCGGAAGTCGCCGAGCTGAACGAGGCCATTGCGAAGGCGCATATGCCGCCCGAGGTCGAGACACAGGTCCGCAAGGAATTGCGCCGCTATGAGCGCATGCCCGAGCACGCCGGCGAGGGAGGAATGCTGCGCACCTATCTCGACACGATGGTGGAGCTGCCCTGGGCGCTGCCGGAAGAGAAGCCGATCAATATAGCGGATGCCCGCCATATCCTTGAAGAGGACCATTTTGGCCTCGAAAAGATCAAGCAGCGCATCATCGAGTATCTCGCGGTGCGCAAGCTGGCGCCGCAGGGAAAGGCGCCGATCCTCTGCTTTGTCGGACCGCCCGGCGTCGGCAAAACATCGCTTGGCCAGTCCATAGCGAGGGCGATGCAGCGGCCCTTTGTGCGCGTCAGCCTTGGCGGCGTCCACGACGAAGCCGAAATTCGCGGCCATCGGCGCACCTATATCGGGGCGCTGCCTGGCAATATCATCCAGGCTATCAAGAAGGCCGGCGCGCGCAACTGCGTCATGATGCTGGATGAAATCGACAAGATGGGCCGCGGCTTCCAGGGCGACCCGTCTGCGGCGATGCTGGAGGTGCTTGATCCTGAGCAGAATTCGACCTTCCGCGACAATTACCTGGGCGTGCCCTTCGATCTGTCGCGGGTCACGTTCATCGCGACCGCCAACCTGCTCGACACGATCCCCGGCCCGTTGCGCGACCGGATGGAGATCATCGAGCTGTCCGGCTATACGGCTGAGGAAAAGCTGCAAATTGCGCGGCGGTATCTCGTGGCGCGCCAGCTTGAAGCGAACGGGCTGACCGCAGAGCAGGCGAGCATCGATGACGAGGCGCTACGCCAGATCGTCCACGATTACACCCGCGAGGCGGGAGTGCGCGCGCTCGAAAGGGAGATCGGCAAGGTTTTTCGCCACGTTGCGGTGAGGGTCGCGGAAGCGCCCGGCGACAAGGTTCACATCACGGTTCAAGACCTGACGGATATTCTCGGCCAGCCGCGTTTCGAGAACGAAGTCGCCATGCGCACCAGCGTTCCTGGCGTCGCCACGGGGCTTGCCTGGACGCCTGTCGGCGGCGATATCCTCTTCATTGAGGCGACACGCGCGCCCGGCAAAGGCGCCCTCATTCTTACCGGTCAGCTTGGCGATGTGATGCGTGAAAGCGCGCAGGCGGCGCTCAGTCTCATGAAGAACCGCGCCGCATCATACGGCATCGACCCGGCTATTTTTGAGAAAAGCGACATCCATATTCACGTTCCTGCTGGGGCCACGCCAAAAGATGGCCCGAGCGCTGGCGTTGCGATCTTTACCGCGCTGTTCTCGCTCCTGAGCGGGCGCACCGTGCGCAACGACACCGCCATGACCGGCGAGATCAGTCTGCGCGGTCTTGTCCTGCCGGTCGGCGGCATTAAGGAAAAGGTGACTGCGGCCGCGCGGGCCGGACTGAAACGTGTTATGCTTCCAGCCCGGAATAAGCGCGACTACGACGATATCCCTGATGACGCGCGCAAAAGCCTGGAGTTCATCTGGCTGGAGCGCGTGGATGACGCCGTTGCATCGGCGCTGGAGAGCGAGGAAGCGCGGGAAGCATCGCTGGCCCACGCTCCTTAAGGCCAAATCGAGTCACTAGAGTGCGTCCGGAAAAGTGTGAAGCGGTTTTCCGATAAGGCGCACGATAAAACAACCGCGCTAGCGCGAATGTGGAGTTTGATGCGGGCGACGCGCCGCGGCGAACTCCTCGTCGAGCGCAGCCTCAAGCTCTAGCAGATCCTGAGGCGGGGGATTTCCGAACACGCGAAATTCATTGAGCTTCTCTTTGAGCTGCACGTAAAGCTCGTATCGATCGTGCGGCGTATTCGCTAAAGTCTCCAGCAACATGTCAATTTCGGCTTTGAGCGATTCGAGAGCCATGGCCGCCCACCCTGAAGAGAAATTCATGTTCGAACGGGATAATGCGCCAAATTAGTCTGATATGCATCAAACATTTGCCGCTTATAGGGTGTTTCAGAAAGCCCAATGCAACGTTCGGTGGTAAGTAGAATAGCATAAAAGGGTGCATGTCATGCTCGACAAGCAAGAAGCGGCTCACGAGATGGACGACGGGTTTGAGAGCGAGCAATCGCCATTCTATATTGCTGCGGCAGGCTCACCGTCACGGCCGCGCTGCATCCTGAAACAGAATGATTGTTTCGCCGTGCTCGACAATCACGGCGCCATTGGGTGCGCTTGCGACGAGGCCGGAGGCTTGTTCGCACGGGACACCCGTCATCTGTCACGCCTCGCCTTTCTTATTAACGGTCAGGAACCCCTGCTTCTCGGCTCGACGCTTCGAGACGACAATCTCAACCTGCGCGCCGATTTAACGAACCCGGATATTCTCGCTGGCGAAGGCATCGCGCTTCTCAAAGATACGGTTCATATCAGCAGAACCATTTACATTCACAACGGGCTCCTGTCCGCACGGAGCGCGGTCGTCAACCACGGTAACCTGCCCGTGTCGCTCGACGTCACCATCGACTTCGAAAGCGATTTTGCCGATCTGTTCGAAGTGCGCGGAATGCGCCGCGCTGCCCGCGGAAGCCTCCAAAAGGAAGTGGTCGGAAAAAACAAGGTCATTCTGCGATATAAAGGCATTGACAATAAAGTGCGGGAAACCGCGCTGACATTCGACCCGGAGCCGACCGAGCTCAAGACGACATGCGCGAGATACTCGCTGACGCTGCCGCCTTCAGTTCCGTGGCGCCAATTCGTTACCGTGTCCTGCGATGGCAGAACGCGTCCGGCGGCTCCTTCATTCCTGCGCGGGCTGCTTCAGGCAAGGCGCGACCTCGTCGGCAAGCCGCATGACGCGGTGGCGATCGAAACATCGAACGCCGTCGTAAACGAGATCGTCTGCCGTTCTCTCGCCGATCTCAGGATGCTGATGACGGAAACGCCGGAGGGCAAATATCCCTATGCCGGTATCCCCTGGTATTCGACGACCTTCGGCCGCGATGGCCTCGTCACGGCCATGCAAACGCTCTGGTTCGATGCGTCGGTCGCACGCGGCGTGCTGCAACGGCTCGCTCATTTCCAGGCCAAAGACTTTGACGATGCCTCCGATGCCCAGCCCGGCAAGATCCTGCACGAGATGCGGAGCGGGGAGATGGCGGCCTTGGGCGAGGTGCCATTCGGTCTCTATTACGGAAGCATCGATTCTACGCCGCTGTTCGTTCTCCTTGCCGGCCTCTACTTCGAAAGGACCGGGGACCTTGAATTTCTGCGGCAGATCTGGCCGAACGTCGTGCGCGGTCTCGATTGGATCGAGGCCCATGGCGATAGCGATGGCGACGGGTTTGTCGAATATGCGCGCGCTACGGACAAGGGGCTCGCAAATCAGGGCTGGAAGGATTCGTATGATGCAGTCTTCCACTCCAATGGCGATCTCGCCGAAGGACCGATCGCTCTCGTGGAGGTCCAGGGTTATGTTTATGCGGCCCTGCTTGCCGCTGCGAAATGCGCCTGGCTTCTTGGCGAGCCGGACCGGGCGGATAATCTCGTCGCGAAGGCCGAGAAGCTTAAACGGCAGTTCGAAGAGGCGTTCTGGTGCGAGGATCTTGGCACCTACGCGCTGGCGCTCGATGGCAATAAGCAGCCCTGCAAAGTTCGAACCAGCAATGCGGCGCACGCCATGTTTACGGGCATCATGGCCCCCGAGCGGGCGCGAAAGGTTGCGCAAGACATTATGCGCCCCTCATTTTACTCGGGCTGGGGTATTCGGACCGTGGCCGCCGGCGAGGCGCGCTACAACCCGATGTCCTATCATAACGGTTCGATCTGGCCGCACGATAACGCCATCATCGCGAGCGGACTTGTCCGGTATGGCCTCAGCGATGGCATCGCTCCGATTTTCAACGGCATGATGCAGACTGCCGCCTATATGGATCAGCGCCGGCTGCCGGAGCTGTTTTGCGGGTTTCCCCGGCGCAGGAGCCGCGGGCCCACGCTCTATCCCGTGGCGTGCTCGCCGCAAGCCTGGGCCAGCGGGGCGGTGTTCCAACTGCTACAAGCCCTTCTCGGCCTGGAGTGCGATCTTGCCACTCGGGCCATACGTTTGCGCAATCCCGCTGTGCCCTTGTCGGTTGGGGATATTACGGTGCGCAACATGCGACTCGGCGATGCGGCGATCAGTTTCACTGGTACGACCGCATCCGAATGGCACGATTTCCCTCGGTGTGCTCGAGTCCACCGGCAACATCAAGAT
>CAWFXN010000036.1:0-52925 GCA_963819665.1 uncultured Alphaproteobacteria bacterium
GCGGCGCTCGCGAGCGGGATCAAGACGGTCGCGCCGCCCGACTAACGAAGAAAGTCACGATGCCGGTCTGAAGATCATAGATCGCTGGCACGATCTTGAGCTTGCCCTCGCCCGCGAGGCCGGAAATAAGCGTGCCGCGCGCGCCGGCCTCATAGCGGTTGCGAGGTCGCCGCAGCAAGACCCGCCGCTCCCAATTGAGAAAATCCCTCCGGTCCGTCGCTTTGCTGTCGCAGGTCTTGCACATCGCCCGTCTCCTCCTGGCCTCTTCACGCTATCGCCAAACCGCACCCTGTCAGGCTAGCGCATTCAGTAAAAATTAACCACTTGATTTGTGTAACTTTGCTTCAAACAGGAACAGGAAAACGCAACTTTTGGAAAAGGCTAAAAAAGCGCTTATCGGGGCGCCCGTAAAATCAGGACTTTAATAGAAATAGTTGTATACTTACTTATGGCCTGTTTTACGAAACAAACCCAATTTTCACCGGATTTTAAGGAACCCGCCGGACAAGGCGAAAGAACTTACGGAGCGCGCTTGCAGGCGATCCGTGTTCATCATGTGTCGAAAATCCGTTTCAAGTCTGTGATAACGTCCGCCCCTGCATTGCACGCGGCTTTTGAAAGGTCTATGTCCCTCGGCTTAGGCCGCCACGGCAGGCGACGCCGCGGAGCAGACAAATGAGACTCAGCCGCTATTTCCTCCCGGTTTTGCGCGACGATCCCAAAGAGGCGGAAATCGTCTCCCACCGGCTCATGCTCAGGGCGGGCATGATCCGCCAGGCGAGCGCCGGGATTTATTCGTGGCTGCCGCTGGGCTTTCGCGTTCTGAAAAAGATCGAGCAGATCGTTCGCGAGGAGCAGAACCGGGCGGGCGCCATCGAGCTTCTGATGCCCACGATCCAGTCGGCGGAGATCTGGCAGGAGAGCGGGCGCTACGGCGATTACGGCGCGGAGATGCTGCGCATCAAGGACCGGCACGAGCGCGACATGCTGTTCGGGCCCGACGAACGAGGAGCAGATCACGCAAATCTTCCGGGATGCGGTGAAGTCCTATCGCGACCTGCCGAAGAACCTCTATCACATTCAGTGGAAGTTCCGCGACGAGGTGCGGCCGCGGTTCGGGGTGATGCGCGGACGCGAGTTCCTGATGAAGGACGCCTATTCCTTCGATCTCGACGTGGACAGCGCGCGCCAGTCCTATTACCGCATGTTCGTCGCCTATTTGCGGACCTTCGCCCGCATGGGCCTGAAAGCGGTGCCCATGAAGGCCGACACCGGCCCGATCGGCGGCGACCTCAGCCACGAATTCATCATCCTCGCCGATACGGGCGAGTCGGAAGTCTTCTGCGACCGCGACCTCATCGAGATGCCTGTCCCGGACGAGACGACGAATTACGATCAGGACCTCGGCCCCTTGTTTGAGCGCTGGACCTCGAAATATGCGGCGACGAGCGAGATGCACGACGCCGCCCGCTTCGAGCGCGAAGTGCCGAAGGAGAGACGGCTTTCGGCGCGCGGCATCGAGGTCGGGCACATCTTCTACTTCGGCACGAAATACACCGCGAAGATGAAGTGCCAGGTGCAAGGCCCCGATGGGCGGCTCATCACGCCGCAAGGCGGGTCTTACGGCGTCGGCGTCTCGCGTCTCGTCGCGGCGATCATCGAAGCGAGCCACGACAGCGCGGGCATCATCTGGCCCGAGCCGGTCGCGCCTTTCCGGATCGGACTGATCAACCTGAAACCGGGCGACAGCGCCTGCGATGCCGCTTGCGCCAAGCTCTATCAGGCGCTCGGCGGCGAGAGCGACGACGTTCTCTACGACGACACGGGCGAGAGCGCCGGAGCCAAGTTCAAGACCATGGATCTGATCGGCCTGCCCTGGCAGGTGATCGCCGGGCCGAAAGGCTTGGCGAAAGGCGAAGTTGAAGTGAAGCACCGCGCAACCGGGGAAAGAAGCAATCTCGCCCTTGATGCGGCCATAAATAAGTTGCAACAGACCCTCACGGGGGCTGCAAGCGCGCCGCCGAAATCCGGAAACTAAGGCAAGACGCGAAGCGCATGACAGTCAAAGCCGTGAACGAGCCGATGGCGTTTGCGCCATTCGAGTGGCTGCTTGCTTTCCGCTATCTGCGCGCCCGCCGCAAGAAAGGCGGCGTATCCGTCATCGCCTTCTTCTGCGTGCTGGGCATCGCGCTCGGCGTCGCGACCCTGATTATCGTGCTCTCGGTCATGAACGGCTTCCGCAAGGAGCTGTTCGACAAGATCCTCGGGCTCAACGGCCATGTGATCGTCAGGCCGCTTGCGCGCCCCTTCAACGATTTCGTCGACACCGCCGACCGGCTCAACGCCGTGCCCGGCGTCAAGTTTTCTCTGCCGGTGGTCGAAGGGCAGGTGATGGTGTCTTCGCAATCCAACTCGTCGGGCATCATCGTGCGCGGCTTGAGAGCGAAGGATCTGGACAACCTGAAAGCCATCTCGGGCAATGTCCGCTACGGCTCGCTCGTCGACTTCGACCAGTCCAACGGCATCGCCATCGGAACGCGGCTCGCCAATTCTCTGAACGTCTTTGTGGGGAGCGAGGTCACGATTCTCGCGCCCACGGGGGGCATCGACGCCCTTCGGCACGGCGCCCCGCGTGAAGCGATATCCGGTAACGGCGATATTCGAGATGGGCATGTCCGAATATGACGGAACCATCGCTTTCATGCCGCTGAAGGAGGCGCAATCCTTCTTCAACGTCGGCGACGCGGTGCATGTTCTGGAGGTGGTGATCGACAATCCGGACAATGTCGACGCCATGCGGGCGAGCCTTCAGGATGCAGCTGGGCCGGATCTCATTCTAAACGACTGGCGTCAGCGAAACGCGACCTTCTACAACACGCTGAAGGTCGAGCGGAACGTGATGTTCATCATCGTCATGCTGATCGTGCTCGTGGCGACGCTGAACATCGTTTCCGGCCTTACGATGCTGGTGAAAAACAAGGGCCGGGATATCGCCGTGCTGAGAACGATGGGAGCGACGCGCGGGGCGATCATGCGCGTGTTCTTTATCAGCGGGACGAGCATCGGCTTCATCGGCACGCTCGCCGGCCTTATTCTTGGCGTGCTCATCAGTCTTCATATGGAAGACATAAGGCAATTCGTTTCGCTGCTGACGAACACGCGGCTATTTGATCCGCAGGTCTACTTTTTGTCCAGCCTTCCGTCGCAGATGGATCCGGCGGAAGTTCTGGTCGTTGTCATTATTGCGCTTGCGTTGTCCATGGCGGCGACCCTTTATCCGGCGCTGCAGGCGGCGCGCCTCGATCCCGTCGACGCCTTGCGTTACGAGTGAGACGCTGGCTGCTTCCGGTGGAATAGGAACGGGCAAGTCTTAGGGTGATAGAGAAGGGCTTCGAAGTGCTGAACGGCGCGGCGCAATCGAGCGGAGGCGGCATGACCAAAATGATGCGCGATTTCGCGGGGACGAAGCCTGTGCTTCAGATCGTCGGCCTTGAGCGCACGTACTCCCAAGGCGATCGCACGCTCGAAATCCTGCGCGGGGCCTGCGCCGAGATTTATGACGGCGAGGCCGTCGCGCTCGTCGGTCCTTCCGGTTCCGGAAAGTCGTCTCTCCTTCACGTCGCCGGGCTCCTTGAGAAGCCGGGAGGCGGGAGCGTGATCCTGAACGACGTCGATTGCAGCACGCTTTCGGACAAGGATCGCACCCGCATGCGGCGGACCGAGATCGGCTTCGTCTACCAGTTTCATAACCTCCTGCCCGAGTTCTCGGCCCTTGAAAATGTGATGATGCCGCAGCTTCTGGCGGGCGTTCGAAAGAAAGATGCGAAAGCGCGCGCGCTGGAGCTTTTGGCGAACTTCGGGCTTGAGGAGCGCGCGTCGCACCGCCCGCCCGAGCTTTCAGGCGGCGAGCAGCAGCGCGTGGCCATCGCGCGCGCCGTCGCCAACAGCCCGAGCGTCCTTCTTGCGGACGAGCCGACGGGCAATCTCGATCCTCACACGGCGGATCGCGTTTTCGAGGAATTGACCTATTTCATCCGCGCGACCGGCGTGGCCGCTCTCATCGCAACCCATAATTTCGATCTCGCCGCGCGCATGGATCGCGTGCTCCAACTCAACGAGGGCCTCCTTATCGAGGTGAGCCAGAAGCCCGGGCCAGCCAAACTCGAAGCGGCCCACGCAGCATCTTCGTCTTTCCAATAAGCGAGCAATTGGGATAACTCGACCGCCATCCCTGCCGAATCGGCGCTGCGCGCGCTATCTTCGGCTCGGCCCAAACGACCCTGCGGAAGCTGATGACGAAGCCCACCTTTATCCATCTTCACATCCATTCCGCCTATTCGCTGTCGGAAGGCGCGCTGCCGGTCAAGGCGCTGGCGAAACTCGCCGCCGCCGATGGTCAGCCCGCGCTCGCCATCACTGACAGGAACAATCTTTTCGGCGCGCTCGAATTTTCGGAAGCCCTTGCCGCCGAGGGGGTTCAGCCGATCCTTGGATGCTCGCTGACGGTCGCTTTTCCGCAAGCCTCGGACGAGACGCCCCGCCCCGGAGCGCGCGCAGGGGCCGGGCATCATGGCTTAGTCGTCGTGCTCGCCAAGGATGCGGCGGGATATAGCAACCTGATGCGCCTTTCGAGCCAGGCGTTTCTCGATCACGCAGGCGATAGCGCGCCGCATGTAACGCTGGCGCAGCTTGAGGAAAGCGCGGAAGGGCTGATTGCCCTGTCGGGCGGCCCGGATGGCCCGGCTGATAAAGCATACGCTGCTGGAAACGCAGCGCTGGCCGAGTCGCGCCTCTCGGCGCTCGCGTCGATCTTTCGGCGACCGGTTCTATATCGAGATCCAGCGGCACGCCGTGCCGCGCGAGCGCGCGGTTGAGCCGCAGCTTTTGCATTGGGCTTATGACAATGGCGCGCCGCTCGTCGCCACCAACGAGGCCTATTTTCCGAAGCGCGATGTTTTCGACGCCCACGACGCGCTTCTTTGCATCGCGGAAGGACGCTACGTCGCGGAAGACGACCGGCGCCGGCTTTCGCCCGAGCACTATCTCAAGTCACAACGCGAGATGGCGGCTCTGTTTGCCGATCTGCCGGAAGCCATCGAGAACACGGTCGAGATCGCCAAGCGCTGCGCCTTCCGGCCCGCGGCCCCGCAAGCCCATCCTGCCGAATTTCGTGCCCGATGCGAAAGATGCCACCGCAGCCGAAGCGGCCGAGTTGAAGGCGCAAGCCGAAGCAGGGCTCGCCCGCCGCCTTGCCGCGATCCCGGAGCATCTGCGCGCGGCAAGCGAGGAGGATTACAAGAAGCGCCTCGCCTTCGAACTCGACGTCATCACCCGGATGAAGTTCCCGGGTTACTTCCTGATCGTGTCCGACTTCATCAAATGGACCAAGGCGCAGGGCATTCCTGTCGGGCCGGGCCGCGGATCGGGCGCTGGTTCGGTCGTGGCCTGGGCCCTGACCATTACGGACCTTGATCCGATCCGTTTCGGCCTTCTCTTCGAGCGCTTCCTCAATCCTGAGCGCGTGTCGATGCCGGACTTCGACATCGACTTCTGCCAGGACAGGCGCGACGAGGTGATCGCCTATGTCCGCCAGAAATACGGCGCGGATC
This sequence comes from uncultured Alphaproteobacteria bacterium, assembly GCA_963819665.1. GTDB lineage: Bacteria > Pseudomonadota > Alphaproteobacteria > Rhizobiales > Rhodomicrobiaceae > Rhodomicrobium. The sequence continues at coordinate 5,610 of CAWFXN010000036.1, forward strand.
GGGTTGCGCAGATCATCACTTTCGGAAAACTGCAGGCGCGCGCCGTGTTGCGCGACGTGGGCCGCGTTCTGCAAATGCCCTATGGGCAGGTTGACCGGCTCTGCAAGATGGTGCCGAACAACCCGGCGAACCCGGTGACGCTCGCCCAGGCCATCGAAGGCGAACCCGGGCTGCAGGAGGCCCGCGACCGCGAAGCCATCGTGGCGCAGCTTCTCGACACGGCGCAAAAGCTGGAGGGGCTTTACCGGCACGCCTCCACTCACGCCGCTGGCGTCGTTATCGGCGACCGGCCGCTGGTCGAGCTGATCCCGCTCTATCGCGATCCGCGCTCCGACATGCTCGTCACCCAGTTCAATATGAAGTGGGTCGAGCAGGCGGGCCTCGTGAAGTTCGACTTCCTGGGGCTCAAGACGCTGACGGTGCTGCAGAAAGCGTGCGCGCTTGTGACAAAGGCCGGGAAGACCATCGACCTCGCGCATCTGCCGCTCGATGACGTCCCGACTTACGAGCTGATTGCGAGGGGCGATACCGGCGGCGTGTTCCAGCTCGAAAGTACGGGCATGCGCGAGGCGCTTCGCAAGCTGAAGCCGGACCGCTTCGGCGACATCATCGCTATCAATGCGCTTTATCGCCCCGGTCCGATGGACAACATCGAGTCCTTCATCAACCGCAAGCACGGCGTGGAGACGCCGGACTATCTGCATCCGCTTGCCAAGCCGATCCTCGAAGAAACTTATGGCATCATCATCTATCAGGAGCAGGTGATGCAGCTCGCGCAGGTGCTGTCCGGCTACAGCCTCGGCGAAGCCGACCTGTTGCGCCGCGCGATGGGTAAGAAGATCAAGGCCGAGATGGACGCCCAAGGCGCGCGCTTCGTCAAAGGCGCGCTGGAGAAAGGCATCGAGGAGGCCCGCGCGCGCTACATCTTCGAACTTGTCGCGAAGTTCGCAGGCTACGGCTTCAACAAGAGCCACGCCGCGGCCTACGCGCTGATCGCCTATCAGACGGCCTATCTCAAGGCGAACCATTGCCAGGAGTTCCTCGCCGCCTCCATGACGCTCGACATGAGCAACACCGACAAGCTGTACAGCTTTACGCGCGAGGCCAAGCAGAGGGGCATCTCGATCCTGCCGCCTTCGGCCAACAAGTCAGCGGTCGATTTCGAGCCGGAGGGCGGCGATATCCGCTACGCCCTCGCCGCGCTCAAGAACATGGGACAGGCGGCCGCCGCCCACATCGTCGAGGAGCGCGGGGACAAGCCGTATCGCGATCTTTCCGACTTCATGTCGCGGGTCAATCCGAAGACCGTGAACAAGCGCGCGATCGAAACGCTGAACGCGGCGGGCGCGCTTGAGGATCTGGAGAAGAACAGGGCCAAGGTTGCGAAGAACCTTGAGCGCCTTGTCGAGTTCGCCGCGCGGATCGCCCAGGACCGCGCGGCGGGGCAGGTGGACATGTTCGGAGCCGCCTCGTCCGAGCAAGCGGCCGATCCGCTCGTTCTGTCGGATGCCCCGGCCTGGGGCCTCCTGGAGATGCTGGACAATGAGCTTGCCGCGGCGGGCTTCTATCTGTCAGGCCATCCGCTCGACGACGTTGCCGATCAGCTTTCGCGCCTCAACGTGATGCGCTGGAATGATTTCGCGGCGCGCGCCCACGCTCACGGCCGCGCCGAAGCGCGCCTGGCCGCAACCGTCACCTACAGACAGGACCGCAAGGCGAAATCCGGGAACCGCTTTGCATTTGCAGGCTTCTCCGATCCCACGGGACAATTCGAGGCCGTGATTTTCGCCGACACCTTGGCGTCTGCGGCGGATAAGCTCGAAGCCGGCAAAAACGTGCTGATTCAGGTCGAGGGCGAGGCCGATGGGGAAGCCATCAAGGTCCGCGTCCAGACCGTGCAAACGCTCGATGAGGTTTTCGGCAAGGGGACGCGCCAGATGTCGATCACCGCGACCGAGAAACTTCAGGTCGGCGATCTCCTGAAGCATCTAAGCCGCGATGGCTCGATCGAGCTGAAGCTGGTGGTCGAACTGCGCGAGGCGAGCAAGGCCGTGGAAATCCTTCTCGGCACCAACTTCGCGATTTCGGCCCGGCAGCTCTCCGCGCTGAAAACCCTGCCCGGCATTGTTCATATCGGCTAACGGCGCTGGCGAGCCCGGATTCAAAAACCGCGGCTCGCTACAAAAGCCGCGAGGATACCGAATATGAACAGATCGGAGATCAGCGCTGTCCACTCGGAGAAATTCCGCTTGCCACGAAGAACATGGCCGACGCCAGCAAGTCCGTAATAAAGGCCGCCGACTATTGCAGCCGGCACGACCCAGCGGGATTCCGCGAGGCTCAGCAGCCCCAACACGCCCATAGAAATGTTGCCGAAGCCGACTTCGCGCACCACTGCATAGACGGACGCGTCCTTGATCTCGAAAATGGTCTCGGCGGTGAATCGCGGTTGGAAGACTTGACGCAGGCCGGTGATGAAAAGCCTGACGCCGACGGCCCAGAAGACAAACCACTTGCCAACGAGCAGCATCCAGTCGGCGCCGCTGCCCGCCCGTAGCGCTTCAATGAGTACGGAGGCGCCCGGGAAGATGAACAGCAGCAGAATGATGAAAATCAAATACATTGGTGGATAGTCTCAGCCTTGTGGCGCCTGGAGTACGTCCGGAAATCCGTTTCACACTTTTCCGGACGTCCTTACTCTGGGCGAAGCGAAGCGTAAGCAAAATATCGGGATTGGATAATGTCAACTCTTCTCGTCGTCGGCGCGGCAGTCTTGGACTGCGTTTACGTCATGGACGAGCTTCCGGTCACGGCGGAGAAATACAGGGCGAAAAACTTTGCTCTGCGCGGAGGCGGAACGGCGGCGACTGCTGCGGTAACCGCGAAGCGGCTCGGCCTGGACGTGGCTTTGGCTGCGCGTGTCGGCGATGATGTCTTCGGCGCGGCTATTGTCGATGAGCTGGAAAGGGAGGGGGTCGACTGCAAGCTGGTTCGAAGGCATCCCGGCAAGCAGTCTTCGGTTTCCGCCGTCATGATCGACAGAAGCGGCGAAAGAATGCTCGTCAACTTCAAGGATCCCGGCATCGACAGCGGCACAAGCTGGCTGCCTCAGAAGCTGCCCCCCGAAATCGATGGCATTCTAGGCGATCATCATTGGGCGGCCGGAACCGAGCACTTATTTCGCCTCGCCCGCGAGGCTGGGAAGGCTGCGATCCTCGATGCGGATCGTCAAACCTCAATGCAAATCCTGGCAAGCGCGACCCATATCGGGTTCTCTGCGCGGGGCTTGCGCGAACAGTCTGGCGTGGAGAATCTGCCGGAAGCGCTGGCCTCGTGCCAAACTCAGGCGCCCGGCTGGCTCGCCGTAACAGACGGGGCGAACGGCGCCTGGTTTACGGAAAATGGCGGCATCGCGCATGAGCCCGCATTGAACGTCCCAGCTGTCGATACAAATGGAGCAGGCGACGTCTGGCACGGAGCGCTTGCCGTTGCGCTCTTGGAGGGGCAGGAACCAAGAAAGGCGGTGCGTTTTGCGAATGCCGCTGCTTCCATAAAATGCTCACGTCTTGGGGGACGCTCCGCTATTCCAACTCGAAGCGAAGTTTCGGCATTCCTTTGAACAACCGCCCCCTTCGCGCAAAATCGACGGCGCTGGGTTTTGGGCGGCTCAGGACTGCGGGCTGCGTCGCTTATTCGATCGGCCGATAAACACCGGCGGCTGCGTCGAACGCCAAAGGAGTACCGTGTTGCGTGTTTCTGCGGACCCGGCGATCGGTCCTGCGAAGGGCTGTCTCAACCCGATCAGCTTCCCGGCAAACCCAGCGGTAAGCGTAAAACAGAGACATGGCGCCTGCAGCGATGACGATGATATGCGGCATGACTAACAACCCCAGACTGTTGACATAACACCCAACGCAGTACTTTCGGACCTACAACCCGAAACGCGCCCATATAGCACGCTCTTCGAGAGCGGAGATCAGATCGTCAGCAAGTCCTCTCGCAAGACCGATGCCAAACTCCGCGCCGGACATCGAGCCTCCCACTCCGGCTCTCCGGCGGAAGAAGCCACGCTCCATGGAAATGAGCCTAAGCCTGACATCATCCCCATAGACCGAACGCATCTTCGTTCTCATATCCATAATGCCATCAATTAGCCCAAGCTCAAGAGCCTGGCGCCCGGACCAGAACTCGCCGGTGAACAATGTGTCTCCTGCTGCGGCAATTCTGTCACCACGGCTTTCCTTAACAAGCGCGATGAAATCCTGATGGACGATTTCCTGAATGCGCTTAAGCCTTTCGATTTCTTCCGGTTTTTCAGGCTTGAACGGGTCGAGCTGAAACTTGTTCTCGCCTGACGTGTAGACGCGCCGTTCTACACCCAACTTGTGGATAAGATGCACGAAGCCGAAACCGGACGACAGAACGCCGATTGACCCGACCAGCGAAGACCCATCGGCATAGATTTCATCCGCCGCGCAAGCGATCATGTAGCCGCCTGAAGCCGCGACATCTTCCGCGAAAGCGTAAACCTTCTTTTTCTTCTGCCGGGCAAGCAGGCGAATGCGCTCGTAAATGAGGCGGGATTGCACCGGCGATCCGCCCGGGGAATTGATCTGAAGGACGACGGCAGGCGCATTTTTAATACTGAATGCGCGCTCCAGCGCGGTTGCGCAGCCTGCGATCGACAGCCCCTGCCTGAGCGGCGTTGCGGCGCCGATCGTGCCCGACAAGCGCAGAACGGGAATGACGTCGCCTCGGGAAAACAGCCTGCCGGGGCTGAGCCTGTCCCAAAACGAGGTTGGGCCAATATCTGGAAGACGCTCGTTATCGACTCGCATGAAAATCCCGCAAGACAGAGATAAAGAGCTGAAGGTCAGCTCGTAACTTCCCTTGGGACATGTGTGTACGGCCTGGCCGTTAACAAGAGATATCCTTAATGTTCATTTGCCGCGAGGTGTGGTGAAGAGCGCACACCCGTCCCTGAGGATCGCTCTTGCGGCGGCGGTGGGGGTCCCGTCTTGTTCGTGGAGAATGATGCCGGGCGTGATCGCAACGGGCGCGCGGCTTCCCTTTATGCCGCGTATGATGACGCGGATCGCGGACGCATCCGCTTTTGGATAAAGCGGGGTGATCTGCAAGTCCCCGAAGCGTCTTTCGAACGCGGAAAGGAGCTCCGGCAGCGCTTCGGCGGTGTGAATGACGGTGCAGGTTCCCGATGGCTTGGCGGTGGCGGCGAGAAAGCGAAGCCAAGCTTCGAGGCCGCCGTCAGGCATGGCCCGCGCTCTTGCGTTGCCCTGATCTTTGGCTGGCCTTGAGCGGCCGTCAGAGAAGAAGGGCGGATTGGCGATGACGTGGTCGTAGGCATCGGGCCGAAGCCCGGCCGCGTGAAGCTCGGCCCAGCTTGCGGTAATGTCGGCGTTGATGCTTTCGAAGCTCTCGGACTTGCCATTCGCCGCCGCGTTGTCACGCGCGAGAAGGGCGAGGCCGGAATCGATCTCCACGCCGGTGACTTTCGCGTCCGGTATGCGCGCCAGAAGACAAAGGGAAGCGGCGCCTGCCCCGCACCCGGCCTCAAGCACATGATCCCCCGCCTGCGCCGGGCACGCGGCGGCAAGAAAGACAGCGTCCAATCCAGACCTGAACCCCTTTTGAGGCTGACGCAGGCGCACGCGGCCGCCCAAAAAAGCATCACAGGTAAAGTTGAAATGACTGGCCATGCCGAGGCCGGGATATTAAAGTGGCGCACAGCCATGGCGGGGGTCCAGGTCGATCAGATGATCGCCGAGACCAGCTGCCGTAAGGACGGATATGCTTTCGTCCCAATCCTCGGCAGCGACAAGGACCCGCCGAGGGAAAGCGCCAATCGATCCTTCAACCGAGCTGACATGAACGTCGGCGATGAGCACAGGGACACAGGCATCGTTCAGCAAGGAGTTGACGTAAGTCAGAAGCACAATATTGGTCGTGCGAAGCAACTCTTTCATAGAACAAGCCTTTTTAACGGGGCCGGCATCAGGGACATTAAGCCACGTGGCTAAAATATCAAAGCAGTGTTTCACTGGGGGGCTGTGGACGCGCTCCCAGTTCGCCATTTTGCCCAAGCGCCAAATTCGGAGGAGATCATGAACTTGGCCGTTCGAGGTCAGGAGCGCGGCGACCCGGCTGCGGCGCTTGAGCCTTTGATGCGGCTTGTGCGCGATGAAATGGCGGAAGTGAACAAGATCATCCTTTCGCAGGCGCGCTCCGACGTTGCTCTCATTCCCGAGCTTGCCCAACATCTGATCAATTCCGGCGGAAAGCGGTTGCGCCCGATGCTGACGATCGGGGCGGCCAAGCTGTGCGGCTATCGCGGCGACGGCCACACCAAGCTCGCGGCCGCCGTCGAATTCATGCACACGGCAACGTTGCTCCATGACGACGTCGTGGATGAAAGCGACATGCGGCGCGGCAAGAAGAGCGCCCGCCTCCTGTGGGGCAACCAGGCCAGCGTGCTTGTGGGCGATTTCCTTCTGGGCCAAGCCTTCCGCATGATGGTCGATGTGGGATCGCTGGGCGCGCTGAAGATCCTGTCCGAAGCCTCGGCGATCATCGCGGAAGGCGAGGTCATGCAACTCGCGGCGTCGAAAAATATGTCGACGACGGAGGAAGATTATCTCGCCGTGATCCAGGCGAAGACCGCGGCGCTCTTTTCGGCCGCCGCCGAAATTGGCGCGGTGATCACAGGCCGCAGCGCAAGCGAGCAGGCCGCCCTTCGCCTGTATGGAACGAATATCGGCCTGGCCTTCCAGCTTATCGATGACGCCCTCGATTACTCCGGCGAAGCCGAAAGCCTTGGCAAGCGTGTCGGCGACGATTTCCGGGAAGGGAAGATAACGCTGCCGGTCGTCCTCTCCTATCGCCGGGGCGGCGTGGAAGAACGGGCCTTTTGGCGGCGCACCCTGCAAGAGGGGGTGATCGGGGACGCGGATCTGGCCGAAGCGATTGCGCTCATGCGCCGTCATAACGCTATCGAGGAGACGATTGAGCGGGCCTGCCTTTACGGCAAAGAGGCGCGTGACGCGCTGCATGTCTTCCCGAAGAGCGAGGCGCGCACGGCATTGCTCGACGCCATCGACTTCAGCGTCAGCCGCATGTATTAGCCACGGCGGCGCCCGGCGACGCTTTGGCAACGAGGCTTCGCTTAACATCCGGTAAAAATTGGTTTCGTTTGGTAAAATGGGCCATAAGTAAGTATACAAGTATCTCTCTTGAAGCCTTGATTTTACGGCTTCGCTATCGTCGGTTTTGTGAAAATTCTTCAGCTTGCTCTCGATTAAAGTAAAATTGCGCAAACTTGGTGGTTAATTTTGAGTATATGCTCTTGGGCAGCGGTTGCCCTTACCTCGGCGAGATTTGTGCCCTTTGACGAGTCCGGTTCGGGAGGTTTAGCCGCCCAGCCTCCCTTCCTGGTTCAAATGGGTTGAACTTGTTCACAGGGCAGTCTCAGGCGCGTACCATCGGCAGGACCACTATAAATCCGAGGAGCGCGCCATGGTCGATCCAGCGCCAGCGACGAAGGCCGATATTGAACGGATCGAGGGCAAGCTTGACCACATCCTTCGTGCGATAGGCGAAGTTTTGGAAGCGCTCAAGCCTTCACAAAGGGAAAGTGATTTGGCGGCCGCCGAGTGGAATAAGGCGGTCCCGCCGGCGGGTAAGATCGACGAATTTGACGACGGCGGCGGGATTTGACTTCTCGGATGTGCGAGCGGCCAGTTCTGAGCTGTCGCCGCGCAGGCTCGTCCGCATAGCCGGGTTCGCGCCGAGGGACGAGCCGCAGAAGCAAAACGCGTTTGGCCACTCGCCAACTCAAACCTCGACGTCCGCCACCCTTGCAAGCGCCTCCAGGCCTTCCCTGTAAGTCGGATGCCGAAGCAATACGCCCAGCTCGCGCTTGATCTTTGTGTTGTGGACGCGCTTGTTGTCTTCATAGAAGCTGCGCGCCATCGGCGGGAGATCGGCGTCCTCGAACGGGATTTCCGGGGGCGGCGGCGCGCCGAGGAGTTCAGCCGCATAGAGCAGAACATCTTGCGGAGGCGCCGGCTCGTCATCCGCAACATTATAAATGCGGGAGCCAGCGCCACGCCTCTCGCGCCGAATGGCGATGATCACAGTTTGCGCGATATCCTCGACATGAATGCGGTTGAAAACCTGACCGGGTTTCACGATGCGCCGGGCGTCGCCAGCTCGGATCCGGTCCAGCGCGCTCCGCCCTGGTCCGTAAATTCCCGCCAGCCGGAAAATGTCGAGCGGAGCCTCGCGCTCCTTCGCGAGCGCCGCCCACGCATGTTCCGCCTCGATGCGCGCGGACTTTCGTCCGCGAGGCGCCGCCGTTGGGGTCTCCTCGTCAACCCATTCGCCATGACGCTCTCCATAAACGCCGATTGTGGAGAGGTATCCGATCCATCTCAGCTTCGGAACATCGCGAACGGCTGGCCCATAAGCGGAAAGCGCCGGGTCGCCCTTATCGCCTGGCGGCGTCGAGACAAGAAGATGGGTCGCTGTCTGAAGAGCGTTTTCGACCGCTGCTCGATCGTCGAAAAGAATGGCGGAGAGCCCTTCCTTCGCGAGTTCGGCCGCCTTCGCCGCCGAGCGCACCGTCCCCGAAACGCGCCATCCGCCCCTTTGAAGGATTGCAGCCGTCGCGGTCGCCGAATATCCCAGTCCGAAAACGAAAAGATTGCTCATAGCGCCGCATCCCATTCCGAACGCACCTGAAGGTCACACTCCTTAGCAGAAAATCTCTCTCTCAGGTCACTTTCCTGGTCCGCGTTTGCAAGTTGGCGGCTCGCCCATATGGCCATGCCGCGCACGATGGGCGACGCATCATCCAAAAGCGCGACGACGCCTTCGAGAAGCGTTCTATCGCCAGAATTGCCTGCAGCGACAAGGACATTTCGAACGAAACGATCGCGCCCGATCCGCTTGATGGGCGAGCCCTTGAACCGCGCGCGGAATTGAGCGTCATCGAGCTGCAGCAACTCGGCGAGAGGAGGATTATGGGCGGCTTCGGAGGGCCGGAACTTCATTTCACGGGCCGTTTGAGCAAACTTGTTCCACGGACAGACCGCCAGACAATCGTCGCAGCCGTAAATGCGATTCCCCATCGCGACGCGGAACTCATGCGCGATCTGCCCTTTATGTTCGATCGTGAGATAGGAAATACAGCGCCGCGCATCGAGCCGGTACGGCGCCGGGAAAGCCCCGGTCGGGCAGGCATCCAGGCAGCGGCGGCAGGAACCGCAATGACCGGCGTCCGGCGCATCCGGCGTCAGTTCCGCCGTCGTGAAAATCGCCCCCAGGAATAGCCATGATCCGTAGTCGCGAGAAACAAGGTTGGTATGTTTGCCTTGCCAACCGAGCCCGGCGGCCTCGGCGAGAGGCTTCTCCATGACGGGCGCGGTGTCGACGAACACCTTGACGTCCTTGCCCGTCCGGCGCGCGAATTCTCCCGCGATCGCTTTCAGTTTGCCTTTGATGACGTCGTGGTAGTCCGCGCCTTGGGCGTAGACGGAGATGGCCGCATTTGACGGTCTTTGAAGGGCCGCGACAGGGTCTATCTCCGGCGCATAGTTCATGCCAGCCATAACGATCGAGCGCACGTCCGGCCAAAGCGCTTGCGGGTCTCCCCGCCGCCCGGAGTTGGCTGTAAGCCAACCCATCTCGCCGTGAAATCCGGCTTCGAGAAAGGCATGGAGATCCCGGGAGACGTTGCGGGTGGTGGAAGGCGATGCAATTCCAACCGCATCGAAGCCTTCGTTCAGAACGCGCTCTTTGATCCAGCCCGTAAATTCGCGCTGCCGGATGGAAATCGTATCTGCCTCAGAAATCGAGGTTCGCATAGTGCTCCGGCGGGCTGAAACCCGGTACGCGGTCAGCGAGAAGGGGACGGAAGGACGGTCTCGATTTAAGGCGCTGATACCAGGCTTTCGCCTCCGGAAAGTCTGTCCACGGCATTTCGTCCAGGTAGTCCATCACCGAAAGCTGAGCCGAAGCAGCGAGATCCGCAAAGCTTAAATGATCGCCGCCCAGCCATTTTCGTTGATCGCTCAAAAAGCTCACATAGGAAAGATGATAGCGCAAATTGCTTCTGCCCGTTCTTATTGTGCTGAGGTCAGGCGCAAGACGGCCGCGCGACATCGGCTTATAAAACTTTTCTTCAAGGATGCTTTGGGTTACCTCCGCATCGAATTTGCGCAAAAACCATTCGGCTACGCGCCGCTCTTCGGCTCTGTCTGACGGCGTCCCGATCCAGAGGGGCGCGCGCGCGGAAGGCGCGCCATCTCGCGCGACAGTCTCCGACAGATATTCGACGATGGGGTAGGTCCCGCACAGTGTCTTTCCATCAATCGTGAGAACGGGCAGCGTTCCCGCCGGATTGATGTTAAGAAAATCGAGCGTCATCGCCCATGGCTTGACCTCCGAAAAGGCAAGCTCGATCCCGCTCTCGAGAAGAGCAAGCCTTACGGCGCGGGAGGATGGGCAAAGCGGGTAATGGAGGAGACTCACCATCGTTTGAAACCCGCCATGCCACCCAGCGCTAGAGTGCGCTGGCGCGGTCCACGGAGAATTCTCCCCTTGGCCGATAGCGCTGCAAGTAGGATGGCACGATCACCTCGGCGCTGCGAGGCTCCACGATGCCAAGGCCCTGCAAACTCCGCTGGTCCCGGATGGCCTCTGCGCTGACGATATTGTCGCTCTGAAGCAGCCTGATTTGATCGACGGTAATGGGCGCTCCCGGCAAGTATTGCAGGATCGAAGCCGGGATCTTCGCCGCCCAGAACGGGATCGGCAGGAGTATGCGCTTGTGCTGCGTCCACTCGCAGACCTTTTGCAGGATCTCGCGAAAGCTGTAGACGGTGGGGCCTCCCAGCTCGTACACCGCGCCTTCCGTGGCATGCCCGGATGCCGCCGCCGTCACCGCTCGCGCAACGTCGCCGACAAAGACCGGCTGGAACCGCGTTTGCCCGCCAATGAGAGGCAGCACGGGCGCAAAGGCGGCGAGCGCTCCAAAGCGGTTGAAGAAGTTGTCCTCGGGACCGAAAACAAGCGATGGCCGCAAAATGACGGTTTCGGGGAACGCGGCCAAGGCCCTGGCCTCGCCCTCTCCTTTTGTCCGGGCATAGACGGAGTGCGAAAGCCGATCAGCCCCGATCGCTGAAATCTGCACGAACCTGCGAACGCCGCCTGCCTTTGCGGCTTTCGCGATCATTTCCGGCGCCTCCGCATGAACGGCCTTGAAAGTCTGGCGGCCTGACGGCTGCAGAATGCCGACGAGATTAATCACCCAATCGGCTCCCCGCACAGCCTCCGCGACAGACTTTTCATTCCGCACGTTGGCCTGAAGCAGAGCGATCTGTCCGACTGAGCCGAGCGGCTGCAAATGAAGAGCAAGCTCGGGACGGCGAACCGCAGCCTTGATTTCGGCAGCCGGCACGCGCGAGCGCCTGCACGACATAGCGTCCGAGAAACCCTGAGCCGCCAAAAACGGTAACTACGGTTGAATTTCCAAATGTTGCAGCCATGCCGCACCTGAGTTGAAGGGGTCGTGAAAAACCAATTGATCATTACTGCATAACCCGGCTGCGGCGGATTGCAAAGGCGCGCCTTGCCGCTCGCGCGATAAATTGGATCGGAGGCGCTGCCGCGCAGCGCTTCGATTGACAAAGCATGCGGCGGGATTTACGTGTAAGGCCATAGCCCAGATGGCGGAATTGGTAGACGCACTAGTTTCAGGTACTAGCGCTGCAAGGCGTGGAGGTTCGAGTCCTCTTCTGGGCACCAATTCGTTTTTTTTCCCCGATTGCTGTGGCGGCGACGATTTCGAGGCGGCCGACCTTCCACTCCAAGCCTCCGCCCGCGGTCCAGCCGGTGACAAAATTGTCATTGTTGTTGCGGTTGAAGATAATCCAGTGACGCAAGTGGCCTAACGGCTTTTTTCCCGCTGGCGCCTATAAGAGCGATCTGCTGCTTTCGGTTTAACTTAAGAAAGCAAAGGTTAAGCTTAGTAATGGCGCATGTGACATACTCTCAATGTATTTGCTTATGTTTATTAATATTGTCCAGGAAGAAACGTGCGCATTGTAGACGAATCCAAAACCGGATTGTCTATTACCAATTGTTATGCCTTGATTAGATATAATTGTTTGATTGAAATCGTCACGCGTGTCACGCTCTCTTTCTCAGAGCAACGAGTATTGCCTTGCTGGCCCGAATAATTGGGTTTCGATGGAAGAGCGCGGAGTGTGCGCCTTTATGGGGCAGCCGAGGGTCGACGCACGCAAATTCAAGCGCTGCCGTTTCCTATTACGATATAGCTCGCGCCCGAATTCAACCACAATGAAAGCGAGCTAAATTAGTCGCTGGATTTCGGACAATGCTGCGTGAGTGGCAGGGGGATGGGCCGTCGAAGTGCTCGGGCTCTGGGTGAGCCACATAATAAGTTAGAGGAGCAGCCCATGTCGCAAGCAAAGTACACTTCTAAAAGTCCGCGATCGAGGAAAACCTTATCTGGGAAAACCTTATCCGTATTGGGGCTCGCGGGCGTGTCGTTGGCGGCAACAACAGCGGCAACGACTAACAAATCGATGGCGGGTATGCCGTCGCCGGCCACGGCGCCGGTTCAGGCCTTTACCATGGGTGAGGAGGAGATGTCCGACGTCACCCTGGCTACATTCCACCTTTTCGGCAAAGAAAGTGTCAACCAGTCGCGGTCCATGCTTCAACTCACCCGATGCGGTGGATGCGGTAGATGCGGCGGTGGCTGCCGCGGGTGCGGCGGTGGATGCAGAATTGGCGGATGTGGATGTCGCGGATGTGGATTCAGAGGATGCGGATGCCGCGGCTGCGGCTGCGGCGGAGGGTGCGGTGGGTGCAGCTGGTGCTAAGCGCGAGCGTCCACGCCGCTACAGGAGTTTGCCAACAGAGGCTGCTGAAGAACGCTTCGGCCGAGATGGGTATCAGAATATGATTCCCTTCGTTTAATAGCGAGGGGAGGCGCTTCATGCACCGGCTCACGACCCTACCGGCGATTTGCACCGTTCTAGAGAGCTTGGCTTACGCTGCTGGGCAACCGGCGCCGCCTCTCGGCGCCTAATTAATTCTTTGCTCTCGCAACCTATCGGCGGAAGGTAGCGTTCCCCTTCTATCGTTGACCCGTTATCTCGGACGCCAACGCCTGAGAGACACAAGCCGCGCTCCCGACCGCAACAGGAAAGAGGGGCGCCATGGACCGCAAAGCAATCTCGCAGATGCTAAGCTTCAATGAGGATGCTCGGCAGTTTTTGGAGCAACTGCACAGGCAGATGGCGTTTTCGTCCGCCTCGATCGAGGCAGCAGGGGCATTCCTCAGGATCGCCCCTAAATGGGACGGCGACCGGTCTCCCCAAAGATTGAACTGCTACCCTCGAGATCCGGCGTCAGCGCCGATCCATGGTTACAGAGGAACGAATCGCAGAAGTAAGCGGCAGCCTGCTCGCTCCCCACGGATCCAACCCCTCTTGACAGCGCGCTTGAGAAAACAGCGCCCGCAAATCGCAATCTCTGATCAACGTTGACCGGTCGATCAACGAAAAGAGAAGCCGCTCATCGAGAGCGGCTTCTTGGTCTTATATGATCGTGACTTCTACCGGCGCTTTTTTAGTCGGCCCGCAGATTAGTGGCTGCGACCTTGCCGGTGCGGCGATCTTGCTCCGTGTCGAAGGATACCTTCTGGCCTTCCACCAGATTGCGGATGCCCGCGCGCTCAAGCGCGGTTGCATGCACAAACACGTCTTTGCCGCCGTCATCAGGCTGAATGAAGCCAAAGCCTTTTTGACCGTTGTAGAACTTTACTGTGCCCGTAGTCATGGACATTCCTTTGTATAACTGGGTGCTGGTGAGCATGGCAACGCGGCGCGCTGCCAGAACTCGCTTCGTCGATTTTTGGAGAGATTTCAGAGTGCGCCCGGCTATGCCAAGGTCCAGCAGCTTAGTTTTCTGGCCAAATTCGATAGCGGTATATAGTCCCGCCCGGTATCGATAACAAGGCAATAATCAGGAAATACAACGCCTATTCAACCGCAGCGGGTTTTAATGACGGATATCATTTGACTTCTTCGGTCCAAACTCGAAAGCTCGAAAGGGCGCCGGGGCCGAAAATCTGGGTCAAGGGTACGTCGGCGGCGTCTCTGCCTTGCGCGATCAGAATGCGTCCGAACCGGACGCTATTGTTACGCGGATCGAAAGTGTGCCAGCGTCCCCCGAGATAGACCTCCATCCAGGCCGCAAAGTCCATTGGCGCATGCGGGAGAGGAATCCCGATATCGCTCACATAGCCGGTGCAATATCGCGCGGGAATGTTGAGGCACCGGCAGAACGCGATTGCGAGGTGGGCGAAATCGCGGCAAACGCCGCACCGCTCGGCGTAAGCTTGCGCTGCGGTGCGGGTGGGACGGGCATGTTCGTATCCGAAAGCGAGATGGCTATGCACAAAGTCGCAAATGGCCTGGACGCGCGGCCAGCCGAGCGGTGTGTGCTTGAAAAGACGCCAGGCTTCCTCCGACAGAACGTCGGTCTCGCAATATCGGCTGCCGAGCAAAAACTGAAGCGTGTCCGCGGGCAAATGCTGGACTTCATGCTGCAAGGCATTCAAATCCACAGGGTCCGATGCGCCGCTATCCAGGATGACCGCATCAGTTCCTAACGTGAAACGCCCGACGGGCGCGACAAGCCGGCTGCACCAATTGCCGAAACTATCACGATAGCCTTCGACGGGCACAGGCGGATTCGTAGCCAGACAATCCGGGCGTTCAAGATCCGAAAAGCGCGAGAAATGCACATTGAGGCAAGCGATCATCGGCATTGACTGCGGGAAGTCGAATGTCAACTCACAGCCAACGTGAATGCGCATCGTCACTCCTTAGTTCATTGGTTTAGCCTTGTGCGAGTCCGGAAAATGACGATCGCTTCGGCCGCGTCTTACGCTAACACTCGCGGGTGCCACGTCTCCACCCTTCGGCATTCAGGCGGTAAACGAGATGGTCCTGGATCAGCTCCCCCGGAGCCTTGAACGGCGCCTTGAAGATGTCCTTGGAAATGGGCTGCCCATGATCTCGCTTTCTTCCAGCGGTTCTAACTCATTTGGGGTGGGCGCGCCAAATTAAAACGACTCTCGTTGGCGCCCATGGACTCGCGAAAAGGCCGCCGCGCCACATCTCAACTCTTGCGCACGCCCCGGGCGCCGCGGACGGATTTCAATCTTACGCAAAAGTTCAGTTGGTTCCGCGTCTGTACCGCAGAACAAAAAACTAAAACGACTTGTTCCCCTGCGGCGCCACAGGGCGGCGAGCGCAGGGGTGAGCGACTTGCGGGTGGATTGTTTCCTGGGAGGAGCCGATGACGGCCGAAACTTCGGGTCGATCCGCCAGGAAGAACGAAGTTGCCGCTTTCCTGTTGCTGACGGCGGTGCTGATTCCAATTTTCGCCGTCGGGGTGGTTGGCGGATATGGCCTAGCGGTCTGGACCTGGCAGAGGATCGCGGGCCCGCCCGGCCGCCTAACTAAGGTTAAGGCAATTCGTGCACGGCGCGTGGTTGCGCAAGCTCGCTCGTGTTCCGACGCCCGACGGAATGATGGAAATCGCAAGCCTCGTAGTCCATGTCCGTCCTGAGCGTCTCGACGCGGTCCGGGAGGCCATTTGTGCACTTTCAGGGACGGAAGTAGCTGCAACTGATCGACGCGGCAAGCTCGTCGTGACGGTCGAGGCTGGCCCGGGAGACCGGCTCGGAGAAAGACTAACCGAGCTTTCCGTCATGCCAGACGTGATTTCCACGACCCTGGTCTATCACGCTATTTCGGAACAGGAATCTTCGATCCAGGGAGCGGCCTGACATGACGGGGACAAGACTCGACCGGCGCGACTTCCTCAAGCTGGAGGCAGTCGCCATGGCCACAGCCGCCGCTGGCTTCGCCTCTCCGGCGGAAGCAGCCAATCTCGAAACCCACAAGGAGACGACCTCGCTCGCCTGGAACAAGGCTGCGTGCCGATTTTGTGGAACCGGATGCAGCGTCATGGTCGGGGTCAAGGATGGCCAAGTCGTGGCCACACATGGCGATATCAAGGCCGAAGTCAACCGTGGCCTCAATTGCGTGAAAGGTTATTTCCTTTCCAAGATTATGTATGGCGCAGATCGCCTGACTACGCCGATGCTCCGCAAGAAGAACGGCGTCTATGACAAGGAAGGCGAATTCGTCCCCGTCTCGTGGGACGAGGCCTTCGACGTGATGGCGGACAAGTTCAAAGCGGCGCTGAAAAAGCGCGGCCCCAATGGCGTGGCGATGTTCGGCTCTGGTCAGTGGACCATTTTTGAAGGCTATGCGGCCGTAAAATTATTCAAGGCTGGTTTCCGCACCAACAATATCGACCCCAACGCGCGACACTGTATGGCGTCGGCGGTGGCTGGCTTTATGCGCACCTTCGGCATTGACGAGCCAATGGGCTGCTACGACGGCATTGAGGCCGCGGACGCCTTCGTGCTCTGGGGCTCGAACATGGCGGAAATGCACCCGATTCTCTGGACGCGCGTCGCCGATCGCCGGCTTTCCGCGCCCCATGTCGAGGTCGCCGTCCTTTCGACCTTCGAACACCGCTCGTTCGATCTCGCGGACATTGGAATCGTATTCAAGCCACAGGCGGACCTGATTCTCCTCAACACGATCGCCAATCACATCGTCAAGACCGGCCGGGTGAACAAGGGTTTCATCACGGCCCACACGGTCTTCAAGCGGGGCCAGACCGATATCGGCTATGGTCTGCGCCCTGATCATCCCCTGCAGCAAAAGGCGACTGGCGCCGCGGCGCCCAACGACTCGACCGACATGAGTTTCGAGGACTATGCCGCCTTTGTTTCCGAATACACGATCCCCAATGCCGCAGAGCGGACCGGCGTGCCCGCGAATCGGATTGAGGCGCTGGCTGAACTCTATGCCGACCCGAAGACCAAGGTCGTCAGCTTCTGGACGATGGGCTTCAACCAGCACACGCGCGGCGTATGGGCGAACAATCTCGTCTACAATCTGCATCTTCTGACCGGGAAAATTTCCGAGCCGGGGAACAGCCCGTTTTCGCTCACCGGCCAACCCTCCGCCTGCGGCACAGCGCGCGAGGTCGGCACCTTCTCACATCGCTTGCCGGCAGACATGGTCGTGACCAATAAAGCGCATCGCGATCACGCGGAGGAAATCTGGCGGCTGCCGGAGGGGACGATTTCCGACAAGAATGGCGCTCACGCCGTCCTGCAAAATCGTATGTTGAAGGATGGCCTCATCAACGCTTATTGGGTGCAGGTCAACAACAACATCCAGGCCGCCGCCAACGCTCTCGAAGAGGGCATTCCGGGCTATCGCAATCCAGATAATTTCATCGTCGTTTCCGACGCTTATCCCACAGTGACGGCGGTGTGCGCCGATCTCGTTCTGCCGACAGCGATGTGGGTCGAGAAGGAAGGCGCTTATGGCAACGCCGAACGCCGTACCCAAGTCTGGCGGCAACTCGTCAACGCGCCAGGCGAAGCCAAATCAGACCTTTGGCAGTTGATGGAATTTTCCAAGCGGTTCAAGATCGAAGAAGTCTGGACCGAAGAGCTGTTGGCTAAGAAGCCGGACTATCGTGGCAAGACCCTCTTCGACGTCCTCTTCCGCAATGGTCAGGTGGACAAATACCCCCTTTCCGACCTTGCGTCAGGCTTCGCCAACCAGGAGTCCGAAGCGTTCGGCTTTTATGTTCAAAAGGGCTTGTTTGAGGAATACGCTGGCTTCGGGCGCGGCCATGGCCACGATCTGGCGCCCTACGACCGTTATCATGAGGAGCGAGGGTTGCGCTGGCCTGTGGTCGACGGCAAGGAGACTCGCTGGCGCTTCCGCGAGGGCTCCGATCCCTACGTGAAAGCGGGCGAGGGCCTGAAATTCTATGGCTATCCCGACGGCAAGGCGCGCATCTTCGCTCTGCCCTATGAGCCTCCGGCCGAGAGCCCCGATGAAACCTACCCCTTCTGGCTCGTTACGGGCCGCGTGCTGGAGCACTGGCATTCCGGCAGTATGACGCGCCGCGTGCCAGAGCTTTACCGAGCTTTTTCCGAGGCGGTTTGTTTTATGAATCCGGACGACGCCGCGGCGATAAATCTCCGCCGCGGCGACGAAATCAAGGTCGAGTCGCGACGCGGCTATATCCGGACACGGGTAGAAACCAAGGGGCGTAACAAGATGCCGCAAGGGGTAGTCTTCGTGCCTTGGTTCGATGAGGGCCAGTTGATCAACAAGGTAACGCTCGACGCCACAGATCCAATTTCCCTTCAGACGGATTTCAAGAAATGCGCCGTCCGCCTCGCTCTTGTAGGAGAACCAAGGTGAGCGGTCTTGTCCGAATCCTTTGCCACGTGGTTCTAGTTTCTGCGCTCGTGCTCACCGCTTCGGGCGCTTTTTCGCAATCGCTTGGCCGCAATGAGGGCGTGTCGCTGCCACTGCGAGGCCTAACGCCGGTCGAGGAGCCCGCTCCTGCGCCGCGCCTGCCGCCCGTAATCAACAAGGCGGAGAAGGAGGTGCGCAACTATCCCGAACAGCCGCCCATCATTCCGCATTCCATAGAGGGCTATCAGCTCGATCTTAACGGCAACAAATGCCTCTCTTGCCATGCGCGCTCGCGCACAGGTGAAAGCCGGGCGCCGATGATCTCGATCACGCATTTCATGGATCGCGACGGCCAGTTTCTCGCCACCATTTCCCCGCGACGTTTCTTCTGCACCGAATGTCACGTCTCGCAGAGCGATATAAAACCGCCGGTCGCCAATAACTTCATCGATATCGACAGCCTGATCGCCCACATTAATGTGCGAGGCTCCAAGAAATGAGCTTTTTCGGCAATGTGGCCAACCGCTTCGGCTGGGCGCGGCCGATGTGGGAGGCAATCTCACGGCCGAGCATATATTTTCCACTCGGCGCCCTCGTCCTTGGCGGATTCGTCGCGGGCGTCACTTTTTGGGGCGCGTTCAACACGGCCCTGGAGGCGACCAATTCGGAACGCTTTTGCACGGGCTGTCACGAAATGCGGTCGAACGTATTTGAGGAACTTAAGAGCACGATCCATTTCTCGAACCGCTCCGGCGTGCGCGCCAGTTGTCCTGATTGCCATGTGCCGCATAACTGGACCGACAAGATCGCCCGAAAGATGCAAGCCTCCAAGGAGGTCTGGGGCCACCTATTCGGCTCCATCAACACACGCGAGAAATTTCTCGATCACCGACTTGTCCTTGCCAGCAATGAATGGGCGCGCATGAAGGCCAACGACTCATTGGAATGCCGCAACTGCCATAGCGCGCAATCGATGGACCTGACAAAGCAGTCGCCGCGCGCGGTGGAAGCGCATGAGCGATTCCTTTTCACGAGCCAGAAAACCTGCATCGATTGTCACAAGGGCATCGCGCACAGACTACCTGACATGAAAGGCGTCGAGGGCTGGCAGTGACTGTAGTCGGCGTGAACGAACGGCTTCGGCTCATGAAGTGACGCACCGAGCCACATTTGGGCCGACTCAGTCGAGATCGAACTCAGACATTCGCATTCGACAGCTCCGCGTCCTGGCCCACTGACGCCACTCCCGGAACGGCTGACGTCAGTTTTTTCCCCAAACCTTGCGACTAGGCTTACAGAAATCCGGAGATATTCCCGTGCCCTCTGTTAAACTTCTGCTGCTTGCAGCCGCCGTCGTCGCTATTACAGCCAGCGGGTCGGCCTTGGCGGAAAGGCGGCAGAGGCAGGACGACGGCGCGTATTCGCGCTGTGATTTAGTCCGCCAGTGGTGCGCCGAACGGCACTGGAAAAAGGCGCCCTATTATGCCTGCATTCTGAGACGCAGATGTGCTCCTCGTAGAGTTAGAGCGCTGCGGTCATCGGATCACCAAGGCGCATGAGGGCCGCCGCCAAACTTCAAGAATTTAAGCCGGATGGTTCCGGCTTCGGTTGCGATCTGGACGGGATCGGGTTGGGCCTTCAGGCTTGTGTGGCCTGCCCCTGGTGGTGCTGGCTCAAAACGAAGCGCTTGAGCCCCGCAAAGCGCCGTTGCCCGGACTTTGCCCCTGTCACCAATTGTGGCGTACATTTGGATATGTCCGGATGGTCAAAAATTACTCCCACTCGATTGTTCCCGGCGGTTTCGAGGTCACGTCATAGACGACGCGGTTGACGCCCTTAACTTCGTTCACAATGCGCGTTGCAATGTGGCCGAGAACATCCCAAGGAAAGCGGTAGAAATCTGCCGTCATGCCATCGACCGAGGTGACAGCGCGCAGCGCGAGCACATGATCGTAGGTCCGCGCGTCCCCCATCACGCCAACGGTCTGCACGGGAAGCAGCACCGCGAAAGCCTGCCAGATATCGTCATAGATCCCGGCTGCCTTCAGCTCTTCCAGATAAATCGCGTCGGCTTTGCGTAAGACCCGCAGCTTCTCCTCGGTGATCGCGCCGGGAATGCGGATGGCAAGCCCCGGCCCCGGGAACGGGTGCCGTTTCAGGAACGCATCCGGCAGCCCAAGTTCGCGGCCAAGCGCGCGAACTTCGTCCTTGAATAACTCGCGAAGCGGCTCGACCAGCTTCAGCTTCATGCGCTCCGGCAAGCCGCCGACATTGTGATGCGACTTGATGGTGACGGATGGGCCGCCGTGAAACGAGACGCTTTCGATGACATCGGGATAAAGCGTGCCTTGGGCCAGAAATTCCGCGCCGCCAACTTGGTGCGCGGCTTCGTCGAAAACCTCGATGAACAGGCGGCCAATCGTCTTGCGCTTCTGTTCGGGATCGGCGACGCACTCAAGGGCTGCGAGAAAGCGTTCCTGGGCCTTCACATGGATCAGCGGAATGTTGTAGGCGCCGCGGAAGAGGCTTTCGACTTCCTCCGCTTCGCCTTCGCGCAACAGGCCGTGATCCACGAATATACAGGTGAGCGCGTCGCCGATCGCCTCATGAAGCAGGACCGCAGTGACAGCGGAATCCACGCCGCCCGAAAGTCCACAAATCACCTTCGCGCCGCTAACCTGCTCGCGTATGCGGGCGATTTCGGCAGCGCGGAATGCTGCCATCGTCCAGGAGTCGTCGCAGCCCGCGATCTTGTGCACAAAGTTTCGCAACATGATCGCGCCGCTCGGCGTATGGACGACCTCCGGATGAAATTGCACGCCATAGAACCGGCGCCGCTCGTCGGCGATGGCGGCGTAGGGCGCATTGCGAGTGGTGGCGATGGAGACGAAGCCCTCGGGCAGC
Source organism: uncultured Alphaproteobacteria bacterium (assembly GCA_963819665.1). Classification (GTDB taxonomy): domain Bacteria; phylum Pseudomonadota; class Alphaproteobacteria; order Rhizobiales; family Rhodomicrobiaceae; genus Rhodomicrobium. The sequence continues at coordinate 26,936 of CAWFXN010000036.1, forward strand.
GAAGCAACCCGGTCGCCGTGGCTCATCCAGACCGGGGCCTTCTCTCCAACCCCGGCCACGCCTTCGAAGAGGGGTGACGCCGCTTCTATGTCGATCAGCGCGGAGCCATATTCGCGCTCGCTCGACGGCTCGACTTTGCCGCCGAGCCGGGCCACCATCCCCTGCTGCCCGTAGCAGATGCCGAGCACCGGCGCCCCCGCCTCGAAAATCGCGTCCGGCGCCTGCGGAGCGCCAGGGTCGAAAACGCTTGCCGGTCCGCCGGAAAGGATGATCGCCTTCGGCTTCAGCTCCGCGATGGCTTTCCCGGCTGCGTTGAAGGGCACGATCTCCGAGTAAACGTTGGCTTCGCGCACGCGCCGCGCGATGAGCTGCGTGAACTGCCCGCCAAAATCCACAATGAGAACGACATCGGTTATGGGAAGACCGTGCAAGGGCCGCTCCTCTCTCTAGCTGGCGGACCGCTCAAAAAATATGCGGCCCATGGTTCGACAAGCTCACCATGAGGTTCAAACTGCTGACATCGCACGGCCTCATCCTGAGCCTGTCGAAGGATGATCTAGTACAGCTTACGGCTGGAAGTTCGCTTGAACGCTTGCGGCGCATGGATGCGAACGTAACTCCGGCTGTACTAGCCACAAAAGAATGGGTCCGCCGATTGCGGACCCATGCAAGATAGACGGATTTTTTGGTGCGTCCAGCGCGGAGCCCGTTCCGCGCTCAGCTCTTAGTCGCAGCTTTCGACGTGGCCGCTCGCACGCTTCTTGATTTGCTCGCAGGCGAAGTTCCTGGCCTGCTCCGGCAGCACTTTGTTGATTTCAGTCCAGTACGGAGCATCGCCAGTCGTGCTGAGAGCGCCGTAGAACCAATAGCCCGCCACGGCCAGAATGCCGAGGATGATCAGATAGAAGATGGCCTTGATAAAACCCATTTTGGAACTCGCTTTTCTTGGTGGTTGGTCTGTGACGGGTGGGCTGCCGGCTGAACATCCCCAGGCGCCCTTAGATCCAATTTGTAATAGGTTTTTGACCGGATCCAAGATGCAGCAATGCAGAAAATGTGTCTAATTTGCGGCAGTGTGAGCTTGGGCCACTATGTTGAGGCATTATGCGACGCTTTTTATTAAAAGCGCGATGTAAAACCCATCGGCGCCCTGGCGGGCTGGCGTCAGAAGAAGCCCCATCTTATTGTGATTGCCGCTGCGGGTTACAGATTGGGAGAGGACTTTTGCAGCGCGCTGTTCCGCATCCATTACAGAGAAACTGGGATTATGCTCAAGAAAAGCTTTGATTTGCTCGTCATTTTCGCGCGGGAGGATCGAGCAGGTCACGTAAGCAAGCGTCCCCTGCGGCTTCAGAAGCCGGGCCGCTCGCTCTAGCAGCGCGCTTTGCGTTTCTGTCCGTTCCGCAAGTTGAGCGCTCGTCAGCCGCCACTTCGCGTCGGGACGCCGCCGCCAGACCCCTGTTCCGCTGCAAGGGGCATCGATCAGCGCGAGGTCCATGCGGCCTTCCAAAGCGGCAAGGGCGGACTCGTCGCCCGGCGGCAGTGTCTGCACGTTTCGCGCGCCCGCGCGCTTCAATCGCTCAAAGATCGGGCGAAAGCGGACCGCGTCGGAGTCGTAGGCGTAAATCTGACCCGTATTCTGCATCTGGGCAGCCATGACGAGCGTTTTTCCGCCTGCGCCAGCACAAATATCGGCGACCTGCATGCGCGGCCCGGCGCCGGCCAGAAGCGCCGCGATCTGGCTTGCCTCGTCCTGCACTTCGAACCAGCCGCGGCCGTGAGCCAGGTCAGCCTCCACATTCGGGCTGCGCGCGCCGCCTTCGCGCGGCGGCAGGCGCACCCCGACCGGTGAGTACGGCGTCGCGGCGGCCTCATGGCGGGCGAGCGCCTTGAGAACCTTTTCGCGTGTCGCCTTCAGGGTGTTGACGCGCAAATCCACGGGCGCCCGTGCGGCCAAGGCCTGCCCTTCCGCGACCGCCCTATCTCCGAAAACCTCTGAGAAGGAAGGATGAAGCCATTCGGGATAGTCGCCCTGTATCCAAGGCGGAGCTTCGGACAAATCGCTGTTCGCGAGGCCGCTCTCCTCCTCGGATGTAAGGGGCGCGGGGCAGAACCCCTCCCCGTTGCAGAAGCTCGCGATCTCCTGAATAGAAACGTTCCAACCCTTTCGAAGCGCAGCCAGCGCAACGGCGCGCGACGTATCGGAGCGCATCAAATAAGAGAGCGATTGCTTCCGCCGCAGGCTGTCGAAAACGAGATTGCCGATCCAGGAGCGGTCGCCCGAACCTGCGAAGCGGTGCGCTTTGCCCCAATCGGCAAGCGCGACGGAAGCGGGCCGCCCGCGCTCCATGATCTCGGTGAGGATCTCGATTGCCGCCTGTAGCCTTGCGCCGGGTTGCATGGATCGCGGCGGCGCTAAGCGTTGCCGATCGGGTAGTTGGGCGCCTCGCGCGTGACCGTGACATCATGCGTGTGGCTTTCGCGCAGGCCCGCATTCGTAATCTTTACGAACTCGGCCTTCTCATGCAGTTCCTTAATGGATCGCGAGCCGGTGTAGCCCATGGCGGCCCGCAAGCCGCCCACAAGCTGGTGCAGGACGGCTGACACCGGGCCCTTGTAGGGAACCTGCCCTTCGATGCCTTCGGGTACGAGCTTGAGCGTGTCCGCCACCTCGCTCTGGAAATAACGGTCCGCCGATCCGCGCGCCATTGCGCCGAGCGATCCCATGCCGCGATAGGATTTGTAGGAGCGCCCTTGATAGAGGTAAACCTCGCCGGGGCTCTCGTCGGTGCCGGCTAAGAGCGAGCCGATCATCACGCCGCCCGCGCCGCTCGCCAGGGCCTTCGCGATATCGCCCGAATATTTGATGCCGCCATCCGCGATGACAGGCACGCCGTGGCGCGCGGCAGCCTCCGCCGCTTCCATGACGGCTGTCAGCTGAGGGACGCCGACGCCCGCGACGATGCGCGTTGTGCAGATGGAGCCTGGGCCTATGCCGATTTTCACGGCGTCCGCCCCGGCGTCGATGAGAGCCAGCGTCGCCTCGGCCGTGGCCACGTTGCCCGCGATCACCTGGATGATATTGGACGCGCGCTTGATGCGCTTCACGGCGTCGAGGACGCGCTGCGAATGGCCATGGGCGGTATCGACGACGATCAGGTCTGCGCCTGCATCCATGAGATATTCGCTGCGCCGGAAGCCGTCTTCGCCCACCGAAGTCGCCGCCGCCACGCGGAGCCGCCCCTGCTCATCCTTGCAAGCGAAGGGATGCTGCTCGGCCTTTTCGATGTCCTTCACGGTTATCAGGCCGATGCAATGATAATCGTCGTCCACGACCAGCAGCTTCTCGATGCGATGCTTGTGTAAGAGCCGCTTGGCGTCATCCCGCCCGATATTGTCCTTCACCGTAATGAGATTGCTCTTGGTCATCAGCTCATGGACAGGCTGGCCAGGGTTTGTGGCGAAGCGTACATCGCGGTTTGTGAGAATCCCGACGAGCTTGCCCTGGCCGTTGTGATTGGATCCCTCGACGACTGGGATGCCCGAGATCCGATAGGTCCTCATCAGGGTCAGCGCATCCTTCAAGGTTGCGTGCGGCGAGATGGTGACCGGATTGACCACCATGCCGGATTCGAACTTCTTGACCTGACGGATGTGCTGGGCCTGTTCCTCGGGCTGCAGGTTGCGATGAATGACCCCGATGCCGCCCGCCTGGGCCATGGCGATCGCCAGCGGTCCTTCGGTCACCGTATCCATCGCCGCCGAGACGATCGGAATGTTAAGCTTGATGCTTCTTGTCAGATTGGTCGTGACGTCGACTTCGGAAGGCAGCACGTCGGAAAAGCTCGGCTGCAACAGCACATCGTCGAAGGTAAGCCCCGTCTTCTGCCGGATAATGGCCATTTCAAACCCTTTGCGCGTCAAGCCGCGCCGATCTGTTTGGATTTCTTGCTGGGGTTTAGCACCCTCGTCTTGATCTGTAAAATGAGGGCGACGATTTCTCCTGTCCAGTCACGGCCTCGTTGGAAAGATTCAGACTTTCCTATAAACGGCAATGCCGTTACGCTTACGCGCGGCTGATGCGAAGGGCGCGAAGCGCCTCACTTACGCTGGTCGAGCGATAAAGGATCATAAGAATGCTACTCCGTAGACTGACCAACGAGTTGGCCGTGGCGGGGCAGATTACCCCCGGCGACATGCCGGGTTTGGCTGCTCAAGGTATCTGCGGCATCATCTGCAATAGGCCGGATGGCGAGGCCCCCGGTCAACCTGCCTATGCGGAGATCGAAAAAGCCGCGGCAGCGAACGGGATTAAGACTGCGTACCTACCTGTGGTGACGACTGCGATTAGCGACGAGGATGCCGCAACGTTCGGCAGGCTGCTCGATGAGCTTCCCAGCCCCGTGCTTGTTTACTGCCGCTCCGGCATGCGCTCCACTGCGCTCTGGGCGTTGAGCCAGGCCGGGAAGAGTCCTGTCAAGGACATCGTGGAAGCTGCAGCCATGGCGGGCTACGACCTCAAGCCATTACTGCCGCGGCTCGCGCAGTAACCGGACCATGAGCGCAAACGGCGTCATTCCCGATTTCGACGCAGGTTTTCGCGCGAAGCTGGCCGATCTTATTTTGTGGCGCCGTGATGTAAGGAAGTTTCGCCGCGATCCGCTGCCGGGTGAAAGCATCGATCGCCTCCTTCGGCTTGCGTGCCTTGCGCCCTCGGTCGGCTTGAGCGAGCCTTGGCGCTTCGTGCTCGTGGAAGACCCTGCAAAACGCCAGCGCATGCGCGAGAATTTCAAAGCGGCGAACGCGGAGGCGCTCGCGTCTTACAATGGGGAGCGAGCGACACGCTATGCGGCTCTCAAGCTCGCGGGTCTGGATGATGCGCCCGTGCAGTTGGCTGTGTTTGCGGAGCCCGATCCCGCGCAGGGCGCAAAGCTCGGGCGGCGGACCATGCCTGAGACCGTCGCTTATTCAGTTGTGACCGCCGTTCATACGCTGTGGCTGGCCGCGCGGGCCGAGGGAATCGGCGTGGGATGGGTTTCCATTCTCGATCCGGCTCTCATTGCCCGCGATCTGGATGTGCCGCCGCACTGGCAGTTCATCGGCTATTTCTGCCTTGGCTATCCGGTGGAGGCGGCGGACACGCCGGAGCTGGAGCGCGCGAACTGGCAGACGCGCGCCGACCATGCGTCTTTCATCTTCCACCGTTAAAGAGCGATCCCGTTTGCGAGCACAAATTCAGAGAGCGCATTGATTGCGGAAATGCGGCTGGCAAGATATGAGGCCCGCTCTACCTCCGGCTTCGGAAATGCTCTGGCCATCCCAGGCGCGCGCCGGAACCCAGTTGCATCAGTCTTCCCGCTCGCCTAATTGTCGAACAACACATAATCGAGTTTACATAGATCAGCGATAGTCTTCCCTTTTCTGCCCGGCCTCGTATCCTCGAAATGCAACGCCCCGTATAGGATCACGTTCTTCGCTCGCCCCTCCTCCTCCATCACTGCGTTGATCCGCTTCGCGGCTAGCTCGTCACGCGCATTCAAAAACTCCTCGCCCTCGTCGCCGCCAGCACGATCAAAACACCCGATCCACACTTTCCGACTTATAGCGTGTGCCACCAATTTCCAGAGTGGCAACTCTGTATTCTTCCACAAATCACCTATATAGCCCTTTGTAATGGCCTCCAATTTTTCATTATCCATTTCCGGCTTTACCATCAGCTTAACCTTCAACCAAATGTCTTCTGGTATTTCCATGTATAGATTCGTAACAAGATTCTTATCTATCAACTGTTTTACGTAATTCCGTCCGCTGGAGCCGGTATGATCCTCCCCAACCCCCAGCGCGTCGGTGAGCACCTTTTCGAAGCCTTTCTCTTTATCGATCTTCACGGCGTCTACCTCCTCATGATAGCCGGGCTTTTCCTTGGCTGGACGGTTCTGGCCTGGGCGGTGGCAAATACAAGTTCTGCGCTCATAACTTTAGAGTTGGTTGGTACGCCGGCGGCAGTGTCATCTCGCTACGCCAACAACTGCGGGGCTGCGGTCAGCAGCTGCCCTTTCCCTTCAGCACATTTCCCACGCACTGGCTGGGAACCCAATAGATGCCAACCACATCCTTTTTCATGGGCACGCAGCGGCCACCATCACAACCCGATCCCTGTTGTCCGGGGCCATGCCAGTTGGCGCACTGGGCATGATCAACGCACGCCTCGCCGTCGGCACGCTTAGCGCCACAGGTGCCGCCTGGCGCTGCGAACCATCCTTTGCATTCGTTGGGGCACCACCAGACGTTCGCAAAGTCCTTTTGGGTCTGCGTACAACGTCCATTACAACACGCTGCGCCGCCCTTCTCGTTGAAAGCGGAAACATAGCCTTTACAGTCCGCTCCGACATTGCAGGATCCGCCAAGTTCGGCGCCGTTCACAGTTGGCTTCCCAGATAGAAAGTTGCCCGTGTCTGCCGCCACTTCTTTAGCTTTTACGAAGGCCCCCGCCAAGTTCGTGTATAGGTAATAACCGCCGACACCGAGACCAGCCAATACGGCGACAACGAGAGAGAACTTGATTACGTTGATCCACTTATTCGTAGTGCTGATCCAATTTGAAATACCCATGGCGCGAACCTCCACACCGAGTATAGTTGGTTCTCAGACAGCTTTTAATTACGAAAAACTGCTAAAGTTGCTTTAGTGCTGATTTTAGCCGTAGATGGGGACGAAATATTACTTGTTTATGATACGGAGAAAGCTTAGTTGCGGCAAGATGCCTACATCTCCAGCCATATAACAATTTCTTGATTGTTATGAATGGCCTTACGGGAACGTCAGGTCTCGAGGGCGCTGGAGGGCTGCAGCAGAGGCCGAGGACGTGGTTGGCGGTATGGTAGAAATACTTATATACTTACCTATGGCCCCTTTACGAAACAAACCCAATTTTAACCGGATATTAAGCAAAGAGGCCGCTATCCACACGCTTATCAGGGCTTGAAGATCAGTTCCTCCGCGCCTTGCCTTTTGAGCTCATCCTCGGCGCCTGCCAGCGTGATGCTGCGCCCTTCATTCCACAATGGCGTCATGTCTCCATAATGGCGCGAGAAGATGTGGCCGAACTCGCCGGTGGCGATGATGAACCGCGAGGCGTCCGGATTGGCGAGGTCGTAGATGCCGCGATAGCCGGTGCCGTGGGTCCGGGCGAAAGGATGATCGGCATCGTTATCGGCGCCGCCTCCCCGGTCGAGCGTATAGAAGTCGCCGCTGCTCTCCACGCTGAGATCGGACAGGCGGTCGAGCAGCGGAATGCGGCTGTAGAATTTGTGGCGGAGCAGCGTCACGTTTTCGCGGCCCCAGCGCCAGTTCTTCGAGATCCGGCCCCTGCCGCTTGGTCATCCTGGCCAAAGCCTGTTTCAGCGCCTCCGTTTTCAGCTTCGCGCAATCGGCATCGTCTTTGCCGCACCATTCCGAGGCGCGATGAGCCAAGATAAATTCGATAGAAGCAGCAGCGAAAGGCCCTTTCTCGCCGAGGTGGTCGCTTGTCTTCGCGGCCAGCAATAAACGATGCATCTCGGACAGCCATGCCTCGAAAATCAGCGGCTCGGCCCGGTCCTTATCCATCACCCCGTCCCAGTTTTGGAGCAGGGCCAGCGCTTCCTTCGCCTGCGGCGTCGCGGGCATTATGGCGAGCAGCGCGGGCAGCAAATCCTTCGCGGCGAGCGACAGGTGGTCGGCCTGCATCCGCGCCGAAATGTCGAGCGTGTGCGGACCATCTTCGTTCATGAAGTCCTGAATTCGGCGGGCGCGAAACGGCTCTCCCCAATCCCATCCAAGGCTTGGCGAGAAGTTACGCGGGACGACGGCGCTGTTGGCGTTGAGGATGAAGCCGGCTTCGGGGTCGCGGATCTGCGGCATCTGGTCGAATGAGGCCATGCCGGTCCAGTCGAACGCGCCTGACGCGCCATCGGCGGGCATGCGCCCATCGCCGGCTTTGCGGATCGGCAGAAGGCCGGGATTGATAAAGCCGATATGACCCTCGCGATCCGCGTAGACGATATTCTGGGGCGGGGCTTGGTACAGCTTCAAAGCGTGCAGGACGTCGTCCTGGCCGCGAGCCTGATTCAGCAGCGAGAACGCCTCCGACGTCGTGTCGGCCGCGCCGAGGCCGGTGAAGGCCAGCGCCATCACCTTGCCCGGTCCCGCAAGCGTCATCATCTCCCCATCGATGTCCGACATGACCGGCCCATGCCTTGTCGCTCGGACGATCATGGTGACGTCCGGCTCGCCTTTGACATGGATGATTTCCTGCCTTGCCTCGAAGGCCGCGGACCCGTCCGGGGTCAGGTAGCGTCCCGGAACTTTCGGATCGACAGTCTCAACGAAAAGATCCTGTACATCGCTGTTGGTGGTGGTGAGCCCCCAGGCAATGTTGTCGTTCTGGCCGAGCAGAACCGCCGGAAGGCCGGGTACGGTCGCGCCTTTCAGGGTCATGTCCGGGGTCACGATGCGCGCCAGATACCAAAGGATCGGAGCCTCCAGGCCGAGATGCGGATCGTTTGCGAGGATAGGCTTGCCGGTTGCGGTGTGCTGTCCGCTGACGACCCACTCGTTAGAGGCGGCGTCGCGGAGGCCAAGCAAAGAGTCGAGAAGGTCTTCAGGTCTGGAAGCTGGACTTGCCGTGTAGACGGCGTCATCGCCGACAGTGCGGGAGGCAACCCCGTCTTCTGATCTTAAGGACGCTTTCTTCGCGCCGTCACCGCTGATCAAGGGGGGATTTTTCTCCGGCTGTATCGTAATGGGGCTCGGCATGTCCGGAAAAAGCGCCTCCATCCGTTCCTTTGTCATGTGCTTCGCGAGGCGCGCGCGCAGCATTTCGAGCCGGTAATTGAAGCTCAGCCGCAAGGCCATCAATTTGCCCCACACGACCGAGTCCGCGGGCGTCCATCGCTCCGGGACGGCGCCCATCAGCAGGAACTCAGGCGGCAGGCGGCTTTCATGCGCCGCCAGCCACGCATTAACCCCATCGGCATAAGCCTGCAGGTGAGACTGGACCTCAGGCGACAGCGCGGCGAAGCTGCTCTGCGAAAGGCGGTAAAGCCCGAGCGTGCGAATATATTTGTCCGTTCCCAGCATACCGGGCCCGGCCATTTCCGACAGCCGCCCCTGCCCTGCGCGCCGCTGCATATCCATCTGAAACAGCCGCTCGCTGGCGTGGATGTAGCCGAGAGCGCGTGCGGCGTCGTTCTTGTTGGCGGCGAAGATATGCGGAATGCCCCAGCGATCGCGGTAAACGCGAGCCTCGGCCGAAAGGCCGGGCAAGGCGACGATGCCGCTATAGTCGGGCATCGCGCGCTCGAACACAAAAGCCGTTCCTGCTAGGAGAATGGCCAGAAGCAGGCCGGCCACTAAAAGGCTTCGTTTCCAGATGCGGCGCTTTGGTCGGAGCATGACTGAGAACTCGAATGCTTGGAGACGAGCGATCTTAGCCACGCCTACCCGTGCGGTCACGTGAATGCTTGCCGTCCTGCACTATGAACAGGGCTTTTGAAACGTGAAGACGCAATAGCGCATCGCGCCGGCGCCATAGGCCGCCAGCATCAAGAAGAGCGTGAGCGCGAAGACCTTGTTCTGCGCGCCTCGCCCAAACAGAAACTCCCGGTAGCGCCGGTCGCTGAAGAGCTTGGAGGCCGACCTTTTGATACAGATAGCCCAGGTGCGCCGCACATTGGCGCTGATGTCCTCGGCGGCGAGCACGTCGAAGCCGGCGCCCTCCGCTAGCGTTTGATAATCCTCCTGCGTTCCCATCCCCGGCAAGCGGCCGTAACGGCAGATCGGCTCCAAGAGAAGCCGCCGCTCGAGACCTGAAGCGCCTGCTTTTGCCAGCCAGGCGCAAACAACGAGACGGCCGCCCGGCCGAAGCACACGAAAGGCTTCCGAGAAGAACGTTTGTTTGTCGCCGATATGCTCGGAGCTTTCGATGGCGCAGGCGCTGTCGAAGTGACGATCGGGGAAGCCGTTCTGCAGCCAGTCGCAAAGACGAATCGAAACCCCGGGCGCGCTCCGGGCTGTCGCGACACGGAACTGGCTTTCCGAGATCGTCACGCCTTCGAGAAAGACCCCATATCGCGACGAAAACAGCCTCGCCGTCTCGCCATAGCCGCAGCCGATATCGCAGACGGATAGTCCGGGCTTCAGATCGAGCCGCTCAGCCACCAGTTCAGCGAGCGCGTCCGCCGCTTCTGTGCTGGTTTCCTTGCCCGTCCGCCAATAACCATGGTGGACGTGGTCTCCCCAGATTTCCCGATAGAAGGGATCGAGCTCATTATAGTGAAGCGCAACGGCCGCGCTGGTCTGGTCGATCTTTGGCCTGATCATTGGCCTCTTATCGCCTGATGGGTCCGGTCTGGGGATTGCCTGGCTGACCGGGCAAGGGGGATTTGGTTCCCATCCGGTTCCTGGCGGTTATGGAATTGGGCGCATGGGGAAGTCTTGTGTCAGATTGTGCGCCGGTTGGCGCCGCGCCGCTTTTGCTACCCGGACCGCCCGTCGAGCCTCCAGACGCTCCTCCAACTGCCGCCACCGCCCTGGGCATAAGCCGCGGACCCGAAGGCCAGAAGCAAGGCTGTTGCGCAGGCAAATGTTTGCTTCATGGGTCTTCCTCCCTTGGAAGGAAAACCAGGTAAATCGCGCCCGTTCCAACTTTGATGTAAACCGAAGTTCTGACGGAGTACGACCGCGCCAAGTGGGCGGCGATCAGCGCGGCGCGCTGGCCAGCGTCTTTACAATCCACGGTTTGGACCGCCGCTTCCCAGGGCATTCCGTGGCAAACACCTGCACGACGCGGAAGATTTCCTGCCCGCCATCCAGCTTCCAGCCCGCTGCGCCGATGCCGATTTCACGCGCGCGCTTTTGGAGGAGATTGGCGTTATGGCCGGGCGATGTCCGCCAGCCATTCATGGCCTTGCGCGCGAGTTCCTCGGCCAGCATCGTTTGCGGATGGCGAAAAGAACTCCAGACGTTCTCAGAGATGAAGCAGCTTTTGTATCCTTGGGCGGAGACGCGTTTGGGGGGGTTGCCGCCGTCCGCGGTGTGGCCCGTTTTCTCGTGCTCGGCGAGATACACGGCATAGGCGGTTGCGGCCGCCTCCAGGGCGGCGTTCTCTTTAAGCTGTGGAATGTTCTTCGACGCGCGGTAGGCGTTGGTTTCGGCAAGAACCGCAGCTCTGACCGCGCCCGCGTCAAGCGGCGCTTCCTGGGCGCTCGCCGGTGGCGCGGCGCAAGCCAGCAGGACAAGCGCGAAGAGATTGTATTTGCGGCTGGGAGACATAACCATCCAAGAGGCAGCGAAATTGACTAGAGCAGATATGCGCCGAGTTGGGGCAAAGACTCAAATTGTCGCCCTAAATTCAAGTCAGCTCTTAATCTATGCGCCTATGGTCAAACTTGTCCCTCGGATAAATTGTTATCCGTCCGCTGTCGCTAACGCTACGGCCAACCGGCATCCGTTGGCGAACTCGGCTAGGTCGACATGCGGCGCCGGTGGAAGCCTCTCCGCCTTCCGAGCCGGCGGTCGCAGCAGGCGCGCCACAGCGTGTCGCAACGACCACCGCGAACCTCCTTCCGCCCGAACCGATGGGCAACCAGTATGCGACTGAAGACGCCCTGCGCTCCGACCTGCCAGGGCTTTCGTTCCGCATTCCCGGCGCCCAATCCGAGGTCAGATTTTATGGTTTCGCGAACGTCAACGGATATCGTGACTTCAATGCCCGCAATCTGACCGACGCGCCGGCGGCTCAAACAATTCCGCTCGCCAATAGCCCCGCTGCCTTACAGGGCGGCGACTTTGGCATGTCGGCCAGGTTCAGCCGCTTCGGTTTCGATACGCGCACGCCAACGGACTGGGACGCCTTCGAGACGAGGCTCGAGCGCGACTTCGGCGGCGGCGACCCTGCTTCGTTGAACCAGCTCTTCCGTCTCCGACAAGCCTGGGGCGAGCTTGGCACTGACTCCTTCCGCGTGCTGATCGGGCAGGCAAACAGCGTATGGAACGAGGACGTTTATGAAACAGTGAACTTCGCGACCAATCTCAACCAGTCCTTCGTGCGTCAACCGCAGGTCCGTGCGACCGGGTCCCTGGCGCCGGGCCTAACCGGTCAGGTTTCGGTCGAATTTCCGGACACTCAGTTCACCTCCACGGACGGTATTTTTACGCAAACATCATTCCCTGCGCCTGGTCCCGCCATTAGCACACTGCCCGACCTCGTTGCCCGGCTTGAATATCGCAACGATGGCATGGTTCTCGACTTGCGGGGCCTTGCTCGCGAACTTAGCCTTCGGTCCGAAGGCACCCGCTTAGCGCCACCGGCCGTCACGCGCGATGCAGCTGGCTGGGGCGTGGCTGGAACAGCGCGTCTTCCCATGCGGTGGTTGTCACCGGCCTTCGGGCCGGATGAGGTGGCCGGCATGGCCTATTATGGCCAAGGCATCGGGCGTTATTTCGGCAGCAACACTTTCGGCCAGGATGCTCTGTCGAACATCGGTTTACCCGACATTGCAGACGTCACATTCGACCCGCTGACGACTTACGGCGTGACCGCAGCTTATCGGTGTTTCTGGATGACACAGCTACGCAGCAACTTCGTGTATTCCTATGCACGGCAGGACTACCCGGACTACGCCCTCTTGTTCACGCCGGGGACCGGCCCAGCCATCTTCCTGAACAGCAATATACAGCAGGCAATCGTTAACCTGATCTGGAGCCCATTTGCAGAACTCCGCGACAACACTGTAGGAACCGGCTGGCTCGATGTCGGACTGGAATATATCTACACGAACCGTGACGTTTTTGGTGGGGCTGCGGCGACAGGCCCGGCAGGCTCGGGCTATGGCACAGCCAACCGCATCTACGGGTCCCTCACAATGCGGTATTAAAAGGTGAAGTCCAACAGCGCCATGACCGAGCAGGCCACCGCCTGTCACACCGCGGAGGGCGATAGACTTCCTGCAAAAGCAGGCGTCTCGGAATCGCTCCCGGCGTTGGCTTAATCAGCGCGACCGCGCTTTGCGCGCTCGTGCAGCCCGAGGCAAGTTCGCTTTAGTGCTCCCAGCTGTTGGAGGCGAACTTGCCTCGGGCTGTACGAGATTCAATAGTTTGCGAGTACGCCCGGCGGGAAATCTCACCCCATTCGCCGCAAGCGCGCACGGGATTTCCGCGGGCGTACTTGTCCTGATCCGAAGTTGTTCAAGAACGGCCGCCCCTTCCCTGCCTGGATCGGACTGACGCCAAGGCTCGACGGAACCGGCGGCAAGATAAGGCTGGGACGGATCTCGAAAGCGGGCGACCGCACTCTGCGCCGTCTGTTCGTGCTGGGCGCGACCTCACTGCTAGTCTAGGGCGACTTTCGGATCTCGACATCGGTAAGAGGCATTGGGGTATCTCACACATTTAAAAATTCGACACCCCGCTGATATACCCCCACAATACCCCGGCTTCAAGGGGAACCCCCTGGAACCTGATGGAACAGGCTGTCCTTGTTTTCTATGGCTTTTTCGGAAATCTGGAACTTGCTGGAACCCTTTGGAAGGGTAATTGGCTGGGGTGCCAGGATTCGAACCTGGGCATGGCGGAATCAAAATCCGCTGCCTTACCGCTTGGCTACACCCCAGCAGTCTTGGAGGTGACGGGGTTATACGGGTGTTTCGAATGGGGTTCAAGGGTGAACACGAGCCTCTTCCGCCCGCGCGCCGCCTTCCGCCGGCACACTGGACCTTCCGGGCCTGATCAGCCTGGCGCTTTGCCAATCGAAAGCACCCTTTGGGAATTAGTTACGATAGGCAGCGAACCTAACTCTATGGATGTATTGCGATACTAAAACCGAGGAAACGACTATGCGTGCGACTTACGGTGCGGTAGCTGCCGTGCTGGTTGCGATCTCCGGGCAGATCGCCATGGCCGAGGATGGGGCCCAGATGATTTTGATGCCGGGCGCGGCGTCGGTGCAATGGCAACCCGGCCCCGCAAGCCTGCCCAAAGGCACACAGCTTGTCGTTCTTGCGGGCGATCCCGGCAAGCCCGGCCCGTTCGTTTTGCGTGTTAAGTTCCCTCCAAACACGATGGTCGCTCCGCACACGCACGCCACGGCCGAAAACCTGACCGTGCTCACAGGCGACTTCTACCACGAAATGGGCGCGACCTTGGACAAAGCCCGCGGTGATCTCATGCAGGCTGGCGGCTTCGTCTATCTGCCGGCCAATATGCCGCATTCGGTCTGGACGGCCGATACCGAATCCATTGTGCAGGTCACTGGAACCGGCCCCTTCGGGCTCAACTACGTCAATCCGGCGGACGATCCCAGCAAGGGAGGATAATCCTAGCTTTTTGTCGCGAGGGGTCATTTCAACAAGCTTAAGGACCGTATGCGGCCTTAAGCGCGCTCATGTAAGACGCGCCGTGACTATCCCGGCGCGCCCTAAACAACCAGCAGGATGCTGAAAAAGCATGAAATCTTGGCTTCATCCTTCGACAAGCTCAGGATGAGGACACGTGTTTTCAAAGGCTTAGCCTCATGGTGAGCTTGTGGAACCATGGGCAACATGGTCTTTCAGCATCCTGCTAGAGCGAGGCTGCGTCCCTCCATCGCGTGAACCTTGGGCTAGCCCATTCGCTCAAAATTAACCATCGGGTTTTTGTAATTTCAGTGTAGTCTTCGGCAAAGAGAAGTAATTTTTGCAAAACGCCCAGTTGGCGGCGCCGTAAAATCAAGGCTTCGGGCGAAATACTTATATACTTACTATGCAGCAGTTTTACAAAACGAAACCAATCTTCACCGGATATTAAGCGACACCTTTGGATAGGCACGCGAACGCCTGCTTAGCGGGAAATTGAAAAAGGGCCACCTTTAACCATGTGTTGCAAGTGAAGGGCCGCGCGTTCTTGCCGCCCTAAGGACTTGCAATGAAAATCATTCCTATCAGTTTCGGTTTGAAATCCAACCCCCTGACCGGCGATGGCGACGCGCCCCGCGAACAGGAAGCGTTGGATGCCTACTCGGAGGTTGTCACCGGCGTCGTCGAGAGCGTGGCCGCGGCCATGGTCGGCATTCAGCGCAAGGCGAAGCCGGGCGAGCCGGAAGGCAATCCGCGCATGCAGGGCGGCGCGGGTTCAGGCTTCGTGATTACGCCAGACGGCTACATCCTGACCAATAATCACGTCGTTCAAGGCGCCAGGGCGATCGAAGTGCTTTTTGCAGACGGGAGTACTGCGCCCGCCGACGTGGTCGGAGGCGACCCCGATACCGATATTGCGCTTGTTCGCGCGCATACCGGCCGGCTCGTGCCGGTGAAACTCGGCGACTCCGACGCGTTGCGCGTGGGCCAGCTTGTCGTCGCCATGGGCAACCCGTTCGGCCTGCAGGCTTCGGTCACGACTGGCGTGGTGAGCGCGTTGCGGCGCACCCTGCGCGCGACGACAGGGCGTCTCATCGAAGACATCATCCAGACCGACGCGGCGCTCAATCCCGGCAACTCCGGAGGCGCTTTACTGGATAGCCGTGGGCGCGTTATTGGCGTGAACACCGCTATTATCGCGGGCGCAAATGCCACCGGCTTCGCTGTGCCGATCAATACGGCGAAGCGGGTCATTCCCGACCTTATGCGCGAGGGCCGCGTTGTGCGTGGCTATCTAGGGCTTGCGGGACAGACTGTTCCGTTTCCAAAGGCGGCCGCCGCCAGATATGGGCTGTCCATACCTGCGGGAGTGCAGATCGTTCAGATCGTGCCAGGTGGCCCTGCGCAACAAGCCGGGCTTCGCGCAGGCGATGTGATGTTATCCGTCGACGGACAGGAAGCGCCTTCGGTCGACGCCATTCATCGCATCCTCGATGGGAACTCGATCGGGCGCGAGGCAACGCTGCGTGTCCTGCGCCGGGGCGAAGTCATCGAGGCGCGCATAACGCCATCCCGCAGGCCTGAGTAGGCCTGCGGCTAAAGCCAGGTTCCTTTTTTGTGTGTGTGATCGGCGAAGGGCCGGGCGCTCAGAACTTTCCGTATTTTTTAGTCAATCGGGTTGATGAAATTGAAAGTTATACTCTGGTATTCTGGGATTCAAGTTCGGCCATCTCCGCTGTCATTCCAGGTGGGCCATCAATGGATAAAATCAGAAGACCATTTCGCCTAAAACAAGTTTTGAGAAAGTTCTGGCGCAACCATGTCGCTGATGAGTGCCCAGACGAGAAGGAACGCATCCGCCGGGAACGGATTAACAATATCATGCAAAACGTGGTTTTGCTTGAGGCCATGCGGCGGTGGGAAGTCGAGAACTCGGGGGCATTGACGCACGGCGAAGCCTATTATTCTTTGTATCGGTATGCTCAAGACTGCGCTGTCGGCGTTTGCGACGTTCTTCGCCACGATAGGCCCAGTGGAGGCCGCTGTTCTCTTCGCAACGTTCTGTCCGCGTTTCAGCCGCGCTGAGCGGGTTGCGATCTCACTGAAAGCGACCGGGATTGCAACCGGGATCATCCTGTTCTTCGCGCTTCTCGGGACCTCAATACTCTCTGCGCTCGGCGTTACCTTTCCAGCGTTGCAGGCTGCGGGCGGCGTCATCCTCCTCATCATCGCGCTCGACATGATCTTCGAGTTCGCGGATCGGCGGAAGCACGATCACGCAGCCGGAAAGCGTGGAGGCGCGCGCAAAGAATGACGAGATCGCCGTGTTCCCGCTGGCGACGCCGATCCTCGCGGGGCCCGGCGCCATGTCTGGCGCAATGCTTCTGATGGCGAATACAGGCGGCACGTTGGCGAACCAGATCGCCGTCATCGCAGCGCTCCTGACCGTGATGGCCTTTACGCTGGTTCTCTTGCTGGCGGCTCAGGAAATCCGCGATTGGATTGGTGTCACGGCGCAGAAAGTGGTGATGCGAGTCTTTGGTATCCTCCTCAGCGCCATCGCCATTCAATCAGTGTTCAACGGGATTTCCGGGAGTGGGATTTTTCTGCGGTCGCTCTAAGTAAGAAAGAGCTAGGAGCATGTAATGAGCGGCTTTGCAGAATACGACCATTACGACGCGGTCGGGTTGGCTGACCTTGTGCGCAAACGGGAGGTGAGCGCGGCCGAGCTTCTCGACGAAGCGCGCCAGCGTTGCGATCTCGTGAACCCTAGGCTCAATGCGGTTGTGCACCGATTGGATGCAGATGCCGAGCGGGCGGCAAACGCTGTGGATTTGGATCGGCCTTTCGCCGGTGTGCCTTTTCTGGTCAAAGACCTCGGCCCCCCGCTTGCGGGCGCGCCGCTGACCTGCGGCAGCAGGCTGTTCGCAAACTATGTTCCTGAAGACGATGGCGAAATCATAAAGCGCTTCAAAGCCGGGGGCCTCGTCGCCTTCGGGAAGACGAATGTCCCGGAGATCGGCCTCGTGCCGGTCACCGAACCGGAACTTTTCGGCGCGTGCCGGAATCCATGGAACCTTGATCGCACGCCGGGCGGGTCGAGCGGCGGCGCGGCGGCGGCGGTCGCAGCCGGCATTGTGCCCATGGCGCATGCTTCGGATGGCGGCGGCTCCATCCGCATTCCAGCAAGCTGTTGCGGCCTCGTCGGCCTGAAACCGTCGCGCGGGCTTAACCCCAAGGATCCGCAAATCGAGACCATCGTTTCGGACTTCGTCGTGGATCACGTCGTGAGCCGCAGCGTCCGCGATTCCGCCGCGGCGCTTGACGCCGTCTGCACTTGTCGGCATGCGAGCTTTCTGTCCGGGCTCGACGCCGCTCCCAAACCATTGAAGGTCGCGGTTGTCCGAAGCGCGATGTTCGGCCCGTCGGTGGCGCCGGAAGTGCGAGCGGCGCTGGAAAACGCAGTCAGGCTTATGGAGTCGCTCGGCCATCATCTCGAGGACGCTGAACCCCAAGTCGATTATACCGAATTCGGCATGGCCTTTCTCCTTTATTGGGCCATCGGCGCGAAACAGGCGCTCGATAGCGCTGCAGATCTCCTTGGGCATCCGGCATCGCGCCAGGATGTGGAACTGACCACATGGACTCTCGCCAGCGTCGGCGGCGTTGTGCCGGAAGCTGAGAAGGCCTGGGCGAAGGCTGTCATTGACCGCGCCACCAGGGCATTTCTGTACTTCTCGGAGAGCTTCGACGTTATCATGAGCCCCGTCTTGGGTTCTCTCCCCCTACGCATTGGCCAGAACAATCCAACGCCCAGCGAAAAAATCGCCATGAGGGTTATTGACGGACTCCATTCCCCTTGGCTCATGAAAGCACTTATGAAGGCAGTCGCCGCAAAAAACTTCGCCTTCGCGCCCTTCACCGCGCAGTTCAATATGACGGGTCAGCCTGCCATTTCGCTTCCGCTGTTCTGGTCGCCGGAGGGGCTTCCGATCGGCATTCAATTTGCGGGAAAAGTAGGCGCTGATGGCCTTTTGCTTCGGCTGGCGCGACAGCTTGAGCTTGCGCAAACCTGGATCTATCGCCGTCCGCCAGTGTGGTCGGGCGATAATGTGGCCGAAGCTGCTTGATCGTCGCGGCTTAAGCGCTAAAAGGAAGAACAAAGGATTGGCCCATGGAAAAATTCACTTCTCTCACAAGCGTTGCCGCGCCGCTGCCAATGATTAACGTTGACACCGACATGATCATTCCGAAGCAGTTCCTGAAGACTATCAAGCGCACGGGCCTTGGGACGTCGCTCTTTTACGAAATGCGCTACGACGATGGCGGCAAGGACAACCCTGATTTCGTCTTGAACAAGCCGGCTTACCGGACCGCCAAAATTCTGGTGGCTGGTGACAACTTCGGCTGCGGGTCGAGCCGCGAGCACGCGCCGTGGGCGCTCCTCGATTTCGGCATCCGCTGCGTGATCTCCACGTCATTCGCCGACATCTTTTACAATAACTGCTTCAAGAATGGCATTCTGCCCGTTGTGGTCTCACCGGAAGACCTTGCAAAGCTTATGGATGATGCCGAGCGCGGAGCAAACGCGACGCTGACCGTCGATCTTGAGAGGCAGGAAATTCGTGGGCCGGATGGCGGGGTTGTGATCTTCGAGGTTGATCCCTTCCGCAAAAAATGCCTTATCGAGGGTCTGGACGACATTGGGCTCACGATGCAAAAGGCGGATAAGATCCAGGCCTTCGAGGAAACGGCGTCTCTCTCCAGGCCTTGGGCCTGATGCTCTCCCCGGGAGCAAATTTGTTGCTCTGGCGCTCCTTGGTCAGCGCAGAATTTTCTCGAACGAACTTAATGAACCATCAGATATCACCGCGGTTACTGTTCTGGCTGCGATGAACATTGTCCGCATCGATCCAGCGTCGCAAAAAACCGCGCCGCTACAGGAACTTTCGCCAGCCGGCTTTAGCCAAAGAAGCGCCACTTGCGCTTCCGTTGTTCCACAGGGCCGCAGCCGTCATCCTCTTCCTTTATTTCGGCGCTGACACAGGGCTGCGGAGTTGGCAACTCCCGAGGCGGCTTGTTCATAAGCACACCCAAAGGCCGGGTGTGGACGAGATGCCGGGCTTCTTCCGCGCCAACCAGCCGCTCCGCCTCCTTCAACCCTTTGGCGAGATCGGGGGGACGTCGGATGGTGTCATGAGCATCGGTTGCTAGGATTTGGACAAGCCCTTCCTCCAGCATTCGCTTGGCCCAATAGCGGGGGCGCCGGCCGAATCGCCCGGTAAGCGATCCGGATGTGAGCTGCATCCAGACGCCCTTCGCGGCAAGCGTTGTCATCACCTCGTATTTGCTCTCGATCCACGAAAGCCTTTCGGGATGGGTCAGGATCGGGATGTAGCCACCGAGAAGAATACTAAAAAAGAGATCTCCGAGCCTAGCGGGCGCAATGTGGTGCGGGGGTTCGACCAAAACGTAGTTGGACTCTCCAATCGGAAGCAGGCGGCCTTGCTTCAGTCCTGCGACGAAGTCGGGTACGATGTGGTTGTCGGCTCCCGAAACAAGCCTCAGCGGAATCGCAGCATCATCGAGCCGTCGCTGAAGCTCCGCAACAGCGGCCTTTATCTGCGGACCTGAATTCTGGTAGAGGCCGGGCAAAATGTGCGGCGTGCAAGCCACGCATTCCACGCCCTGGTCCACGTAGGCCTGGGCCATAACGAGACTGGTCTCGTAATCCGGAGCGCCATCATCAATGCCGGGTAACAAATGGCTGTGCAGATCATACATTTGGCAACAATCCAAAACGCACATATCGAAGCTCAAATCTCATATTTGACCCTTATCACGCCGCTTGCTGAACACGCAAACAACGCTTACAAACCTAACACAACAACCACTTATAGTTGTGCCAAATCAGCAACAACCACAACTTAAAGGGGAAACTAGTTATGATGCCGCTTGTTCGACTCAGTCGGCTTGGTTAAGAGCCAAGAACACGGTTCGGTTGAACAATGGGGGTATTGCAATGAAAAGTAGAAGAATGGTGCGCACATATGTGTCGGCGGCCGTTATGGCGGCGCTCTTAGCTACAAACGCAGCAGCTGTGACGCTGTCAAATGTTGAAGGCGCAGTTTCGGTCAACCGGGGCGACGGTTTCCAAGCGGCCTCGATTGGAACGACTTTATCGTCTGGCGACCGGGTACGTGCAAACGCCAGTGGTTCAGCCAATATCGTTTATGAGAACGGTTGCTCCACACGGGTTGGACCTTCTCAGGTTGCGGTCGTGTTGGCAACACCGCCAGCTTGTCAAGGAGCAAGCTTGAAGGATGGTGGGGTGGGATACGCGCCTGCCGGTTTCGGCACCGATACGCTTCTTGTCGGCGGACTTATTGTCGGAGCGGGAGTAGGCATTGCTGTTGCAGCATCAAACGACAACAGCAGCACAACGCATCATCAGGTTAGTCCATAATCTTCCATAGGTATCTGGGGCGGCGCCGCATGCTCTTTTGCTTGTGCACCGCCCTGTAAATACTGATCAGGCCGACGCTGAAAATGTGGCTGAGGGAATTCTCTCAAGCCAAGCAAAGCGTTGTTGCCTCGCCGGTTTGCCTAGCTTGAGAGTGATCTAATCGAGAAGCAGTAAGGCGCGATCACCATCCCTTACCGCTATTACCCTATCCAACTACTTTTGCCTGATGAGGCCTTATTATCGTCAGTAATTCTTGAGTTCGATTGGGTCGTAATTGCAATCCAACTCGAAACCGCGATGGCCAGATTACAGGCACGCACCACCCCAAAATATAACTTCAGTTTACAATCTCTGATTGTCATTACTAGTTTATCGCAACTGAATATTTTTGTCAATATTCCGCACGGCTTCTGCGCGGGACTGTTAATTTCCTGGGGACAGGTCCCTCACTCGTAAAAAATGGATCTAAACACCAGCGTGTGACAGAAGCCGTTCAACCATCGGCCTGTAGCCGCTTCCAAAGAGCCGCACATGCACGAGAGCGGGCCAAAGCTGATAGATGATCAGGCGTTCCTTCCAGCCTGGTTTCAGCGCGCCGTAGGCGTTGTAAAATGCAGGCGAGGGGCCATCGAAAAGGTTCAGCATCGCGATGTCGACCTCACCGTGGCCATAGTAGCAGGCGGGGTCGATAAGCGCGGTAACCTCCTTGCCAGCGGCGAGGATATTCCCGCCCCACAGGTCCCCATGTAACAAGGATGGCGTAGTCAGTTCCGGCAGCCGGTTCGGGAGGTCTGCAGCGAGAACCTCGATGCGGCGGCCAAGTGCTGATGCAACATGAGAGCAATTCGGCAGCAGCCTGCGTTCGGCCCAGAAGACCGGCCAGCTTTTCATCCAGCCGTTTTCAATGGCGACGGCGCCGAAGGCGTAATCGTCCGCCCAGCCGCACGCGTTCCCTTCTGCTGCGTGAAGCTTCGCTAGCGCTTTCCCGAGGCTTGCCCACGCGTTAGAGAGTCCGCCATCCGCGCTTATCGCCTCCATGACAAGGATGCCGCCTTCGGCCGCGAAAACTTTAGGGGCCGGTGCGCCACTTGCGGCTATCGCACGCAGCATTGCAGCCTCTACGGGTGAAGCGCCTCCGCCCTTAACGATTGCCTCCCGCCCATCATTGAGGATGATAAGAAGGATTTGGGACAAACAGCCGCCGTGAAGCGCTTTTGCGGTGCACAATGTGCCGCCGAGCAAAGCCGCAGCAGCTTCGGCGAGCGCCTTCATCCCTGGGCGATGCGCTGCACAAGCGCCTTGGCGCCTTGGGTCACATCTGCCCAAGTGACGTCAAAACCATCTTCCTCGCCGTAATAGGGGTCGGCGACGGGCTGACCCTCCCGGCCTTCGACGTGGTCGAGGAGGAGGCTTAGCTCCGCGGTTGCATCGGCGGGCCGCATCGCTTTGAGCACCGCGAGATTTTTGCGATCCATCGCCACGATATGGCTGAATTGCCGGAAATCTTCCAATGTCACCAGCCGGGCGCGGTAGCCGCTGATGTCGACCCCATTCCGCTTTGCAACAGCCTGAGCGCGCCGGTCCGGAGATTCGCCGATATGCCAGTCGCCTATACCGGCGGAATCGGCTTCCGCTTCTAGGCCGATGCCTTTCAGTTCTCGCCGGAACGCCGCCTCGGCAAGAGGCGACCGGCAAATGTTACCGAGACACACGAATAGAACCTTTTCCGCCATCACTTCCGCCCAACGAGCCGCACCATCTTTGCGTGCTTCCGCACCATCGTACACTTGTATGTATTCTATGGGCAGGAAGCAAACAAGTTGGCGTATTGCGTCAAATCCGCCTTTGACGTGAGCGTGCAGCCATATTCGCCGCGGCGCTGTGCGTAACTAAGACTTGCAGCGGCGCAAAAACTGCCGCATTCTCCGCTCGCAAACTTTGCGTCGGCGTCGTTCGTTCGCCCGCTGGGTTTGGGGAATAGTTTAATGGTAGAACAGCGGACTCTGACTCCGTTAGTCTTGGTTCGAATCCAGGTTCCCCAGCCAAATAAAAATACCCCGCAAAACCATTGATTGGCTCGCGTTCTCATTCGCGCGCCGAGCTATGACGAAGCGGCAGGAATCGTTGACGAACGGATAAATATTAGCGGGGCTCTCCTGGTTGATAATTTTACGCCGGGCACGAAGGCGTCACTTGTCAATGCGGAACGGCTGGCGGCGCGAACAGGACAGCTTGGATTTGGGGTCGGCGTTGCCTCGGACGAAGCTAGGTGCGATGCTCTCCCGTCGCGGTTCAGGCTGCGGCCGTTGGCCGAGATGCAGTCTTCATTTGCGCCAGCTTAGAGCACATGTCTGTCCGGGCAAGAGAAGCGCGCCGATAAGAGGTTTTCCGTTATTCTCCGGTCGGTGTGGACTTCGAAAGCCGGTCAAGCTGGTTCTGCATAGCCGAAAGCTGCGCTTTGAGCTCTGCAATCTCTTTAGAGGTTGCGGGGTTCGCAGGCTCCGGCTTCTCCGGGGCGCTATTCTCCTCCTCTGCGCGAGCCTTCGAGAAGGGCGCAAACATCGCGAATGCGCGCTCGAAAATTGCCATGTTCTGCCGCGCCTGCTCCTGCATGGCCTCAAATGCCGCAGCGCCAAAGGCGTCCGTGAACTGCTTCCGATATTCCTCTTGCTGACGTGCCAACGTCGCGAGGCAGAACTCCAGATATTTCGGCACGAGCTGCTCTATGGAGTGCCCGTAGAAGCGGATAAGCTGGCGCAGGAAGCCGATGGGAAGCAGATTGGAACCGCTCTTGCCTTCCTCTTCCACGATAATCTGGGTCAACACTGAGTGTGTGAGATCTTCACCCGTCTTGGCGTCGTAGACGAGGAAGTCTCGCTCGGATCGCACCATCTCGCCAAGATCTTCGAGCGTAACGTAGCTGCTTGTCTCGGTATTATAAAGCCTTCGATTGGCGTACTTCTTAATGATGACGGGTTTGGACTTATCGTCGGCATCACCCTTTTTGCCCCCCGCGGCCACCGTCAACGCCTGTCCAGCTTCATGAAACCGGGTTACGCGCGATAACTTTTCGACTGGATTATTCATTTCCTGGCCCAGTGGTTTTCGCTATTATAAAGCAAGTTGCACGCCTCGCAGTTGATTTTTTCGCACCTGCGAAGCACCTCGCCCAACTTCTCATTGTGATCAACGCCGCGGAGGCAGCCTGGGGCGCAAAATGGCAATGCCGCTCAATTAAGCGTTCCTGCGGAACGTTAATCCTGATAAACTCCGGCTCACATCGGCTGGGAAGGATACGGACATGGACGGGCAAGAGGCCATCATTATCGCGAGCATCGGTGGTGGCCCGGGCATCGCCATGCGTGTCGAGCGCGATTAAGGCCACGAACTGCCGGCGCCTTTCCCGGCAGCAAGGGTGCTCGCTCCTCTGCGGTATGCCACCTGCTCAGAGTGTGCGAGGATTATCAGGCTGGTGGCAAATCATTCAAAGTTGAATCAGGAAAAGTTTTCTAGGAGGGAACATGTCCAAGGTAGCTGTTGTAACAGGCGGCACGCGTGGTATCGGTCGCGCCATCTCTGTCGAGCTGAAGAATAAAGGCTATCAAGTCGTCGCGAATTACGGCGGCAATGACGAAGCTGCCCAAAAGTTCCAAACTGACACAGGAATTCCAATTCTCAAATGGGATGTTGGCGATTATGACGCTTGCGTCGCTGGATTGAAGCAGGTCGAAGAGAAATACGGGCCGGTCTCCATCATAGTAAACAATGCCGGGGTCACCCGCGACGCTATGCTTCACCGGATGAAACCCCAGCAATGGAAAGACGTGATCCGCATCGACCTCGATAGCGCGTTCAACATGACGCAGCCCGTTATCAACGGGATGCGCGACCGCAACTTCGGGCGGATCATCAACATCTCATCCTTGAACGGCCAGAAAGGCCAGATGGGGCAGAGCAACTATTCCTCAGCCAAGGCCGGGATTATCGGCTTCACGAAAGCGGTGGCTCAGGAAAACGCTAGGAAGGGCATAACCGTCAACTGCGTGGCCCCCGGTTATATCAATACCGAGATGGTGGCCGCCATGCCCGAGAAGGTTCTCGAGAGCATCACTGCGCAGATCCCGGTCGGCCGGCTCGGCACGGCAGAAGAGATCGCGAAGTGTGTGGCGTTTCTGGCCAGCGACGACGCCGGGTTCATCACTGGGGCGACGATAGCCGCGAATGGCGGCCAGCACATGGCTTGAACAGGGCCGCAATCTCCAAACGCCAAAGCATTACAGCAGCGGGCGCCGATTTAATCGCGCCCGTTTTTATTCTCCAAGGCACTCCGCTATTTGGCTGGGCGGTGCTCAGATCACCCGAACACGGGTTAGTTAGGCATGTCACCGGCAGTAATAATTGGGGCATGCGGGGTCGCATTAAGACCGCATACATCGTTCCAGCGCAGTTGGATCGTTGATCTGTTGGAACTGGCGGCGGATACGATGCCGGCGAACGGCAATAGCGCCTCTTTGGTGGGCGCGCGCTCGAGTTCGCATCGACTATCTTGGCAGTGGCCTTCCCGACAAACGGGCACATTGTTCTTTAAGCTGACCTAAATAAAGGGGACACATCCCAGCCTGTGACCATGTCCGCGCTCGCGCTCCACGCCTCTCAAGTATTTGAGGATTTCACGTTCACGCCCCAGACGAAAGCGATGCGCGTTAGAGATACCTCTCCGTAGCGTTCAGGCGCCGCCGCAACAATAGCGCCTCCCAAACCGCCGTAGAAAGCGCAGGCGGTTTCGTTGTCCTTTAAAGCCCAGACGACAAGGTGGCTAAGCCCCTCGCGTTTCAGCGCTTTCTTACTCGTTGCGAAAAGCCGGCTGCCAAGGCCCACCCCCTGAAAAGCGGGACTGACGTAAAGCTCAAAAATCTCCCCGGCTGGCCAGGGCCACGTCCCCCTTGCGGCGCCCCAGGTCGCGTAGCCTTGCGGTACATCGTCAAAGAGAAGAAGGGTAACATTCGCGCCACGCTGAATTTGCTGCTGCCACCATCGTGGTCCGCGCCGAGCAATCATGCGCTCAAGATGGAGATGGGGAATGATACCCTGGTATGTTGAGCGCCAAGCTGCTTCATGGATTGCCGCCACCGCGCTCGCATCTTTAACTATT
>CAWFXN010000037.1:0-19497 GCA_963819665.1 uncultured Alphaproteobacteria bacterium
AAAACGCTCCCGCACAATCGCCCAGATCTTGTCTTCCACGCGCCGCTCGCTTTCCGAAGCATCGACGACCACGCATCGCTTCGGCTCCTCTTTCGCAATCGAAAGGAATTCCTCGCGAAGGCTTCGATGGAAGGCCAAATTCATGGTTTCGAACCGGTCGGGGGTATTTCCGGTTGTCTCGCCGGTGGCGCTCTTCGCTTTCCGCGCGGCGGCGCGCTTCAATCCCAGCTCGGGCGGAAGGTCGAAGATGATCGTGAGGTCGGGCTGCGTCGAGCCGACAACGGCGCGGTCGATGGTTTCGATGACGTAGAGCGGCAGCCCGCCCGCGGCGCCCTGATAGGCGCGCGTCGAATCGCTGAACCGGTCGCAGATCACCCATGTGCCGCGTTCAAGGGCCGGCCTGATGGCGAGTTCCAGATGCGATTCTCGCGCGGCGTAAAACAGAACGGCTTCCCCGAGCGGGCCGAATTTCTTGGCTTTCCCGGAGAGAAGGACTTCGCGGATGGCCTCGGCGCGGGGCGTGCCTCCCGGCTCGCGCGTTTGAAGGACAGAGATGCCGGCCCGCCTCAAACGGTCGGCGAGGAACGCCGACTGGGTCGTCTTGCCTGCGCCTTCGCCGCCTTCAAAGGTAATGAACTTGCCGCGGGGCGCGCTCGTCACGTGCTCGGCTTCGAGAGGACGGGAGTCGCCGCCGCCGCGGGCTGCGGCGGCTTCTTGAGAAGCTTGGCGACAGCCTGCGAAACATAGGAATTCACCCCGAGCAGCACCGAATCGACCCCTTTCGAGACCATGCCGCCGGCCTGCATATCCGCCGCCGCATAGAGCGGCGCGGCATTCGAAGTCCCGTTCGCTTCAGACGTGATTCGAAGCTCTCCCACCCTGTCGCCTTCCTTGACGGGCGGTTTGAGCGGGCCGAGATAAACGATCTGAGCCTTGATGCGATGATCCTTCGCATTCACAGGCAGGAGAATCATCGCGTCGGATTTCGTCTTGAGCGGAACGCTCCATTTCTGGCCGCCCCATACCCTCGCCTCGCCGACCGTCTCGTCCTTCGCGAAGACCTTGAACGCTTTGAAATTGCCAAATCCCCAGTTCAGGAATTTGGCGGTGTCTTCGCGCCGGTCCCGTTCAGAATCGAAGCCATTCATGACAGCGACGAGACGCCTGCCGTCCTTCGCGGCCGATGCCGTGATGCCGTAACCGGCGCCCTCCGCGAACCCGATTTTCAGCCCATCGGATGGAATAGCCGCGTTCAAAAGCGGATTGAGGTTCTTGAAAACGTGCGTTCTGTACTTGAACTCTTTTTGCCCGAAATAGGAGTAATAAGCCGGGTATTCCTTGATCACATGGATCGAGAGCTTCGCAAGCTCCCGCGCCGTCATTTGATTGGCGGGGTTCGGCAGCCCTGTTGAATTTCCGAATGTCGATTTCTCAAGCCCGAGCGCCCGCGCTTCCTCGGTCATCGCCTGCGCGAACCCGTCCTCGCTGCCGGACAAGCCTTCGGCCACCGCGATGCAGGCGTCATTGCCGTTCTGCACGGTGATGCCCTGGATCAGGTCGCCGACTTTCGCCGTCTGGTTGAGCGGAACGAACATGGACGTCGTGCGCGACGGAGCCCCGCCCGTTTTCCAGGCGTGCAAGCTCACCGGAAACTCGGTGTCGAGCGAGATTTCCCCGGCCTTCAGCTTCTTGAACAGCACCTCGAGCGTCATGATCTTGCTCATGCTCGCTGGCGCAAAAAGCTTATCGGCATTCTTTTCGAAGAGCACGGTCCCGGTGTCGACATCGATAAGGATCGCTTCCGCGGCAGAAGTTTGGAAGGTTCCCACAGATTGCGCACCCGCCGCGTGCGGACATAAAAGAAGGAGTAAAAAAAGCAGGGCGAGGCGCATCGGCTCATTCCAGGATAAATCGCTGGGATTATATAACAACGGAGGCGCCGATTTGCTAAGAGATAGGGCCGCGGGGCTCCAAATAATCTGACAGTGCGACTTCTAAAACAACGTCCTCTTTAATTGGGTTGTGCGTTCGTCGACCATCCGCCTGCGGTCGCCTTTGGAGCTTTCTCGAAGCCGCCTTTCTTCGTAACGAGAGCAGGCTCCACGGTTACGGTCGCGGCCGCAAGGAAGCTCGCTTTAGGCGAAGGAGGAGGAGCGGCGCGCGCTTGCTTATCCCTTACGACACGAGGCGACCAGGGCTGCTTCGCCAGCGTGGTGCGCTCAAGCAAATCGTCCCCGTTGAGCGGCGCGGGCGAAAGATAGCGGACGCGCACGGCGCCGGAGCCCTTCGGGTAGAGGCCCAAAAGCTCCGCCGCCCTGTGCGAAAGGTCGATGATACGGCCATCGTGATAGGGGCCACGGTCGTTGATGCGAACGACGATGGTGCGATCGTTCGCCAGGTTTGTGACGGTCGCGTATGTCGGCATCGGCAGGGTGGGGTGAGCCGCCGTCAAGGCGTTCATGTCGTAGATTTCGCCGTTCGCCGTCCGCCGCCCGTGGAAGAAATCGCCATACCAGGATGCTATTCCAACCTGGTCGTAGGATTGATCGTTGACGGGGACAAACCACTTGCCGGCAGCGATGTACGGGTCGCCGAGCTTATAAACGCCGCCGCCTTTCGGAACAGGATCGCCAACCTTGATGACCCTCGGACTCAAAGTCTGGGTTTCGTCGACCGTGCTGCGCGACGTCTTGTTCACCGAACAGGCACAAAGAGATGCGACGAGAGCCGTAACGATCATGATCCAGCTTGGGGAGACGTTGCCAATGCGCTGCAACCTAGACCCGCCGTGCAGCGCGAGAAATCCCAAACCCCAATTCGGGCAAATGCGGGGCACGGGGCACGGCTTTGAAGCCGCGCCGCCTGGTTTTTTGGTCCAAGCGTCCCCTGAGAAGTCACCTTCTCTACTCATGGTAAGCACGCACACAAAACACAACTCAACGACGCGCTTAGGTTTACCGGAGAGCGGTTAACGGACTTTTGCGGGAAACGCAGAAGCTTGCGCGACAGCATCCAGGACGCCGCGCCTAGATCAACGCGCCTTTAATCGGAATCGATTAAAAAGCGGAAAAGTTGACGATTCTGGCGCCCCGTCCGGCTTGAACTGGAAGGCATGAAATTTCATTCGGAGGCAACCGGGGGAAAATGAACCGGCTCTTTCAATATATCGCAGAGCGCACCGCCTTTCTGGTCGGCACACCGTGGGCGTTTATCGGCGCTGTGATCGTTATCATTGCTTGGGGCGCTTCCGGACCATTATTCGGCTGGTCGGATACGTGGCAGCTCGTCGTCAACACGGGCACCACGATCATCACTTTCCTGATCGTCTTTCTTATCCAGAATACGCAGAACCGGGAGACGCGCATCATGCGCCTGAAGCTTGATGAGCTGCTGCGCGGGGTCCAGGGGGCACGAACGGGTTTTGTCTCTCTCGACAAGATGACGGACAAAGAGCTGGACGAGATCGAGAAAGAGTTCGAGCGGCTGAGAGTGAGATATGCGCCGCTGATCGAGGATGATCTTGCCGCGATACGCGCCGAACGCGCAACTGCGCCATCCCCCGGCAAGGCAAGGCCAGGGATAACGGCTCTTTCGGCCTTTGCGGTCCGCCTTGATGTGACGGCCACGATCGCGTTTATGGTTTGGTGCGGGCGGAGGGACTTGAACCCCCATGACTTGCGGCAACAGGACCTAAATCCAGCCGCGTCTGCCAATTTCGCCACGCCCGCCGCGGCTCGCCGTCTGGCGCACTCTATAACATGGTTTGCGCGCCGCGCCAGCGCCTCTGGTTGATTAGGGCGGCGGCGTTTGGCTCAAGGTTATGGCGGCCGCGATGACCAAGCGCAGCCAGGACGCATTCAAGGCCGACCGTCCAACGCAGGTCTGAAACGCGCGCCCTGCCCGTCTCAAGCCGCGGCAGCAGGATGAAGCGGTTGACGCCTGCGATCACGACCATGACTGCGATCAAGCTATGTTTCACGATAAGGGTATCGCCATAAAGACTTGCGGACAGGGCCTGCACGCTTACGCCCCATGCGCCCATCAGCACGGCGAGCGTGGCGAACCCGCCTAACAAAAGCAGGCCGACCATCCATTGCCCGTGGAACGAAAAGGAGCGCAAGACTTTGATGGAGCCGTCTGCGGCGCCGCTGCTCCCTCCGATGGAGACAAGAAGAGGCAAAAGGCCGCCAATCCAGGCGCCCGCGGCAAGAAGATGAAGCCCTTCCCAGGCGATGGCGGTTAGCGTGGAGGGGGCGCTGACGAGCGCCTGGGCGTGTCCGGCGCCAGCATTGCTGACGAGGATCAAGCCGCTCAAAAGAACAAGAAGCGCGGGCCGCGCCCGCTCTTTGGAGTGCAGGTCAGCGCCGGGCCGGAGACCCAACGCAACCGCGACGGCGGCGAGCGACAACGCGAGCCTTAAGAGCCAGACCTCGCCGAAGGATGTCTCAAGGAAAAAGCCTTTGAGTTCGCCGGCGTCGAAAAGGCTGGCTGGATCGCCGGTCAAATCGACGATTTTCAAGCCCACGGCGACTGCGACGGCGAGGCACAGCACAACCGCAAGCCTCCCCATCGTCCGTGGAGAGGGCGTTCCGCCGCCAAATCCCGCATAAAACGGGAAAAGCGCTCCTCCGAACAGGAGCATGGCGGCGGCCACCTGAATGTAATGCGCGGCCCAGGCGGAGGGCGCCAGTAACGCAGGCCCCTCCATCGATTAGTGGCCGACGTTGAAGCCAAAACTGCCTTGCGTCTTGTGCGTGTCGACGGACACCACCGACCAGCTTACCCGGTAGTGCCCGGGTTTGAGCTGCTGGCCCACTCTGACGACCAGGGTCGATTTCCCCCCGCCATTGGATGGCCGGGACACTGAGACGGCGCCGCCGGGGCCCGTCACGGAGACATGCGAATAGCGCGCTTCGACGCCTTCGGAGAATTGAAGCACGATTGTCGATGGCGAACCGGCGACGGAGCCGCCGACAGATGGCTGTGCGCTCTGCAACAAGGCGTGCGCGTTGGCTGCTTGCGGAACGAACCCTGCCGCGAGCGCCAACAGAGCAACGGCTGAACCGGCGACCCGGATGGATGAAAAAGTCATTTCTCTGCCTCAAAGATCGGTTTGCCGATGGAATTTGGAAAGATGTCGTCCAGATAGAAGTGAAGCTGGCCGATGGCGCCAACGCCCCGGCCGCTTTCGCGATTAACAGGTATCACAGCCTCCAACCCGACTTGAATTTGCTGTCCAGACCAGATCACGCCCGGATTGATGGTTCCGGTTGTGACTTGGGGACCCGTAAAATTGGAGACCGGGGTCTCCAAACTTGCTTCCACTAGTGGTATGAGATGCCGCAAGAAGTCCGCGCCATCGCCTTCGATCGCCTTCACATGCGAGTTCAGATAGGGAAGGCTATATTGAAGTGTCAGCCCCCATTCGAGAACATGGGCGTGGCGGTCGATATCGCGGTCGATCTCCTGGGTGTCGGGATCGACGATGAGTGTAACCGCCTTGCCGGTCTGCGGGACGGCGTAACCCACTTGGCCGGTAATGGCGAAGGGACGGATGAGATCATACTCCTCGGGCAGATCCCCGAGCCCTTTGCCGAAAAAGATTTGCGGCGAATAAGTATTGAAGTTCTCGGCGCCGACGCTGGCGGCTCCGGTATTCGCCCATTCCACGCTGAAACCGACCGAAAGCATAAACTCCGTCTTCGCGTCCGTTATAAGCTGATACTTGGCCGTTGTTTCAAGATTCTGGAAGCCGTTGCCGCCCCGGGAGAGATGCGTCCAGTCCGGAGAAATCGAGACGCCGAAATGCTCGGTGATACGCTTCGACAGCTCTGCCGAGATATCGGTTTCGTAGCTATTGTCGCCGTTTTTGAAGTTCGACACGGTCGGCAAAGACAATTCGTCGGCGACGGCGGGGTCATCGACGACAATCGTCGCCGGAAAAAAGCGGTCGCCTGCGAAGCCGTGCGCGTTTGCGTTTTGCGGCAGAAGTCCGGCTGAAAGCAGCAACAGCGCAGCCGGCGTCAGGCCGCGCGAAAATAGAAGTCCTCTCATTGATCAAGCCCTGATTAGAAGGAGTGGTGGCTATCCGGCCCTTGGGCCGGGTACTCACACGACATCGACTTCATGCAGGCTGGGCGGAGCGCGCGGCTGGCCGGCGCGTTCAATTCGCGGTCTTGATGCGCATCGTGCGGCGCTTACGCAGGGGCTTTTGCCGGCATCGTGCGTGAGAAGAATGGCGCCAAGACAGGGCGGCAACGAGTTCTGGAAATCGTGCAACGCCTGGCAGAGACGGCAATTATGCTTACGGTGAGATTTCCCGCTCTCCGGTTCGGCCGAGTCAGTTCCGGCGCCCTGACAAAACGAAGCCGAATAAGAATCGGCATTCTCGCCGAGAACGACAAGGAGTTCGGCCTTGGCTGCTCCCTCCGCGGGCGCGAATCGCATCTCGCGCGCTGAAAGAAAGGGAGAAAGCGTTCCGATAAAAAAGATCCACGCGAGAAGCCAGCGCGCCGGAAAATGGCTTCGCGCTCCCCAATAGCGGGGACCGCCCCCCAGGCGCCGCCGTTCGTTCCAATCCTGCGGACGCTTTCGGGCCATGCGATCCGATGCAATTAAGCCTTGTGATTCGAGCAGCATAGCTGGTCCGGCCCGGCATGCCCAGTGTAGAAAATCGCCACTCCCAAAGTTTCCAGACTACCGCCCCCGGCATTGCTTCGAGAGAGATACTTAGATACTTACTATACGGCCGTTTTACCAAACGAACCCTGTACCTTTCTCCAGCGGTTCATCGAAGGCTCCGCAAGCCGCGCGCAGTGAAGCGTAGCGGAACGGAGTGCGGCTTGCGGGCGGCAGCCCAAATCAGCGTAGCCTTCGCGAATCGAGCCGGTCTGGCGGGAGCGGCTGCGCCAAGCAGAGCCAAGTACGCCGCGCTGCGCGGCCGAGGGCACAGTCATGGCCGCGCCCTCCGATCGGTCGCCGACCGCCTGCTCGGCGTCGCCTGCGCCATGCTGAAAAAGGGCGCCCTGTTCAACCCCTCCCTCAATGTTCAAAATGCCCCTTGCTAAATGGTGGGGAGTCCAATCTTTACCTGATTTTAAGCAACGCCTCGCGGATAAGACGAACCGGCCGCATCACTTTTCGGCCTTCGGCGGAAGAGGAAGGCGCGGGCGCTGTTTAATCTCGGGCCATGAAAGGTTGCCCCCCCGGGCAAAGCGGTCCATCTTAGAGTGAAACAAACGACACTGCTGTTGCTGCCCTATGGTTCTTCCCTCCGACGCCTCCGGCGTTAAGCCCTCCGTATTGGCCGCCATCGGCAATACGCCGCTCATACGGCTGCGCCGCGCGTCGGATGAGACCGGGTGCGAGATTTTGGGCAAGGCGGAATTCCTCAATCCCGGCCAATCCGTGAAGGATCGCGCCGCACTCTTCATTGTGGAGGATGCGATCAGGAGCGGCGCCTTGCGGCAAGGCGGCACCATCGTCGAGGGGACGGCGGGGAATACAGGCATCGGCCTTGCTCTCGTCGCCGACGCCATGGGCTTCAAGACCGTGATCGTCATCCCGGAAACGCAGAGCCAGGAGAAGAAGGACACGCTGCGGCTGATGGGCGCGACGCTCGTCGAGGTGCCCGCCGTCCCTTACAAGAACCCGAACAACTATGTGAAATATTCCGCGCGGCTTGCCGAGGCGCTGAACGCCGCCCGGCCCGAAGGCGCGATCTGGGCCAATCAGTTCGACAACCTCGCCAATCGCCGCGGCCATATCGAGACGACGGCCGAGGAAATCTGGAGCCAGACCGAAGGCAAGGTGGATGGCTTCATCTGCTCGGTCGGCACCGGCGGCACGCTCGGCGGCGTTTCGATGGGGCTGAAGGCGAAGCGGCCGGAGGTCACGATCGGCGTGGCCGATCCGTTGGGGTCCGCAATCTACAGCTACTACGCGACGGGCAAGCTCGAAGCGGAAGGCTCATCCATCACGGAGGGGATCGGCCAGGGCCGCATCACCGCCAACCTTGAAGGCGTGATCGTCGACAGGGCCTATCAAATTCCCGATGCGGAAGCGCTCGATGTAGCCTTCAGGCTCCTCGCGGAGGAGGGGCTTTGCCTCGGCGGTTCGAGCGGCGTCAATGTGGCGGGCGCGATCCGCCTCGCCCGCGATCTCGGCCCCGGTCACACGATTGTAACCGTGCTTTGCGATTACGGGACGCGGTATCAGTCTAAGATGTTCAATCCGCAGTTCCTGCGAGAAAAAGAGCTTCCGGTCCCGCCGTGGCTTGAGTCCACGTCTTCCGTGCCGGAAGTTTATCAGCATCAGGTTTGAAGAGTACGCGATCTTTGGGGGTAAGCATGACCGATTTCTCATCGAAGTGGCTTGTTGAGACGGACTGGCTTCAGAAGCACCTGGGAGCGCCGGGCCTCGTTGTCATGGACGCCACCTGGGCGATGCCGGACGAGCCGAAACCCGGCTCCGACCACTATCGCGAGGCGCACATCCCGGGCGCGCTGTTCTTCGATATCGAGGATCTGTCCGATACCTCGTCGCCTCATCCCCACATGCTGCCGCCGCCTGAAAAGTTCGCGTCCCGGATGAAGAAAATGGGCGTGGGCGATGGGATGAAGGTCATCGTTTATGACAATAAGGGCATCTTCAGTTCGCCCCGCGCGTGGTGGATGTTTCGCGTCATGGGCCATGAAGACGTAGCGGTGCTGAACGGGGGACTCAAGAAGTGGCTCGCCGAGGGGCGCCCCGTGGAAAGCGGCCCGCCCGCGTTGCGCTCGGCTCGCCACTTCACCACGCGGAGGAACTCCGAGCTCGTCCGTGAGATTTCGGACATGCTGAGGGCTGTTCAGGCCGGTAAGACCCAGATCGTGGATGCGCGCTCGAAGTTACGCTTCCACGGGCAAGAGGTGGAGATCCGGCCGGTGCCGCGCCTGGGGCATATGCCGGGCGCCTGCAACCTTCCCTATGGGACGCTGACCAACGGCGACGGAACCATGAAATCTGCGGACGAGCTCCGCGCCGCTTTCGAGAACGCAGGGATCAATCCCGCCAAGCCGGTCATCACCACCTGCGGCTCCGGCATCACCGCCTGCATCCTCGCGCTCGGGCTTGCGATTCTGGGCAATGAATACACGGCCGTCTATGACGGGTCATGGGCGGAATGGGCCGCAGCGCCGTCCGCGCCAGCAGTTACGGATTAAGGGGTTCGGCAAGCGGCTGTGAACGCAGCCGCCGGAGTTGGCCGAGACTGGCGGAATATCAGGCGGCCTCAGGGGCCAATTGCCTGTTCAACTCGTCGATGACAGTCCGGTTATAGGCCACGGATTTGTCGGCCCTGACCATGATGATGTTGCGAGGAAACCGGTTCAGCTTGACGGTTAGGAGTAGAGGGAACCAGCCGACGCCGGCACCCGGCGGGAAGCCATAATTTTTGACGTCATTTTCGTTGAACTGGTCGTATCCCACAATCTGCCTGATGCCGGATGCGATGAAAGGCTTTCCACCGTTCTTCACCTCGTTGAAGATCTTGAGTTGAGCATTTCTCACATTGCCTTCGTAAAGCTCGCGAAGAAGGAAGGCTGTGAAGCGGGCCTTGCCCATAGAGCCGCCCTGAGGGCCGCCCGATTTCAGATCGTCCTGGTTGAGATTGAAGAACTCCTTGTACACATCGACCAAGGCGGCCGGATCGGCACGTCCGGGATCATTGTCAGCCAATCGGCGCGCTCCTTGACCATGTTTTTGCGCGCATCCCCCGACAGCCCGCCGCCCCAGCCGCGCAGGAGGCCATTCATCTCGCGCTCCGCGAGCGTGAGCCATTCGGAAATCTGATAAGTCTGAGGGAGGAAGAACAATCAGCACGACGAAGAAAGCCGGCGAGCAAAAGAACAAGGAGGCCGAAGCCGCTGTAGGAGAGCGATTCTCCCAAAACGAGTTGCCGACCTTTATGTGGCGAGCCATAGGATGCCGCCGAAGAGCTGCTCCAAAAGCAACGGCACCGCCACCAGCAAAGCGAAAAGTGCGAAGCCTCTCAGCCAAGCCATGAGATCAACCCCACCGTCTTAAGCCCGCGAATCGTGGCAGCGAGCATAATGGCATCGGCAGCGTCCCGTAAGTCCAAATTCCCTCACTTCGGCGCCTCGGGATGGGGCTGCGGCGGGGACTCTTCTCTCGTGGTGATCCGGGAGCCCTTTTCAAGCGTGTTGTGCACCGGGCACTTATCCGCGATCGCAAGAAGCTTCTGCCGCGCCGCCTCATCGAGATCGCCATCCAGCCGGATCACGCGCTCGAAATGATCGATCCTCGCCTCCTGCCCTTCCGCGCACTCTTTGCAGTCTTCGCTGTGCCGCTTGCCGTGCCGCACGAAAACCTGAACGCGCTCGAGCGGGAGCTTCTTGAAATCCGCGTAAAGCCGCAATGTCATGGATGTGCATGCCCCGAGCGCAGCCGCGAGGAGATCATAGGGGCCGGGTCCCGTATCCGCGCCGCCCTGGGCCTCGGGTTCGTCAACGTGAAACCGATGCCGCCCGGCGCGCACATCCTGCTGAAACTTGCCTTGCCGCGTCTCCCCGACCGAGACGACGCCCGGCTCGATGGCGACCTCGCCGCGGATGCCTGCGGAACCTGTGATGTAACGCGAAGCCCAGGCGCTCAAGACTTCGGCCACGTAGACCGCGTCCTCGCGCTTTGTCAGCAGATGATCGGCGCCAGAAAGCGTTATGAAGCTTTTCGGGTGCCTCGCCGCCATGAAGATCGCCGACGCGTTCTCCAGGCCCACCACCTCGTCGGCGGGCGCATGAAAGATCAAAAGCGCCTTCTTCATCGCGGCGATCCGGTCACGCAGCCGGGAGGCTTCGACATCCTCCAGAAACTGGCGCTTGATCGTGAATGTTCGCCCGGCGAGACTGACCTGGGCCTCGCCCTTCTCGCGGATCTCGTCCAGATGGGCCGCGAAATTTCGCGTCACGTGGGCGGCATCGGCGGGCGCGCCAATGGTGACGACAGCCTTTGCCTCCGGGATGCCGTGCGCGGCGGCCAGCACCGCCGCCCCGCCAAGACTATGTCCGATGAGAATATCGACGGGCATCAGCGTTTCACGCAAGTAGGCCGCCGCCGAAAGCAAATCCTGCACATTCGAGGAGAAATTCGTGTTCGCGAATTCGCCCTCGCTCATGCCGAGGCCCGTGAAATCGAAACGGAAAACCGCGAATCCGCGCTCGGTAAGCTCGCTTGCGATCCTCGCCGCCGCGAACAGGTCTTTCGAGCAGGTGAAGCAGTGCGCGAACAGCGCAAACGCGCGCGGCTTTCCTTCCGGATAATCGAGCCGGGCCGCAAGCGCCGCGCCCTGTGAGCCTGGAAATGTTATTTTCTTCGAACGGGCAGCCATGTTTATAACCGCTTTACATCCCAGATCTATTTTTCATTATATGGGTTTACCGCGAGTCTTGCACGCGGCCCTGATCGCAGAAGGGAAACACATCATGAAGAAAGCGGCTGCCCTTGCCTTACTCGCCGCGCTGGTCGCGGTCAACGTCTCCGCGGCAGAAGCTGCCGAATGGCGGACCAGAGGTTACGGCGCTTATCATGCCCCGCATTGGCATGGCCGGACTGTTTACTCGGTTTACAGGAGCCCGCGCTTTGTGCCGCCGCCTCCCGCGCCGGAGCGCTTCTTTTTCGAGTTCTTCCCGACCAACCGCGTGAACACGCATATGTATTGATGGCTTCGCGCCTCATGGTTCGAGACGGCCTCCGGCCTCCTCCCCATGAGGCGGAGCAACCTCATGGTGAGCTTGTCGAACCATGAATCGGTGCGAGCGAGCGCTATTCCGCCATCTGATCGTAGCTCACGGCGATTTCGAGCAGGAGGCGCTTGGCGCTAGGCTCGTCTACAAACTCGGCGAAAGTGCGTGTTTGCTCGCCTCTCTCGCGCCAATCCTGGGGATCTGGCTTAAGCTTCGATGCGGCCACCAGGCAGACCGCCTGATCATTTGGAATGTCTACTTTGCGGGCGCCGGTCAGGAAACTTCGGCTTATTTCGTTGGCCGTTCTGAATTCTCCAACGAGATCATTCAAGCGGCCCAATTCCCGCCTGCACTCTTCGATCAACCGAGAGGTTTCAACAACCGCGCTCATGGCGCGAACTTTCATTGAATGAGGAAAAGAACCTTTACCCGAAACACATGAAATGTCGATCCGTTCCCCTGAAAAGAAGGCGGGGGGGGCCCCAGAACCGGGCGCTAAGGACACGCTTCTCGTTCTTGTCGCCCTGTATTGCGATCTGGCAAGCAAGTGAGGCTTCAGACATGTGGGTAATGCTACTATTTGTAGATGCAAGCACCCTCATCTTGGCTTCACTGGCTCTCGCTAAATGTTCCTTAGCCTCCTCAACCACAGTCTGAAAAATACGGGCTTTTTCATACAATATTCCCACTGGGTAACAGCGAGCTCAGCACGAAGCTTGTTCTCGTCGTATGTACGTTCGATCGCGCGCACTACCAAATCCTCAGTGGAGAGCCTATATCTTACCCGTTCTTCGTAGGCCATTACAGCTCGTTCCCGATCCGATTTTTCCTTTTGAATAGCGATGCAAGGCTCAATTGGAGCAGTACAGTACGACTATTATTTCCGCGAGTAGAAATCTTATTGACCACAGGCGGGTTGGGCCTATGACTAGCTAGCAAAAAAGAGCGTATGAGGACCGCCGACATGGCAAAGGAAAAGACGCCGGAAGGCGATAAAAATTCTCCCAAACCGCAGGTGGAGATAAGCTTTCCGACTGTCGGCATCGGCGCATCGGCTGGCGGCGTCACTGCGCTTCAACAATTCTTTCAGGAAGTTCCGCAGATACGGGCGCTGCTTTTGTGGTGATCGTGCACTTAGAGCCGAACTACACTAGCGAGCTTGCCGAAATTCTCGGAAGAAAAACTGAGATGCCGGTGCAGCAGGTGAACCGGAAGGTTCCTCTTGAGCCGAACAAGATCTATGTCATCCCTCCGAACCGCAGGCTCCTGATAACAGACCACGAAATTGCAACTTTCTCCTTCGACGAACCACGAGGGAAACGGTCGCCCATCGATCAATTCTTCCGCTCGCTTGCGGACCAGCACGGCGACGGCTTTGCCGTCGTTTTGACGGGCGCGGGTTCGGATGGAACAGTCGGCGCGAAGGCGATCAAGGAGGCAGGCGGGCTCATTCTCGTCCAGGACCCGAAGGAGGCCGAGTATCCATCCATGCCGAGAAGCGCCATCGCAACGGGCCTGGCGGACGTGGTGTTGCCGGTTCGGGACCTCGCGCGCCAGCTTGCCGAGCTTATCAAGGTCAAGGCGCATGCGCCGGCGGAGAACCTCGCGCCGAATGATGACGAGGTTCTGAAGCGCATCCTCTCCTATTTGCGCTCGCGCATCGGCCACGACTTTCTGCGGTACAAACGGTCAACCATCTACCGGCGGCTCGCAAGGCGCATGCAGGTGCGCAAGGTCGACACGCTCGGAGAGTATTTCGAATTCATCAAGCGCAAACCCGAGGAGGTTCAGAGCCTCTTCCACGACCTCCTCATTTCGGTCACCACATTTTTTCGCGATCCGGCTGCCTTCGACGCCTTGGCTCAGGAGGTGATCCCAAGGCTCTACGATAAACCATGAGACCTCCGGCCCCCTTCGCATCTGGGCGGCCGGATGCGCCAGCGGCGAAGAAGCCTATTCCATCGCCATGCTGTTCGCCGATGAGGCGGCCCGCCGGGACGTACGCGCCGAAGTGCAGATTTTTGCGTCAGACCTCGATACGACGGCGCTCGCCCTCGCAAGAGAGGGCCGGTATCCGCTCGCGGTCGAGGCCGACATAGGCGAGGAGCGCCTGCGGAAATATTTCACCAGGGAGGCGGACCACTATCGCATAAGGCGGGAAATCCGGGACATGGTGCTCTTCGCAACCCATAGCCTTCTCAAAGACCCGCCTTTCTCCAAGCTGCATCTCATTTCCTGCCGCAACCTTCTCATTTATCTGGAAAGAGTGCTGCAGCAGCAGGTTATCTCGACCTTCAATTATGCCTTGAAGCCCGGCGGCTATCTGTTCCTTGGCTCATCGGAAACGGCGGAGCATCCGGCAGGGCTTTTCCGTGCCATCG
Organism: uncultured Alphaproteobacteria bacterium; assembly: GCA_963819665.1. GTDB lineage: Bacteria > Pseudomonadota > Alphaproteobacteria > Rhizobiales > Rhodomicrobiaceae > Rhodomicrobium. Next base: position 14,123 of record CAWFXN010000037.1, read on the forward strand.
ACCGCGACGCCAGGATCTACCAGTCCACTATCCGCACGGCCGCCGACAGGGATTTTCCGCACGTCTTCATCCCGCCTCGTGTGGGAGAGATGCCGGTCTTCGACTCACCGGTCCGCGCCGGGGAGCACGCTCCGGTTGCGAGACACCAGCGCGCGCTTGAGTTGTCGGCGCCGCCGAGCGTGCTTGTCGACGTTGGCCACCAGATCCTCAATATGTCGGAGGAGGCTGGGCGCTTCATACAACCCTCGGGCGGACAAATCCGAAACGACGTCACCGAGCTTGTGAGGCCCGAGCTGAGGTTCGACCTGCGCGCGGCTCTTCACCGGGCCTTTGAACGCCGCCAGCCGAGTTTGAGCCTCCCCATTCCCGTCCAGTTCAACGGAGGCTCGAAGCGCGTGTTTTTGCAGGTGAAGCCTGTCGCTCTTGAAACGGAGACTCCCCGGCAAGCGGTGGTTTTCTTTATTGAGGGCGATCCGATCGAGCAGGGAGAAGCCAGCAAAGACGTATCCGAACGCGAACAAGCCACCGCCAGCGCCATACGGCGCCTTAAGGAAGAGCTGGAGCTGACGCGCTCGCGCCTGAGGGCCAGTCGGGAGGAGTTCGAGGCCGCCAATGAGGAGCTTCGCGCGGCCAATGAGGAATTGCAATCCATCAATGAGGAATACCACTCAACCGCGGAGGAGCTGGAGACAAGCAAGGAAGAACTGCAATCCATCAATGAGGAGCTGCAAACCGTCAACGCGGAGCTGAAGATCAAGCTCGACGGCGTTTCCCGCGCCAATAACGACCTGCAAAACCTCATGGCTTCAACGGATGTCGGAACGCTGTTTCTCGACAGCCAGCTTCGCATCAATCGCTTCACGCCGCGGATTTCCGAGCTTTTCAATATCCAGGCCGCCGACGAGGGCCGGTCCATCACCGACTTCAGCCATCGTCTCGATTACCCGAACTTCACCAAGGACGCGCGGGCTGTTCTTAAGGATCTGAGTGTGATCGAGCGCGAAATAGCGAGCGACGGACACTGGTTTCTGACGCGCTTCCGGCCATACCGGACGGTGGACGATCGCATCGAAGGCGTCGTCTGCACGTTTGTGGACATTACCGAGCGCGTGAAAACGGCAAAGACTCTGAAGGCTAATGAGGAGCATTTGCGGCTCCTGCTCAGCGAGCTTTCGCATCGCGTGAAAAACACTTTGGCTGTGGTCCAGGCGATGGCGCGGCTCTCTTTTGCGGATGATACGCCAAGGGAAGAGGCTGTGGACGCATTCACGGCCAGGCTGAGCGCCCTTTCCGCCGCTCATGACCTCCTCGTCAAAAGCGATTGGCGCGGAGCCTCCTTAAAGGATTTGGCCGACAAACAGCTTGCCCCTTATGCGATCGAAAATGGGCGCATTACGATGAACGGCCCGAATATCTTCTTGCCGCCAGACATCGCCACGCCCCTCGGACTCGTCATGCATGAACTTGCGGCGAACGCGTTAAAATATGGCGCTCTTTCGTCCAAGGCTGGAACCCTGAAGTTGGACTGGGGATTTACCAGCGATGGGGTGGGGCCTGAGTTCCAGTTCCGCTGGCAGGAGGCTAATGGACCGACGGTTCACCCTCCCTCGAAGCAAGGTTTCGGGAGCTATCTGATTCAGAATGGCTTGCCTGAAGCAAAGGTCGCGCTGAATTTCGAGTCGAAGGGCCTTTTGTATACGGTAACCTTGCCAGCAAAGTCTGTGCGGAGTAAATGAACGCGGTATCTGATCAGCCATTGCGAGGAGCGCGTATCCTGATCGCGGAAGACGATGCGATCCTCGCTTTCGACCTGGGCATAATACTGCAAAAGGCAGGGGCGGAGATCCTTGGCCCCACGCTCACGCTGTCCCATGCCCTTAGCCTGGCGCAGACGGCGTCCATGTCCGCCGCCGTTCTCGATGTCAGCCTCCGTAATGAGGAAGTATTCCCGGCCGCCCAAGAGCTGACGGAGCGAGGTGTTGGGATCGTGTTCTATACCGGTTACGCCGCCGTCGATCAGCTGAGGCGGGACTGGCCCGAGGCCCAGGTGCTCACAAAGCCGACCCCGGCGCGGGTTCTGGTCGAAGCGGTTCGCCGGGCCTTGCGTGTCCCAGCGACGATTACGCCGCCGCCTCCTGAGCGCGCACAGTGAGTTATCCGCGCGAATGGATGGAGGTCCGGCCTGAAGGGCTTTACTGCAGGGCCGGAGACTTCTTTATCGACCCTGTCCGGCCTGTTCCCGCTGCCGTCGTCACGCATGGCCATTCCGATCATGCCAGGGCCGGACATGTAAAAGTCGTGGCGACGCCCGACACCATCGCGATCATGGCCTGCCGGTTCGGCGAGGGCTTCGCGCAAAAGCCCATCGAGCTGCCCTATGCGCAAGCGATGCATTGCGGCGACGCGCGCGTCACATTCTACCCCGCGGGACACATCCTGGGCTCGGCCCAGGTGCTGATCGAACATGGCGGCGCGCGCCTCGTTGTGTCAGGCGATTACAAACGCGCCGCCGATCTCACGGCGCGGGAGTTCGAGCTTGTGCCTTGCGATGTCTTCGTGACCGAGGCGACCTTCGGCCTGCCGGTTTTCTGTCACCCCGATCCGCAGACGGAGATCGAGAAGCTTCTCGCCTCGCTCGCCATCTTTCCGGGCAGTTGCCACGTTGTCGGCTGTTATGCGCTCGGCAAGACGCAGCGGGTCATGTCCGAGCTGCGGCGAGCGGGCTACGACAAGACGATCTATCTGCATGGCGCGCTCATGAAGACGACCGAGCTTTACGAAGAGCGGGGCGTTGCGCTTGGCCCCTACGCGCCCGTCACCAGGGAAAACCGCAAGAGCCTCGCCGGCGAAATCGTCCTCTGCCCACCCTCCCAATTGGCGGATCGCTGGTCGCGATCGCTGCCTGAGGTCATTCCCGCAGCCGCGTCCGGCTGGATGCAAATCCGCGCCCGCGCCAAGCAGCAGCGCGTTGAACTGCCGCTCATCATCTCCGACCATTGCGACTGGACCGAACTCATCGAAACCATCCGCGAAACGGGAGCGGAGGAAATTTGGGTGACCCATGGCCGCGAGGAGGCGCTGGTCCATTATTGCCGGAAGATGGGCCTCGAGGCTCGCGCCCTTTCCCTTCTCGGCTATGAGGACGAGGAAGGAGAGTGATGCCCCTCATCCTGTCCTTCTCCCGGTCGAACTCGCCTGGCGAGTTCGCAATCGAAGGAGACCGCATCCGCGAGCGGATGCGGTTGGGAGAAGGAACGCCGGTTCCGCCGTCGCAACCTGCCCCTCTCCCATCTGCATCCGCTTGCGGATGCAGTATTATGGAGTGCAATCTCGCCAAGGCGAGATTGCGTGGGAGAGGGTTGGGGCGAGGGGGTCTAAGCGAACAGCTTTCCGCGCATGACGAGACAGGCATAGCCGCCGATCCGCACACGCTTGATGCGGCGGCCCGCGATCTCGATTTCGAGCTTGACCTCGCTCGGGCGTCCCATCTCAATTCCCTGCTCGATGACGAATTCTGAGGTGCCTTCGGGCAGTTGATCGAAGCGTTGGATCACGGCTGGGAAGGCTGCGGCGGCCGACCCTGTCGCCGGGTCTTCCGCGATCCCCACCCCTGGAGCGAACATGCGGGCGTGGAAGGATGCGTGATGGTGGATCGTTTCACGGCAATAAAGGAAGACTTTGCCATTGCTGGCGTGGAAAGCTCCGTCCCAATGAGCGACGACAACCTGCGCCCGGCTCATCGCGTCCAGGTCCCTCACAGGAACGAAAGTGAAAGGAATGCCCGCGTCGTATTGGGACGGCTTGTGGTTGGCAAAGCCGATCTCTTGCGGCGCGAGGCCGAGAGCGGCGGCGATCCGGTCCTCATGCGCGGGCGCTCCCGCAAGCTCCGGCAGTTTCGGCACATCGAACTCGGCATAAGGGGCGTGCCCGCGGCGGCCAACCACGCCCACGCGGATGCTGCCGATGCCTTCTTCCAAGACGATGAGGGCATCGCAATCGGCGGCGGCACCCGAAATCCTGTCATCGGCAAGCTGGATGGCCGCGCCGACCGTTGGATGGCCAGCAAACTGCAGTTCGGTCGAGGGTGAAAAGATGCGAACCTGGGCCGTATGCGCCGGAAGGCGCGGCGGCAGCACAAACACGGTCTCGGAGAGGTTGAACTCGCGTGCGATGGCCTGCATGGCCTCCGTGCTGAGCCCCCCTGCGTCTAAAACCACGGCGAGCGGATTTCCCGCAAGGGGCGTGCTGGTGAAAACGTCCCAAATCGCATACCGCCGTTCCATCCGCCATCCTTGGTTCGGGCTAACTGCCTCAAATACGCACGATAATCCATTTGGCTTTCGCGTGCATTGGAAAATCGGGCGAAATAGAGGGCGGCAGCGTTGCGTGAATTGAGGACGGCTCCTCTCCAAATCGTGCAAGGCGTTCCATTCAGAATTGCTAAATACCTCGAATCAGTTCATCTTTTCCGAGCTTCCCATTTTGTTGAGTAGGGTGACCAAGTGCGGTTTTGCGCTTCTTGTTGCCTATTTGCCACTTAACAAGTTACTTCATTCGTCTGTCTTCGGATTAGTAAGTGTCTGTTCTGTCGGCAGTTTTCTGACCAAGTTTTGAAAATCCACCGCTTGCTCATGCTTTGTGGCGCAAGTGCGGTGTTTGTTGCGCGCCGTCCAGCCCAGATCTAATATCCCTCATCTGATGAACTACGCACTGCCAGGGGCTCGAGTTCCTGAGTGGTTCATGCCTGACTGCAGACTAGATGGGGATCTAAAACATGAAACTTTCCGGCATTTTTGGCCACAGACCGAGCGCGAGATATCTCAGCGCCTCGGTGGCCGCGCTAGGCGCGCTCGCTATCACGGCGCAGGCGAACGCAGCAGACATCTACGCCCCGGTTCCGGGCGGTTATAAGGATATACCAGTTATCGCTCCCGTGCCGGTCTGGACAGGCTTCTATGCCGGTATCAATATGGGCGCGGCATGGTCCCAGCTTAACGTCGACCGGTTTTATGAGCCGGGTTATACAACGTGCGTAGCGCCCGGGGTAAGCGGCGGTGGATATTGCTTCGGTGGGGACCGCCTAAATTCAACGAACGCCTTCGGCGGCGGCCAGTTCGGCTACAACTGGCAGGGTTGGGGCAACTTCGTTGCCGGCGTTGAGGTTGACCTTGAGGGAATTGCCGGCGGCAACGAGCGCTCTTTCTTCGGGGTGATCCATCCTGCAGGCACACCCATCAGCGCCACTTTCAAGGAGAATGGCGGTTTCGCTGGCGATGTTACCGGTCGCCTTGGCTACGCATGGGGCAAAGTTGGATGCTCTATGCAAAGGGCGGTTTCGCCTGGTTCAATCCTGACATTCAGCCCGGGCTACGGCA
>CAWFXN010000038.1:0-38097 GCA_963819665.1 uncultured Alphaproteobacteria bacterium
TGGCGAAGGCAAGGTGATCAGCCATCCAGGCGACTCGACCCGGGCGAAGATACCTTAAGCATACGCGGGGCAAACAGCTCAGCTGGTTCAGATCCATCCGCTTCGCTAACCTCGTAGCCGCTTATGCGAATATCCTTCGCTTCAGTCGAGAACAGCAGCAGCTTTTTGGCGACTGAACCTCGATAGACCCGCGCGCGCTCCCTGCGGCGCGCGGATACACTCATGCGAACCGCCATAAGTCACGACGCCGTTGCTCAGGGCGCAAAATTAGTTATACAGTTACTTATAGGCATTTTACCAAACAAAACCAATTTCAACCTTTCGTTCACCCTCGCAGGATTACGCCCTGCGGCTTCCGAAGGCGCCAAGAGCCCCGGTTTTATCGTCAGCCGCTTCGCCCAACAAAAAAAGCTCCCGCCATGGCGGGAGCTTCCTATGTTCGAGAGGCCGCCCGAGTAGCGGCCTGCAAGAGTGATCTTACTTCTTCGGCTGAGCCGCGGCAGCCGCTGGCTGGCCAGCCTTACCCTCTTCCTGCTGCTTCTTCAGATCGGCGAGCCGCTGACGGATGACGTCGGCAATCTTGCGCTGATCCTCGTTATATTTCTCGACAGCGACTGGCTGCCCTTCGAAAGCCTTCGCAAAGCCTTCCAATGGAAGAGGAATGCTCAGCGCGCGGCCCGTAACGTCAATGCCGAGATAGGCGATCTGCTTGCCAGCCTTCATCTGAGTGATGAGAGCGGGCTCGATGTTGGCCTCTGCATAGCAGCCTGCCTGGTCGCACGTCGTGTATTGAAGCTTGATGGGCTCCTTGTCGTCGACCTTGACGAGCGCGCCGGGCGGCAGAGCGGAGCCGAGAGGCAGCATGGCGAGCATCTGCGGCTTCTCCTGGCCGGCGACCTGCCGAACAGCGATCTTGCCGATAAGGATGGCGGTCGCATTGTCGCGAACGTCAACCTGCGTCAGGCACACATTCACCTTCTTCATGTCTTCGGGTTTTTGCTGCTTTGGCTGCTCACCCTGCTTCGGAGGATCGGCGACCGGCACGTCGATACAAAGCTTGTACCAAACGTCAGCCTTCTGCCCAGCAGCCGCTTGCGCTGCCGGAGCTGCTGTGGCCGGAGGAGCCTTGGCTCCCTTGTCCTTACTTTGCGCCATGGCGTCGGTCAGGCCGAGCGTAAGCGCAGACGCTGCGACGACCCCAAAGGCTGCCGCTGTCACAAGCCTCGTGAAAACCATTAAACTGAACCTTTCACCCAATCGTGTTGGCTGTCCTTACTCCCCTGGCCCCATACGCCCAGGACCGTCACTGTTGCTTGAATAGCCGGAAATGCGGCTTTCCCGTGACAGTTTCATGCGGCTGTGAAACACTCGCTTGGCGCGTTAACCTTTCGCGGGGAGCCGTTGCCCGTTTGCCATGATTTTGAGGGTTTCCGGGCTTAGAGCCGGACAGAGTAAGGAATAAGGAGAGAAAGGCTCGCCCTTTGCCGCTCAGGATTTTGTTGTTCTTGATGGGGATGCAAGGTCGATTTGCGATTCTGGCGCAAGCCGCGGTCATCGCTGCGCTTGCGGCCATGAGTTCGGCGAACGCGGACCCCCAGGCAGGCATCGCCATGCACGACGCGCCGAAATACGGCCCGGCGTTCACCCGCTTCGATTATGTGAACCCGGACGCTCCGAAAGGCGGGTCTCTCCGGCTCGGCGTGCTCGGCTCGTTCGACAGCCTCAATCCGTTTATCGTGAAGGGCGCGCCAGTCGCGGGCATGAGGGAGTATGTTTATGAGACGCTCCTCGCGCGGAGCTATGACGAACCCTTCTCACTTTATGGGCTGCTTGCCGAGAGCGTGGAGACGCCGGAAGACCGGAGCTGGGTTATTTTCCAGCTTCGCCCCGAAGCGCGATTCGCGGACGGGACGCCGATCACGCCCGAGGATGTGCTGTTCTCCTGGTCGCTGCTGAAGGGCAAGGGGCGCCCCAACCACCGGCTCTATTATGGAAAGGTCGCAACTGCGGAGAAGATCGGCGAACGCGGCGTGAAGTTCACCTTCGAGGGCGGCGGCGACCGTGAGATGCCGCTCATCGTCGGGCTTATGCCGGTGCTACCCCGGCACGCGATCAACGCCGAGACTTTCGAAAAGACGAGCTTCGAAAAGCCTTTGGCGAGCGGTCCTTATTTCGTCGAATCCGTCGATCCCGGCGCAAGCATCACCTTCCGCCGGAACCCGAATTATTGGGGCCGCGATCTGCCGGTCATGCGCGGACAGTTCAATTTCGACGCCATTCGCATCGATTACTATCGCGACAACACGACGTTGATGGAGGCCTTTCGCAAAGGGCTCTTCGATTTGCAGGGCGACAGCGATCCTATCGACGCGGTGAAGTGGGCGGAAGCTTATGATTTCCCCGCCGTCAGGGATGGGCTTGTCAAAAAGCTATCGTTCGACGTGAGCGTCCCCGCGCCGATGTCGGCGCTTGTTTTCAACACCCGCCGGCCCCTGTTCGCGGACAGGCGCGTGCGCGAGGCGCTGACGCTCGTTTTCGATTTCGAGTGGCTGAACAAAACGCTGTTTCGCAGCCTTTACGCCCGCACCGAAAGCTTTTTCGACCGTTCCGAGCTGTCTTCGCATGGCCGTCCGGCCGACGCCCGCGAGCGCGAGCTGCTTGCGCCTTTCGCGAGCGAGGTTCTCCCCGGCATCATGGAAGGCGAATTCGGCCAGCCCGTAACCGACGGCTCCGGCACCAATCGCGAAGGCCGCAAGCGCGCGATCGCGCTTTTGGAAGAGGCCGGCTATGAGCTTCGGGACGGCGTCATGACCGGCAAGGCGACGGGGCGCCCCTTCACCTTCGAGATGCTCTGCGCGACTCACGAGCAGGAGCGGCTGATGCTCGCCTATTCCCGCTTCTTGCGGCAGATCGGGATCACCGCGCAGGTTCGGCTGATTGATTCGGCGCAATATCAGCGGCGCAGCACCTCGTTCGATTTCGACATGATGCAAACGAATTGGTCCTCCTCGCTCTCGCCGGGCAATGAACAAAGCTTCCGCTGGTCGCGCGAATCGGCATCGCAGGAAGGAAGCTTCAACTATGCCGGTGTTCAGAGCGAGGGCGCCGACGCCATGATTGCAGCCATGCTGGCGGCAAAGACGCGGGCCGAGTTTGTTTCCGCCGTCCGGGCGCTGGACCGGATTTTGCTCTCCGGCCGCTACGGCATTCCATTATATTACGCGCCGAAGCAGTGGATCGCAGCGTGGTCCTTCCTGCGACAGCCGCCCCTCTCGACGCTTTATGGCGCAAGGATCGAGACATGGTGGGCGGACACCGCAAAAAGCGCCGCATCGCAGGGGCTCAAGGAAGGCCGTGAGCAACGTTAAGCTTGGATATCGGGGCGAGCTTCCGCCGCAAGCCTTCAACATGGCGCGCTATTGCTTGCACGCCGCGAACGCGGCAGGAGATAAATGCGCGTTGCTTGTGGTTCACGATCCAGACGGGCGTGATGTCGAAACTTGGAGTTACGCCGCCATCGAGCAGGCAGTGCTTCGGGCTGCTTACGCCTTCGGGGCAAAGTATCAGCTAAAGCCCGGCAGCCGCGTTCTCATCCGCTTGCGCAATCGCACCGCCTACGCCATCGCGTTTTTCGGAGCCATCGCGGGCGGCTTCATTCCCGTTCCCGCATCGCCGGACCTCACCGGGCGCGAACTGTCCTTCATGCTGGAGGACGCCGAAGCCTCGGCGATCGTCCTCGACGACAGCCTGCCGCACGGCCCTTTCCCGCCCGGTCTCGTCATCATCCCCGAGAAAGCGTTTGCAGCCGCCATCGAAAGCGGACCTCTTGCCCAATATGCGGACTCCGCCGCCAACGATCCAGCCTTCCTGATCTACACCTCCGGCACGACCGCCAACCCGAAAGGCGTGCTGCATGCCCACCGTAGCGCCTGGGGGCGGCGGCCCATGTACCAAGGCTGGTATGGGATCACACCCCACGACCGGCTGATGCACGCGGGCAGCTTTAACTGGACCTATACGATGGGAACGGGGCTCACCGACCCTTGGGCCAACGGCGCGACCGCCATCGTCTATACGGGAGAGAAGGACCCGGCTCTCTGGCCGCGTCTGATGCAGGCTTTCGATGTCACCATTTTCGCTGCGGTTCCTGGCGTCTACCGGCAAATCCTGAAATACGGCGATCTCAGCCGCTTCAGCCTGCGCGTCCTGCGCCACGGACTGACGGCTGGAGAGGCGCTGCCAAACGCCGTCGCAGACGAATGGCAAGAGCGAGCAGGCGCTCCTCTTTATGAAGCGCTCGGCCAGAGCGAGATTTCGACCTATCTTTCGAGCGCGCCCGGCGCGCCGAGAAAACCGGGAACGGTGGGGCGGCCGCAGGCGGGGCGTTGCGTCGCCATCCTGGACGACACGCTCGGCCAAGACCCGCTTCCGGCAAGCGCTGCAGGGCTGATCGCAGTCCATCGCACAGATCCGGGTCTCATGCTCGGCTACTGGCGCAGGCCCGGCGAGGAGTCGGAGGTCTATCGCGGCGAATGGTTCATCGGCGGCGACGCTGGAGTCATGGACGATGAGGGGTATGTGACCCATCTCGGCCGCCGCAACGAACTCATGAACGCGGGCGGTTTTCGCGTCTCCCCAGACGAGGTCGAGCAGGAGCTTGCGAAGCATCCCGCCGTCGCGGAAGCAGCCGTCGCCGAGATTGCTGTCCGCGATGGCGTCTCCATCATCGCGGCTTTCATCGTGCCGAAGGATAAGTCGAGAAGCGATCTCGCGGCAGACCTCGCCGCTTTCGCCGCCACGACGCTCGCCGCTTATAAGCGGCCCAAGGAATATATCATCGTCCAAAGCCTGCCACGCACTCCGAACGGCAAGCTCAAGCGGACCGATCTCGGGCGGCGCTTGCGGCCGTTGTCATAGCGACCAGCGGACACTATGCAGCTCGGCACTGCTGCGCACGGCAGCGGCCGGCGTCTTCTTGTAGCGCGATGGAACGCCCTTCGGGCGGCGCGCCGATCTCGACGCCGGCCTTCTTCAGCTCCCTCCGTAACTCCTCGCGAAAGCGGTGATAATCGACCTCGGTCGAATGACGCAGTTCTCGCCTGAAGTTGAAGTGCGGATGCTCCATCTCGAACTTGATTGCGACGCGCATGTCGGCAGGGCGCTCGTAATTGCCAAGAAGCTCCTCGCAGGCGAGCCGCGCCTGATAATCCGCAAGCGGCCAGATGCAGCCGATCGGCTGTAACAGGCCGATGAAATACAAGGTCTCGTGATCCGGGTGCATCATCATCCGGTAGAGCGGCGCCCGTTCGGCATGTCGGAAATCGATGAACGATGTGTCGAAGAAGGGGAAGGTGATCCAGAAGCCGGTGCAGGCGCAAATGATGTCGAACGCCTCCCGCCGTCCGTCCACGAATTCAACCTCCCGCCCGAGCAGGCGCTTGATCCCTGGCCGCGGATGGATTCGGCCATGGCGGATAAAATCCAGCACGTCGGAGTTCACGGTCGGGTGTTGGGTCAAGGGCAGGTCTTTTGGCGGCGGCAATCCGTAACCGCTGTAAGGCCCTTGAAGAAGACGCAAAAGACACCGCGAAGGTTCGTTGTTTCAGCCATGGCGGCATCCAGTTGAATTTGGCTGCGTATACATCGGCTGGTTGCCCGAAAATGAACTTGGGTACGAACCACTGCGGGGTGCGCATCGACAAACAGACTTTGTCCGCGACGCGAGCGGTTTCGACGGCGACGTCGCAGGCGGAGTTCCCGGCGCCGACGATCAACACGCTCTTGCCCCGCCACTCGTCGGTCACACCCTTGAAGTCGTGCGAGTGCATGAGCTTGCCGTCGAAATGACCTTCGAACTCAGGATATTTCGGGTTCCAGTGATGACCGTTGGCGACCATTACGGCGTCGAATATCTCGGTGTGCTGCGTTGCCCTCGGGATCGAGATAGGCCACGCGCCATGAAGAGGACTCGCATGGCGAGACGGTTTGAATGGTGTGATTGAACCGGATGTGCGGGTACACCCCGAAGCGCCTGGCGTAGTCTTCGAAATAGGCCTGAAGCTGCCTGTGATTGGGGTAATCCGGGTAGCCGGCCGACATCGGGAAGTCTTCGTACTCCGACCAGGTTTTCGAGCTGATGATGTGAGTGTTTTCGTAAACGCTGGAATGGCCCGTTCTGGAATTGAACACCCAATTTCCGCCGACCTTGTCGTTTTTCTCGAAGATGACAAAGTCCAGCCCAGCCTGAACGCAGTTCTTACCCGCTGCGATACCCGAGGGACCGGCGCCGATTACGCAGACTCTCTTCGCGATTGCCAAGCTTCGCTCCGGTATTTCTCCGAAAAAGAGGAAGAATTATACTACGGGCGTATGCCGTTCCAAAGCCAAGACTTCAGGATATCGCTATAGGAACCGACGCTTGCGTGATCATGATCCCGAGGCCTTCCCGGATCGAGCATGCGCAACTGGGGAGGCTTCTTCTTACACAACGCGCAACTCATAAGGGCAACGCTCGGCCCTGCCCACTTTCGTGTCAAGAAATCCTCACTTTGGACATTCTTGCGCGTAAACCGTTGCCCGTAGACTCCTCAGCGAAGCCGCGCCCACGCGTGCGCGTCTTCCTGCTTTCGAGCCCGGGTTCAAGATTCACAATGAGCGATTTTTCATTTCTAGGTCTGTTTCTTCAAGCCCATCCGGTCGTGAAGTTCGTCATGATCGGGCTGACGCTTGCCTCGGTCTGGTGCTGGTCCATCGTGATCGAGAAGAGTTTCGCGTTTTCCCGCGCGCGCAGCCAAACCGATGAGTTCGAGCGCATTTTCTGGTCGGGGCAATCACTCGATGAGCTTTATCAGGCTGTGTCGCAGAAGCCGGCGAACGCCATGCAGGCGCTGTTCGTCGCGGCGATGCGCGAGTGGCGGCGCTCCATCGAAGGCACGGCCAAGCCGCTGGCGGGCGTGCAGATGCGCATCGAGCGCGTCATGGACGTGACCATCATGCGCGAGATGGAACGCCTCGAACGCAGGCTCCTGTTTCTTGCGACGGTTGGCGCGGTCGCTCCCTTTATCGGGCTGTTCGGCACCGTCTGGGGCATCATGACCGCCTTCCAGGGCATCGCGGCCAGCAAGAACACAAATCTTGCCGTCGTTGCTCCGGGCATCGCGGAAGCGCTGTTCGCGACTGCGCTCGGTCTTCTCGCCGCGATTCCAGCGGTGATTTTCTACAACGCATTCACCCAATCCGCATCGCGGTTCTCGCAGCGGCTGGAAGCGTTCGCCGACGAGTTCTCCGCAATAGTTTCGCGCCAGCTTGATCTGAAAACCTAAGGTGAGCGCGCCAACGGATCGTCAATCCCGGAAAGGCCAAGCCTTATCCGGGATCGTAACAGATTAAAAACGCCTCCTTCTTACGATCCCGGCTCGCGCTTTGCCTGGCGGGGATGACAAGATGGCGAGGCGGATCGGAGGGGATCTTTATGGGCGCATCGCTTCAGGCTGGCGCAAGCAGCACGGGTGGCGGAAGACGAAGGCGAAGCCGGCGGCATCGGCCCATGGCGGAGATCAACGTCACGCCTTTCGTCGACGTGATGCTGGTGCTTCTCATCATCTTTATGGTGGCCGCGCCGCTCCTGACCGCCGGCGTGCCTGTGGATTTGCCGAAAAGCGAAGGCTCCGCGCTGCAGGCCGATAGCGAGCCGCTCACGCTCACGGTCGATCCCCAGGGCAAGATTTTCATCCAGGAGGCTGAAATCCCCTTTAACGAGCTTCAGCCAAAATTGGAGGCTATCACTCAGGCGCGCAAAGGACTCGACGAAGCGATCTTCGTGCGCGGGGATAAAGCCACAAACTACGGGGAACTCATGCGCGTCATGGGACGAATCGCCGGAGCGGGATATAAGCGCATATCGCTGGTGACGGAACTTGACGACAAGCATTAGAGCAGCCCGCGTCCACTGACGCGGATAAGCTGCTCTAACGCTTCGGATCGATCAACTTTTCCGCCTTTAATCGATTCCGATTAAAGGCGGGTTGATCTGGGGAAGGATCGATTGTGCGGTATGGCCTCATAGGCTCCATTCTGCTTCACATCCTGGTTTTCGGGGTGGTGATCTTTAACTTCACCTTCAGTGGAAAGGATGAAGCGCCGCCGCCCCTGCCGGTGTCGGTCGAAATCATGTCGCCGCAGGATTATAGCGAGCGGCAAGCGGGCAAAACCGACGGCAAGGCTGACAAACCGTCTACGCCTGCGCAGGTGAAGGCGCCGGACGCCCAGGCAAGCGCAAAAAAGGAAGTGGAGCAGAAGCCATCTCCGAAGCCAACGGAGAAAGAGGCGCTTCCGCCCCCGGCCCCGAAAGCCGCCGAGGCGCCCGCCCCCGCGCCGAAACCCGTCGAACAGGCCAAGGCTGAACCTGCCGTCGAAAAGCCAAAGCCCGTTGTGAAGAAGGAGCCCGCGCCAAGGCCTGCGCCGAAACCTAAGGTCGCCGAGGCGAAGCCCACGCCGAATCGGACCTTCGACCCGAATCGAATCGAATCGCTTCTGAAGAAGGACGCGCCGCAGGAGCGCCCGCAGACATCGCAATCCACAATGGAAGCGCCGCCACTCAAAGGTCTATTCGGACCGCCAGACGGCTGTGTTGAACCGCGATCCGAACGCAGGCGCGCCGTCTGGGGACTATGATCCGAACAGGCCCTGGCATCCGGCAAGCTCGCTTCAGGATCAGGCCATGGGCCTGCCCGCAGGCGCGAGGCGCGATGAATGCCGGCACATGCGCCGATCTTGTCCAGAGCCGCATCGAGCAGAACTGGGATTTGCCCATCGGCGCGAAATCCGCGGAAGCCACGATCGTGCGTCTTCGGATCGAGCTGAACCGGGACGGCACGCTCTTGCGGCCGCCAACCGTGATGGATGCATCCATGTCACAGACCTACCAAGCCATGGCCGACGCGGCCATCCGGGCCGCGATCCGCGGCGCGCCCTATCCGATCCCCCCGCAGCAATATGAAACTTGCCGGGACATGGTTCTTCGTTTCAATCCACGCGACATGTATGGCGGCTGACATGAGATGGCGCGGCTTCATTCATTTTGCGGCGGCGACCCTCGTGGCCTGCGCAGCAGTCGAGTTCCCCACAATGCTGCGGCGCAGGTCGAGGTTGAGATCCGGCGCGGACAAGTTCGCGCGATCCCGATCGCCATCGCGGAGTTTTCCGGCAGCGGCTACGCGGGTGAGATCACGCAAATCATCTCGGCGGATCTCGATCGCTCGGGCCTTTTCAAGCCCATCAATCCGGCGTCGTTCATCGAGCGGGTCGCGAGCGTGGATGCCGCCCCTCAGTTCCAGAATTGGCGCGTGCTCAACGCGCAGGCCCTTGTCGTCGGCCGCGTCACCGACGCCGGCGACGGCCGGCTGAGGGGCGAGTTCCGGCTGTGGGATGTCTATTCCGGAAGGCAGATTGCAGGCGAACAGTTCTACATTCCGGCCAACACATCGCGGCGGCTGGCGCATATTATCGCGGACTCTGTTTACGAGCGCCTCACCGGCGAGAAAGGCTATTTCGACAGCCGCGTGGTGTTCGTCGACGAGACCGGCCCGAAAAATGAGAGAGTCAAGCGGCTCGCCATCATGGACCAGGACGGCGCGAACCTTCGGCTTTTGACGCAAGGCCGCGAGCTTGTGCTCACGCCGCGCTTCCACCCGCTTTCGCAGCAGATCACCTACACGGCCTATCGCGATGGCGAGCCGCGCGTCATGCTGCGCGATATCATGACGGGCCAGGAGCAGGTGCTCGGCGATTTTCCCAACATGTCTTTCGCGCCGCGATTCTCTCCGCAGGGCGATCGCATTGTGATGAGCCTTCAGGAAGGCGGCAATTCCAGCATTTTCCAGATGGAT
This sequence comes from uncultured Alphaproteobacteria bacterium, assembly GCA_963819665.1. GTDB lineage: Bacteria > Pseudomonadota > Alphaproteobacteria > Rhizobiales > Rhodomicrobiaceae > Rhodomicrobium. Next base: position 9,888 of record CAWFXN010000038.1, read on the forward strand.
TTGCGAAGCCGCCAGCTTGTACGCCTGACGCAGTCTTCCGCCATAGACACAGCGCCATGCTATTCGCCCGACGGCCGCTCCATCGTTTTCGAATCAGACCGCCAGGGCAAACAGCAACTGTTTGTCATGAATACCGACGGATCGGGCCAGCGGCGCATCACCTTTGGCGACGGCAGCTATTCAACGCCTGTCTGGTCACCGCGCGGCGACCTTATCGCCTTCACGAAGCAGGTCCATGGCGGGTTTGCAATCGGCGTCATCCGGCCGGACGGCTCCGGGGAGCGCCTCTTGACCGAAGGCTACCACAATGAGGGGCCGACCTGGTCGCCCAATGGCCGCGTCATCCTGTTCTTCCGCGACAGCCAGGGCGCCAATGGAGGGCCGAAGCTCTATAGCATCGATCTGACCGGATATAATGAACGCCAGCTCGCAACGCCGTCATTCGGCTCCGACCCGGCCTGGTCTCCCCTTCTGAAATAGGCGGAGCTTGAAGTGGCTTTTTTGCATCAAGCGCTGATGAATGCATCCTATGCGGTTCGCGGTCCTCTTCACATGCGTAAAGGCCACAAATCGGCCCGAGAAGCAGACTTGTGGTAAGCATTCCCTTACGTTTTCCTGATCAAAGTTCGCGTAGAAGTTGTGCGCGATAGGAGGAAAATTCGAATGCGACGTCACGGTCTCTTCCTGCTCGCGGCCTTTCTCGTTGCGGTCCTGTCCGGTCTTGGCGGCTGCGATAAGAATGCGCCGGCTGCAAATCTTGGCCTCAGTGGCGCTGGCGCGGGAAATTTTCCTCCCGGCAGCAAACAGGAATTCAATGGGCGGATCGGCGACACTGTCCACTTCGAGGTGGACAGCTCGGAACTGACAGCCCAAGGACGCTCAATTCTGAACGCGCAGGCGATCTGGCTCAGGCAATATTCGAGCTATCCGATCACCGTCGAAGGCCACGCCGACGAGCGCGGAACGCGCGAATACAACATCGCGCTTGGCGCGCGCCGCGGTGAGACAACGAAGAACTTCCTGATCGCGCAAGGCATCAACTCGGGACGCATCCGGACGATTTCCTATGGCAAGGAGCGCCCCGTGGCCGTTTGCGACGACATTTCGTGCTGGTCGCAGAACAGGCGGACCGTCACGGTGATTGAGGGCGGCGGCGCCGTCGCTTCCTATTAAAGGACCTGTGCAGGCGCGAGGCCAAAGCGGTTGACAGCAGGGCATGGGCGTCGGAGAAGGAGGCAAATCTCAAGATAGGGCGCATCCATGAGAAGCATTGCCGCACCCGTGATTTTTCTCGCCATGAGCGCCGCGCTCGCTCCGGCATTTGCGCAAGCGCCGCGAGGGGCTGCTGATGAATAGTTCGGCGATGAACTGGGCGTCTCGAACGCCTGGAGGAGCAGGTGGCCGACCTGCAAGGCGTCGTGGCGGCGGTGGAAACGCTGGCGAAAAATAATGGCGTGGCGGTGGCGGATATTCGGCAGCCGCAGGCGGCGGCGCAAGCTCTGAACAGGTGCGGCAGTTGTCGGAACAGATCGCGGAACTGACCCGGCGCCTGCAAAGACTTGAAGTCGCGACTCGGTTCGAACACGGGACCCGGCGCAGAAGAGCCGCGAGAGCAAACGGGCTTCAATACAACCACGCCTGCAAGCGGCTTCGAGGACAAGGAACAGCTTCCGCCGCTGAACGCCCCGCAGGCCGAGCCCGATCGTTACGCCTCGCGGCCTGCGTCCAGCGCGCCCTCTCAACAAGTGGCAAGCGCAGCCCAATCCGTTGCTCAGCCGCGCTCTTATGGAACTGACGCTTATTCATCAGCTCCGGCAGCGCCGCGGCCAACGCCTGCGGCCGTTACGCCAACGGCCTCCTCCGGCAAGGCTCTCTTCGATCAGGCTTACGCCGCATACAGCCGCCGTGAATATTCCGCAGCGGAGACCTATTTTCAGCAGTTCATGGATCAGTATCCGAAAGATACCATGGCAGGGAGCGCGCAGTATTGGCTCGGGGAAGCGGCTTTTTCGAGCGGTGAGTACCGGATGGCGGCAGACCGCTTCTTGAAAACCTTCACGAATTTCCCGAATAATGAGCGCGCGCCGGAAGCGCTTTTGAAGCTGGCGATTTCGCTTCGGCGGCTGGGCGAGAATGCCGCCGCCTGTGATTCCTTTGCTGAATTACAGCGCCGCTATCCGCAAGGGCCGAAGACGGTGCTGCAGCGGGCTGATGTCGAAAGGAAAAGGGCGAACTGCACGTAAAGTTCGCCGAAGGTGGTCATGTATCGTGGCAAGCATCATCGGCGATGCGGCGCTTTTGCGTGGATTTTCCTGTCTGGAGCCCTTCCGGCGCGTCCTCCTCGCCGTATCCGGCGGCCCGGACAGCATGGCCTTAATGCACCTCGCCCGGCGATGGCTAGACCTCAAAGGACGCGAGCCAGTGTCCCTCACCGTCGTTACGGTTGATCACGGGCTGAGACCCGAGAGCAAAGGAGAAGCAACCTTTGTTGCTGAGCAGGCTCGCGCTTTAGGGTTTTCGCACGCCACAATCGCATGGACTGGGGAAAAACCCAAAACCGGTATCCAGGCTGCCGCGCGCCGCGCCCGCTACGATCTGCTTGCCTCTTACGCCTTCTCATCCGGCGCGGCCTGCATTGCGACGGCCCACACCGAAGACGATCAGGCTGAAACCCTGCTCATGCGGTTGCGGCGCGGGAGCGGGGTGGATGGGCTGTCGGCTATGGCCCCCATCTCCGAACGGAGACGGCGTCGCGATCGCGCGCCCCCTTCTGGGCTTCTCCAAAGGAAGGCTCATGGCTTACCTCAGAGCCTCATGCCTTCCCTTTATCCGGGACCCCAGCAACAACAATGCCGCCTTCGAACGCGTTCGCCTGCGGCATGCCACAAAGGCGCTCGCCTCTGCCGGCATCACGCGGTCTTCCCTCGCGATGACCGCCGCAAGGCTCGGCCGAAGCCGTGAGGCGCTTGCCAGGGTCACGGAGGACTTTCTTGACCGACATTTCCAGGTCACGCCCCTCGCGCAAGGCAAAATCAGCCGCGAAGCTTTCGAGGCGCTGCCTGAGGACATCGCACTGCGTGCGCTGGGGCGCATCCTGTCTCTTATCGGCGGCGCAGGAGAATCGCCGCGCCTCATGAGGCTTGAACATCTTCTCGAAAACTTAAAATTGACAAAGAGGGAGACAACTCTTGGAGGCTGCATTATGATCGCGGCTTCCGGAACATTTAATTTTTATCGTGAACTTGGACGCCTGAGAGTGAGGCCCGCGCCATTCGAACCGGGCGCCAAACGCGTTTGGGATGGCCGATTTATATTGGCATTTGCGCCTATCGACGATAGCAGTATGACAGTGAGGCAACTTGGCGCGGACGGCTGGATATCCTACAAAAAGACAATGAAAGGGAGGGGCTTGCCCATTACGGCGACCCGTCTGGCCGCGCTTACGACACCCGCGCTTTGGAAAGGAAACCGCCTTATATGTGCGCCTCTCTTGAACTTTGCGGAGCCCACGGGAGATGCGGCGGCCGGACCGCCCGCCGAAGCAGTCCTCGTCCCAAGCCTTGCCCGGTTTTTATCCAGCGCTCCAGACGAAACCGCGAGCGTGCTTGGCAAAGAGACCCCCATACCCTATCTTTGAATGAATTGGCGCAGTTATCTTCGCTTTAAGGCAGGAAGGCTACTATCGGTTAAACATCGCCTTCATGCGACTTCGGTGCGGCACCAGGGAAAACAAACGCCCATATGAACTCGAACTTCCGTAATTTAGCGATCTGGATCATTATCGCTCTGCTCCTTGTAGCGCTGTTTAACCTGGTTCAGAACAATCCTCGTAGCTCCCGCGCGAATGAAATGAATTATTCGCAGTTCCTGAACGAAGTAGAAAACAGGAATGTGCGGTCGGTTACACTGGCGGGTAATCAGATTAGCGGCTCGCTGAACAATGGGCAAACCTTCCAGACGATTGCGCCCAACGATCCGCAGCTTGTCGAGCGGCTCTATTCGAAAGGCGCAGGCATCACGGTGAAGCCCGCATCGGAAGACGTGCCGTCGCTGCTTGGCGTGCTCGTGAACTGGTTCCCGATGCTTCTCCTGATCGCTGTCTGGGTCTTCTTCATGCGTCAGATGCAGTCGGGCGGAGGGCGCGCGCTTGGCTTCGGAAAATCGAAGGCGAAGCTTCTGACCGAGAAGCAGGGCCGCGTCACGTTTGACGATGTGGCTGGCGTCGACGAGGCGAAGGAAGATCTTCAGGAGATCGTCGAGTTTCTGCGCGATCCGCAGAAGTTCCAGCGGCTTGGCGGACGCATTCCACGCGGCGCGCTGCTTGTTGGCCCTCCCGGCACGGGTAAGACGCTGCTCGCGCGCGCCATCGCCGGCGAGGCGAATGTGCCGTTCTTTACCATTTCGGGTTCAGACTTTGTCGAGATGTTCGTCGGCGTGGGCGCAAGCCGTGTCCGCGATATGTTTGACCAGGCGAAGAAGAATGCGCCTTGCATCATCTTCATCGACGAAATTGACGCGGTCGGCCGCCATCGCGGCGCGGGTCTCGGCGGCGGCAACGACGAGCGCGAGCAGACCCTCAACCAGCTTCTCGTCGAGATGGACGGCTTCGAAGCGAACGAAGGCATTATCCTGATCGCCGCGACAAACCGTCCCGACGTGCTCGACCCGGCGCTTCTGCGTCCGGGCCGCTTCGACCGGCAGGTTGTCGTGCCCGCTCCCGATATCGTCGGACGCGAGAAGGTTCTAAAGGTTCACGTGCGCAAAGTACCCTTGGCGCCGGATGTTGACCTCAAGGTTATAGCCCGCGGAACACCGGGCTTTTCAGGCGCAGACCTCGCCAATCTCGTAAATGAAGCCGCCTTGCTGGCCGCGCGCCGGTCCAGGCGCGTCGTTACGCAGCATGAATTCGAGGATGCGAAGGATCGCGTCATGATGGGCGCGGAGCGTCGCTCCATGGCCATGACCGAGGAGGAGAAGCGTCTCACCGCCTATCACGAAGCAGGACACGCCCTCGTCAGCGTGTTCGTGCCCGGGAACGATCCGCTCCATAAGGTGACGATCATTCCCCGCGGCCGGGCTCTCGGCGTGACTTACAATCTTCCGGAGCGCGATCGGTACAGCATGAAGAAGCGCGAGATGGAGGCTTACCTCGCGATGGTCTTCGGCGGCCGAGTCGCGGAGGAACTCATATTCGGGCCTGAGAATGTTACGACCGGCGCAGCGAACGACATCAAGCAAGCCACCCAGATGGCCCGCTCGATGGTCACGGAATACGGCATGAGCGACAAACTTGGCCGCATTCGCTATCGCGACAATCAGGAAGAGGTGTTCCTTGGCCACTCCGTAACCCGGTCGCAGAATATGTCAGCGGAGACGGCTCAGTTAATCGACTCCGAAGTCCGGCGCTTGGTGGACGAAGGCGAGCAAACCGCGCGCAAGTACCTCACCGAGCATATCGACGATCTGCATACGCTCGCGAAAGGATTGCTGGAATTTGAAACGCTCTCGGGGCAGGAGGTCAAAGATCTCCTCAAGGGCAAGCCTCCCGTGCGCGAATTCACGGTGAAGGAGGATCAGCCTAAGCGCCGCTCCGCTGTTCCGTCGACGGGTGGCCGCGCGCCTCGCAAGGATCCCGATCTCGGCGGCATGGAACCGCAACCATCGACCTAACGTCATGCGCCAATGACTTTAATGGCCGCCCCAGAGGCGGCCATTTTGTTAGTGGAAGCTACCCTCGGACGCTGCGCACGATCTGTTTGAACATCCATAAAATCGCAAGGATCACCCACGCGATCGAAAGAAAAAGAAATACTTGCGCCGCAAATGGCAACTCATGCACGACCGCAATCATCGCGGCTCCAATAATGAGGCCTGCTATGGCAAAGAGCCAAAATTCGAGTCTCAGAAATATCGACATAGCAACCTCTGTATAAGCAAGCTGCGGAGCGACGCAAGATATAGCAAAAACACCCGCGCGTGCAATTTAGCTTGATTCGACGGCCCTAATTCCGAAATCCACACTTTTCGCCAGACTTGGCAAAATTGCTGCTGTTAAGCGACAAGGAGAAGGCGATGGCCAGACTTGACCCTGTACTTGAGTATGCCGAAAGCGACTTCGGAAACGCTGTGTCTCGCTATCTCGCGTTTCTGCGTATCCCTTCGATATCGACCGATCCCGCTTACAAGGACGAGGTGAGGCGCGCGGGCAAATATCTCGAGGATGAGTTCCGGTCGCTCGGATTTGAGGCGACGCTGCACGAAACGGCCGGCCATCCCATTCTTCTTGCCCATCATGAAGGGGAAGCTCCTGGCGCGCCTCACCTCCTCTATTACGGCCATTACGACGTTCAACCCCCGGAACCGCTTGAACTTTGGGACAGCCCACCCTTTGAGCCCGCGATCGTGGACGGTCCCCACGGCAAGCGAGTCGTCGCACGCGGCGCGGTCGATGACAAGGGCCAGGTGATGACATTCCTGGAAGCGTTCCGCGCCTGGAAGGCCGTTCATGGCGCCCTGCCCGCCTCCGTCACCGTGCTTCTCGAAGGCGAGGAGGAATGTGGAAGCGTGTCGCTTCCCGGATTTTTGGAGAAGCACGCTACGGCGCTGCGCGAGGCGTCTATCGCCATCATCACCGACACGAACGCCTGGGATATCGACACGCCCGCGATCACCTACCGGCTGCGCGGCAACGTCTACATGGAGGTCACGCTCAGCGGTCCTTCGCGCGATCTGCATTCGGGCCTCTATGGCGGCGCGGTGGTCAATCCTTTGAACGCCTTGACCGAGATCCTCGGCCAGCTTCACGGCCGCGACGGCCGGGTTCAGGTTCCGGGCTTCTATGACGATGTGGAAGACCTTTCAGCGGGCGAGCGTAAAGCCTGGGCGGCTCTGAATTTCGACGAAGGCGACTTCCTCGGCGAGGCAGGCCTTACCCAATCCATCGGGGAAGCGCATTACTCGCTCCTGGAGCGTCTTTGGGCGCGGCCGACATGCGACCTGCACGGCATCTGGGGCGGCTATACAGGGCCCGGCTCCAAAACCGTGATCGCGAACCACGCCTCGGCGAAACTGAGCTTCCGGACGGTCCCCAATCAGAAGCCGGCCAAGATCATGAAGGGCCTGAAGCAGTTTCTCGACGCCCGAACCCCGCCCGACTGCAAATGGCGCGTGGAGCAGTTTGGCGGATCCGAAGGCATCCTCGTTCCCGCCGACGGTCCCTACATGCAGGCGGCAAGGGCCGGCCTCAAAGACATCTTCAAAAAGGCGGCGGCGATGGTTGGCTGTGGCGGGTCCATTCCGGTTGTCGGAGATTTGCAAAAACAGCTCGGCCTCGACTCGATCCTGGTCGGGTTCGGCCTATCCGACGACCGCATCCATAGCCCGAACGAGAAGTTCGAGCTGAAGTGTCTGAAAAACGGCATCCTCAGCCACGCCGCAATCCTGGATCGCATGGGGAAAGTCGTGTTGTAACGGGAGTTTAACCCCTCACCCCCGCCTTCTCCCGCAAGGGGAGAGGGAGCGCGGTTGCGCTTGCAACGCCGTCCCTTCTCCCCTTTGCGGGAGAAGGACGGGATGAGGGGAGGACGTCAGCGCTTGCCGGAATGGTGCTGCTTCCTCGCGCCGGTAAGCCGTAAACGAAGGGCATTCAGCTTGATGAAGCCAGCCGCATCGCGCTGATCGTAGGCGACGGCGCCTTCCTCGAAGGTCACCAAATCCTGGTTGTAGAGCGAATACGGGCTTTCGCGCCCGATGACATTCGCGCTGCCCTTGTAAAGCTTGACGCGGACCTTGCCGGTCACGAACTCCTGGCTCTTGTCGATGAGCGCCTGCAGCATCTCACGCTCGGGCGCGAACCAAAAACCGTTATAGATCATCTCGGCATAGCGCGGCATCAGCTCGTCCTTCAGATGTGCCGCCCCGCGGTCGAGCGTGATGCTTTCGATGCCGCGATGGGCTGCGAGCAGGATCGTGCCCCCCGGAGTTTCGTAGATGCCGCGCGACTTCATGCCGACGAAGCGGTTTTCGACAAGGTCGAGGCGGCCGATACCGTGCTTGCGGCCATAGTCGTTGAGGCGCGTGAGCAGCGTTGCGGGAGACAAGGCCTCGCCATCGATTGAGACCGGATCACCGCGTTCAAAGCCGATTTCGATGATTTCTGGCTGGTTCGGCGCGTCCTCGGGCGAAACGGTGCGCTGATACACATAGTCCGGCGCTTCCACGGCCGGGTCTTCCAGGAGCTTTCCTTCGGACGAGGTGTGCAGCAGATTCGCGTCCGTAGAGAAAGGCGCTTCCCCGCGCTTGTCTTTCGCGACGAGGATCTGGTTCTTCTCCGCGAAATCGAGAAGCGCAGCCCGCGACTTGAACTCCCACTCGCGCCACGGCGCGATCACCGTGATGTTCGGCTCAAGCGCGTAATAGGTCAGCTCGAAGCGAATCTGGTCGTTGCCCTTGCCCGTTGCGCCGTGGCAAACGGCATCCGCGCCGGTTTCGCGCGCGATCTCGATCTGGCGCTTGGCGATGAGCGGCCGCGCAATCGAAGTGCCCAAAAGATAAAGCCCCTCGTAAACCGCGTTCGCCCGGAACATCGGAAACACATAGTCCCGCACGAAATCCTCGCGCAGATCCTCGATATAGATCTGCTTGATGCCGAGCATCTCCGCCTTTCTGCGCGCGGGCTCAAGCTCCTCGCCCTGGCCGAGGTCTGCGGTGAACGTCACCACCTCGCAAGCGTAGGTGGCTTGCAGCCACTTCAAAATGATCGACGTATCGAGGCCGCCGGAATAGGCGAGGACCACTTTCTTGATGCTTTTTTTTTCGGACATGACAGCTCTTGAGGAAGGATTTAAGTCGGCATAGCGGAGGCTGCGTTCGGCGGCAAGAGGACACAACGATGGCCCGTCTCACCTTTTGGTTCGAGTTCGCATCGACATACAGCTACCTCTCGGCAATGCGGATCGAAGAGATGGCTAGGAAAGCCGATGTGGACGTGATTTGGAAGCCGTTTCTGCTCGGCCCCATTTTCAAAGCGCAGAATTGGGACACGTCGCCCTTCAACATCTATCCCGCAAAGGGCCGCTACATGGTGCGCGATATCGAGCGCATTGCTGGAGCTCGCGGGCTGACGTTTCGCCTGCCTGAGCCTTTTCCTCAGAATGGATTGCCTGCGGCGCGTCTTGCGCTCGTTGGTCTGGATGAGGGATGGGGCCCCGCCTTTATCCGAGCTATTTTCTCGCTGGAATTCGCGAAACAACAGAACATTGCCGACCGCTCCTCCCTCGTGACGGCCCTTGCCGCAGCCGGGGCTAGCGAAAGCGGAGCCTTCGATCGGGCCCAGTCGCCGGAAATCAAGAGCAAGCTTCGCGAGAACACGGACGAAGCGCAAGCTCGAGGCCTATTCGGCGCGCCAAGTTTTACAACCGGAAGCGGTGAACTGTTCTGGGGCGACGACCGCCTCTCAGATGCCCTTTTGTGGAGCAGGCGGATAAAGTAGTCGCTTTTCTTGCAGTTCCGCCAAAAAGGTGTTCTAGGGTGCAATTCGATCCCGGGACGGGATCGATAACAGACCTTTTGGGAGACATAGATCTATGCGTATTCTTTTTTCTGCCGTCCTAGCGGCATCCTTTGCAGCCGTGTCGCTGCCCGCGCTGGCCGAGACCGCGCAGCCCGTCAAAGAGAAGGCTTGCAAGACCCTCAAAGACGAGACTGCCTGTGGGGGCCGCAGTGACTGCAAATGGTCGGCCCCGACTGAAAAGAAGAAGGGGACGTGCGCGTCGGTTCCAAAGCCCAAGACGACGTAGTTCTTTCAAAATGGCCGCCGAAAAGGCGGCCATACTGCTCTATGCGCCCCAGGAAAAGCCCAAGGTGAAGCCGTTGGGCGCTGAGACTTTCGCCGCGAATGGAGTAGCGCCGGGCGCGTTGCCGAACGGGTTACGCCGCGGCGCAGCAGGCATCCACATGTTTGCCCAGAAGTTCATGCCTTCTGAGAAGGCGGCCCATGGATTGAAGGCCGTGGGGTTGAAGCCTTGCGTCAAGAAGGGAGAAAATGACATCGGGTCTTGCATCTGCCGGTAGGGTCCGAACGGCGACATTGGATTTTTTTGTGCCCCGAAATTGAACCAGTTTCCATTGAGGAAGCCAACGGCGTCGCGGGCGACACGATCTGTAGCAAGCACCGCCGTCGTTTGGGCGAACAGCGCATTTGCTGCGTTTCCAAGCGCGGTCAGTGACGAGGTGAAGGCCACTATTGTCTGGCGCAGAAAATCGACGGCGAAATCTCCAATATCACCTGCGCGCTCAGTCCTGCGCGGATTCGTCCTCGCGCTCGCAGGCGCAGGCAGGAAGGGAAGGAGAGGCAGCGTCTTGGCGCTCGAGGATGACTGGCTCTCAGTGTTAAATGGAAAGAAGAAGAACATGGGGCGCCTCGCGGACTTTGTACCTGGGGTTAAGATAGCGCAGTTTATGTTGCACTGCAACATAAATTGGACTCAAGGCGCGTCAGCGAGGAGATTAAGCGCTCCCAATTAGATATCGAGGTTGGCCACCGAAAGCGCGTTTTGCTGGATGAACTCCCGTCGCGGCTCAACAATATCGCCCATCAGCTTCGAGAAGATTTCATCGGCGTCATTCAGTTCGCCAAGCTTCACCTGCATCAAGGTCCGGACGTTGGGATCGAGCGTTGTTTCGCGCAACTGCCCGGGATTCATCTCGCCGAGACCTTTGTAGCGCTGCATGGTGAGCCCGGCCCGTCCCGCCGTGAACACAGCATCCAATAGAGTGCGCGGCCCGAAGACCGGCGTCTCGGTCGCCTTGCGTTCCAACGCCAGGCCGCCTGAGAACAAGTCGGAAAACTCGGCATGATAGGTGTGCAATTTTCGGGCATCCGCCGACTGGATGAGCGCCCAATCGACGTTGTGGGCTTCCTTTACGCCGCGCACCTCGCGGGAGAAGACAAAACCGCCATCGGAGCCACGGCTCCATGTCCAGCCTTGCTCCGTCTCCTCCGAGAGGGCCTTCAGGCGATCCACCACCTTGCCAGCCAGCCGCTCGGCTTCCTCTTCATTGTTGACAAGCTTCGGATTGAGAAGCCCGGCAATGGCAGCCTGTTCCACAACGGTGCGCGAATAGCGCATATGAAGCCCGTCCAGCACATGCGCGAAGGACCGCGCCCGCTCGACGCTCGCGCGAAGGTCGCGGCCCGAGCGGTGCTCGCCACTATCCGCTTTGAGAACGGCTCCGTCGAGGCCGCCATTGATCAGGAAGTCCTCAAAAGCCCGCTCGTCCTTAAGATAGTTTTCCGAGTTCCCGCGCTTCACCTTATATAGCGGAGGCTGAGCAATATAGAGATGGCCGTTTTCCAGGAGCTGCGGCATCTGGCGATAGAAGAATGTAAGCAGCAGCGTGCGGATATGGGCGCCGTCCACGTCGGCGTCCGTCATGATGATGATGCGATGATAGCGCAGCTTCGAAATATCGAAGTCGTCGCGGCCGATGCCGGTGCCGAGCGCGGTGATCAGCGTCCCGATCTCCTGGCTCGAAAGCATCTTGTCGAAGCGCGCGCGCTCGACGTTCAGGATTTTGCCGCGCAGGGGAAGAACGGCCTGATTGGAGCGGTCGCGGCCCTGCTTGGCAGATCCGCCCGCGCTGTCACCCTCGACAAGGAACAGTTCGGACTTTGCTGGATCGCGCTCCTGACAGTCGGCGAGCTTGCCGGGAAGGTTCGCGACATCGAGCACGCCTTTGCGCCGCGTCAACTCGCGTGCTTTGCGCGCCGCCTCGCGAGCCGCCGCCGCCTCGGCAATCTTCAGGATCGCGAGCCTGCTTTCGACGGGATGCTCCTCGAACCACGCGCCAAGAGCCTCCGTCATGATGCCTTCGACCGCGGGCCGAACTTCGGACGAAACCAGCTTGTCCTTGGTTTGGCTCGAAAATTTTGGGTCCGCCACTTTGACGGACAGCACGCAGGTCAACCCCTCACGCGCATCATCACCGGTCAGTTGCACCTTCTCCTTCTTCGCGATGCCGGAAGAAGTGGCGTAAGTGTTGATTGTCCTCGTGAGCGCGGCTCGGAAACCAGCCAAGTGTGTTCCGCCGTCCCGCTGCGGGATGTTATTCGTGAAGCAGAAGACGCCTTCGTGATAGCCGTCGTTCCACCACAACGCTGCTTCGACCGCAACGCCCTCCCGTTCGGTTTTAATGAAAATCGGCTCGGCGAAAAGCGGAGTACGCGCCCGGTCGAGGTACTGAACGAACGCCTTCAGACCGCCTTCATACTTGAACTCGCTCTTGACCGGTTCGACGCCACGCAGATCCGAGAGGATAATGTTGACCCCGGAGTTCAGGAACGCCAACTCGCGCAGACGATGCTCAAGCGTCGCGTAATCGAATTCCACCATTGAAAAGGTCACGGAACTCGGCGTGAAAGTGACGCGTGTGCCAGACTTGCCCGGCGCTTTGCCCACGATCTTGAGCGCCTCCTCAGGGACGCCGTCGGCGAACGCCATGAAATGCTCGTGACCGCCCCGCCAGACCGTCAGCTCAAGCCGGGTCGAAAGCGCGTTCACAACCGAGACGCCGACGCCGTGAAGGCCGCCCGAAACCTTGTACGAGTTCTGATCGAACTTTCCGCCCGCATGGAGCTGGGTCATGATCACTTCGACCGCGGAGACGCCTTCCTCCGAATGGATCTCGGTTGGAATGCCACGGCCGTTATCCTCCACGGTCACGGAACCGTCGGCGTTCAGCGCCACAGACACATAATCGGCATAACCTGCGAGCGCCTCGTCGATGGCGTTGTCGACAACCTCGTAGACCATGTGATGGAGGCCCGAGCCGTCGTCCGTATCGCCGATATACATACCGGGACGCTTGCGGACCGCATCGAGGCCTTTCAGGACCTTGATGCTGTCGGCGCCATAGGCTTCCGCCGCCATGTCCATGCGTCTTGCTGCTTCCATAAAGTGCACCTGATCACCCGCGGATTTCGCGGACTTGCTTTTCTATTATTTAGTGTTTCGAAGCGGATTCTGCATCGTTTGCGAGAACAATAGCGCCATTGGAAACATGGAAAAACTGTGTTTCTATGACATTGCCGAGGGGCAAAAAGATGTCCGCGTCCGTCCCCGTCATCCAGACTTGAGCGTTCAGGCTCGCGATGGACGAGAACAGCGCAAGGCGGCGGCCAACATCGAGATGCGCCGCGATTTCATCGAGCAAAATCAGAGGGGATATGCCGCCAGAGGTTTTCTTGATAAGACGGGCGTGAGCGAGGACAAGGCCGATGAGGAGGGCCTTCTGCTCGCCAGTCGAGCAGATCTTCGCCGGTGCGCTTTTCGGTCCATGAGTAACCTCGATGTCGCTTCGATGGGGACCGATCAGTGTGCGCCCGGCGGCGCGGTCGCGGTCGCGCGCGCTCGCCAGAAGCTGGCGATAAGCATCGCTCATATCCCCCTCGTCCATCGCGACGGCCTGCCCTTCGAGATGGCCCTGCAGGGTCAGCCCCGCCCAGGGGAACACCGAGTCGGGATCGCGGTCGCGCTCCTCCAGGATTTCGCCGGCGAGGCTTTCGGTCGCGCGCCTGCGGGCGGTGGCTATGCTCGCCGCCGCTTCCGCCATTTGCGCCTCGATCGCGTTCAGAAGCTGCGGCGGGCCCAAGCTGCTCCAGCGCCTTGTTTCGCTGCCGCATCGCCCGATCGAAGACGGCGGCCGCGCTAGCATAAGAAGGCTCCAGGCTGAGGACGAGCCGGTCCAGAAAACGGCGGCGGTCGCTGGCGGGTCCGGTAAAAAGGCCATCCATCGCGGGCGTGAGCCATATCATGCGCACCGGCGCCAGCGCGCCGGAGCCCTTCGCCATAGCGTGATCGATCTTCACGATGCGGGCGGCGCGGGGGCTCACGATTCCGTCCGCAGAAGGCTGAACGCCGGTCCCAATCTCAATGTCTTCGCCCGCGATCGAGACGCGTGCGGCGACCGCCCAGCCACCCGAGCCTCCGCTTCGCCCGAGATCGGAGAAGGGCAGCGACCGTAATCCGCGTCCGGCCGTAAGAAGTGAAACAGCCTCAAGGCAGTTCGTTTTTCCCGCGCCGTTAGCGCCAACGAGAACGACCGGAGGCGGGTCGTACCGTTATGGTTGCTGCGCGATAGTTCCGGAAATCGGTGAGCGTCAGCTTGCTGATCCAGATTCGAGATGATGTCTCCAAGACCTGCAGCGCCTAGGGCAATCGTCTTATCAAAGGAAAACTCAGACTAAACGCGCATCGGCATAAGCACATACAACGCGGACGCATCCTTCTCATCCGAGATCAAGGTCGGAGAAGAGGCATCGGCCAGCTTGAACAGCGTCTGCGAGCCATCGATCTGTGCCGTGATATCGAGCAGATAACGCGCGTTGAAGCCGATTTCGAGGGGCTCGTTGCGATAGTCGGCGGAGATTTCCTCTGTGGCCGAGCCCGATTCGGGGTTGTTCGCGGACACGATGAGTCGACCCTCGCTGGCATTGAGTTTGACGGCGCGCCCCTTTTCCGAGGATAGCGTCGAAACGCGGTCGACTGCCTTCACCAGATCCGCGTTTTCAAGCAGCAGATGCTTCTTGTTCGTCGTGGGTATGACCCTGGCGTAGTCGGGAAAGGAGCCGTCGATCAGCTTTGAGGTCAGGACCACCTCGCCGACGGTGAACTTGATTTTCGCCTGCGAGAGCGCGATCTCGACCGGGGTCTGATCGCTTTCGAGAAGCTTGATGATCTCGCCGACCGCCTTTCGCGGCACGATCACGCCCGGCATCCCTTCCGCGCCGGCAGGACAATCGGTCTCCACTTGGGCCAGCCTGTGACCATCGGTCGCCACGGCCCGAAGCTTCCTTCCCCCATCGCTTTCCAGGGAATGCAGATAGATGCCGTTGAGGTAGTACCGCGTTTCTTCGGTCGAAATGGCAAAGCGCGCCTTTTCGAACAAGCGCTTCAACTCGCCGCTTTCCACCGTAAAGCGATGCGGCATCTCGGCTTGTCCCATATCCGGGAAGTCATCGGCGGGCAGGATCGCAAGCTCGAAACTTGCTCGTCCCGCGGCGACCTTCAGCCGGCCTTCGCCGCCCTTGCGTTCGATTTTGATCTCCGCCCCTTCAGGGAGCTTGCGGACAATGTCATGGAGGGTGTGGGCCGGAACCGTAACCGCGCCAGCCGTCTCCACCTTCGCGGGCACGCTTTCAACGGCTTCCATGTCGAGGTCCGTCGCTTTCAGCGTAAGGGCGCCATGGTCATCGGCGCCGATCAGGATGTTCGAGAGGATGGGGATGGTGTTACGGCGTTCCACAATCCCCGTGATATGTCCGAGAGCACGGAGAAAGGCATTCCGGTCAACAACGAAGCGCATACTACCCCGCTTGGGCGGTGTTTTGATTTTGAAGAGCCAGTTTCACGGCTTGGCGACATCTGTCAAGTCCAGCCGATGGAAATAGGCACGCTCTATCAGATCGTGCCGTCTTTCAGCATCCGCGAGAGCGACTCGAGCTCTTCTTTCAATGCGCCATCGTTCTGCTTCAGCGACTCGATTTTGCGGATGGCGTGGAGCACGGTGGTATGGTCCCGGCCGCCAAAACGCCTTCCGATTTCCGGCAAAGAACGAGAAGTCAGCGTTTTCGCGAGATACATTCCGATCTGCCGGGGCCGAACGATGGACTGGTTCCGGCGGCTCGACAGAAGATCGCCCCGCTGGACACCATAATGCTTGGCGATGATCCGAAGAATGTCGTCGATCTTGACGCGCTTCGGCTCCTTCGACCGGATCAGATCGCCAATCGTGCCTTCCGCCGCATCGATGGAAACGCGCTCGCCCGTCAGCTGATAGGTCGCGTGCAAGCGGGTGATGGCTCCTTCCAGCTCGCGGCCGTTTTCGGTCAGTTGAGTCGCGAGATATTCGAGGACATTGGCCGGCACCTCGAAGCCGGGCGAAGCCGCTGCCTTTTCGGCGGCGCGTCTGTGAAGAATCTTCAAGCGCAACTCGTAGTCGAGCGCTCCCAGTTCGGCGACCAAGCCGCCGGACAGGCGAGACCGCATTCTTGCGTCGAAGCTTTCAAGAAGAAGGGGGGCGCAATCTGCAGCCACAACGACTTGCTTGCCGCCGTCGATAAGCGAGTTCAAGGTGTGGCAAAACTCCTGCTGAAATGTACGGCCCTGGAGGAACTCCATATCGTCGATGAGCAGGAGATCGATGGTGCGAAGCTTCTCCTTGAAGGCCGGAGCATCCCGGGTTTGGAGCGCCTCGGCGAAGCTGTACATGAACCGCTCTGCCGTAAGGTAAAGCACCTTCGCATTTGGATTGCGCTGCTTCATCTCCCACGCGATGGCATGCAGCAGATGGGTTTTGCCCATGCCGACGCGCGCATGAATATAAAGGGGGTTATATTTCAGAGGCTGGTCGGGAGCGTTCTCGGCGACCTGCAACGCAGCGGCGTGGGCCAGCCGGTTCGGCGCGCCGACGACGAAGGACTGGAAGGTGTAGCGCGGGTCGAGAGGTGATCCTTCAAACCCATCAAGCCCCGTCCGCCCGTCGCGAGCGGGCATATTCACCACGCGGAGGGGCGTAACCGTCGCCGGCGCCGCTTGCGGCCGGGGCGCGGCCATATCATTCGACGGCGCAGCCGGCTTCAGCTTCTCAACCGGAGCAAGATGCGGCTGGCGAACTCTAAATTCCAGGCGGTTCACACCACCAAGCTCGGTGCCGCAGCACGCGAGAAGCTTCTCCGAATAGTGGGATTGCAGCCAGTTGCGGAGGAACTTGGTCGGGACGGACACCTGCACCACCCGTCCGTCATAACCTTCCAGCTCAACTCGTCCAAACCAGCTTGTGAATACGTCGTCGCCAAGTTCCGCGCGGAGGCGACTTTGAATACGCCGCCATTTATGCTCAATCGAGGTCGAAAGATCCAACGCTTCCATTTCAAAATTCCTTCGCCGCCCCGTGGGCTTCAGCGTTTCATCAGAATAAAGTTTTTTATTCTACGGAATAAATTCCGGATCTACGCTGCCAGAGCGAGACTCGGCGCCTGCTTCTCCGTTTTATTGCGCGGAGCATCATCGGCATCCGGCAAAACAGAAGCAAGGAGCGCCCCAGCGGAAGGCTGGCAAGTTGCCCGCGTGCGAACGCGCGCATTCAAGCTGGAAGGACGCTCAGTCTCTGCGGAGGAAAGGCTTGTGGAAGACGGCGAAAAAACGGCGTCTGCGATATCCGATGCTAAATTTTTGAATTCTCTTGAGGCAAGATAGGTCTTCCAAGGAATGGAAGAGCGCTCCGCTTTGGAAGCTTCGTGCCGCAGCCGCGCTCCGGCACGAGACGTAGAATGGTGGGCTTGATCGATTGGAACCGCACGCACCCGAGGCGTTACCGGCAATTTCCATCTGTAAGAACACGTGGAGTGCTGCAACGCCGCTATGCAATGACTTCGCATTCATTTCCTCCTGCCCAATGCCTTGCGGACAGAGAGGTGAGCCGAAAAGTAAAACCTCGGCGCGCACCATCTATCCATTGCTTGATCATGGACAACACACACTCGCGCGCAGGGGCCACCCCACACAACGAGTTCTGGTACGCATTACAAGGTTACAATCTCAGGAGGGAAACTTCCCCCGTTCGGATGTCTCACCATACAAAGGGCGCTGAACGGACGCAAGAGCGGAGGAATGTCGTTAAAATTGGCCGATATAGGCAACTTTTCGGGGCGACTGGCCGGGACGCGGTCTGTTTAGACGAACCTAAGGCATTGGAAAAATTAACGATTCATTAACTGTTTTGATGCCTAATCCACCCAAGATTAGTTACGTTAGATAAGCACACGATAGAATTGCACTTTAGGTGGACGATAAGGCAGTTTCTTTGAAACAGCACAAAAGGCCCAGAGCTTCGATTTCCCTAGGACCTTGATTCTTATTAGATTTTTTAGCTCTTAGTCTGGCTCACATCAGAGGTGAAAAGGCCGTGATGCAAATTCGCATCAGTAACTAAGAATCTATGCCGCGACGCTGAGAGCCTTGATCCGCGCGGACAGCCGGGAGATTTTCCGCGACGCCGTATTCTTATGAATGATGCCTTTGGAGGCCGAACGCATGATCTCGGGCTGCGCTTCCCGAAGAGCGACGGCTGCCGCTTGCTTGTCGCCGGAGGCAATCGCTTCCTCGACCTTGCGGACATAAGTCCTCATCCGGCTGCGCCGAGCCTTATTGATCAGTGTCCGGCGTTCCGCCTGACGGGCGGCTTTCTTCGCCGATTTCGTATTTGCCATGTCACAAATTCCTTTCGCGGGCGGGCGACCCGCGATCCAAGCTTAATCTGGTATGGAAAGATGCCCGCATGCCATAGGCAGCAACCTGCGATGCATATACCTGCGATGCGAAGGACCGTCAACGTTGACTAGCCCGTATTCACCTATCGGGAATCATCCGGGAGTTGGAGAAGGTCCTCGCGGCTGAGGAGAAACCCGCTTGCGATCCACTCTTCCTCAAGACGCCTCAGCCGGTCACCCAGGGCTGCGCCGGAGGTCCATCCCCTCGCGATCAAATCCGCGCCGCCGATCGGGAACTTGGGACGCGGCCATGAGCGTAAGAGATCAACGGCGGATGTCCAGTCGGCGTTGTTCACCGATGCGCCCGCGGAAGCCCAGGCAAGCAAGACACACCCGAGGTAGATGCGCGGGCCGAGCCGGTACAACGCCGCCTTCAGGTCGCGCGTGCGTGGCTGGATAATGGAAGGCGCAGAGGCCAGGCTCAGAAGTGTGTTCGTCTCTTGCGAGGAGAGGCGCAGCTTCGCCGAAAGACGCGCAGCATCCTCTTGGATGAACACGTCGAGCGCCGCGAGTCGGAAGATTGGGTCTGGCCGCAGCCCGAGCGCCGCCTCAATTTGACACAGCCGGTTGAAGCGCTCGCGCCGCATCACGCCACCGAAGATAAGAATGAGGAGGCCGCTCTCGTCCATGACCTCTATGGCGTCCACCGCGCGACGCGCGACGAGGATGCGAAACAACTCAGACCGGATGCGCTCGCGCGAAAGGCGCCGCAGGCCGAACCTCTCCCGGATCGAGGCGGCGACGCCTTCGCGATCGAACGCGCCTCGGGAATATTGAGCGCTGAAACGGAAAAAGCGCAAGATGCGCAAATAGTCTTCCTGAATCCTGGCGCCGGCATCGCCCACGAACCGGACACGGCGGGCCAGAAGATCCGCCGCCCCTTCCAATGGATCGTAGACATCGCCTTTGCTGTCAGCATAAAGCGCATTCATGGTGAAATCGCGCCGGCGGGCATCCTCCACCCAATCTTCGCTGAATGCCACCGTGGCATGCCGCCCGTGCGTTTCAATATCCTGGCGAAGTGTCGTGACCTCGAATGGAACGCCATGCACGATCAGCGTCACGGTTCCATGGCTGATGCCGGTGGGCACAGTCTTAATACCCGCCAGCGCCGCCAGACGAAGTGTATCCTCCGGCCGCGCCGTCGTTGCAAAATCGACCTCTCTCACAGGCTCATTGAGGAGGGTGTTGCGCACTGCGCCGCCGACAACGCGCGCCTCGAAGCCTTCGCGATTGAGGCACGCGAAGACGGCTTGCGTCTCGGGT
The DNA here is from genome assembly GCA_963819665.1 of uncultured Alphaproteobacteria bacterium. Lineage (GTDB taxonomy): Bacteria > Pseudomonadota > Alphaproteobacteria > Rhizobiales > Rhodomicrobiaceae > Rhodomicrobium. Next base: position 29,482 of record CAWFXN010000038.1, read on the forward strand.
TTCAGGAACCATTCGGCATGCGCAACGGTCAAGCCTGTCATGGGCGCGTCCGGGATCAGTTCACGTCAGGCGCGTACAGCCTTTCATAGAGATTGCGCAGCATCGCCGCCGTCGCGCCCCAGATGAAACGCTGCTCATACTCCATGGCGTAGAACAGAATGCGCCGGTCGTTCCACTCGCGTAGGTGCCGCATGTGATTCTCTTCTTCCATAAGGAAGGACAGAGGGACCTCGAAGACATCGGCCACCTCGTTCGGGTCTGGCGCCGGTGTGAAGAACGGGTCGACGAGCGCGAGAACGGGAATGATGCGGAAGCCCGTGCCCGTGTTGTGCCGGTCGAGAAGGCTCAAGGGCGTCACCAACTTCCGCGGCAATCCGATCTCCTCTTCCGCTTCCCGCAGCGCCGCCTCGATGGGCGTTGCATCACCCGGTTCGATCTTGCCGCCTGGGAAGGCAATCTGCCCGCTATGAGCGGAGAGATGCGCGTTTCTGAGCGTCAGAAGCACCGTTGCCTCGGGTTCCCGCGCCACGACCGGCACCAGCACGGCCGCCATCCTCCAGGCTTCCCGGGAAACCAGATCTTCAAGCCTTAAATTTTCGTTAGCATTGCCGTTCTCGTCGAGCCTCCGCCCGGCGTCAATTCCATAGGATGCCGGCTGCGAAGCCATCCATCCGGCTTTCTCGAGCGGAAGGCCGCGAGCACGCGCACGCGCGGCAAAACCCTCGGGAGAAAAAGGGTTTAGCCTCTCCTCCTCCGTCAGCTTAAGAGGCTTCTGCATGCGCATCTCTCCACAATGCTGACAAATGATGCAGTGGACACCTCAGCCTTCTTGCCGCGGGAGGTAAACCGAATTAGGCATGAACCTTGCCTAAGCGACGTTGTATCACCGGGAAGCATCAGCATATACTCGAAATCGGAAATTGGCCCAGTCCTCAAAAGGTTGCTTAAAAAATGCACCACACCGCCGAGCCGGACATTGTAAGACGTGTCGATGACATCCGGACGAAAGTGGCGCGTGTCAAGGACTCGATTTCCAGCGTCATCTTCGGACAAGATACCGTCATTGAACTTGTCCTTGTTAACATTCTCTCGGGTGGCCATGCCCTTCTCATCGGCGTGCCCGGACTCGCCAAGACCTCTCTTGTCGAGGCGCTCGGCGGAGCGCTCGGGCTTCATGCAAAGCGCATTCAGTTTACGCCCGATCTGATGCCGTCCGATATTGTAGGCACGGAAGTGCTCGAAGAAAAGGCGGGTTCGCGGTCCTTCCGCTTCGTCGCGGGGCCCGTGTTCGCGCAGCTTCTCATGGCGGACGAGATCAACCGGGCGAGCCCCAAGACGCAGTCTGCGCTTTTGCAGGCGATGCAGGAGCATCAGGTCACTTTTGCCGGACAAACCTATGCGCTGCCTTCGCCGTTCTTCGTTCTTGCGACACAGAATCCACTTGAGCAGGAGGGCACCTATCCTTTGCCGGAAGCTCAACTCGATCGCTTTCTCTTGCAGGTCGATGTGACCTACCCGGATGCAGCCGCCGAGCGCCGCATGCTCTATTCCACGACGGGCGTCGAGGACAGGACCGTGCAGCAGGTCCTTAACGCGGACGAAGTTATGGCTGCGCAGCGCCTCGTGCGGCAGATTCCGACAGGCGACAGCGTCGTCGATGCGATCCTGAAGCTGGTTCGCTCCGCACGTCCCCAAACGGCCGAAGCCGCTCCCCGCGTGAATGAGATTGTGGCCTGGGGGCCGGGTCCGCGCGCCAGCCAGGCGCTGATGCTGACGGTGCGCGCGCGTGCGCTGCTCGATGGACGCTTCGCGCCTTCGGTCGACGATGTGATCGCCTTGGCAAAGCCGGTCCTGCGGCATCGCATGGCGCTCACTTTTACGGCGCGCACCGAAAACATAACCGTCGATCAGGTGATCGATGGTCTCCTGAACGGCTTGTGAAACCGTAGCGCGTTTGATGTCATCCGATCTTCTTTCCAGGCCGTCGGCTCTTGCCCTTGAGGGCGCTTCCCAGGATTTGGTGGGAAAGCTGCCCGCGCTCCTTTTGGAAGCGAGGCGCGTCGCCATGACTGTGGCTCAGGGCACACATGGGAGGCGGCGCGCAGGCCCCGGCGAAACATTCTGGCAGTATCGGAATTTCGAGGCCGGCAACTCATCCGCGCTTATCGATTGGCGGCGCTCGGCAGGATCGAGCCACCTGTTCGTGCGCGAACGCGAATGGGAGGCAGCCCACACGGTCTGGATCTGGATCGACTTGTCGCCGTCGATGCATTTCCGCTCGCGCCTGTCGCAAACCTCCAAGGCGGAGCGCGCGATTGTTCTGGCGCTCGCTCTGGCGACACTCCTGTCCGAGGCAGGGGAACGTGTCGGCATTCCCAATCTTATGGAGCCGAAGGCGCGGCACAATACCGCCACGGTCGTAATGGAGACACTTGCGCGTTCGCTTTCCAGTTTCGAGGGCTTGCCGAATTGCAAAAACCGGCTGAGCCGTCACTCCGAAATGGTCATTTTCAGCGATTTTCTCGAACCGGAACCAACTTTGGCGACAGTGTTTAATAAGTTCGCCGTGCAAGGAATCCGCGGCCATCTCATGCAAATTCTCGATCCGGCGGAGGAAAGCCTGCCCTATCAGGGCCGCGTGGAGTTCATTGACGCCGAAAGCGGCGCCCGGTATGTGGCCGAACGCGCCGAGACGCTAAGGGCGGAGTACCGGCAAAAGCTTGCCGCGCACAAGGCGGCCATCGCGCTCAACGCCGCAAAGGTGGCGTGGACGCCCTTCCTCCATCACACCGACCATCCAGCCGTCGAGGCGCTCCTTCCTCTCCACATGCATCTTTCCGGGCTTGAAAAAGCCTATCGCGCCAAGGGTCTTATCAAGGGCCAAACGGCTGCAAGGACCGGTCTGTCATGATGCCGGGCCTATTGGGTTCTCTCACCTTTACCGCGCCCTGGATACTTGTGGGGCTGGCGGTCTTGCCGGTCATATGGTGGCTTCTGCGCTTGACGCCGCCCCGGCCCGAGATTGTCGCCTTTCCGCCGACCTCGCTCCTTCTCGGGCTCAAGGCGCGCGAAAGGATGCCGATACGAAGCCCATGGTGGCTTACGGCCCTTCGTATGCTGGTCGCCGCCGCGGTGATCGGCGCATTGGCCGGTCCTTTCATCAAGCCTCCGGCAAACGCTTCAACGGCGGTGACGCAGCCGCGTCTTGTCGTTGTCGATAATGGCTGGGCCGCTGGAAGCCGCTGGCCAGCCCGGCAGGCTTTCGCCGAACAGCTTGCAGCCTCGGCCGACGATAACGGCCAGACGCTCATCCTCGCTCCGACCGCCGGGCCGGCGGCGCCGCTTCAATCGCTGACGCCCGCCGAGTTCCGGCAGCATTTCGCGTCGTTGACGCCGCAGCCTTACCCCGGCGATCGTGCAGCGCTTGCGCAGCAAATCGAGAAGGAGCTTGGCTCGCGGCGGGGCAATATCCGCGTCACGTGGTTGGCCGATGGCGTCGAAGATCCCGGGGCCGACGCCCTGGGCAAGGTTCTAGGCCAGCTTGACGCGGACGGCGCCATCGAGGTCTACGGCGACGCGGCGGGGTCTGGGACCGCTTGCCCTCACGCTTCCGGCGCCAAGCGCCGCTGGTTCGATGCACGCGCGCGTCTTAAAAGCAGAATCGGGACCGCGGGCTGGGCTCGTCGCCGCCCTGACGGCGCGCGGCGACAGGCTGGCTGCCATTCCCTTCGGTATCGCGGGCGCGAACACATTTGCAGATGTGTCTTTGGACCTTCCCCTTGATCTTCGAAACCAGGTTGCGAGGCTTGAAATCGTGGGCAAATCCTCGGCGGGCGGCGTCTACCTTCTCGACGGCCGGTCCCAGCGGCGGCGTGTCGGGCTCGTTGCGAGCGAGGGCACGGATGAGGCGCAGCCGCTCCTTTCTCCAACTTACTATCTTGAACGCGCGCTTGCCCCCTTCGCCGAGGTCACAAAAGCTCAGACCGCAAATCTCGATCAGGCCACAACGGACCTTACAAACGCTTCACCTTCCGTCATTATACTCAGCGATGTCGGGCGCATCTCGGGCAGCGTGGCCGAACGGCTTCGCAGCTTCGTGGAAAAGGGAGGCATGTTGATCCGCTTTGCGGGGCCGAGACTGGAACAGGGCGGCGACGCATTGCTGCCCGCGCCTCTGCGCGAAGGCGGCCGCACGCTTGGCGGAGCGATGACCTGGGCGTCGCCGCAAACGCCGGCTGCCTTTGAGCAGGGCTCTCCCTTCGAGGGGCTTGCCATTCCCAAGGATGTCACCATTTCGCGGCAGGTGCTGGCGGACCCGGCCGCGATGGCGCGAGAGGCCCAGGTCTGGGCGCGGCTTGCTGACGGCACGCCTCTCGTGACCGCGGTGAAACGCGGAGCAGGAACGCTTGTTTTTTTCCATATTACCGCCAACCCGGATTGGTCTAACCTTCCAATCTCGGGCCTGTTTGTCGAGATGATGCGCAAGACTTTGGAGATGGCGCCGTTACAAGTGTCGAATGGCGGAAAGGCTTCGGCCGCTTCTGGGGAAAGCTCGCCCGCTAATATCGGTCAGGATGCGTCCTTGAAGCCCTGGCGGGTTCTTGACGGCTTTGGAAAGCTTGTCGAGCCAGGCGAGCGTGCGCAGGCGATCGCCGCTGCAAAGGTAGAGAAGGCTCGAGCAAGCGCAACCAATCCAGCAGGGCTGTACGGCCCTCAAAATGCGCTGAGAGCAATCAACGTTGTTTCGGAAGGCGATACGCTGACCGCGCTCAAGACGCCCGCCAATGCGCGCGTCTCAGTGTTTTCGGACGCCAAGACGGTCGCGCTCGCGCCGTGGCTTTTCCTTGTCGCGTTGGGCCTTTTCCTGATCGACGGCGTGGTTTGCTCCCTTTTCCTAGGGCCCGGCTCGATCCAATGGCGGACGCGAGCGGCTGCGATAGCGGCGTTAGGCCTTTTCCTCGGCCCGGTTTATGGCGCTCGCGCCGAAACGAAGCCCGCGAACGAAGCAGCCACTTTCGCGCTGCAAGCCTCTCTCGAAACGCACCTCGCCTATGTGGTGACGGGAAACGCCGAGGCTGATCGGGTAAGCCAGGCGGGTCTTTCGGGGTTGTCGAAGATCTTGACGTTGCGGACCGCCGTCGAGCCAGGCGATCCCATGGCGATCGATCCCGCTCGCGACGAACTGGTGTTTTTCCCGCTCATTTATTGGCCGGTCTTGCCAAACGCCGAGCCTTTGCCGGATGCCGTGCTCGCCAAAATAGACGCCTATATGAAGCAGGGCGGCCTTATCATCTTCGATACAAAGAGCGATGACGCTAATCCGGGCAGCCTCTTGTCGTCTGGCGTGTCGACGCCGCTCTCGCAGCTTTTAGGCAAACTCGATCTGCCGCCGCTCCAGCGTGTGCCGGACGACCATGTGCTGACGAAATCGTTCTATCTGCTTCAGTCGTTCCCCGGCCGCTGGGACAATGGCGATCCTTGGGTGGAGGCGCGGTCCGATATGGGAGATACAACAAAACGGGCTGTGAAATCTGACGGCGTCAGCTCCATCATTGTCACCTCGAACGATCTCGCCGCCGCCTGGGCGATGGACGACAATGACCGTCCGATGTTTGCCGCCGTTCCCGGCGGCGAAGACCAAAGGGAAATGTCCTATCGCGTCGGGATTAACATTGTTATGTATGCGCTGACCGGAAATTACAAATCAGATCAAGTTCATGTGCCCGCCATCCTGGAACGCCTCGGGCATTGATCGCATCAGCAAAGCAGTACACGCCTCATGACTTGGTCTGTTGAGTTCTTCCCATTCTTTTCGCTGGAGTTGCTTGTCGCCTGCGCCATTCTATGCGCGGCGGTGATCGCGCTTTCGGCGTGGCGGAACCGCAGGGGCGCTGTCTTGCGGGCGTTGAGCCTTTGCTGCCTGCTTCTGGCGCTGGCCAATCCGAATCTGAAAAACGAAGATCGGAAATCGCTTTCCAATATTGCGGTCGTCGTCGCGGATGCAAGCTCCAGCATGCAACTCGCCGGGCGCAATCAACGCGCGCAACAGATCGAGTCTGAGCTGAAGAACAAGCTCGCGAAAATCCCCAATCTGGAGGTGCGCTGGGTCCACGCAGCCGGGACGGACCAGCCGGGCGGAGAAGCGACCAACCTTTTCAGCGCGCTCAACTCCGCCATGGCTGACGTTCCGCAGGGCCGCATGGCAGGCGCGATTTTCATCACCGACGGCCAGGTTCACGATGCGCCGAAGGATCATGGCCGCCTCGGCTTCGACGCGCCTCTGCACGCGCTGATCACAGGATCGCCAGACGAAAAGGACGATCGAATCCAAGTCGTGTCTGCGCCGCGCTTCGGGCTCGTCGGCTCGGAGCAGTTTGCCGAGGTGAAGGCAGAGCGCAGCGGAAAAAGCACCGACGGGGCGCCCGCCACCTTTCTCATACGCCGCGCCTCGGGAGCCGTGGAAACGGTGCAGGCTCCCTACGGCAAGCCGGTTCCGATACGGCTGCGCTTCGACCGGGCCGGCCCAAATATCGTCGAGGTCGAGTTGAAGCCCGAACCAGGCGAACTGACCACCATCAACAACAAGACGGTGATCCAGGCGCAGGGCGTGCGGGAAAACCTGCGCGTGTTGCTCGTTTCCGGCGAACCCCATGCAGGCGAACGCACCTGGCGTAATCTGTTGCGCTCCGATGCAGCGGTCGATCTTGTTCATTTCACGATCCTGCGTCCGCCCGAGAAGCACGACGGCACGCCCATCGACCAGCTTTCGCTCATCGCCTTCCCAACGCGCGAACTCTTCTCCGAAAAGCTCAGCCAGTTCGATCTGATCATCTTCGACCGCTATCAGCGCCGCGCGGTGCTGCCGATGATTTATCTCGATAATGTGGCGCGTTACGTCGAGCAGGGCGGGGCCGTGCTTGTCGCGGCTGGCGCCGATTACGCGTCGCCCGTCAGCCTCGCGCGTACGCCGCTCGGAAGCATTCTTCCGGCCCGGCCAACAGGGCGGGTGGTCGAGGAGGCGTTCAGGCCCGCGATCACCAAGGAAGGCGAAAAGCATCCTGTGACCGCTGGGCTTCCCGGCGCGCCGCGAAAAGAAGGGCAGGATCCAAGCTGGGGCCATTGGTTCCGCGTGGTCGACAGCCAAGCCGAACGCGGCGAAGTTGTGATGAGCGGCGCGGAAAATAAGCCGCTCTTGATACTGGACCGCCGGGGGAGCGGCCGGGTTGCGCTTCTCCTTTCCGATCACGCATGGCTCTGGGCGCGCGGCTATGAAGGCGGCGGCCCGCATGTCGATCTCCTGCGCCGTCTTGCGCATTGGCTCATGAAAGAACCCGACCTCGAAGAAGAAGCCTTGTCGGCGCGCGCAGGCCGGAACGAGATCACCATCGAACGCCGCACCGTTAAGGGCCAGGTTGGCGAAGCAACCATGACGACGCCCTCCGGCCGCGAAGTGAAATTCGCTCTCGATCAGCGTGCGCCGGGACGCTTCGCCAAGACGTTATCGACCGACGAACCGGGCGTGCATCGCATCACAATGGATGGTTTGAGCGCCATTGCCATCGCGGGGGAGATGAATGCCCCCGAGTTTCAGCGCGTTGTCGCGACGGACGAGCCATTACGGCCGATCCTGGATACGACAGGCGGCGGAGCCTTTTTCCTCGGTGGGACAGCAGGCGCGGCCGCGTCAGCCATACCCGCAATTTCGATGATGAGATCAGGCCATCACTTCAACGGCGCATCCTGGCTCGGCCTGAAAGCGCGCGACGCGTTCGAGGTGACGGCTGTCTCTTATACGCCGCTTATCGCGGGTTTTGCCGCGCTCGCACTCGGACTGGGGCTTTTGTCCCTAACGTGGTATCGCGAGGGCCGCTAAGCGTTCAAGTTTCTGGGATACCCCGGACGAGACCGCGGTAAGCCTGAGCACATCCGGAATCAGCTCGACGTGCAGGATGCGCGCCGGGTCCACCGGTCCCGGAAAGATGATGTGGCCTGGAGGCGTCGCGCCGAACCCGGCGCGGCGTAATAAGGCAGGTCGCCCACGAGGGTCACAAGCCGATAGTCGAGCGAGCGAGCGCGCTCTAGCCCATCCAGCATGAGTCTCAGGCCATGGCCCTGATTCTTGTGATCCTCGGCGATGATGAGCGGCCCGAGCAGCAGCGCTCCCAAAACACCCCCGATGCTGACCGGCGTGAAGTCCACAGAGCCGATAATCTCGCCTTCAAGAACCGCGCAGAGATTGAGCCGGGGATCGCGTATCGCGCCTTCGGCGCACGCGGTAGGCGGTTCGGGCCGAAGCGGTCCGGCCCGAAGGCTCTTTCATTCAACTCGGTCAAGGCGGCATAATCGTCCGGCGTTTGCAGCCGGATTCTCGGCGGACGGGATCGTCATCACGCGACGCATCTCTTAAGAAAAAATAGGGGTGAGGGATGCTCGCGTCGCTCAAGCGAAATCAGCCCGCCACGCGGCCACTATCGAGGCTCGATCATCGTCGGTTCGCGGAAGCGCGACTATGGCAAGTGACAGATGTGCGCATGGACCCTGGAGATCCACGGCTGCCGGGACGCGTAAACATGCGCCCTCGAAACAGGAATGTCGCGGTTGGAAAGGAAGCGCCCT
>CAWFXN010000039.1:0-32136 GCA_963819665.1 uncultured Alphaproteobacteria bacterium
AAATCAGCACGAAGGCTTGGGCGAGCGGGAAATCGTCGGTGATGGTGAGGTGAATCTGCGCCGCATGTTTTTCCGGCAGCAGGCGTTGCAGCCGCTCCGCCGCGCCGCCGGCCAGCTTCATTGTCGGCTGTCCGCCCGGCAGATTGACGACGCCCATGTCGCGCCAGAAGACGCCGTGGCTAAAGCCGGTGCCGAGCGCCTTGGCGCAGGCTTCTTTTGCCGCGAAGCGCTTGGCGTAAGAAGCGGCGCGATTAGCCCGGCGATCCGATTTCCGACGCTCCGTTTCGGTGAAGATGCGGTCCAGGAAGCGGTCGCCATAGCGCTCGATGGCCTTTTCGATGCGGCGGATGTCGATCAAGTCGCTGCCGATGCCGATGATCACCGCGCCCCGCCGATGCCGCTATTGCTGCCGCTGCGCTTCGTGAGTTCGGGCCGCGACGCCCTTCGCGATGGATGCTCGCATACGCCGTATCGTCTCCGGCAAACCGACGAAGATCGCTTCCCCGATGATAACATGGCCAATGTTCAATTCGCGGATTTGCGGCAGAGCGGCGAGGTGCGCTGCGGTTTCGAAGTCGAGGCCGTGGCCCGCATGGACCTCAAGGCCGGATTGCGCCGCAAGCTCCGCGGTTCGCGCAAGCCGCCGCAACTCGGCCTTGGCCGCGCGTTCATCTCCGGCGAGCCACGCTTCGCAATACTGGCCGGTATGCAGCTCCACAACGGGGGCCGAGACCCGGACGGCTCCATCGACCTGGCGCGGGTCGGGATCGATAAAAAGCGAAACGCGAATGCCGCTGTCCGACAGGCGCCGCACGAGTGGGCCAAGCGTGGCGTAAGCGCCAGCGGCGTCGAGGCCGCCCTCCGTGGTGATTTCTTCCCGGCGTTCCGGAACGATGCAGCACGCGTGAGGGGCGGTCTTGATGGCGATGGCCGTCATCTCCTCCGTGGCCGCCATCTCAAGATTGAGGGGGGCGTCGATCTCGGCCATGATCCGGCGGATATCTTCATCGCGAATATGACGCCGGTCCTCGCGGAGATGCGCCGTAATGCCATCGGCGCCAGCCTCGACGGCCATGCGCGCCGCGCGAATGGGATCGGGAAGGAAGCCGCCTCTGGCGTTACGCAGCGTAGCGACGTGATCGATGTTCAAGCCAAGGCGAACGGCAGGCGTCTTCATCGGGCTGAGGCCGGCGCCGCCTCATGGCCGGCTCTATCGGCGCGCCTGTCATGTTGGGCCTGAAGCAGACGGCGCACGATGAAATAGATCAGGACCGCCGTGAGGCCGCCGAGCGGCAGAGCTCCAAGCGCCATCGGTTTCAGGATCGGCCAAAGACCTTCGACCGCCGTTGCGACCCCATCCGGAGACGCCTCGCTGATGCTGACCCTGAGCGCCTGGGCCCCCGTCGACAGCTTGCCGATCTCGGCATTGGCGAAGTCACCCAAAAACAGGTTCCCAACCCCGAAAGTCGACCCCCAAATGATGGGATAAGTTAAGGGATTACCCGCAAACGTCCCGACGGCCGACGCTATGACGCTCCCGCGGAACATGAGAGCGAGAAATGCGGCCAGCAGCATCTGGCATCCGAGGAACGGCGTAAAGACAGCAAAAACGCCTGCGGCGCAGCCAATCGCAATGCTGTGCGGACTCGCTTTGATCCGCCACAGCCGCAGGATCATGTAACGGAAAGACCTCTCGAAACTGCGGGCCGGCCATATCACGTTACGCAGACGCTGAGCCAGCGAAAGCTGTTTTCGACGTTTAAAGAGCATGTCTCCCAGCCCAGCAGAGGCAACAGAACTTCAAAGCGTAGGCGCCCCTTAAGGTTCCCTCAAGGCGGCGGCGTCTTAGGTCTTCAAGCCCCTGCTTCCAGGCTTGATAGACGGTATTTCGACGATAGAAGCAGGCAGTTGATCGGGTGCGAAATGAGGAATGTCAAGCCGAATCAGGGGAATGAAGGGAACAGAAAATTCGGCCCGCCCGCCGGACCGATCCACGAGCGCGGCGGCTGCGACAATATGGCCGCCAAGCGCCCGCGCCGCATCCATGCATTCCCGTGACGACAAGCCCGTCGTCACCACGTCTTCGACGAGGAGACATCGCTGACCCTTTTCGATCTTGAAGCCGCGCCTCAACGTGAAGGCGCCGTCGACGCGCTCGAAAAAGATCGCCGGGAGGCCAAGGTGGCGGCCCATTTCATAGCCCACGACAACGCCGCCCATGGCCGGCGAAACAACAAGGTCGGCGTCTATGTCCGCGGCCCTGATCTTTTCGGCGAGGGATGCGCAAAGCCTTTCCGCGCGCCGCGGCTCCATGAGGACGCGCGCGCATTGCAGGTAAGCCGGCGAATGGAAGCCCGAGGAAAGGATGAAATGGCCTTCGAGCAGCGCTCCGGCGTCACGAAACTCTTTAAGGATGGCGTCGTCGGATAGCATCGGCGCCTCTGGTGGGGTTCTTTAAGTCAGGATGCGGCTGGCTGAACTGACCACATTCAGATTTTTTACCCCATTGAGCATATCGGTCAAATGTTTAAGATCAAGGACCTCAACGTCGATCAGCATCTGGGTATAATCGTGCCCACGGTTGACCATTTGTAATTTATCGATATTCGCCCCGGCGGCTCCGATTACGCTTGCGATTTTCCCAAGGCTTCCCGGCCCGTTGACGGCCGTAACCTGGATGCGCGCGGGGAAAAGCTCGGTCGCGCCCTCTCTGATATCCCAGGTCACGTCGATCCAGCGGTCGAGTTGATCTTCATAGTCGCGCAAATGCGGCGAGTGAATCGGGTAGATCGTGATGCCTTGGCCCGGGTCGAGGATGCCGACAATGCGTTCGCCGGGAACCGCGCCGCCTTCCCCGAAATGAACGGACGCGCCATTCACGCCTCGGATCGGAACGCCCTTTCCGCCGTCCTCATCCTCCGACCCGGCCAGAAGCCCGGGCCACCGGAACTTGAAGCTCGTGACGCGGCGCAGATTGAACCAGCCTTCGTCGTTGCGGGTGATGGTTCGGCGCTTCGGGCCGCCCTCCTGGACGAGATTGGGATCAATGGCCTTCAGCACATCGTCGGCCGTTGTCTCGCCCCGGCCCACCGCTGTCAGCAGATCCTCGACATTCCTCTGGCCAAGCCGCGGCAGGACAGGGTTGAGGTCGGTGTCGCCGGTTTTTCCGGCGCGCTGCAAAGCCGCTCTCATAATGTCGCGGCCGAGAGAGAGATATTGCTTGCGAACGGCGTCCTTTGTCGCGCGTCGAATGGCCGAGCGGGCTTTTCCGGTGATGACGGCGTTTTCCCAGGCCGCAGGCGGCGTCTGGGCGTTGGAGAGAATGATCTCGACCTCGTCGCCGTTCTTCAGCTCGTTCATCAGGGGCATGTGGCGGCCATTGATTTTCGCGCCGATGCAGCGATTGCCGACATTCGTGTGGACGGCATAGGCGAAATCGATGGCGTTCGCGCCGCGCGGCAGCGCAATCAGCCGGCCCTTCGGCGTGAAACAGAACACCTGATCCAGGAAAAGCTCGAGCTTCGTGTGCTCCAGGAACTCCTCGGGATTGTCCCCCTCCAGGAGATTGTCGACGAGCTTGCGAAGCCATTGATAGGCGGTGCTCTCGCCGGGCGCCGGACCTTTGACGCCGCGCGCATCCCCGTTTACCTTCGCCAGGGCCGCAAGCTTGTAGCCGGAGTGCGCCGCGACGCCATATTCGGCGATCTGATGCATTGCCGCAGTGCGCACCTGCAGCTCGACGCGTTGATGGCGCGGGCCGACAATGGTGGTGTGGATCGATTGATACTCGTTATGCTTCGGCGTCGAAATGTAGTCCTTGAAACGGCCGGGCACGACACGCCAGGTTGTGTGCACGGCGCCGAGCGCGGTGTAACACTCCTCCATGGTCGGGACGATAACGCGGAAACCATAGACGTCCGAAAGCTGCTCCAGACCGATCTGCTTGTTCTGCATTTTGAGCCAGATCGAGTAGGGTTTCTTTTCGCGGCTGAAGACCTCCGCCTTGATGGACTGCGCTTCGAGCTTGGCCTTGAGTTCCGTCGCAATCTCTTTTGTCAGGCCACGGTTCTGGTCGCGCAGGATGTTGAGCCGCGACATAAGCGTTTCGTATGCGGCAGGATGAAGCCATCGGAAGGACAGCTCTTCAAGCTCGTCGCGAAATTCCTGGATGCCCATCCGGCCGGCCAGCGGCGCGTAGATGTCCATTGTTTCCTGCGCGATGAGCCGCCGCTTCTCCGGCCGCATATGCTCAAGCGTGCGCATGTTGTGAAGCCGGTCGGCGAGCTTGACGAGCAGCACGCGGACATCGCTCGAAATCGCGATCAGGAGCTTCCGGAAATTTTCGGCTTGCTGCGTCTTCTTGGAGACGAGATTGAGCTTTTCGATCTTCGTCAAACCATCGACAAGGGACGCGATATTCGGGCCGAACAACCGGTCGATCTCGTCCTTGGTGGTTTGCGTGTCCTCGATCGTGTCGTGAAGAAGCGCTGTCGCAATTGTATCGTCGTCGAGCTTCAGGCTTGTCAGGATTGAAGCGACTTCAAGAGGATGTGAAAAATAAGGATCGCCCGAGGCCCGCTTCTGTTGACCATGCGCCTTCATCGCATAGACATAGGCGCGATTCAGCAGAGCTTCATTCGCCTTTGAATTGTAGCTCAGAACTTTTTCTACGAGCTCGTACTGCCGCATGATCGGCTGCGATCTCGCCTGAGTTTCAAGCTGCACGGCCTCGCCAGACTTTTAAAATTGCAACTCTAGATGTTTAAAACAGTCTCCAAAACGCGACAAAGTCAAGATGCGATTTCCCAACAGTTTTTTAGCCCTTTGCGCGTCCGCCGCTCGCCGCTTCGGCTGGAATGCTGCGAGCCAATCCCTGCAGCAGCTCTTCTTCCGTAATGCGGTCGATCATGGCGTCGGAAAACTGATCGTCGGGACCCAGCACATTCACAGGACGGGCGCTTCGGAAGCGCGGGTGCAGCCTTCAGGCTCGGGCTCGTCAACTTCGACGTGCGCTTGTAGCGAGTGTATCAGATCTTCCTTGAGATCTTCCGGCGATACCATCGTATCCGCAATTTCGCGAAGCGCGACGACGGGATTCTTATCGTTGTCCCTGTCGACGGTGATCGGCGCGCCCGCAGAAACCGCCCGCGCCCTGTGCGCGGCGAGAAGAACGAGTTCGAAACGGTTCGAAACTTTATCGACGCAATCTTCGACGGTGACGCGGGCCATGAAAACCTCAAATGCTGGGATGACGTCAAAATAGGCACAAGCTTCTACGTTTGCAAGCTGATGTTTAAGCGTGGCTGCTTCATGGCAGGGGAGGGACTTCCAAGCCGCAGCCCTCTTTCACAACAGGAATTTCAGGCGGGCAGGGCGAGGAGCGCACACGGCGCGCGGCGCAAAACCTGTTCCGTCGTGCTTCCTCTCAAGGCGTCGAGAAAGCCGTGACGCCCAGCGGTCGGCATGACGAGAAGATCCGCGAGGTAGGAACTCGCAGCCGAGAGGATGGCCTCCACCGTTGGGCCTTCGAGGGTCGTGACGCGCTCACGCATTCCCGCCGGGCCGGTCAGCGCGAAGCTTTCATGTCCGACGTGGACATATCGTTGCACAAGGCCAAGCTTTCCCAAGGAGATGATGAAAGAGCGTTAGCGCGCGGGCGGGCGAGGGATGGCGGGCGACCGGAATAACGGCGCTCTTCAGATGGAGGCGGCCGTTTTTCGAGTCGACAAAGGGGCGGGCGTTCGGCCCAAGGAAAAGCGCCGGGAGATTTGTTTTCTGCGCGATCCCCTCTGAAACGGACTCCGATATAAAGCGGCTCAGCCCTTGGGCTCCGCGCGTGGCCATGACGACGAGGCCCGGCCGATGCGACGTGAGAAAGCCGGCGACCCCTCGGAGCGGGTCTTGATGCTCGATCTCGATCTTTCTTATCTCGATCCCGAGCTTCTCCTGGACTTGCGCGTGATCGACATCGGCAGGCAAAAGCTCCCAACGCGCGAGCGTCTCCCGCACATGCGGGAACGACGACCACTCCCCGTCCCCGGATCTCACATGCAACAGGTCAAGGCGGCAGCGGAACTCCAAGGCAAGCCGCAAGGCATGTGCGAAAGCCTCGGCGCTCGCTTCGGAGAAATCGGTCGGGTGAGCAATGGCTACGAGAGGGTCTTGGCGCATCGGAACCTCCTTCCCCGGTTTCGGTGGATAGGCGACGCTCTCGAACGCGACTGTGGGAGCATTTACGCATGGCGGATCGTCCGTCTGCAACCAGGGGTTTCCATTCGTGAACAGCTAAGTTCCGGTTTGCGCAATTTGCGCCGCCATTTTCGTCCCAGCGGCGCCAGAGCAGCTTGTCTCGAAGCCGCGCCTCTTTTATTGCTTTTGAATGCAATACGGGATGCCCGCGGGCCGGGACGACAGGAACAACATCGACGCGCTGGCGGCCAGTGTCCGCGAGGGCGGGCGCGTCGCGGTTGCGCGCGCCATCACGCTCATCGAAAGCCGCAAGCCCGAGCACCGGGCGCAGGCGCGGCGGCTTTTGACGCTCCTCAATGACGCGGCGGGACGCTCGCATCGGATCGGCATCACGGGCGTTCCGGGCGTGGGCAAATCCACGCTCATCGACGCGTTCGGGAGCGTGCTCACGGGCCTCGGCCATCGGGTCGCCGTTCTCGCGGTCGACCCGTCCTCCACACGCTCGGGCGGCGCGATCCTCGGCGACAAGACGCGCATGGCTCAGCTTTCCGTCGATCCCAATGCTTTCATCCGCCCGTCGCCGTCGTCGGGCACGCTCGGCGGCGTCACCCGCACCACCCGCGAAACCATTCTCCTGTGCGAGGCGTCCGGCTTCGACGTCTTGCTCGTCGAGACGGTGGGCGTCGGGCAATCCGAGGTCGCGGTCGCCGGGCATGGTCGATTTCTTCCTTCTCCTCATGCTGGCGGGGGGCGGCGACGAGCTGCAAGGCATCAAGAAAGGCGTGATGGAGCTCGCCGACATGATCGCCATCACGAAGGCCGACAGCGGCAATGAAAACGCTGCGCGCCGCGCCGCCGCGGATTATTCGTCGGCGCTCAAGATTTTGACGCCGCCGAGCGCCTCCTGGAAGCCGCCGGTGCTTACCCTTTCAGCGCGCGAGGGCCGCGGGTTCGACGAGCTCTGGGCCAACATCAAGGCGCACCGGACCGCGCTCGAAGCCACGGGCGAATTCGAGGCCAAGCGCCGCGAGCAGGATGTGCGCTGGATGCATGCGATGATCGAGGATCACATCCGTTCGGCGTTTCTATCGAGCGACTTCGCGGCGGCGAAAATCGCGGAACTGGGCGGCGAAGTGCGAAGCGGCGTCAAGCCTCCCTCCGTCGCCGCCGACGAAGCCGCGGCTCTCCTGCTCGAGCGCCCATGACGAACGCGTCCGATCAGTCCGTTCGCGTGCTTGTGACGGGGTTCGGTCCTTTTCCCACCATTCCGCATAACGCCTCGGCTTCCCTGGCTCTGGCGCTCGCAAAGTCTCCTGCCGCGCCCGGACTGGAAATCGCCACCGCGATCATTCCGGTGGTCTGGGCGAGCGCCAGGGCTGCGGCCTGGCGAGCGGCGGCCCGCTTTCAGCCGCACGCGATCTTGCATTTTGGCGTCTCCAAGCGCGCATTCGGCTTCGAGATCGAAACGCGCGCCTTCAACATGAGCGGCCCGCGCGAGGATCGCGCCGGCGTTGTTCGCCCTGAGCAGCCGCTCGTCCTAAAAGGCAAGCCCGTCCTGATGTCGACGCTGCCGCCGCTTGACCTCCTTGGGGCTCTGACTGCGGATGGCTTGCCTGCGGCGCTTTCCGAGGATGCCGGCCGCTATCTGTGCAATGCGCTCTTCTATTGGAGTCTCTACGATGGCGAGCCGAATGGCCGGTTGGTGAGCTTCGTCCATATGCCGGCTTTGGGCGCCGAAATGGAGGTCGAGCCGCGCCTGACGATGGAGGAAGCCGTGGCGGGCGCGCGGATTCTCATTCGCGCCAGCGCCGAAGCTGTGCTACGCGCGAGGGAAGACGTGCTCAAGCGCGGGGGAAGCATCGGCCATGGATCGCAGGCACTTTATCGGGATGGGCGGGGCGGCTGCCTTGCTGGGGGGAGCGACGGCTGAGGCCGCGCCGCTGCCGCAAGGCGCCCCTGGCAGAAGCGTTGCCGATTTCGGAGTGGAGCCCAACGCCGAGCGCGATCAGTCCGCCGCCATGCAGCGCGCGATCGACGCGCTTGCGCCCGCGGGGCAGCCCGTCATCATTCCAGCTGGAATGTATCGCGTCGCGAAGTTGCAGCTTCCCTCCAGGGCGGCCGTCTCTGGCGCGCCGGGGCTTTCCATTCTCGTCGCGCCCCAGGGATCGTCCGCATTCGAATTTCAGAACAAACAGGATGTCAGCCTTCGCGGCGTCGCCTTCATCGGCACAGGTCTCGCCGCGCGGGACTGCCGCAATCTCACCATCGCCGATTGCCAGGTGATTTCGAGCGGCGGCGACGGCCTCGTCTGCTCCGGCTCGGGTCTGCTCGTGACCGGCAACCGGGCCTCGGCCTGCGCCCGCGCCGCCATCTGGGTCGAAGGCGACGGGCTCGTCTCGAACAACCTCATCGGCGGCGGGGGCCACTTCGGCTTGCGGCTCGGCAGCGCATGGCGGCTCGGCACGATGAGCGTCATCAACAATTACATCGACGGCCCAGAGGTCGGCATCGGCGTGTCATCCTCGGACACGGGCTATGCCTTTATCGCCATGAACATGATTACGGGCGCGAAGAACGGCGGCATTCGCGCGCTGAGCGGCGACCAGTTGATCGGCAAGGACCTCACGCGCGGCGGCTCGGAGGCGTTCCGGGCGCTCGGCATCGCCGCGAACGTCTCGCTTTGAGGGCGGAAGCGATAGCGTTTACAAAGAGTTGAAATTGGGTTCGTTTGGTAAAAAGGCTATAAGTAACTATATAAGCACTTCCCGTCCTTAGCGGCCGTTCTTGCTCTTTGGCTCCTTCCGCGCGGCCGCCTTGTCGATGACGGCGTCGGCGGCCTTCTGCGCCGCATTCTTCGCCACCTTGCGCCCTAGCGTTTCCTGCGCGGCATGGCGAGCGGCATGGTGGCCCGCATGGGCGATCGCCTTCTTCGCCACGACCTTCGCCGCCACTTTCGCCAGCAATAAAGGTATCAAAGGCAATGCCATGGCGTCCTCCCGTCATTAAGCCCGGACCAGCAAAAATGCGGCGCATGGTTCGACAAGCTCACCATGAGGTCGAGCCTTTGCAATCGCTCGCCCTCATCCTGAGGCTCTCGAAGGATGAGCCTGCATATCCGGCTTTTCAGCATCCGAATAGACCGCCGAGTTTGTCTTTATTTTGCTCAAAATCCGGCGACGGCGACGCTCACGTGCTCGACGGCCGGCGGGGACGCGAAATAGGGGCCGACGAGCCGCCGCCATTCCTGGAAATTCTCCGAACCGCGAAACGTCACGGTGTGGTCTTCCAGCGTCTCCCACTTGACGAAGAGCCGGTATTTCGAGGGCCTCTCGATGGTGCGATGAAGCTCCATGCCGTGGCAGCCCTTGGAGCGGCGGAACACCACGATCGCTTGCGCCACCGCAGCCTCGAAGGCCGCTTCGTCGCCCGGCTTCACTTCGATTTCCACGATTTCGGTGATCATGGCGTCTCCTCCTGCATTGGCGCTGCAAGCCGCATCTCACGAGGCAAGGCTCGCGTCAATCCACGATTTCGAGGCAGCCATCGGGAAGGAAGAGGTTAGGGGCGACATCCACTCTAGGGCGAGGGTTCCGGTTCTCCAACGCTTGGAACTCACACAACAGGCCCGAAAGCCGACTACTGAGCCTATTTCGCAGTGTCCCTGCTTTTGCGGAGTAAGCTGCCGTTACTGCGCTCGCAAAGTTCGGGCATGCTCTTACCTCTTGATTTTATTGTAAGACCATGTTGGGGCGTGAAGATCGCGGGCGATGCTGCGAATTGTTGCGGTAGGATTTGCGGTTGCATTCGCGGGGGCAGGCGAGGATACGTGACGCGCAATAATTGACGAAAGCATTGACCTATGACGAGCAGAACGACTCGCATTCCCCGTATGATGACCGACATGCTCCGAAAGTACGAAAACCAAGCGACGGCGATTTTGACGGAGTTTGTTCAAAAAATCGAAGCCGCGAAACCACCGCCGATGCTCTATCACTATACAAATGAAATGGGATTCAAGGGCATCATGGAGAGCGGCACATTGCGTTTCTCCGACATATTCGATATGAACGACCCCTCCGAATTACGGCACGGCTTGACCGCCGCGATCAACGTCCTCAAGTCTAGAGCAGCCGCTAGCCGCCCGGAAGTCGAGACCTTCGCCAGTTGCCTTGAGCGTTTCGATGTTGACGCCGGAATCGAAGCGGCGGCATTTCTTCATCTGTTGTTTCAGCGGCGACGGAGACGATTTGAACCAATGGCGTGCTTACGCCGACAATGGCTGCGGCTTTGCCCTGGGGTTCGACACCAAATCTCTCGCAAGAAGCATTCTGCAACAGGAAAGGGAAGCCGATCTCTAACAATTCCACGTTTCCGATCACATACGACGGACAAGGAACTGACCCGTATTCAAACGAAGCTTGCCGACCTCGTCGATCCGCTGATAAGTCTTCGAGATCACGACGGAGGTGCGGGACGATGCGCTCCATGCCTACATGAGGGATTTGCTGGTCTACCACGCCGTGAATGTCATTCGCTGCATCATGTTCTTCAAGCACGAAGGATACCGGCACGAGAATGAATACAGGTTTCAGCAGCTCTTTCGGTACGATAGGCCTGCGCCGGACGTAAAGTTCGAAAGAACTCCGACGAACTCGCTGAGGCGGTTTCGGGAATTCCGTTGGAGAAATAGCATCGGCACCGCGCTCAAACAGATCGTGATTGGTCCAGCGGCTGATCGAACGAAGACAACTCAGGTTGTAAACGATTGTCTTGCCGCATTTCATGCCAGTCCTAAGGACGTCGAGCTGGTTTATTCGAAAATTCCCTACCGGGCATTTCCTTAACGGCTGTCGGTTATGAGAGTCAGTGTCGCTGCTCATGTTCTCGGCGGGTTATCTTATAGATCGCGGCAAGTTAGGCGCCCGGGAAACAGGTTACTTCACCTTTTCGCTGGGATAGACGCCCCACAAATTCTTCTGCGGCGCCCAGCCCTTCTGGCTGCCTGCGTAAACCTCGCAGTCCTCGCCGTCGCAATGCATGATGTCGACGATCGCGCCGGGCTCGATCCGCGCGACCGCCGTGGAGCCGCCCCGCGAGGAGGTCAGCTCGAAGAGAGAGCGGTCCTTCACCCACGGCGCGACCACGGCCGTGCGCCGCGCGCTGGTGAGGGCCGCATTGACCCAGCCCGTGCTGCCGCTCGAGTTGCGGATCTGCCGCCAGTTCTCGAATTCGCCCAGCACCTCGACCGGCAGACCGGCGCGCCGGAACACCCAGGCGATCTGGTAATCGCCGCCCGGGCCGACGCGCGCGTTCACCTCGTCGGATTTGAGGCTGACAAATCTCGGCAGCGGCAGGCCGGTCGCCGTGCCGACGCCGCGCGCCACGCCGTCCTCAGCGCGCGCCGCCCCGGCAAAAAGTGAGTGCACATAAGATTAAGATGCCGCATTTGATCCGAGTCTTTGTCATCGTGTGCCGTATCTGCTAGATAACGGGAGAGAAGTTGCGTTGCACAAATCGAAAAAGGCCGAGCCGGCCATCCCGAGCACCCTATGAACTCACAAAACGTAAAAGTTGTCGTAACCCGCAAGCTGCCTGAACTCGTCGAAACGCGGATGCGCGAATTGTTCGATGTGACGTTCAACGCCTCCGACGCCCCAATGAGCCGGGATCAGCTTACAGCGGCGATGCGGACGGCGGCTGTGCTCGTTCCTACCGTAACCGACCGGATTGACAAGACACTTCTTTCGCTGGCGGGGCCGCAATTGAAGCTTGTCGCCAATTATGGGACGGGCGTCGACAATATCGACCTCGAAACCGCGCGCAATCGTGGCATTATTGTGACGAATACGCCGGGCATCCTCACGGAGGATACGGCCGATATGACGATGGCGCTGATCCTGGCGGTGCCGCGCAGACTGGTCGAGGGCGCGAGCTATCTGCAAGAGGGCCGCGAGTGGCATGGATGGTCGCCGACCTGGATGCTCGGCCACCGCATCTGGGGCAAGAAGCTCGGCATCATCGGCATGGGCCGCATTGGCCGCGCGGTGGCGCGCCGTGCGAAGGCGTTCGGGCTGTCGATCAATTATCACAACCGCCGCCGCGTGCCCGCCGCCGTCGAGGAGGAGTTGGGCGCAACCTATTGGGAAAGCCTGGACCAGATGCTCGCCCATATGGACATCATATCGGTGAACTGCCCGCACACGCCGGCGACCTTCCATCTTCTGTCGTCCCGGCGGCTCAAGCTTCTGAAGCCGACGGCCTACATTGTGAACACCGCGCGCGGCGAAGTCATCGACGAGAACGCGCTTGCCCGGATGCTGGAGGCGGGAGAGATCGGCGGCGCGGGCCTCGATGTGTTCGAGAACGAACCGGCCATCAATCCAAAGCTCCTGAAGAACAACAAGGTTGTCGTTCTGCCGCATTTGGGCTCGGCGACGCTGGAAGGGCGCCTCGACATGGGCGAGAAGGTGATCATCAACATCCGCACCTTCCTCGACGGCCACAATCCGCCAGACCGCGTCCACGCCGCCATGTTCTGACCGGCGGGATCGAGCCGGCTATCGTCGAGCGCAAGAACACTGTGGCGCAACGCCTCAGTGTCGCTCGGGTTTGACAATCGTCAAGATACTTGTTCGGGCGCCGCATAATGGTTCGGCTTGTGCGTAGGCATGGGGAAGCGGGCATCTGCGGCTAGACCTTTGATGATCTCCAAAGATCGCATCGTCGCGGCGTTCGATGGCATCGCGCCTCACGTCGCCATATTGGACGCAACTGGCGAGATTGTTCACGTGAACCAAGCGTGGCGCCGGTTCGCCGTCGAGAACGATTGCGCCGATGACAAGGCTTATCTCGGCCAGAATTATCTCAATATCGTCCGGCGGTCCGCATGGACAGGCGATAAGCTTGCCCTCAGAAGCCCTGGACGGCATCGCCGCGGTCTTGTCTGGCGCGCAGCAGCGCTTCAGCCAGCAATATCCCTGCCACGCGCCGGGAGATCGAGCGCTGGTTCGTGATGACCGCGACGCGGGTCAGCGAAGGCGGCGATGTCGTCATCGCCCATGATGACGTGACGCCCTTTGTCCGCGCCGAACGCGTGAGCGCGGGCGCCGAGGAAAGATCAAAACTCAGTCTCGACGCAGCCCAGATAGGGACTTTCGAGGTCGATCTCGAGAAGGAGGTGATTGTATTCGACAGTCAGGAGGCGAAGCTCCTCGGCCTCCCCGATGACATGCATCGCCTGAGCCTTGCCGATTTCAACCGGATGATCGTGGATCCGGAAACAATGCCCTTCGAAGCGAGGATTGCAAAGGCTGGGGATCGTTTCGCCGATGAGTTGCATCTCAAGCTACCCGATTCGAGCGAGCATTGGCTTACCTTCGCCGCTGCTGCGCAAACGAACGTCAGGCCAGGAGCGCGCCGCTACATCGGTCTCAGTTTCGATGTAACCGAGCGCAGGCTCAACGAGGACAGGAACCGGCTCTTCACGCGTGAAGTCCGGCATCGCGCGAAAAACCTGCTTGCGGTTGTCCTTGCCATCGCGCGCCAGACGGCCGGAAAAAAAGATCCGTTTAGATTTGCGGACGAGTTTACCAGCCGTATCGCGGCCCTTAGCTCGACGCTCGATCTTCTTTGGAAGAGCGACTGGCGAGGCGTGGACATTCACGACCTCTTTAAGACGCATTTTGAGCCGTTCGCGGAAGCGAGAGACCGGGTGACCTTCGCCGGACCTTCCGTCATGGTTAGGCCCGAAGCGGTGCAAATGCTAGGAGTGGCCCTGCACGAACTGGCCACAAACTCGTTGAAGTACGGCGCTCTTTCGACCTTCGAGGGACGAATATCCATCGAATGGCGCACCTCGCCCGATCTGCCGGACAAGGAATTCCATCTCACATGGTTGGAGACGGACGGTCCCGAGGTAAAACCTCCCATGCACAAAGGGTTCGGCTACTCCGTACTCATGGAGCAGGCCGCGTGGGCGCTGAGCGGCAAGGTCGAAGTCCAATATCCGAGGTCCGGCCTCATCTGGAAGCTGTGGGCTCCTCTTCATGAAATCGTCGCCGATCTCCCGATCCATTGAAACGGGCGCGAAAAAAGGGCCCGGACAGCGCCGGGCCCTCGATCCTTACCTGCGATGAGTGAGCCTACCGCAGCTGAAGCTGGCCGAGACCGGCGCCAACGGCGAGGCCGGTTTGGGATTTCACGCTGACGGGCTGGAGCGAAATCGTGGCGTTGTTGCCGCCCACAAGCAGGTTTGCGCCGCCGCCAACGCCGATCGCGGCGTCAGCCGATGCGCCGACATAGTTGCCGACGAGAGCGCGGTGTCTCAGGGACGTCGGCGCGTACACGTTCCAGACGAGTTGCGAGCTGTTCGTAACGCCGATGTCCGCGCCAATCCGTCCAAATTGGGCGACATAACGCTCGTGGCGGCCGTTAACGCCCGCAAAGACGCAGCGCGCCTGCTGGACGGATGCAACGATGGCGCCGACCCTCGGCGCGCCAATGCAGCGCAAGGTTCCGACACGGACAGCGGCGTCAGCAGAAGAAGCACAGCCCAGCGCCAGCAGAGCGCCGGAAATAGCAGTCAGCAGAAGTTTCATAGTCAGTCTCCCTTCGACCCCCACATTCGAGTCAAACTGCAGCTTTACGTTAAAAGGTTGGAAAACCGTAAATTGCAAATGACGAGAGGCGGGGTCGCAACAGTCTAGGGTTGTGCTATTTGAGTCGCGGCACTTATGCCACCCAAAACATGTCGCAGGTTGTAAAGGAAGAAAGTAAATTCCCGCGGGCGTCGTCGCTTCCAGCTAGACTAGCAGGATGCTGAAAAAGATCTCGCCGATGGTTCGAGACGCTCACCATGAGGTCAAGCGTGTTGTCAAACGCGACCTCATGGTGAGCTTGTCGAACGATGAAGCCAAGATTTCATGCGTTTTCACCGCCAGCCAGATATATCAAACCGTCCACTTCCAGACCGAGGCGGCCATTGTGATGCCGCCGCCAGAACCGCAAAACAGGATTGTTTCTCCTGGCAGAGGACCGCGCCCTTGTGCAATCGCATCGTCGAGGGCAATGATCATGGAGGGAGATCCGGTGTATCCCCATTTGTCCATGACCCAGTGCGTTTTGCTTAAGGGCTGGCCTATCGTTTCCATCACCTCTTCGATGATGCGCAGATTGATCTGAGTAAAGTAGTAGTGGTCCACGGCATCGAAAGAGAGACCAACCTTATTGAGAACGTCCCGCATAAGTTTCGGCCAGTTTTCGGTGCTGAAGGTGCGCGGAAACGGGCGGACGAACTCCAGCCTGGGGCTGCCGAAAGTTTCCGGGGGCGAGCCGGACCCGGATGCGTTGCGGGCGTAAATACCTAATGTGTCGTGATAGTTTCCCATCGACAGCAAGCTCGTGCCCAGCCAGCCCGGCGCATCGCCGCGGCCGAGGATGACGGCTCCCGCTCCATCGGCGAATATGTTGGCCGTCTTTTTGTCCTTGAAATCGAGAAAACGGCTTATGCTATAGCCGCCCGCCACCAGAACGTACTTGGCGCCTGGTTCTGTGAGCAGATAGCGCGCGCCTTGGTCGGCGGCTACGATCCAGCCGGCGCAGGCGCTGTTCACATCGTAAAAACCCGCCCGCGACGCGCCGAGCTTATGTTGCACGACGGCGGAGGTAGCCGGGGACAGGTAATCGGGCGTGTCGGTGGAAACGATGATCAGGTCGAGATCGGCAGGCTCGAGGCCAGCTCGCGCCAGCGCCTTGCGAGCGGCCTCCACGACGAGGTCGGAAGTGGTTTGATCGGGCGCCATCCAGCGCCGCTCGCGGATACCGACGTTAGCGATAAGCCAATCGCTGGTGGCCTCGCCGAGCAGAGCGTCAACTTCGGCGTTAGTGACCACGCGCTCGGGGACGTAGCTGCCTGTGCTTAAGATTTGGGAATAAGGCATGGCGAGGAGATGAGACCCGATTGAACAAGAGTTTTAGTAGCCGTGCGCGCTCATCGTTGAGATTCACATTCCTGTGACCGGCCCGGGGGCGCCGGCTGCTGCTTAGCCCGCCCGCGACAAATAAGCCTGCTGGATCAGGCGCGCGATGCGCTCCATCTCGCGCAAAGGCTCGTAAGCCCAGGTCTCGATCGTCCCTTTGAAAAAGCGGATGCGTCCGCTGTCCTCCAGGCCGCCGCTGGAAGCGGGCGAACTTGTTGCGCTCGCTCACGCGCCGCCCCTGCTCGGGAAGCTGCTCGACGTGAACGGGTTTGCCCGGTGCTGCAGGCTTCGGTGATCATGTTCACGGAGTTGCAGGTGACGATGAACGCGTCCGCGTGGGCCAACATGCCGAAATAGGGATTGTCGCCGCTCGCCATCGGAAATGAAGGCGGCGCATCCGGCCAGCGCTTCGCGGAAAATGGCGAGGTTGTCTTCGCCCGTGCGGCGCGATCCGGTGATGAGAAGCCCGTATCCCTGCCCGGCGAGCGCTCTGAGTTTGCCTGCGAGGTCCCGAGCCTCGGCCTCGCCAAACCTATAGCGGGAGTTCGCGCCGCCAAGCAGCACCGCGATCCGGGGCTTCGGTATCGACGCGAAGGCTTCGGCCCAGCGCGGCGCTTCAGCCGCGAGCTTTTGCGGCGTTATGCGGTGGAGCGCGCCGTCCATCACGATCACGTTTTCGCCGGAAAGGCCATCGTGAGCCGGAACGACGATGCGGTCGAAGCGCCAGCGCAGTGAAACCGGGTCTTGAATTTGCGTTATGAAGGTTCGCCCCCCGCTTTGGCCCTTCACGTGCAGCGCAGGCAAGATGCTCGGCCGTCCGGTGGCGATGACGATATCCGGCCAGGGGGAGGCGAGCGCGTCGCCCTTTTTGCTGAAAGCGTATCGCTTGAACGCGGTGACGTGCGGGCTCGCGATTTGCCAGGGCGTCTTGAGGATGACCCGTTTCACGACAGGCGTGAGCCCCATGGCTTCCGCAAGGCCGACCGCCTGGTTTTCCATGCCGGGCCGCCCATCGGTCAGGCACCAGCAGACCGGCAAGGGATGCGGCCAGGTCAGGCCGGCTTCGGTTTTGTGGGGCGTCAATTCAGTCATCGAGTTGTTCCCTCTCCCGGATGCGTTCCGCCCTAGCACGACGCTCCGATGAACGAAAGTCCGTCCTTCGTGAGAGAAAGCCGCGCTTTCGCCACGAAGCGGTCTTCTGTCTGTCACCGGCCGGCATCGAAAGGGATTCGCAAGTGGCCTTGGTCGAAGACAGTTCGGCATTTCGCGCTGGCAGGATTGGCCTCGGCTGCTTCAGAAGGCGAAACCGCTCTGCGCGCCGGCCTTGCCGGAATTGCCGTTCTCATTCTTTTGCGATTCGTGCTCGCCGGAACAGCGAATCTCGCTGAGGACGAAGCCTATTACTGGCTCTGGTCGACGCATCTCGCCACCGGATATTACGATCATCCGCCGATGATCGCGTATTGGATCAGGGCGGGAACGGCGATTTTTGGGCAGACGGAGTTCGGCGTCCGCTTCGCCGGATTGCTGAGCGCGATTGGGGGATCGTACCTTCTCTTCCGCACGAGCCTGATCCTTTTCGGCGACCGCGACGCGGCGTGGCTTTGCGTCTTCTGGATGAACGCGACGCTCCTCTGCAATGCGGGGGCGCTCGTGGCCACGCCCGACACGCCGCTCGGGTTCTTTACAATGGCGGCCCTGTTTGCGCTCGCCAAGCTCATGCAAACGAAGCGGGGCGAATGGTGGTATGCGATCGGCGCAAGCCTGGGCCTCGCTTTCATGAGCAAGTATACGGCTGCGCTGCTGCTGCCCGGTTTGTTCCTGTGGATGATCGCCTCGGCGGAGGGGCGGCGCTGGTTTCTCCGGCCCGAACCCTATATCGGGGCCGTCATCGCCCTCCTCATCATCATGCCGGTCGTTCATTGGAATTATGCCCACGACTGGGCTTCCTTCGCCAAGCAAGCCGAGCACAGCATCAAGGACAAACCCGCGAATGCGTTCGGAAGCGTGGCGGAGTTTTTCGGCGCGCAGGCCGGGCTCGCAACGCCGCTCATCTTTCTCTTCTGCCTGTTCGGCAGCGGTTACGCGCTTGTTCGCGGATTTCGGCGAGGCGAGGCGCGCTGGCTTCTGTTGGGCTTGATGACCGCGCCCATCCTTGTCTTCTTCTTCGTCCATGCGGCAAACCAGAAGATTCAGCCCAACTGGCCCGGCCTCGTTTATCCGGCCGCGATTCTGGCCGCCGTCCATGCCGTTCGCGCTTTGTCGGCGGAGAAAGGCGCGCCACGCTGGCTGAGCGCGTCATTCCGGCTGGCCCCGTGGATCGGCATTGCGTTCACCTTGGCGGCCTTCTTCCAGCTAGGGCTGGGGCTTCTTCCCCTTAACGCGAAAAAGGACCCGACATCGCGCCTGAAGGGCTGGTCTCTGCTTGGCGGCGATATTGAACGTCTCCGGCGAGATCACGGCGCGGGCATGGTTTTGACGGACCGCTACGCCATCACCGGCGAACTCGCCTTCTATGGGGGCGGACCAGACGGCGTGGCCCAGGTCAATGAGCGTATCCGCTATGTGAACCTTCCGCGCCCGGATGATTCCAAACTGAAAAGCGCGCCCGCTTTGCTTGTCTTGCGAAGGAATGGCGCTGCCTTCGTTGCGGCCTTTTTCGGAGATTCCCACAGGATCGCGACGCTGACGCGGGAAGCAGGATTTCATCCGCATGATTCTTATGATGTATACTTAGCTAACGGCTATCGGGGCAGCTTTTTTGGCTGTGGATCGGCCTCAAACCAGGGCAGCGAATGCAACTAGCTACGATGGAACTCAGGCGTGCTGAACGGGCGCAGACCCGGACCAGAGGGCCGGAACTCACTGTTATCGCACCGACGTTCAACGAGCGGGACAATGTCGGGCCCCTGGTGGAGAAGCTTGCCGCCGCCCTTCAGGGGATTCAGTGGGAGGTCATTTTCGTCGATGACGACTCGCCCGATGGAACGGCCGCCCGCGTGCGCGAAGTCGCGAGGACCGATTCGCGTGTTCGATGCCTGCAACGGCTTGGCCGCCGCGGGCTGACATCGGCCTGCGCGGAAGCCGTGCTGGCTTCGTCCTCGCCCTACGTCGCAATTATCGACGCCGATCTGCAGCACGATGAGACGCTCTTGCCGCGCATGCTCGAGGTTCTGAAAAAGGGCGGCACAGACGTTGTCATTGGCAGCCGCTACACGGAGCGCAAGCTTTCCGAGGGGTTCTCACGCGCGCGCCAGACCATGAGCTACATCGCGACGAGGCTCGCGCAGCTTATTCTGGGGGCCAATCTCAGCGATCCGGTCAGCGGATTTTTCATGGCGAAGCGGGAGGTTTTCGAAGGAGCGATCCCTAACCTGTCCGGGATCGGCAATAAAATCCTCGTCGACGTTTTCGCCTCCTCGAAGCAGCCCCTCCAGTTCAAGGAACTTCCTTACCAGTTCAAGGCGCGACTTCACGGCGAAAGCAAGCTCGATACGCTGACGGTGTGGGAATATCTCGTGCTCCTGGCCGACAAAATGTTCGGCCGGTTCATTCCCATTCGTTTTCTGCTGTTCAGCCTTGTGGGGATAAGCGGCCTCGCCGTTCACCTTGCGACATTGAAGACTGTCCTGACAGCGACCGGGTCCAGCTTCGCGTTCGCGCAAGGATTCGCGACGCTGATCGCCGCCATCTCGAATTTTTTCCTGAACAACTGGCTGACCTATCGAGACAGGCGCCTGCACGGCTGGGGCGTGCTCACAGGTCTTATCTCGTTTCTTCTCGTTTGCAGCATCGGCGCGGTGGTGAACGTCGCCTTTGCCGACCGCGTGTTCCAGATGACCAAGAGTCTGGTGGCTTGCCGGCATCGCCGGCGCGGCTGTCAGCGCCATTCTGAACTACTCTGCGACGGCGCTTTTTACATGGCGCAAGAAATAGCTGGAGCCGCGACAGGCTCACCATGACGATCATGGCGGCGAAGCTCGGCCTCATGGTGAGGAGGCCGAAGGCCGTCTCGAACCATGAGCCGCATCGAAGCCTCATCCTGAAGCGGTCGAAGGATGAAGCAATTTCATGCTTTTTCTGCAGCTCGCTATTCGCGCGAGGGCGCCTGCATCGTTTTTCCGATCTCGGTCGCCCCGTCATTCTTCGTCATTTTCTGGGCGTCGCGCGCCATTTTGAGGCATTCCTGCAAGCGTCACGTAGCTTTGAAGCGCCGGTGGCGTCACGAGATGCCACGCATCGCTCGTGCATGTCTGCCGGGTACGACGCCCACTCCTTCTGCAATTGCTCACGCGAAGCGCGCTCTTTCGACATGCAGCCCGGATAATCCGTCGTCTTGTTGAGATCGTTCTTCGCCACGTCCTGCATGCGGCCTCGATATTGAGGTTTGGAAGGCTTGACCGGCTTTCCTGATTTGCAGCCGCTCGTCCGGCCGTTCATGGCGCGAAGCCGGATCGGTGGCGCCTGCGATCGAAAGCGCCATCAGCGGAATGATGAACATGTGTTTTGTCATGGAGTGCCCTCCGTTAAGCGGGTCTCAGCGCAGATGCGCTTTGAATGGTGAACCCCACCGCCTCAAACTGGTTGCCCGCCTCGGGGCGAAGCCTCCTCCGCGAAGATCGCCATGCGAAGGCCCTTGGCGTCGACAGGGACGAGTCCACGTCGCAGCTGGACTTTGGCTTAATCCGGCGCGACGGAGACGCGCAACCAATCATTGAGGCGGACGAAATCAAATGTTCCGCCCTCATAAAGGCCGCAGATGAAGGCTAACGTTTCATCAAGCCCGGCAGTTATGTGGAAGCCGTTGATGGCGAGGAATGTGTAGGTCGCAGCGAAGGCCGCACGCTTGTTGCCATCTATGAAAGGATGATTTTGCGAGAGACTTTCCCAGAGGGCTGCGGCTTCTTCGAGAATATCGGCATAGTATCCGGTCTGCGGTCGAAAGAGAGCCGCTTCGAGCAATCCCCGGTCCCTTACGCCGTGTTTGCCGCCGTAGCGTTCTATCTGATCTTCATGGATGGCGAGGACTTCAATGACGGTAAGATAATCCGTCATTCAGCGAGCTTCTTATAGAGCGGACCGAATTTCTTGTGGCTGGCCCGATAGGCGGACATGACATGCGAGCGCGGTTTCTCCTGCCTGCGCTTTTCCAAGAGATCGGCCAAGGCCTCGTCGACAAGCGCTTGGATTTGTCGCCCCTCACTCTCCGCAAGCTTGCGAACAGACGCCAAAATCTCCGAATTGACTTGGGTTGCGAATTTCTCGCGGGTTTGAGTTCCCATGATGCCGCGCCTCCTTATGGGCTTCGATATCATGACGTTTCATGAAACGTCAAGCTGCGGCCGATCAGCAGCCGCCTTCTGGGTCATGAACGGCGACACGCCGTTTGCCGCGAAGGCGCGGCGATAGTCCGTTTCCGAAAGAACGGCGCGGTGGGAACGGCTCAACCCGTCTCAAGACGTAGACCCAGCCTGCGCGGCGCCCATCGGCGCCCGCGACAATCGCGGTCACGCGCGTTCCGCCGTCAAGGTGACGAGCGGCGCCAGCGTGGGGTTGGCCGCCGCCCAGCAGTCCTGCGTTTCTATGAGCTGAAGCTCGCTTCGCCCCTCGCTGCGATCGAGAACAAGATCGATGGCCGCCGCCGACGCGCGCAAAGCGGCGACGGCCGTGTATCCTCTGAGCCTGTGAGCGAGGAAAACGCCGCCGAAAAAATCCCCCGTTCCGTGCGCCTGAACCGTTCGGCGCGGTGACGCCGTCGCGGCGGTTTTGCGACCCTCGACAAGGATATTCGCGATCATCCCGCTTCCGGCGGGAGCGGACGTCACCACGACCGCGGGCCGGGCCAGGGCACGCGCAGCCGCGACGGCGCTCGCTGCATCCGGGATCGCGCGGCCGGAGAGCCAATGAAGCTCGAATGCGTTGGGCGTCACGATATCGGCCAGCGGCAGGAGCAGATCGCGAACCGCGTTCGCGGCGGCTTTGTCGATGTAAATGCCGCCCGGCTCGTCGCCAATGATGGGATCGCAGAGGTAGATCGCATTCGGATTGGACGTCTTGATTCTGGCGATCCAGGACCGGCAGAACTCGGCGTGTCCCGCTGTCGGAACATATCCCGTCAGGACTGCGTCCACGTCCGCGAGCCAGCCGTTCTCAAGCACGGCTTCGAGCATGGCGTTGAGCTTCTGGGGATCGGCGCGCTCGCCCGCGATGGCCCCGTAGCCGGGGCGGTTCGACAGCATGATCGTCGGCACGGCAAGAACGTCGTGCCCCATGCGCTGCATCACGAAGGCGACAGCGGAATTGCCGACATGGCCGTAAACGACCTGGGACGAGATCGATAACACCTTCGCCATAGCGACCGCAATTCTCCCCTGTCGGATTGCACAGGCCTCGCTTGCGGCGTTAAAAGCAAAGGCGCGCCAACCTGTTTCGGTATAATGTGAATTCAGTTTTGCGCCAGACATTACCCTATTTGAGGAGATCCATCATGAGGCCTCGCCGCAGCGTGCTTTATATGCCGGGCTCGAACGCGCGTGCGCTCGAAAAAGCGAAAACGCTTTCGGCTGACGCGCTGATTCTGGACCTCGAAGACGCCGTCGCGCCCGACGCGAAGGAGTTGGCCCGCAAGCAGGTGTGCGAGGCCGTGAAGGCGGGCGGCTTCGGTTCGCGCGAGGTCGCGATCAGGGTCAACGGCTTCGCGACACCCTATGGGGCGGAGGATTTCCA
Source organism: uncultured Alphaproteobacteria bacterium (assembly GCA_963819665.1). GTDB lineage: Bacteria > Pseudomonadota > Alphaproteobacteria > Rhizobiales > Rhodomicrobiaceae > Rhodomicrobium. The sequence continues at coordinate 22,893 of CAWFXN010000039.1, forward strand.
GGCCGCGCTCGAGGCATCGCCCGACGCGATCCTCCTGCCGAAAATCGAGACGCCGGCCGACTTGGAGTATGCCCGCAAGCACGCTCCCGCCCGGTGCAAGATCGCGCTCTGGGCGATGATCGAGACGCCGCTCGCCATTCTCAACCTGAAGGAGATCGGACGCGCCGCGACGGCCGCGGAACTGCCGCTCACCTGCTTCGTGCTCGGCACGAACGATCTCATCAAGATGACGCGCATTCAAGGCGCAGGCCGACAGGCTGCCGCTTCTCGCATGGCTTTCGATGACCGTCGCGGCAGGACGCGCTTTCGGCATCACCGTCGTCGATGGCGTCTTCAACGCGCTCTCCGACGAAGCGGGCTTCCTGGCGGAGTGCGTTCAAGGCCGCGCGCTCGGCATGGACGGAAAAACGCTGATCCATCCCAATCAGCTCGCGGCCTGCAACGAGGTGTTCTCGCCGTCTGCCGAAGAGATCGCGGCCGCCCGCAAGATCGTCGAGGCGTTCGAACGGCCGGAAAACCAGGGGAAGGGCGCGATCAGCCTGGACGGCCGCATGGTCGAGCGGCTGCACGCAGACATTGGCCGCGAAACGCTGGCCATGGCCGACGCCATTGCTGCAAAGCAATAGATTGAGCTTCCGCTGCTTGATCAGGGAACGGAGCGAACGAACCGCGTGTTGAGAGTGCGCCCCAAAGGGGAAAACGCTGCGCTCTCGGCATCGGTTCTCACATGACACTTCTTTCCGGCGTTAAGAAACTGCTGGCGGCCTCGAAGCCTTATGACGAGGACGAACCTCAGGAGATTGCCCGCGTCTCCCCTCAATCTGTTGAAGCCGCCGCCGATGCCGATGGCGCGCACGCCGAACCAGAGCCGCTGCTGCAAACGACCCGGCGCTTGCTGCAGGTGGCGACCGGCATTCTCGTCCTCCTCTCGCTTTATACATTCTACATCTCTTCGCCTGTTCTGATCCCGCTGACGCTTGCGGTGCTCATCACGATGCTGCTTGCGCCGGTGATGAGCGTGTTCGACAGCTTCCACATTCCGCGTCCGCTCAGCGCCGCGATTGTCTTGGGCGTTGTGGTGGGGTCGCTTGGGGCTGGCGCTTACGGTCTCTCCGGGCCGGTGCGAGACTGGCTGCAGAAGCTGCCCGAGAACGGGACTAAAATGAATTCCATGCTGCGATCCATCAAGCAGCCCTTTGCGCAAATCCAGAAGGCGACGGAGGAGATTGCGTCAACGGCGGGCGGCAGGCCAAGCGCGCCGCAGCGTGTTCAGGTCGCCACTCCTGGCTTGACCGAGCGCCTTGTCGGCGGGGGCGCCCAGTTCCTGGCGACGGTCTCCGTGATCTTTGTGCTGGTCTATTTCCTGCTTTCGGCTGGCGACACGTTCTTGCGGAAACTCGTCTCCGTCATCCCGACGCTTCGAGACAAGCGACGGACCGTCGAGATCATCCGAAGCATCGAACGCGATATTTCCTTCTATCTCGTCATGATGCTGCTCATCAATGTCGGGCTGGGCCTCGGCGTCGCCGGCATCACGGCGTTTCTCGGCATACCGGACCCGCTTCTTTGGGGCGCGCTGACGACGACCTTAAGTTTTGCGCCCTATATCGGCGAACTCGCAATCGCAGCCACCCTGTTTGTGGTGTCCATGGTGACCTTTGACACGCTGGGGAACGCGCTGATTGCGCCGATCTCCTATCTTCTCCTGATGAGCACGGTTCACCTCGTGGCGCCGTTCATCGTCCGCCGCAAGCTTCTGCTGAACCCGGTCGCCATCTTTGTCGGGATCATTTTCCTGGGCTGGATCTGGGGAATACCCGGCGCATTGCTGGCCGTGCCGCTCCTCGCAAGCTTCAAAACCATTTGCGAGCGCGTCACGCCTCTCAACCCGATCGCCGCATTCCTTACGCCGTAGACAATGAGATGACTTCGCCAACGAACGGCCCGGCCCGGCGCGCCCAGACTGCGGCTAACCAGCTTCTTGTTTCAGTTGGCTGGATATCAATGCGTCAGCGGACTCCATCGCCTTATCAACGCAATTTTGAAGCACAGCCTTTTGAGGATGCTCGCAGATCTTGTCGGTCTGGCCCGCTTTGACACAATCGAGCTTCGCGGCGGCTATGCAAAGATAGGTTTCCCCTCCCAGCGCCGCGCCGATCTTGTATAGATTAACCGTGACCTTTGGCTGGCCAGGAGCGTTTTGACGCTCAATCTTCAAATTCCCTGACAAAGCCTCAAAATTCAATTTTGGACCTGATACTTTAGAAAATGAATCCCTGATGCCTTTATTGAAAATCGTATTGACGGACTCCTTTGTCATCTTCACGCGAGGAGACGATAGATTATCCGTAATTTCGGTTTTTGAGTAATTAATATTATGATAAATGTCTTTCTTCTCTTGGAGAACAACATATTCCAATTCTGGACCTGGAATTGGAATTTTTGGAGTTAAGTCCGGCGACGCCAAAGCGACGCGATCGGGAAGCTTGATTTCGCTGGCTGTTTTCCATCTATCGGGCGAAGTCTCCTTGACAGGATTGGGTGACGGTACTTTGGGCGAAGTTTCTATAACGGGAGATTCAAAAGAACTGACAATTTTTTCCTTAACAGGATTGGGCGCAGGCGCTTTGGGCGGAGTATTTATAACGGAAGAGTCAAAAGAACTGACAAGTTTTTCCTTGACAGGATTGGGCGAAGGCGCTTTGGGCGAAGTATCTATAACAGAAGATTCAAAAGAACTGGCAAGTCGTTCCTTAACAGGACGGGGTGCAGGCGCTTCCGGAGGTGATTTCGATAGCTTCTCCGTGTGAAGCTTGCGGGGGGGCTCTTCCCGCAAGACTTCGGGGAGCATCGCTGCTTCCCTGCGGAAGACGGCTACTGCGCCAAGAGTGGCTGCGACAGCCAAACCGATCGATACGGCAATCCTTATTACGTCGCCCGACACTATGAGTCTCCCTCACAAAGTATCTGGCAGGGTAGATGCCCAACTATGTCTAAAAAGCCACTTGTCGAAGATTATCAACAACAAACGCCACACATGGCGGATGCCATTGCAAAGGCGACAGCGATTCAGGACGCGGAAGACGCTGTGGTCGCCGAGCTGCAAGCCCGCCTCGCCGTCCCGAAAAAGAATAATTGTCATCCCGGCCAAGCGAAGCGCGAGCCGGATCGTTTCAAACTCAGGTCAGTGTGTTTTACGATCCCGTGTCGCGGCGCACCGCTCCGCGCTGCGCCGCGCACGGGATGACGCCGGGGCGATGTACAGCTTTCAGCAGGAACCCAGCTCCCATGAAAGGCCGAAGGCGCATCTTTCGCACCGGGGAACCGGCTTCTTTCTGGAAAGAGCCCGGTTTGGCTGGTAATCGAGACAGTGACAACCGCATCGGGGCATATCATGACGCGTCGCCGCAATCCTTCGCTCGGCTTGTTCGGCGTCTTCGGGCGCTCGGACGATCTGCGCTCCCTCGACAAGGCGTTTCGCGCCTTCGATCTTCATCCCGCGCTTGTTCCCGATGCCGTCAAGCTGACCGCTCTCAATCTTCTCAAGGACGCGAGGGGCGAAGATCCGGCCCCGCAGGACTACGGCGAAACAGCCATGCTCCTTAGCTATTGCGCTGTCGGCCGGGAGGCGTTCACCGTGGCGAACGGCGAGGCGGCCGCAGCCGCAGCCGAGCGCCGGATCGAGGCCGCGCTTGAGGCAGGCGAGGGCTTCGACGCCAGCCTGATTCTGCTCGCGCTCCAGGCGAAGATCATTCATCCGAGTGTGAAAGCCGAGCACCAGCTTGAAAGCGAATGAGCTAAAGCCAGTTGCGCCCGTCGTCCCGGAAAGGCGAAGCCTTGAGCCGGGATCGTAACAGATCGAAGCGCCGATCCTTTTTGGATCCCGCTCCGGATTTTTCATCCATGTTCCCTGGGAAACAGCGGCGCTCCCGGCTCTGTGAGAAGTTTCCTCTCGAAGACGGACATCTTCTCCATCAAACCCCAGAGAGCAAGGAAACCTTCCAATGAGCACGACCTCAACCATCAGCGGCAGCAACTTCGACGGCATCAGCTTCGACGGCGTCAACACCAACGGCGGCGCTTCAATTTCGGCGGCGCGCAGGACACGTCGGCGTCACGGCGACGTGCAGTCGGGCATCGAAACCAGCAACTTCAACAACATCAGCTTCGACGGCGTCAACACGAATGGCGGCGGGTTCAACTTCGGCGGCGCGCAGGGCCTCGGCGGCGAAGGCGCTCCGGCGCGGCGGCGAAGGCCACGGCGTCGTGCAGTCGGGCATCGAAGCCAGCAATTTCGACAACATCCACCTCTCCGACGTCAACACGAATGGCGGCGGGTTCAATCTCGGCGGCGCGCAGGGCCTCGGCGGTCACGGCGACGGCCATGGCGGCGTGCAGTCGGCCGTCTTCGACAGCAACTTCGACAGCATCAACCTCGCCCACGTCAACACGAACGGCGGCGGTTTCAACTTCGGCGGCGCTCAAGGCGCTGGCGACGGCCATGGCGGCGTGCAGTCGGGCAATTCGAGCCAGCAATTTCGACGGCATCAGCCTCGCCGACGTCAACACGAATGGCGGCGCTTTCAACTTCGGCGGCGCTCAAGGCGCGGCTGGCGGTCACGGCGACGGCCATGGCGTCGTGCAGTCGGGCATCGAAGCCAGCAACTTCAACAACATCCACCTCTCCGACGTCAACACGAACGGCGGCGGGTTCAACTTCGGCGGCGCCCAGGGCCTCGGCGGCCACGGCGGAGCACGGCAGTCATCGACATCGACAACAGCAACTTCAGCAATATCAGCTTCGATCACCTCAACCTGAACCACGGCGATTTCAACTTCGGCGGCGCCCAGGCGGCTCACTTCGAAGTCCCCCATCACTAAGGAGGAACGACGTTCCGCAAAAGGCCGGGCTTTGCCCGGCCTTTTTTGCGTTTGTGCATTCGGAGACAGAACGGTTTCTAAAGCACGCCGCGACTCTTACGCAGCGCCGCCTAACGAAAGTTTCACCTTTTCCGGCGTGAACGGCACAGAGCGCATCCTGACCCCCGCCGCGTCGAAGATCGCATTTGAAATCGCTGACGGAATGACCGCCGCCGAAGGTTCGCCCGCGCCCCAGGGCTTTTCATTCGGGTGATCGATAAGCTCAATATTGATGTCAGGCGCCTGCGGGAAAGTGAGAATGGGATAAGTCACCCAATCGATGCTTGTCACCTTGGAGCGGTCGAACTGAAGATCCTCGATCAGGGCGCGGCTTACCGTCTGAATGACGTTGCCTTCGATCTGGTTTCTCAACCCGTCCGGATTGATGATCTGACCGCAATCATGCGCCACATGAAAGCGCGTGACGCGAACCGCCCCAGTCGAGCGGTCAACCTCAACCTCGGCCACGGCGGCGATATAGGTCCGCACCAGCTCATATTTGACATAGCTGACCCCGCGCCCCGAGAGGATATCGCCGCTTCTTGCCGCCTTGGGGGAGGGGCGCGTCTCCCAATTGGCAAGCGCCGCCACCCGGTTGAGCGCTTCTATGCCTCGCTTGTCGGCGGGATCGAGATAGGCAAGCCGGAACGCGATCGGGTCCGCGTCAGCCGCCGCCGCCAGCTCGTCGATGAAGCATTCGTTGGCGAACGTGTTCTGCATGCGCCCCGGAGTCCGATCCAGGATGGCCGGAAGGGCGTGGATTCGAGCCTGTGGCAGACCGTTTTGATGTTCGCGAATTTGTAAGGGATGTTCGAATTCTGGAAGATGTTTCCCGGCGCGACGGCGTCGTCCGACCGGAAGCCCGCTCAAAGTCGCGGCGATCAGCGGCACCTTGAAATTATTCGGCGTTTGCTGCGGAATGAAGAACTCCAACTCCCACGCCGTCACCGTCTTCGAGCCATCTATCGCGGCGCGCAGGTCGATAAGCGTCGGCGGGCCTTTGGGGTCCCAGCCATGCTCGTCGGCGCGCGACCATTGTACGCGAACGGGCTTGCCGACAGCCTTCGCGAGAAGCGCCGCATCGGCCGCCGCGTCCTCATGCCCGTTTCGGCCGTAGCAGCCGGACCCTTCCACATAAATGCAGCGCACATCTTCGAGCGGCAGCCCGAACATGGTTGCAAGCTGCTTCTGCAGAGTGTGGGTCGCCTGCGACGCGGACCACGATGTCAGCTTGCCGTCCTTGAATTCGGCAATGGCGCAAGACGGGCCGATGGACCCGTGCGTATGGATGGCGAAATCGTAGGTGGCGCTGACATGCTTCAGGCCGTCCTTGCCCATCGCCGCGGCGGAGTTGCCAGCAGAGCCGGTCACCTCGTCCTTCACGACCTTTGTTGCGCGGACGTGGTCGAAGAGCTTCTCCTTTTCAGGCAGTCCTTCCCATTGCGACCATGTGGCCATGAGCTTCTTCGCGCCTTTGATCGCAGCCCATTCATTCTCGGCCACGATGGCGAGGAAGTTTCCTTCGCGGACAACCTTGACGACGCCGGGGATGCCGCTGACGGACTGCTCGTCGACGCTTTCAAGGTGAGCGCCGATGGCGGGCGGCCGCACGACCCGCCCATGCAGCATATCGGGGACGCTGAAATCCTGCATGTAGGTGAAGGCGCCCGTGACCTTCGCCGGAATGTCGAGGCGGGGTATCGGAGAACCAACCAGCTTGAAATCTTTGGCGTCTTTTGTTTTTGGAGGCGCCTTGTGGTCGACTGCGAGCGAGAAGGACTTGCCGCCGATCAGATCGCCGAAGCTCACGCTCTTGCCGCCGCCGCTGACGACGCCGTCGCTGATCGTCATGTCGTCCGGCGTGACGCCGAGCTTTGCATGAGCGAGTTCAAGAAGCGCGTGGCGCGCGGCCGCGGCCGCATTTCTGATCTGTGTCCGCCAACCTGGATGGAAAGGCTGCCCCATGTCGGTCCCTGATCGGGCGTCAAGGCGGTGTCGCCCTGAATGACGGTTACGGATGCGAGGGGCGCATCGAGTTCGTCGGCGACGATCTGGGTCAAGGCCGTTTGCACGCCGGTGCCAAGATCGACCTTGCCGGAGTAAACGGTGACCATGCCTTTTGCATCGATGGCGAGGAATGTGTCGACCTCGTTCAACGCGAGCGGCTTGCCGACTGCCGGCGCGGTCTGCGCAATCGAAGGCGCGGGCAGGCCAAGCAAGGAAAAGCTTACAACGAGAACGCCGCCTTTGAGCGCCTCGCGGCGGGACGCAAGAAAAGCCGGGCTCATAAGGGCCTCCTTGCATTGGCGGTGGATGACATTGCGCGGGACGCGCGCAACACCGCGCGCACGATCCGCGCATGGGTGCCGCAGCGGCAGAGATTATTGGCAAGCGCGGCTTTTACGGCTGTCTCGTCGGGCGTTCCGTTCGTGGCGAGGAACGCGGCCGACTCCATGATCATGCCGTTGATGCAATAGCCGCATTGCGCGGCCTGTTCTTCGATGAACGCCCTTTGCACCGGATGCAGCTTCGCCGGCGCGCCAAGGCCTTCCAGCGTTACGATCTCGGCATTCGGCTTCAATGCCGAAAGCGCGACGGAGCAGGAGCGAACGGCCTTGCCATCGACGTGAACAGTGCAGGCTCCGCACTGGCCAAGGCCGCAGCCGAAACGCGGGCCATGCAGCCCGAGATTGCCTCGCAAGGCGTAGAGAAGGGGCATATCCGGGTCGTCGATCGTGATCGAGACCGCTTTTCCGTTGACGTTGAGGGTCTCCACAATCGCCATGAGCGTCCTCCCGCTTCGAGGCGCCCCCGGTGCGTTCAATGATCCGCCGGACGTCTTGTTCCTGGCCGTTTTATTAAAAGCAGCTCGCTTTCAGCCTGCCCGGATGGAAGCCGGAAATGGATCGTCCTTGCTCGTCGAAGCCAGGCTTTTTTCGACTGTGACGGCGGGGACATCCGCTATGGTGAATCCAGCCTTTTGAGCCGATCGCGAAAAAAGCCTTTCCAGCGCATGATGCGTTGTGCCGTCCACCTGACCTTGTTCGTCGGGGAAATCTTCCCGGCGCAAGCCGAGCCGCCGCAAAGGCTCCAGGGCGGCGCGCTTCGCCCAGAACATCGAGCCGGCGAAAAAATCGAGGTCGCCGTCGCTCATCGGAGCGCCCATCCGCCGGGCGATTTCCAGGGTTTTCTCCCGTGATCTATCCGAGCTCCAAGCCGTCCCGAGATTGCAACGGTCATTGGGAATCCTGAGCGACCACGGCCCGAGCATTCCAAGACCTGGATCATGTTCGAACTTGCCCGCGATCATGTCCGCGCGCCCGAAAGCCAGAAGGTCATATAAGACACGGCGCCGCCACCTGCTTCCAAGCAGGGCTTCTTCCGATCCGGAGCCGTGCAAGGTCTTTTTACTGTGAATTTTGCAGATGGCGTCGCAGAGGTTGAAAGCGCCAGCGTTTAAAAGGGACACGAAGGGCCAAATGTCTCGCCCGCGGTTTTCAACTTGAACGAGCTGGGCCTGCGGGAAGGTCTTTGTGATCCGCTCGCGGAGCGCGTCATCCATTCCGCAATGCGTGATCCATAAGTCGAAAGGTCGCTTGATCGTATTCAGGAAGATTGCGAATTCAGGCCACAGATCGGTGTAATAAAGATGCAATGCGACGCCGATTTTGCCTTGTGATGCGACGGAAGGACGCCAATGCGTTTCCGGCGCGGGAAGCAGCGCGAAGGGATTGTCGAAAACCCGTGGGTTGACGACGAAGTCGTCATCCAGCCTGAAGCGGAGCATAGTTTTCTCCGCGATAGCCTCCTTTCGCATTCGAGGGAGCTTCGCAGGATCTTCGATGCCGCTCAAAATACAAATATAGCCCGCTTCATCGAGCATCGGGATTCTGTGCTTTCAGCCGGGTCCTGTTGACGATCTTCGTAAAGGCGGTTCGCGCGGCTCCAAGTTTTGTATAGTCGAGACCTGTTCCATCTTTCTCGCCCGCGCCGATCGTCGTCGGCGCGCGGAGGCAGAGAAGCATGATCCCGCGTTCTTTGAACTGAACTTCCGTCTCTTTCAAAGTCCCGCCTTCGCGTTCAAAGTAGAGCGAACCGGCTTTTCCATCCTCGTTTGGCCTGACACTCAACAAATAATACCCTGGCTGAAGGGTTGCGGCATGACGGTAATGGGATTTTCTTGCATAGATCTTCCTTCCGGCGCCTCCAGCCTGGCGAAAGGACGGCACGTAAATGAACCAAAGACAAGCCCTGGAGCTTCGCTGCTATAGGTGTCTCTTAGTTTTCCCCATCCTTGCCTGGCGCGCGGAACGCACGGCTCGGA
>CAWFXN010000040.1:0-14890 GCA_963819665.1 uncultured Alphaproteobacteria bacterium
CCCTAAGATTGCCGAAAAAGCGTGAGAACCTGGCTTCATCCTTCGACAGGCTCAGGATGAGGCGGAGCGATTTCAGGGCTGGAACCTCATGGTGAGCTTGTCGAACCATGGGCGACATCACTTTTTCAGATCCTGCTGATTGGGTCGATCGAGTATGGCAAAGCGCAAATCCGCCGAGACGGGCGCCTCCGAGGAGGCGGGCGCGCTCAATCCGCTTCATCCCCGGCTGACGGATCGGCTTTTCGGTCACGAAGCGGCCGAGGGTTTGTTCCTGAGCGCGTTCAACGCGGGTTCGCTTCATCACGCCTGGCTGCTTACAGGCGAGCGGGGGATCGGCAAAGCTGCGTTCGCTTACAGGGCGGCGCGCTTTCTGCTGAGCCGGGACCAAGCCGCCCCAGCGCTGCGCCAAGCATCCTCGCTTGCGATTCCGGACGGCCATCCGGTCGCAAACCAGATTGCGGCGGGAGCGCATCCGTCGCTCTTCGTGCTTGACGCAGAGACAAAAGTTTGGCTGGACCCTGACACCAAGGAGTCCTTCGGCGTCAAGGCCGTTCGCAAGCTGCGCGCATTCCTCAGCCTGACAAGTCCGGGCGGCTGGCGCGCAATGATCGTGGACCCGGCGAACGACCTCACGATCGCTTCGGCGAATGCGCTCCTCAAAGCCGTCGAAGAGCCGCCGCCGCGCACCGTCTTTTTTCTGATCAGCCACGGCGCATCGACGATCATGCCGACGATAAGATCGAGATGTATCAAGCTTGCTTTCCGCCCGCTCGGCTTTTCCGATTTTCAGCGCGCCGTCGCTGCGGCTTGCGCCACGGGCGACCTGTCCGAACCGGATGAGGCGGCCATGCAAAAGCTGTTTGCGCTTTCGACCGGCTCGCCGGGCCGCGCCGTGGACTTCATCTCGGGCGGCCTGTTATCGCTTGCGGACAAGGTGGAGCGGGTCGTCGACGGCCTGCCGAAAATGGATCATGCGCTCGTGCAGGAACTGATCCAATCGACTGCCGGGGCGCGGAACGCGGAAGCCTTCAAGCGGCTGTGCGATTTGATCGAGGAGCGGATCGAAGAGAAGGCAAGAGAGGAAGCCATCCAGCCGGCCAGCCAACCGCGCGCGGCGTCCTGGGCGGAGCTTTGGCAGACGCTGCGGGGGCGCCGCCTGGAAATGGAAGCGCTTAATCTCGATAAAGGAGCCTTCCTCGTTTCCGCTTTTTCCGATATGGAACGTATCGCAAGAAAGCCATAGCGCGCGCCCTCACTTGCGAGCGCCGCTCTCACCCCCAAATGCAATATGACAAAAACCGAAGCAAAACCGCATTTTACAATTAGCACGGCCATCTCCTATCCCAACGCCGAGCCGCATATCGGCCATGCCTATGAGGCCGTGGCGACCGATGCGCTCGCCCGTTTCAAGAGGCTCGACGGCCACCCTGTGTATTTCATGACCGGCGTCGATGCGCACGGCCTCAAGATGAAGCAGACCGCGGCCAAGCTCGGCATCACGCCCGATCAGCTGGCCGACCAGAACACGCCGAAGTTCAAGGACATGCTGTCGGCGCTTGAGGTCAGCTACGACGATTTCATCTCGACGCGCGAGCCCCGCCATTTCGAGTCTGTGAGCGAAATCTGGCGGCGCATGGAGAAGGCGGGCGACATCTATCTCGACGGCTATCAGGGCTGGTACTCCGTCCGCGATGAAGCCTTTTACGCCGAAAGCGAAACCGTGCTCGGCGCGAATGGCGTGCGGCTTGGGCCGCAGGGGACGCCCGTGGAATGGACGGAGGAGCAGACCTATTTCTTCCGCCTGTCGAAGTACCAGGACAAGCTGTTGAAGCTTTACGAGGACAATCCCGGCTTCATCCTGCCTCTCGAACGGCGCAATGAGGTTGTCAGCTTCGTGAAGCGCGGGCTGCAAGATTTGTCGATCTCGCGCACCACCCTCGATTGGGGCATTCCGGCGCCGGACGCGCCTGGACACATCATCTATGTCTGGGTCGACGCGCTGACGAACTACATCACGGCGGCTGGCTTTCCGCATGTCCGTTCCAAGGCCTGGAAGGAACGCTGGCCTGCGCAGATCCATATCATCGGCAAGGACATCACGCGCTTTCACGCCGTGTATTGGCCCGCCTTCCTGATGTCGGCCAAGATCCCCTTGCCGGAGCGCGTGTTCGGCCACGGCTTCCTCTACAACAAGGGGGAGAAGATGTCGAAGTCGGTCGGCAACGTGGTTGCGCCGCTCGACATGGTGAAGGCCTACGGCGCGGATCAGGTGCGCTACTTCTTTCTGCGCGAAGTGCCGTTCGGCCAGGACGGCAGTTTCACCCATGAAGCCGTCGTGAACCGCATCAACGCCGATCTGGCAAACGACCTCGGTAATCTTGCCCAGCGCTCGCTTTCGATGATTGCGAAAAACTGCGGCGGGCTTATTCCCGAGCCGTCCGCGCTGAGCGAGGCGGACAAGCCGATCCTCGAAGCCTCCTCCGCCCTTCTTCCGGCGTGCAGGGAGGCCATCGACCGGCAGGCGATCCACAAGGCGATCGAGGCCATCTGGCAGGTGGTTGCGGACGCGAACCGCTATTTCGCGGCGCAGGAGCCCTGGGCGCTGAAGAAGACGGACTCGGCGCGCATGGGCGCGGTCCTTTGGGTCACGGTGGAGGTCGTGCGGCGCATTGCGATCCTGAGCCAGCCTTATGTTCCGGCGGCGGCGGCGAAATTTCTCGACCAGCTCGGCGTGGGCCCGGAAGACAGGACATTCGCCGCGCTATCGCCTGAAGGAGACCTCAAGCCCGGGACGAAGATCGCGACTCCACAACCGGTGTTCCCGCGCTATGTTGAGGATGAAGCGGCGGCCGCGGTCGCGGAATAGGTTGGTTTTATCCCCCCTCATCCTGTCCTTCTCCCGCAAGGGGATGCAAGCCAGGACCAAGCCGCCCCGGCGCTGCGCGAAGCCTCCTCGCTCGCCATTCCCGGCAGCCATCCCGTCGCATGTCAGATTGCGGCGGGCGCGCATCCTTCGCTTTTCGTGCTCGACCCGGAGACAAGAGTTTGGCTGGACCCTGACACCAAAGAGTCCTTCGGCGTCAAGGCCGTTCGCAAGCTGCGCGCATTCCTCAGCCTGACGAGCCCGGGCGGCTGGCGCGCAATGATCGTCGATCCGGCGAACGACCTCACGATCGCTTCGGCGAATGCGCTCCTCAAGGCCGTCGAAGAGCCGCCGCCGCGCACCGTCTTTTTCCTGATCAGCCACGGCGCATCGACAATCATGCCGACGATAAGATCGAGATGTATCAAGCTTGCGTTCCGCCCGCTCGACTTATCCGATTTCCAGAGCGCCGTCGCTGCGGCTTGCGCTGCGGGCGACCTGTCCGAACCGGACGAGGCGGCCATGCGAAAGCTGTTTGCGCTGTCGGCCGGCGCGCCGGGCCGCGCCGTGGACCTCATCTCGGGCGGCCTGCTATCGCTTGCGGACAAGGTGGAGCGGATCGTGGACGGCCTGCCGAAAATGGATCATGCGCTCGTGCATGAACTGATCCAGGCGACGAGCGGGGCGCGGAACGCGGAAGTCTTCAAGCGGCTGTGCGATTTGATCGAGGAGCGGATCGAAGAGAAGGCAAGAGAGGAAGCCATCCAGCCGGACTGCCAGCCGCGCGCGGCCTCCTGGGCGGAGCTTTGGCGAACGCTGCGCGGGCGCCGCCTGGACATGGAAGCGCTTAATCTCGATAAAGGAGCCTTCCTCGTTTCCGCTTTTTCCGATATGGAACGTATCGCAAGAAAGCCATAGCGCGCCCCCTCATTTGCGAGCGCCGCGCTCACCCCCAAAGCAATATGACAAAAACCGAAGCAAAACCGCATTTTACAATTAGCACGGCTATCTCCTATCCCAACGCCGAGCCGCATATCGGGCACGCCTACGAGGCAGTGGCGACCGATGCGCTCGCGCGTTTCAAGAGGCTCGATGGCCACCCTGTGTTTTTCATGACCGGCGTCGATGCGCACGGCCTCAAGATGAAGCAGACCGCGGCCAAGCTCGGCGTCACGCCCGATGAGCTGGCGGACGAGAACACGCCGAAGTTCAAGGACATGCTCTCGGCGCTTGAGGTCAGCTACGACGATTTCATCTCGACGCGCGAGCCGCGCCATTTCGAGTCCGTGAGCGAAATCTGGCGGCGCATGGAGAAGGCGGGCGACATCTATCTCGACGGCTATCAGGGCTGGTACTCCGTCCGCGACGAAGCCTTTTACGCCGAAAGCGAAACCGTGCTCGGCGCGAAGGACGTGCGGCTCGGGCCGCAGGGAACGCCCGTGGAATGGACGGAGGAGCAGACCTATTTCTTCCGCCTGTCGAAGTACCAGGACAAGCTGTTGAAGCTTTACGAGGATAATCCCGGCTTCATCCTGCCTCTCGAACGGCGCAACGAGGTTGTCAGCTTCGTGAAGCGCGGCCTGCAGGATTTGTCGATCTCGCGCACCACCCTCGATTGGGGCATTCCGGCGCCGGACGCGCCGGGGCACATCATCTATGTCTGGGTCGACGCGCTGACGAACTACATCACGGCGGCTGGCTTTCCGAAAGTCCGCTCCAAGGCCTGGAAGGAACGCTGGCCCGCGCAGATCCATGTCATCGGCAAGGACATCACGCGCTTCCACGCCGTGTATTGGCCCGCCTTCCTGATGTCGGCGAAGATCCCGTTGCCGGAGCGCGTATTCGGCCACGGCTTCCTCTACAACAAGGGGGAGAAGATGTCGAAGTCGGTCGGCAACGTGGTTGCGCCGCTCGACATGGTGAAGGCCTACGGCGCGGATCAGGTGCGCTACTTCTTTCTGCGCGAAGTGCCGTTCGGGCAGGACGGCAGTTTCACCCATGAAGCCGTGGTGAACCGCATCAACGCCGATCTCGCGAACGACCTCGGCAATCTCGCCCAGCGGTCGCTTTCGATGATCGCGAAAAACTGCGGCGGCGCTTATTCCCGAGCCGTCCGCGCTGAGCGAGGCGGACAAGCCGATCCTCGAAGCCTCCGCCGCCGTTCTCGAAATTTGCAGAGAGGCGATAGACCGGCAGGCGATCCATAAGGCGATCGAGGCCGTCTGGCAGGTGGTCGCGGACGCGAACCGCTATTTCGCGGCGCAGGAGCCTTGGGCGCTGAAGAAGACGGACCCGGCGCGCATGGGCACGGTCCTTTGGGTCACGGCGGAGACCGTGCGGCGCGTCGCCATCCTGAGCCAGCCTTATGTTCCGGCGGCGGCGGCGAAACTTCTCGACCAGCTCGGCGTGAGCCCGGAAGACAGGACATTTGCCGCCCTGTCGCCTGAGGGAGACCTGAAGCCGGGGACGAAGATCGCAACTCCACAACCGGTGTTCCCGCGCTATGTTGAGGATGAAGCGGCGGCCGCGGTGGCGGAATAATCGCCGCTTTGTCATGGCCGGGCTTGCCCCGGCCATCCAGTATCACACCAGGATCGTGATCCGACTTCGAAAGTACGGACTGAAGCTTAACGACGGATTACACGATGTTAATCGACAGCCACTGCCATCTGGATTTTCCCGACTTCGCGAGCGAACTGGACGCGGTTGTCGGCCGCGCGAAAAGCGCGGGCGTGGGGCATATGCTGACCATCAGCACGCGCGTTCGAAAATTCGACGAGGTGCTTGCCGTCGCGGAGCGCTTTCCCGAAGTGACCTGCTCGATCGGCACGCATCCCCACTACGCGAGCGAAGAGCGTGACGTCACCTTGGAGGAAATCGTCGAGCAGACCCGCAATCCGCGTGTCGTCGCCATCGGCGAGGTGGGGCTCGACTATTTCTATCAGAAGAGCAGCCGCGAGGATCAGGAAGCGGGCTTTCGCACTCACATCGCCGCCGCCCGGGAAACCGGCCTTCCGGTTGTGATCCACACCCGCGACGCCGATGAGGACGCCGCGCGCATCCTTCGCGATGAGATGGGACGCGGCGCCTTCAAGGCGGTCCTTCACTGCTATACGGGAGGGCGCAAGCTGGCGGAGACGGCCCTCGAACTCGGGCTCTACATCTCATTTTCGGGGATACTGACCTTTCCGAAATCCGGCGAACTGCGGGAGCTTGCCGCCTCAGTGCCTCTCGACAGGCTGCTCGTTGAAACGGACGCGCCATACCTTGCGCCGCAGCCGAATCGGGGGAAGAGGAACGAGCCCTCCTATGTGCGGCACACCGCCAAGGTTCTGGCCGATGTCAAAGGCGTGAGCGAAGCCGGTGTCGCGAACATCACGACGGCGAATTTCTTCAGGCTTTTTGCAAAGGCGAAAGCGGCTGCGAACTGCGCCATCCAGGACAGCGGCGCCGCGCCCTTATAATGCTATTCTTGGTGGCGGCCTCAAGATCAACCGCCTTTAATCAATTCGATTGGCAGGCTAAAAAGCCTGGAATTTGGCTTCATCCTTCGACAAGCTCAGGATGAGGTCGATTGTTATCAACGGTTTGGACCTCATGGTGAGCTTGTCGAACCATGAGCCGCATCGTGCTTCAGCCTGCTAGGGGCGTTTAGCGGCTGGCTGCTCAAACGGAGTCTCGATGACCCTTCGTATCACGATCCTCGGCTGCGGCTCCTCTCCCGGGGTTCCACGCGTCGGCAACGATTGGGGCGCGTGCAATCCCGATAATCCGAAAAACCGGAGGCGGCGCAGCTCATTGCTCGTCGAAAAGATCGGTCCCAACGGGCGCACCGTTGTCGTTATCGATACGTCGCCGGACCTTCGCGAGCAATTCCTGCAGGCGGGCGTGACGCGCCTCGACGCCGTGATCTATACCCATGACCACGCCGACCACACGCATGGGATCGACGATCTCAGGATGCTTTGCTATATGCAGCGCCGCCGCATCGACGTGTGGGCCGATCCGCGGACGCTCGCCATTCTGCGCAGGCGCTTCGACTATTGTTTCGAGACGCCGCCGGGATCGAGCTACCCCGCCATCGTGCAAGGCCACGTGATTGAAGACCTCGCGCCAGTGACAATCAGCGGGCCGGGCGGCGATCTGGTTTTTCAGCCTTTCCGCCAAATCCACGGAGACATCGATTCGCTCGGGATACGCGTCGGGGGCGTCGCCTATTCGTGCGATCTGAATGACCTGCCCGAGGACTCGCTGCCTTATCTGCGCGGCCTCGATCTCTGGATCTTGAACACGCTGCGCTACACGCCTCACCCAAGCCATCTCACAATGACGAGGGCGCTCGCCTGGATTGAGCAGGTCAGGCCAAAGGCCGCCATTCTAACCCATTTGCACGTCGATCTGGATTACGATGAATTGGCGGCGCAGCTTCCGGACGGGGTTGTGCCTGCCTATGACGGAATGGTTCTGGAATTTTAAGCGAGGCCGCGCTGACGGGTGCGAGCGAAGCGCTTTTTGCGCGTCCCAGCTTGGCAAGGGATCGTCGCCGCCCCGTCATCCCCGAAAGGCGTCGCCTTATCCGGGATCGTAATACAGGCGCACCTGCTTTTTGCGATCCCGGCTCGGCTTCGCCTGTCCGGGATGACGAACCGCGAAGCGCGCCGGGCCGCCCGCGGCCGGATCGGCAGCGCCTGCTTGGGTCGAGGCCGAAAGCCGCGACTTTCCGACCATCGTCGCGCTTCGCGCGGTCAGACCATGACGAACCGCCCGGTTAGCTAGGCCTAAGCTTCACTCAGAACATATTATATATCGTTCGCGTTCCGTGTTGTTGCAGGAGCGCACGAGCAAGCTGGCATCCGGCGGCGGTGAGCTGACCACTCGGATCGAGCCAGTCATGATCGGTTGCGAAGCGTGACCCCTCATCCCCGTCGCCACCGCCAGTCAGCATCTGCGCAAACTCCAAAACGACACTCAAGTCATCTGGGACGGCTTCATCCTTATGATCTGGAGACTCTCTGCATGAACTTCCTCGTCCTGGGCAGCCATGGCTCCACCTTAGCTAAATAGCATCCGGGGCATGCCAAGCGCCGGCCTTGATCTGAGTCAATTCGTGCAAATTAATATGAGCTGGGCGCCCCCGCCCCTTCTTGGCTAGCTCGCGTCCGCAAGCGCTAACTGCAACCGCCGGAGCTGACGATGCGTCGGGAAGGCGCCATCCAGGCCAGCATATTTGATCTCTTTGCCGGACACGCCAACGGATCATCACCCCGGAAGGCGCATAGGCGCCTATCCGGGGTCTCAGGAATTGAGGCGTCCGCCCTTTTGCGATCCCGGCTCGCGCTTCGCTTGGCCGGGATGACGGATCGCCCGGTCATGCGGCCAAACCCCTTCGCCGCTCAATCCTGCGTCAGCCGATAGCCGAGAAAGCGCTGGGAATCGATGGGGTCTGTGCCCAGCCGTTGGCGCAGGCGCTTCCGAAGCTTGCTGATATGGCTCTCAATCACGTTTTCGTCGATTCCGTCATCGAAGAGGCCATAGACGAAATTGAAGATCTGCGATTTCGTCACGCGGCGCCCTTTGTTGGCGATCAGATATTCCAGGATGCGACGCTCGCGTCTCGGGAGGGGCAACGGCTCGCCATCGATCTCCGGATCGCGGCCATCGGAAAACACTCTGATCCTGCCGGCGAGCGGCTGTTGCTTCCTCTTGCTGAGACCGCCGGCTGATCGCGCGGATGCGGGCAAGAATCTCGCGCACGTGCACCGGCTTGCGGACCACGTCATCGACGCCAGCCGCAAACAGATCGAGCGTATCGTTCAAGGATTTCGTTTCATTCATTGCGATGACGGCCGCGGCCGAACGCGATTTGATTTTGACCGGCACTTCCTCCCGATTCTGGAAGTCTCCCAGGAGGAAAGCCTCAACCGCATCGATATCCGGTTCCGGCGCGGTATTGACCCATTGGCGGAAATCCTGGGGCGCGAGGCCCGTCGCGGAGACGCCCTCCCGGCAAAACCATGCCGTATATCCATCCAATACGGTTTCACGTTCGTCGACGATGACAATCATGAAGGTTTCCCCCGAATCGAGCCAAAACTGTTCCCGACAACGCTTAGGCGTAACTGTTAATATTAGCAACTTTAGATTGAGTTAGCCTTATAGAGTGACTTCAAATTGGAAGGAGCGTGGCCCTAAAGACGCGCATGCCGCTTTGCGCTGGCGTTGCGGGGATGTTGGGCGCAGAAAGAGGCGTCAGGCGACAGGTACGAGGGGATTCGGAGATGCGGCGGTTGATCGCTCAGGCAGTGTTTTGTCGGCGTTCTTTGTTCGGCTCTGTTTGCGACAGCGCTCGAAGCGCGCGAATGCAAAGGGCCGTCGGATGCGCCGCTGGTCACGCTCCTGGCGCCGCCGCCTTGCGAGACTTGCCCGAAAACCAAGACCGAAATCGAGGAACTGGCGCAACTCGAGCGCGAGCGTACACCCGAACAGCAGACCCACGTCACCGCCGATGTGAAGATGAGCGTCGAGCGGTTCCTGGAAGGCGCGGGCATCGGCTTCGAGCCGGAAAAACTTCGCTTATGCGAGAAGTTTTTCACTCGGCCGCGGCAAGAGGAAAAGGCGGCCACCGACGCGGCGAAGGATATGTTCTGCCGCACGCGGCCCTACAACACGCCGGGAAATGACTTGCATCCCGTCGAGAAAGTGATTCCCAACGACAGCTTCTCCTACCCTTCGGGACACTCGGCCTATGGAACGACCATGGGCTTAATCCTGGCCGCGATGCTGCCCGAAAAGAAGGCGGAACTCTATCGCCGCATCGCCGATTACGCGCGAAGCCGAATGATCGCCGGCGTTCATTTCCCCAGCGATGTCGAGGCCGGAAAGATGCTCGGCGCCGCGGTTGTGGCGTCGCTTTTTGCAAAGCCTGATTTCCTCGAATCCTTCGATGGAGCCAAAACCTGCGTGCGAAAGGCGGTCGGGCTGGAATAGCTACGGTGATATTCGCTGGACGGCGCTTTCCGCACGCCCCGAGTTAACGATCCGTTCGCGGCGCCGGGCGTTCATACAAATGTGGTTAACAGGAGCGCCCCGGATTTATTTCCGGTCATGAGTTTGGTTAAAAAGGAGTTTACTCGCGCGAGGGCGAAGAGCGCCGCGCCCTTCGACGGGATCGGAGTGAATTGCTCTAGAGTCATTGAAAATGCGCGGTATTTTATCGCTTAATAAATTGACCATTAAATTAAATTTAATGCCGGAATTTTTGTCTTTACTGGGACGCGCAAAAGTCCGTTAAATATATTTCGGGGTCAAGTGCTAACCGTCAAACCGCCTTCGTCACGACGCCGGGCGCGCCAGGAGACGCCGTCCGTGTTTTGTGTTTTTTCTAGTTATATCAATGGCTTATCCTTATGTTAACCTCTCGGCAAGGCGCATTCTCCTAAGATCTGAACCGAGCGAAATCCGGGGCGCAAAACGCAACCGGGAATTTGGTCCAAAATGAAGAGAGACTTGCCTCAGATGCACGCAAACGGCGTCTCAGATCGTCTCGCTGTTCCAGGGAAGGCCATGGCGCAAAAAGGCGGCGCGGCAGGTGTTCGCCATCAGGTAAGCGACGGTCATCGGACCGACCCCGCCGGGAACGGGCGTGATCGCGCCCGCGACGTGGCGCGCGCTTTCGAAGTCGACGTCGCCGACGAGCTTCGCCTTGCCGTCGAGCCCCGGAACCCTGTTGATCCCGACATCGATGACAATGGCGCCCGGCTTTATCCAGACGCCCGGTATCATGCTGGGCTGGCCCACAGCGGCGACCACGATGTCAGCGCTTGAAACGACTGCGCCGAGATTTCGCGTCTTGGAATGCGCAATCGTCACGGTGCAATTCTCAGCCAGGAGCAGGTGCGCCATCGGCTTGCCGACGATATTGGACCGCCCCACGACGACGGCGTTGAGGCCAGCAAGATTTTCGCGGACGCTTTTGATGAGCCGCAGGCAGCCGAGCGGCGTGCAGGGCACGAAAGCCGGTTTGCCGATGAACAGGCGCCCAGCGTTCACCACATGGAATCCATCGACGTCCTTTTCGGGCGCGATCGCCGCAATGGCGTCGTCGGCATTCAAATGCGCGGGCAAAGGAAGCTGGACAAGAATGCCGTCGATGGCCTCATCCGCGTTCAGCGAGGCGATCAGATCGAGAAGCCCGGCCTTGCTGATATCGGCGGCCGGGCGATGTTCGACGGAATGGAAGCCGAGTTCCCGCG
Source organism: uncultured Alphaproteobacteria bacterium (assembly GCA_963819665.1). Classification (GTDB taxonomy): domain Bacteria; phylum Pseudomonadota; class Alphaproteobacteria; order Rhizobiales; family Rhodomicrobiaceae; genus Rhodomicrobium. The sequence goes on from CAWFXN010000040.1 coordinate 11,116, forward strand.
CCAGTTTGAGCTTGCTTCGCACATAGACCTGACTGGCGGGGTTTTCCCCGGCGAGCACCACGGCGAGCCCCGGCGGGCGACCGGCGGCCGCCGCGAAAGCAGCGGCGCGTTCGGCCACTCGGCCCTTGATCTCAGCCGCCATGGCCACGCCGTTCAGAATTTGTGCTTCAGCCATCGGCTTGTCTTTTCTTCCTCGGTTTTGCGGCGCCGTCCGAGAGTTCGGCGAGAAGGATGGACATCTTTTCAAGCAGCTTATCGGGCTCGCCGCTCACCGCAACCGATTTCAGCCTCGACTTCTGGCCTGACGTGAGCGTCAGCGGCGGACTTCGGAACGCCGAGCCAACCCGCAACCAGCGCCAGAAGCGCGGCATTGGCCTTTCCGTCCTCAGGCGGCGTTGTGACGTAAGCTTTCAGAACCGGCTTCCCGCCATGGTCTTCGACGCCAGCGACGCGCGCCGCGCTGCTTTTCGGCGTCAGGCGAACATGAAGGATAACGCCATCCACTTTCCGGGCAGCGGGCAGGTTCATGACCAAACTTTCCGGCGCGCTCCCACGGCGGAAGGAGGCGCTAAATCAGCCAGCTCAAGAGAACGACGTCGCGGAGGAAGATCAGGCCGAGAATCAGGATCACCGGCGAAATGTCAAGGCCGCCCAGGTCGGGCAGCACCTTGCGGATGGGACGCAGAGCGGGTTCGGTCAGCCGGTACAGGCTGTCGGCGATCGTGTAAACCGCCCGGTTCCGGCGGTTCACCACGTCGAAGGCGATCAGCCAGCTCAAGACCGCGCCGATGATGACCACCCAAATGTAGAGCGTGATCACCATCGCAATGAAAACGATAAGTGCATGCATTGGCTTTGCCTCCCCGCAAGCTCGAAGCCGATTCTTTAGCTTGGCGCATACGGCTCTTCAAGGGATTCGCACCGTGGCGCAGGCGCTTTTGCGGATATTGTCCGCTTCAATTTCTGAGAGGCTCGGCGACTGTCTCTGATGTCAAGCGTGTTCAAGGGATCGCCGCCGTCATCCCGGAAAGGCGACGCCTTATCCGGGATCGTAACGGTTGAAGCCTCTCTCTTTTTGCGCTCCCGGCTCGCGCTTCGCTTGGCTGGGATGACAATGATGAGCGAAGTTTGCTTTAGCGGCGGATGCCGAGCCGGCCGATGAGATCGCGATAGCGGCCCTCGTCCTTGCTCTTCACATAGTCGAGCAGGCGGCGGCGGTGGCTCACAAGCTTTAGAAGCCCGCGGCGCGAGTGGTTGTCGCTCTTATGTGTCTTGAAATGTTCCGTCAGGTTAGCGATTCGTTCCGAGAGAACGGCCACCTGAACTTCCGGCGAGCCGGTGTCGCCCTTCTTCGTTCCATACTCTGCAATAAGCGCGGTTTTGCGCTCCGGGGTAATCGACATCGGTTATCTCCGTCATGTTGTTTGCGCTATCGCCCTTCGGGCTACTTGAGCGCAGGTGCGATAATCCGACTTCAGGCGGGGATGTTGAAAACCCGGATCGGATGCATCTCGCCGCGTTCCACCTCGCCAATGGCGACGAGGACCCCGCGCGAGGTCGCATAAATCGGGCCTTTCAGGATTGGCGCGTTCCCACCCCGGATGAGGATGGATTGCCCCCGCTTCAGCCTGGCTGCATCGTCCCCGCTTATGGCGAGCGCCGGGATGCCGTCCAGCGCCGTCTCGACAGGAAGAACAGCGCTCATAAGAGCGCTATAGCCGTCGGCACTATTGCTGAACTGTTCAAGCTTTTCCAGGGAAATCGCATTCTCTTCGTCGAATGGTCCCACGGATGTGCGCCTCAGCGCCGCGATATGACCATAGCAGCCGAGCGCGCGGCCCAGATCGCGGGCGATGGAGCGGACGTAAGTGCCTTTTCCGCAGGCGCAGATGAGGCGCGTCAGCTCCGGCGAGATCGCCTCCTCGATCTCAAGCTCGTAGACCGAGACGGGCCGCGGCGTCAGCTCGACAACATCGCCATCGCGGGCGAGATCGTAGGCGCGCTCGCCATCGATCTTGATGGCGGAATAGCAGGGCGGAACCTGCATGATGTCGCCGATGAAGGCTGGCAGCGCCGCCTCGATGGCCTCGCGGCTCGGCCTCTCGTCGCTCGTCCGCGCGGGCTGGCCCTCCGCGTCGTCCGAGTCGGTCTCGATGCCCCAGCGAATGGTGAAGTCGTAGGTTTTTTCGCAATCGACCACATGCGCGACCGTTTTCGTGGCCTCCCCGAAGGCGATCGGCAGCACGCCCGTCGCCAGCGGATCGAGGGTGCCCGCGTGTCCGGCCTTTTTGGGATTATACAATCGCTTGAGGCGGCCGAGCGCCTGGTTCGATGTCAGCCCCTGCGGTTTATCGAGAATAAGCCAGCCATTGATATCGTTGCCTTTGCGGCGCGCCATGGTGCTTCGCTTCACATTCACTATTTCAAATCGCGGGCGACTTCGGGGGAGCGCAGGAGGTCGTCGATGCGTCCGGCCTCATCGAGCAGGTGATCGCCCTTGAAGACAAGGTCGGGCACATATTTCAGCTCGACGCGGCGCGCAAGCTCCCCGCGCAAAAATCGAAGATGGCGGTTAAGCGCTTCGGCGATGATGTCGCTGTTCTTGCCGCCAAGCGCGCTTGCGTAGACGACCGCATGCTTCAGATCGGGGCTAAGCCGCACCTCCGCCACGGTAATGATTTCGCCCTTTAGCTCGCTGTCTTGGATGTCCTCGGTCTGGAAAATCTCCGCAAGCGCGTGCCGCAGCAATTCTCCGGCGCGAAGCTGTCTTTGCGAAGGGCCCTTTTTGGGTTGATGTTTCATGGGTGTTCTCCGAAGCCCGCATACTTAAGCGAAACTCGGCGGGAGACAAGCGAGTTCGCCTTGCCGGATGGCGGATGAGATCGCCCCCGCTCCGCATGGTTGGTTGCATTTTTAATACATTTGACGCCAATTGCGCTGAAATGATAAGCAAGCCGACACTCAATCTGCAGCTATCGGATCGTAAGCTATGAGACTCTTTTTCATCTCAGTGATCGCGGTCACCCTGTCAATGCTGACTCTGGCATCCGGGTTATCGCCAGCGAGCGCGGCTGTAAATGCTCCTGCGCTCAGCGCCGCTGATAAACAATCTACAGCCGTCGCCAACGTGTACTGGCGCCGCTACGGTTATTGGCATCGGCCATACCGCTATTACGGGTATCGCCCTTATTGGCGCCACTACGGCTACTATAGGCCATACCGTTATTACGGGTACCGTCCTTACTGGCGCCGCTGGTATGGATACCGGCCACACCGCTACTATGGTTATTGGCGCCGTCCTTATTGGCGGGGTTACGGCTATCGGCGTTACTGGCGCCGCTGGTGACGGATCGCCGATTTTACGCCTGCGCTTTTATCAGCGCCGAGGGGTGGAATAGGCTAGACTGCGGAGCCATCTTCGAGATTGCTGAAGTATAAGCCATAGCGATTTATCAGACTGGAAAGCCCCCCGTCGGCTTCGGGACATTTAAAGATCGGTGAATTTAACGGGAGCCAGAAGCATGCAGCACCGCCGGTTCAACATTCAACAGGAAAGACCTCCCGCGAACTGGCGCCGCGGGATGGTCCGTCTTTGGATTCTTATCTCATCTGCCTGGGTGATGGGGTGGCTCATCTATTTTGCAATCAAATTTATGAGTGGAGAATTCTCAACCCCGCACATCCCTGTTGTGCCGGTGGTGCTGCTCGGGCCGCCGCTCGCTCTTTTGCTTTTCGGCATCGGCGCAAGGTGGGCCATTCGCGGTTTCGAAACGGA
>CAWFXN010000041.1:0-45871 GCA_963819665.1 uncultured Alphaproteobacteria bacterium
ACTCAAGGACATGATCCAGGCCGAGACATGCCGGATCGAGCACGCCTCCCTGAAGGCGGTTCGCGGCAGCCTTGAAAGCCATCTTGCGGCGCTTAAAGAGCAACTCGCCCTGATCGAAAAAGAAATTCGCACGCTCACCCGCCGCGACGAGGCGTTCAGCCACAACAGCCGCCTTATGCAAACGTTGGCCGGCATCGGGGCCGTGGCCTCGCAAACGATCCTGGCCTTCCTCCCGGAGCTCGGACATGTCCCAACTCCCACCGCCGTGGCGCTCGCCGGGCTGGCCCCCTATGATCGCGACAGCGGGAAGGAGCGCGGAAAGAGACGAATTTGCGGGGGGCGCGGCCAAATCCGCCCCTGCCTTTACATGGCCGCTGTGGCCGCAATCCGCTCTCACGCTCACTTCCGCGACTTTGCCCAAAGGCTGACCCGCAAGGGAAAGCCCTTCAAGGTCGCGGTCACCGCCGTCATGCGAAAGCTCATCGTCATCCTGAGCGCAATGATCAGAAACGACCAGCCTTGGAAACACGCTCAAACCGCTTGAACCTAAACACGGTAGATCGTAACAACTGAAGCCCTATCTTTTTGTCATCCTGGCTCGCGCTTCGCCTGGCCAGGATGACAATCGGTTGGCGGAGCCTGCTTGGGTCATGAAAGGCCAGTAAGCAGCCTCGTGGGAACGCGCAGACGCCGCTGCCTGCGGAGCACGGCGCTCTATCGAGCGGCGGATCAGGCGCCCGGCTTCGCCTTCTGAAGAGCGATGTTCAAAAGCGTGCCAAGCTCCTGGGCTTGAAGCGCGTAGGCATGCATTTGCAGCTGGGCATGCCTGTTCTGAATTTGCAGCATCTCCGTCATGTCCTTTGCCTTGGCGAGCTCATGCGCCAGCAAGAACCCAGCATCGAGATTTTGCTGCGTGAACCTCATCGCCCGCTCCGCAACCTCGGTTAATCCCGCCACCGCCGGATTTGCCGGGACCATTGATTTCATCATGTCCTGCACTTTGTATGCAGCGTCCATGAGTTGCTTGCACGCATCGCGAGCCTGATCGATGTTCTGGCTCACGAACGCACGCATTTCCTGTGGAATTTCCGTTTGCTTGGCCTCAGCCATGTGTTCCTCTCTTTGCTGCTATCCTGCAGCATTGCCATACGGTGTTGTTTCAGGCGAGCCAGCTCTTTGGCCCCGCTTATGGCCCCTATCCATCACCGACGAGAAGTCATATTAGCGAAATGCAAGCACTTTGGGGAATAATGCTCTTCGAGCGCTCGCAGACAGCGCAAACCTGTTACAAATTAACGCCGTGGCCGGGCTTGCCGTCTGGACTGCTCCCGCTTTCGCTGGCAGGTTAGGCGGCGATATTCCGCTCAGCCTGCTTCGCCGTATTCAGACAAGGCTTCGAAGAGACGCTCATGAAACGGATAGGACATGCGATCGAGATGGTCATCTCGCAAAGCCGCTGGCTCATTTTACCGTTCCTGATCGGGCTGGTGGTGGGGCTGGGCGCTCTCGCCTTTACATTCGTCCTCAAGCTTATGGGCTTCCTCAGCATGGTTCGGAGCGCCCCCGAAGATGAAATCATCGTCGGCATTTTGAAGCTGGTAGACCTCGCCCTGACCGCGAACCTGCTGCTGATCGTTATTGGCGCGGGTTACATGAATTACGTCGCCCGCGTCGAACCATCCCACCAAGCCAACTGGCCGCCCGGCCTTCTCGGCATTGGCTTTTCGGACCTGAAGCAGAAGCTCCTCGGCTCGATAATCGCGATTGCCGCGGTGAATGTACTGGAATGGTTCATGGACATCGATCGGGTTGTCGACAACACCAAGCTCGGTTGGGTTGTCGGCATCCTGCTTGCCTTCGCTCTCGCCATGCTTATGCTCGCCATAGCGGACAGGGTCGGCAATTCCCACAAACATGAATAGCCGGCTTGGAGCGCCGAGGTCTTCGAATGGATGGTCAAAACCGGCCGCTAGACAGCTTTAAGCGGGAGCGCCGCAGCTATCTTGCAGCCATCAGAGGACGCAGCTCGATCCCAGCGTTTTCGAGGGCGCGGCGGACTGCGGCGGCGACCGCGACGGCTCCGGGCTCGTCGCCATGGATGCAAAGCGTATCGATTTCGAGTTTGATCCTCGCGCCGCTTCCCGTCACGACCTCGCCTTCGCGGGCCATGGAAAGCGCCTGCTTCGCCGCAGCCTCGGGGTCGTCGATCACAGCCCCCTTTTCGGAGCGGGGCGTCAGCGATCCGTCGTCGCGGTAGAGGCGGTCGCAGAATCCCTCGCGCGCGAACGCCAAACCTTCCTTCTCCGCCGCCTTTTCCATTTCGGAGGCGGCCATCCCAACATAGATCAGCTTCGCATCGACGGTTTTTGCGGCGCGGGCGATGGCGAGGGCGTAGCCCTCATCTTTCGCGGCCATGTTGTAAAGCGCGCCATGCGGCTTCACATGCCGAACCGGCTCACCGGAATAAGCGGCAAGCGCCTGTAGCGCTCCAATCTGGTAGGCGACCATATATTCCAGGTCGCGCGCGTTCATGTGCACCGCCCGCCGCCCGAAGCCCCATAGATCGTCAAACCCTGGATGCGCGCCAAGCCCCACGCCATGCTTCTTCGCCAGAGCCGCGAGCTTCTGCATGATCGTGGCGTCGCCGGCATGGAAGCCGCACGCGACATTGGCCGAGGTTACGATATGGATGAGCTTCTCGTCTTGCCCGATGCGGTAAGCGCCGTAACCCTCGCCCATATCTGCGTTGAGATCGATCCGCATAGCCTCTCCTATTCCAGGTAAATCATCTTCCGGGTCATCCCGCCGTCGATGATAAGCTCCGCGCCTGTCATGAAGCCTACCGCATCCGAAAGGACAAAGGCGACGGCGGCGGCGATGTCCGATGTCGTCCCGACCCGGCCAGCGGGATGCTGCGCATGATCTTCGGCCGAGAGTCTTCGCGTTCGCATCCACATTGATCCAGCCCGGCGAGATGCAGTTCACGCGCACATCCGGGCCGAGCGTGACCGCCAGCGAGTGAGTCAGCGCGACAAGGCCGCCCTTGCTTGCCGAATAGGCGAAAGTGTCAGCTCGCCGCTTTGCCTCTCGCCATCCTCCTTCGCCCTGCAACGCAAGCAATCATGCTTCCCGGTCGCTTTTGACGCTACTTTGACGCGAGAAATAACGCCCTCCTGACGGGGACTGTCTACGCTCGCTTAGAGTAACTCAAGGAGATCATCATGGCTCTCGCTCCTTTCAAAACCTTCTTTACGTTTTCAGCGACCGTTTTGCTTGTGGCAGCCTCCGTAACATCCTCGGATGCCAGACCGCATGCTAAACTGCTGAGCCCACCCCAAAGCGCGCCTTTCTACGATCAGGCGAACTCCGATAGCAGGCGCGACTGGGATAGTTCCTGCTTCCGCTCTACCGGTCTTCCCGCTATGTACGCGTGCGCCGGGAACGGCGGCTGATCGTAGTATCTAACCGCGCCCCCAAGGGCGCGGTTTCCAGACCCGGCGCGATCAAAAAAATCTCGCCCACAAGACCATCTCCCTAAACAGCAACCACCCACCCAACTCCGTCACGCTCCGCCGTAGACACCCACTCGGACTCAATGACCGTGCCCGCATCACGTTGCAGACATGTGCGCCCGCGTCGACACGATCAGCGCCATTGCGCTCTTGTTCAGGCGGAGCGGCGTCTCGCCGAACTTTGCGAGAAGGAACGCCGCCGTCAGGTTCGTAGCGATAACCGTGTTCCAGTCCTCAAGCGTTGTTTGGGAAAGCGGCTTGCGGCGCATGATGCCTGCGTTGGAGACGATGGCGTCGATCCTCCCGAAAGCGCTGGCCGTCTCGCCGATCAAGCGTTTCACGTCTTCCTCTTTTAAGACATCGCACGCAACGGCGCGGCCGCCAGCCGACGCCACGGTTTTCTCCGCTCGCGCCGCGTCCACATCCGCGCAAACGCAAGCCCACCCTTGTCTGGAAAGTTCCACCGCGCAGGCCGGGCCAATCCCGTGACCCGCGCCAGTGACAATCGCAACCTTGGCGCCATTCGCCTTCATGCCAACTTTCCTTTCTGTGCAATCATGTTGTGATGGACCCAATCGAAATTCAAACCCCTAGCCGGAGAGGTTGACGCCATGAGCCAGACCAAGACCGCCCTTCCGAACGAGCTCGACCTTGCCGCCTACTGGATGCCGTTTACGGCGAACCGCCAGTTCAAGGCCCATCCGCGCATTCTGGTTTCCGCCGAGGGGATGCACTACACGAGCGCGGATGGCCGCAAAATTCTCGATGGCGTGGCCGGGCTTTGGTGCGTGAACGCGGGGCATGGCCGCAAAGAGATCGCGCAAGCCGTGGAGCGGCAGCTTCAAACGCTGGATTACGCGACCGCGTTCCAGATGGGCCATCCGGGCGCGTTCGAGCTGGCCGCGCGGCTCGCGCGGATGACGCCCAAGGACCTTGACCGGGTTTTCTTCGTAAACTCAGGCTCGGAGGCGGTCGACACGGCGCTGAAGATCGCGCTCGCCTATCATCTCGCGCGCGGCGAAGGCCACCGCACGCGCTTCATCGGGCGCGAGCGCGCCTATCACGGCGCGGGCTTCGGAGGCATGTCGGTCGGCGGCCTCATGAACAACCGCCGCGCCTTCGGGTCCATGCTGCCCGGCGTGGATCACCTGCCGCACACGGTCGACATCGCCCGTAACGCTTTCAGCAGGGGGCTGCCGAAGCATGGCGCCGAGCTTGCCGACCACCTGGAGCGCGTGATTGCCTTGCACGGGGCGGACACCATCGCCGCCGTCATTGTCGAGCCCATGTCGGGGTCCGCAGGGGTTCTCTTGCCTCCCAAGGGCTATCTCCAAAAGCTCCGCGCCATCTGCGACCGCCACGGCCTCCTTCTCATCTTCGACGAGGTCATCACCGGTTTCGGCCGCCTTGGGACGCCGTTCGCGGCGCAGTTTTTCGGGGTAACGCCCGACATGATGACGGTGGCGAAGGGCATCACGAACGGCGCAGTCCCGATGGGCGCCGTCGTCGCGAAACGCAGCATTCACGACGCGCTCATGGTTGGCCCCGAACATCTCATCGAGCTGTTCCACGGCTACACCTATTCGGGCCACCCCGCAGCCTGCGCCGCTGGCCTCGCGACGCTCGATATTTACGAGAGTGAAGGCGTGTTCGAGAGGGCGGCGTCGCTCTCGCCCTTGTGGGAAGAGGCGGTGCATACGCTCCGTGACAGCCCGTATGTCATCGATGTGCGCAATCTCGGGCTGGTCGCCGGAATCGAATTGGAGCCGAAGCCGAACGAACCCGGCACGCGCGCCTACGAGGTCATGGTGGACTGCTTCGAGAATGGCGTTCTCGTCCGGCAGGCGGGGGACATCATAGCGCTCTCGCCGCCGCTGATCGTAAGCGAAGCGCAGATCGATCAGATCGTCGATGGCCTCTCTGCCGCGCTTAGCAGGGTCGCTAATCGAGACGCCATTCGAGACGCCATTCGAGGCGGGCTGAGTTGAGTTTCCCCCCTCATCCTGTCCTTCTCCCGCAAGGGGAGAAGGAACGCTGTTGCAAGGACGAGCTACTCCCTCTCCCCTCGCGGGAGAGGGCGGGGTGAGGGGGTGATGCTGCCGCATTCGTGTAAAGCGTATCTATGCAATTGAAAGCCGATAAGCACGGCGTGCGCGAAGCCGCGCCCCAAAAGGCGCCCGCCCACCGGGACCGGATCGCGCTTGGAATGGCGGCCGCCGTCGCGTCATTCTTCATGCTGAACACGATGAACGTGTTCGCAAAGCTTCTGAGCCCCAATCATTCCGTCATCGAAGTGGCATTCTACCGCAATGCGATCGCGGCGGCTCCGTTTGCGGTCTGGATTTTCCTGCTCGGGCGGCGCGATCTGCTCAAGATCAACAGCCGTCCGGACGCCATCGTGCTCCGCTCGGTGATCGGGACGATCAGCCTCGTCGCAACCTTCCGGGCCTTCAATTTTCTCCCCATGGCGGACGCGCAAGCGCTGTTTTTCACCTCGTCGCTTTTCCTGCCCGTGATGGGTTGGCTCTTCCTGAAGGAGCGCGTGGGAGTGCACCGCTGGAGCGCGGTGCTGATCGGCTTCCTCGGGATCCTTGTCATCGTCCGCCCGACCGGCGATGTGAATATGACGGGCGTCAGTTTCGCCGTGTCGGCGGCGCTTCTGCACGCCTCGCTCGGCACGCTGTTGCGCGTGCTGGGACGCACCGAACGGCCAGAGACAGTCACCTTCTATTTTCTCATTATCGGAACGGCGATAACCGGCCTCGCCATGCCTTTCGTCGGAACGATCCCGCGGCTGCACGAGATCCCCCTCTTCATAGGCGCGGGCATCTCGGGGGCTTTCGCCCAGATCCTGCTCTCGACGTCTTTCAAATATGCGCCGGTCGCGCTCGTCACGATCTTCAATTACACCGGCATCGTCTGGGCGACCGGCTATGGCTGGTTCATCTGGGGCGATTGGCCCGGGCCGCCGGTCTGGATCGGAGCCGGCATCATCATCGCGTCGAGCCTCTTTATTGTCTGGCGAGAGAACAGGATCGCGAAACTTCCCGTCGTGACGCGCGCAGCAAAATAGCTTGAGGATGAGCGTAAGGCTCCGGGCGCAATGGCTGGCTGAGAAACTTCTATTCATTCCGGAATTACTCGTACCACGATGCGCGAGAGCGCCGGCGCACGTTGAATTGGCCGCGATCATCTTTGCTCTCACGCCTCGGGTAAGCATCGCCTGTCACAAATGATTTGGCCGGTTCGATCATCGGCGCCGTCCAATAACGGGCCTGCCGCGAGGCCGGACGGCCGTTATTGATCGCCTCAAGTCTTACGGCGTCGGACAGAAGCTTATGCCAGGCCAAAAATCTTGTCTCATCTTGAAAAAGGCGGCGCCGTTTGTTCTGGCGGCATTGATATATTCGGGCAAAGGCGGTTTTCCTGTCGAAACCAATTACGGCGCATCTTTCTTCTCTGCCGCTATGGCTGGCGGCTGGGGCGGCGCAGGTGGATGGGGGAACGGTGGCGGCTGGAACAACGGTGGCAGCGGATGGGGCAGTGGCGGGGGCAGCCATGGCGGAGATGGAGGCAGCTGGAACAATGGCGGCGGTGGCGGCGGATGGAGCAATAGCGGCGGCGGATGGGACAGCCACGGCGGAGATGGCCATAGCGGCGGCGGATCGAACAACGGCGGCGGCGATGGCGGCTCGGGAAATAGCGGCGGCGCATTGAACAATAGCAGCGGCGGATCGAGCGGGCGTAGCGGAGATGGCGGCAGCGGCGGTTCGGGCTCCGATAACAGCCGGGCATCCTATGCCCCCTCAGGTGGCGGCGGCTCCGGCTCCGGTTCGAATCCGAGCGGCGTCAGCTACGACGCCAGCCGCAATATGATGAAGCTGGATTTCAAATTTGGCTGGGAAAAACACCACGACCTGCTGGAATCCGCGCCACATAGGCCAGAACCGGAACATCATCGGCTGGAGCCGGGGCCTCACTGGCGGCATGAGCACGAACACGCGGCATGGAGCATTCGCGACGGCTATTTCCACGATCACGAACGCAGAAAGTTCGACCGTAAGCTCCATGGCCACGAGCAAGGCTCTCGCCCAGCAAAGCGACACGCCCGCAAATTTCGCAACGGCGAGCTATGAAAGCTCCGCTTCCGCCCCGCAGAACGACACGCCAGTCGAGTCCACAGCCAAGAGCTATGGACGCTCTGCTCCGGCCCAGCAGAGGGATGGGACGGTCGTCGGAAATGCCAAGCTCGCGATCGGTAATCTGGCGTTCATGCCCAATGAGGTGCTGGACCCGGCCTCAATCGAACGGGCCAAGGCATTGGGCTTCAAGGCCGACCTTCACGCGATCGCATTAAAGGCGAGCGATCACATCATCACTCGTTTGACTGTGCCCCCTGGACTGGATGCGGTTCGGGGCTAGGAGCTTTTGGCGAGGGAGTTGCCGGACCACCGCTTCGAGCTCAACAAGGTATACCGGCTCTATCGCGCGACGGTGCGTGAGGAGAAGCCCGAACAACCCGACAAAGACAAGCCAACAACGGCGGAGTGTTGTTTTGCATGGCGGGTGATTGGCTGGAAAGAAACGCTCGCGCCCTGTGCGCGAGGCTTGAAAGTCGGCGTGATCGAGACGATCCACCGCTTCGATTTCTCTCCCGACGGACATGGCGCGCCTCCCAATTGGCACGGCACCGCAGTCCTGTCCCTGCTCGCGGGCAGCCCTCTTGGCGGCGCGCCCGGTCTTATCCCCGACGCAGAATTCTTCGCCGCCAACATCTTTTTTTCCGACGAGCGCGGCGAGATGGCGGCCGATACGCTCAGCCTCTTGAAGGCGCTTGATTGGATGAGAAATTTCGGCGTCAAAGTCGTCAACATGAGTTTCTCGGGGCCTCGGGACGAGCTTGTCGCCGAGGCGATCGAAAAACTGAGCAAGAAGGGCATTGTTTTTGTCGCCGCCGCCGGGAACGAGGGGCCGACAGCTGCGCCAAGCTATCCGGCCGCCTACCCTCAGGTCATCGCAGTAACGGCGGTGACGAAGGATCTGCGCAATTACCGTTACGCCAACCGCGGGGACCACATCGACGTCGCGGCTCCGGGCGTCGACATCTGGACCGCGATGCCCGGCGGACGCGCGGGCTATCATTCCGGAACGTCCTTCGCCGCGCCTCACGTCACGGCGATCCTGGCGGTGGAACCCCCAAGCAGGCTCAAACAGGACAAGGCTGACATGCTCGACGGCTTGCCCGTGATCGACCTCGGGCGGCAGGGGCGCGATCCGGTCTACGGGCGGGGCCTGCTTGTGGCTCCTTCGGAATGTACGCCGCCCTGGGAGACGACCGCCAGCAATGAGTAGAGCGTCGGCGCTTTATCCGGACATGCAGGCGCGGCGGATGGTCGCGGCCCGCGCCGTCATTGATCAAGATCAATACTGAGTTTCCAAGATGTACCGAGAATTTCCAACGCCCAAAGCAAAAGGGCGACAACTTCCCGTAACAGTGTAAAGTAGCGAGGCGGATATGGATTGGCTGATGCGTCGCCGCGTCGAGCGCCAAGCAATTCGTATGCATGAAATGTTGGATCGCTTGGATGTCGATCCTGTAGCTTTGGTTCGCTTGCGGAACGGGGATGCCTATACGGGCGCACGCTCCCTGTGTATTTGTTGCGGCTCCAGCGATGAATGCCTGCGCTGGCTCGACGGGTGTAGCCGCCAAGACAGAAGCCCTGATTTCTGTCCCAACTTGCGAGTTTTCGAAACCTGCAAGAGAAGCGCGTCACATCTCTCTGTGACCTAGCCGAGCAGCTAGCCCCGGATCGCTCGCAATTGAGTACGCAAGACGCGGAAGGCGCGTGAACGCAGTCGCGCCGGCCCCACGCCGCCGATGCATTCGCCGGAGACGTCTGCGCAGCTCGACGGATGGAGCCTCCTTCTTTTGTGATGATGACGCATGTCGGGTTTTCACAGAAGACGGTAAGCTTTTAAGCCACGATGGCCCGGCATTTGACAGTAGACGGCGCTCGTTGTCTGGGCCGCAAGCTTGTGCATCACCCTCTCGTCGAGAACCTGTTCCGGCGGCCGTTCATGACGGACATTCGGGTTGATGCTTCCCAAACCGCGAAGGGGCTGTAATCTTCGAGGCGGTCAAACCCTGCCGCGGAGTTGGAATGAGCGTTCACCCACAGCCGATTGACCGCGCGGATCTGCCGATGGATACGGCGGCGCTCGCGCGGTTTCTGATCGGGAAACTTGTGGTCCGGGCGTTTCCGGACACGCTCGCCACAGCCCGCATCGTCGAAACGGAGGCCTATCTTACGGGAGATGAAGCAAGCCACGGCTTCCGGGGCCCGACCCCGCGCAACAAGGTGATGTTTGGCCCGCGAGGCTTTGCGTATGTGTATCTCGCCTATGGCGTGTCTTTCATGCTGAACGTGACGAGCGCGGAAGCCGGCATAGGGGAGGCGGTGCTGATTCGCGCCGCCGAGCCCGTCGCGGGGCTCGAAGCCATGAGGCGACGCCGCGGCGATGTCCCAACCCGCGACCTTTTGCGCGGGCCGGGCCGCTTGGCCAAAGCCCTCGATATCGACCGCAGCCTTGACGGACTCGACTTGTGCGCCACGGGCTCCCTTTGGCTCGCCTCCGACGGGGAAGCGTCCGGCGACATCGGCGTCAGCGTGCGAATCGGAATAACCAAGGATGCGGCGAGGCCTCTCCGCTTCTTCCTGAAAGGGAGCAAGTTCGTCAGCGGCCCAGCGTCCTTGAACGCCGCTCTTTAGCTCCGCCCTTTAGCTCTGCGTCGCTTCCTGGCCGCGCGCCAATGCATAGACGAGGAAATAATGGAGACACTTCCACGCACTTTGACCGATCGGGGTTGACGGACCTTGTGGTTCCGATCATATATCCGTTAGCGTCAGATTGAACTTGGTTGCTGTCGGACTTCCGGCAGTACTGTTCTCCGGTATCTGAAGTATCGCAGCCTATCCGCAATGCGACGCGAGATTGAACTTCTGACGCACACCTGTCATCATTTCGCATTGTGCGTGTGGTGATATTCACCCGAACCCTAAGGATGTGGTTCTGAAATTTAACGGGATATGACTTTTACAAAACTTAAGCTCAGCGAAAAAGTGCTGGCAGCTGTTGAGGCGGCAGGCTATACCGCCCCCACCCCGATCCAAGCCCAAGCCATTCCATTCGCCCTCGACGGCCGCGACGTTGTCGGCATCGCGCAGACCGGAACAGGCAAGACGGCTTCCTTCGTTCTTCCCCTTCTGACAATGCTTGAGAAAGGCCGCGCCCGCGCTCGAATGCCGCGCTCGCTTATTCTTGAGCCAACTCGAGAACTCGCCGCTCAGGTCGCGGAAGCGATCGAGTCGCTCGGAGCGCAGCACAAGCTGACGGTCGCGCTTTTAATCGGCGGAGTGTCTTTCGACGACCAGGAAAAGAAGCTCGAACGCGGCGCAGATATTCTGATCGCGACGCCCGGCCGGCTTCTCGATCACTTTGGAAGGGGCAAGCTTCTGTTGAACGCGGTCGATTACCTTGTCATCGACGAGGCGGATCGCATGCTCGACATGGGTTTCATTCCCGACATCGAGCGTATCTGCAAGCTTTTGCCGCCATCGCGCCAGACCATGTTCTTCTCGGCGACGATGCCTCCCGAAATCCAGAAGCTGACGGAACAGTTTCTTCGCAACCCCGAGCAGATTCGCGTCAGTCCTCCCGCTACAGCCGCGAAGCTCATCACCCAAAAACTCAAGTTTTCCCCCGCCAACTCGAAGACAAAGCGGCATGTTCTGCGCGAGTTGATGCGCAACGAAGCAGGTGTGGTCAAAAACGCGATCATCTTCTGTAATCGGAAAAGGGACGTCGCAGTTCTCCATAAGTCGCTGATTAAACATGGGTTTAATGCAGCTGCTTTGCATGGCGATCTCGATCAGCGCCAGCGCATGGCGACACTCGAAGCCTTCCGGAAAGGCGAAGTTACCTATCCTTGCGGCCTCTGACGTCGCTGCGCGTGGCCTCGATATTCCCGATGTGAGCCACATCTTCAATTTCGATGTTCCGATCAGCCCCGAGGATTATGTGCATCGCATCGGCCGCACGGGGCGCGCAGGCCGTGAGGGGTTCACGGCGATGATCGTGACGCCAAAGGAAATGAAAGGGCTTCGCGCTATCGAATCGCTTTGCAAGGCCAAGATAGAGTGGATCGACGGGGAGCCCTCCACCGAAAATCTGACGTCCGCGGACTTCAGCGAGCGCCGCGAGCGCACGCGCCGGGATCGCTCAAAAGGCGGACGCAAGGAGACAGCCGCTCCCGCCGAGCAACGCCAAACCGCCGAAGTCAGGCCCATCCGCAGCGGCGCGTCGCGGGGAGCTAAGAACACTGATAGAAGCAGCGTGTCGCGGTACCATCGCGAGTTGCTGCCTCCGGCCACATCGGCCCCAGTCATCGGGCTCGGCGACCATGTGCCGGAATTTTTGAAACGTCCCACCCGCGCCGCGGGATAGGGTAATTGCCGTCCCGGCCAAGCGAAGCGCGAGCCGGGATCCTGAAATATAAGCATTTCAGTATACTACGATCCCGGATGAGGCTCCGCTTTTCCGGGATGGAGCCGGTCCGGCGGCGCCCACCGCTACTCGATCATTGTGAGCCTGGCGCCGTTCAGCTCAAATCCGGAAAGCTGCCTTATAAAGCTCATGCCGAGAAGGTTCTGCGTCATGCGGCCGGGCTCGGCTATGACCGCCTGAACATCCTTGACCGTAATATCGCCGATACGGACTGTGTCGAGCACAATGGACGCCACGCGCGCCACCCCGTTCGCTGTTGTCGAGCGGCCATTGAAGCGCAGGTTTTGCGGCGCAAGCCCGAGCTTCTGAGCCGTCTCATAGCTAAGCGCCACATAGGTGGCGCCGGTATCGGTCATGAATTCCACCTGCTGGCCTTTGATTTGGGCGACGGCGTGGAAATGACCGTAATCGTTGGCGCTCAGCACGACCCTGCGCGCTCCGGTCGGTTCCTGGCTCGCAGCGATGGTGCCGCGCAGCGGCGCCGCCGATGCGATCAGAACTTTCGTGTTGAAGCGGGCCAACTTGGGCGAATTCGTTTCAAACTCAAAGAGATGGGCGAACCCGGCGCGAGAAGCCGCCTGCCTGGCGCGGTCAAAGAGAGGCTCGAAAGAGGAGAATGTGAGGTATGCGCCCCCGATAGCGATGGCCCACACCAGAAGCTCCTTCAAAATCCTGCGTTGAAGTTTCCGGCTTTCCATGGTGGTCGCCGCGCTCCGCCGTCTTTGCCTCTTGACGGAAAAGCTGGCCGTGCCCCCACGTCTAGCTTTTCATCAGAAGCTTGTTCCCTGAGAATTCATAAGACCTCAAACGGCTTAAGAAACTCATACCGAGCAAGCTTTGCTGGAGCGCGCCCGGACGCGTGACCAGCGCCTCGACCTTTTCCAGGGTCAGCTCTCCGAGGGAAACGCGCTCAAGCTTGACGCGGGCCGCGAAAGCCCGGCCGTTCGCAGTCTCGACGGGAACGGTGTAGTCCAGCGCGCCAACCTGTATCCCCGCCTTGCGCGCATCTTCCGGCCGAAGCACCACCGTCGAGGCGCCGGTGTCGACGATCATGCGGACGCTCTTGCCGTTGACCTGGGCCCTGGCGATGAAATGCCCATCGCCGGTCTTGCGAATCGTCACCACTGCGCCGCGCCCCGCCACTCCCGGCGAGACGGTCTGGACAGAGCCCGGCTGAAGCTCCTGAACGACGCGGTCGCGAACCTCGCCAAGCTCGCTTCGATAGGCATAAAGCGCCAGCACCACGAGGCCGATCGCCGCCCAGCTCCCAAGCGCTTTCAAGGCCTCGGCGGCCCTGCCCGCCGTCAGCCTCGCGGCGCCAGCCATGAGAAAAATAAGGAGGGCGAGGAGGCCCGCGACGCGGGGAAAATCTTCCCGCGGCAGACCGGCTATCATTTCGCCTTCGCCCGTAATCACATAGAGAACAATACTAACCGCGAGCAGTCCAATAGCGAGGAAAATCATAGATTGTCCATTTTTCGAACGCGGGCGACATATAGGTGGATATCGGGAAAAACACAGCTCCCTTCATCTGAGCATACTAGGCCCCCTGCGAATCGCTCCATAATTCGTACATTAACCTTTTTCCCATAACGCCGTTGAGAACTGAATAGGCCAAAGAAGCATTCATGCGATACCCAGCCGATTTGCTCGACGAGATCCGAAGCCGCGTTCCCGTGAGCCGCGTCGTGGAGCGACACGTCAAGCTCAGGCGCGCCGGGCGGGAATATATGGGCTTATCGCCCTTCAAGACCGAAAAAACTCCTTCGTTCACGGTGAACGACCATAAGGGCTTCTACCATTGTTTCGCGAGCGGCGAGCACGGCGACATTTTCACTTTTCTCATGAAGGTGGAAGGGCTGACGTTTCCTGAAGCCGTGGAACGGCTTGCGTCGGAGGCAGGGGTTATCTTGCCGGCTCCGAAACCTGTTGATGAAGCAAAGGCAAGTCATGAGACCCGCCTCCGCGAGGCGCTTGAAGAGGCATGCCGCTTTTTCGAATCCGCGCTTGCCGGCCGCGAGGGAAACGCCGCGCGCGCTTATCTCGAAAAGCGGGGCGTTCCGTTTTCGGAAATCAAGTCGTTCAGGCTGGGCTTCGCGCCAGACAGCAAGACGGCGTTGAAGGGCCATCTCGGCGGCAAAGGCTTTTCGATCGCCGAGATGCAGGACGCCGGTCTCTTGATCCACGGCGAGGATATCGCGATCCCCTATGACCGTTTTCGCGGGCGGTTGATCTTCCCGATCACGGACCCGAAACGGCGGGTTATCGCCTTTGGAGGCCGCGCGCTTCTCCCCGATCAGCAGCCGAAATATCTCAATTCGCCTGAGACCGAGCTGTTTCACAAGGGGCATGTGCTCTTCAATCTCGCGGCGGCGCGCGATGCGGCGAAAACAGTGAAAAGGGTCATCGTCGCGGAAGGCTATATGGACGTGATCGCGCTTCACCGGGCAGGCTTCGCGAACGCCGTGGCTCCGCTCGGAACCGCGCTGACATCCGACCAGCTCCGCTTGCTGTGGTCGATGGCTCCGCTCCCGACGCTTTGCTTCGACGGCGACACGGCAGGGCAAAAGGCCGCACATCGGGCGATCGACACATCTTTGCCGCATCTCGAGCCTGGGCGTTCCTTGCAATTCGCCTTCCTGCCGGAGGGGCGCGACCCGGACGACATGGTTACTGGCGGCGCGGAGGATGCCCTGGCGAAGGCGCTCGGAGAACCGGCGCCTCTGATCGACGTGCTTTGGGCCCGGGAGCGGGATCGCCACCCGCTGAACACGCCGGAGCAGCGGGCGAGTCTCGAAATCGAGGCTCATGGAGGCGGTTCAGCTGATCGAGCACAAAAGCCTCAGATTTCATTATGTTTCCGCGCTTCGCGAGCGCCTTCGGACACAAGGGCAGGGCGCGAGAGTTCCGGCTCGCCGCCCCGAGGCGTCATCATGGCGCGCGCGTGTCGAGGGTGGGGCGGCGCCCCGGACGAAATACGCGAAGCCAAACGCCGCGGCGCGCACGAGCAGTCTTCTTTCCAGCCCAATCGCGCAGCCATCCGCGCCGTGCAGCGCCCCGAGAGAGGCCCTGCTCATCATGGCGATCGCCCGCCATCCCTGGCTTCTTGACGAGCATTTGGAAGAAATCGCGAGCCTTCATTTGGATGATGCCGGCTGTTGCCGTATTCGTAACGCAATGTTAACCATACATCAGATGGAGGAGACGCTTGACAATGAAAAATTGTTAGAGCACCTCTCGCGTGAAGGTTATGGAGGGGAGTTGGAGCGACTCGAGCGTGCATGCGCTCATAACGCGGATACGCACTTCGCCTCAGGCGCAAATAAAGAGCAGGTTTTGGAAGGCTGGCGACATGTCATGATGCTTCATGGCAAAGCAGGGGTTTCCCGCTCGTTGCTTGAAGCCGAGAGTGATTACGTGAGCGAACCGACGAACGAAAACTTTTCCAAGCTTCGCGCCGTCGTGCAACAGGTTGAAATTGCGGCATCTTGATCCGGCCTTCGATATTGCGACTGGGGCGAACATTCACCAGATAATATGCGGGGCGCTTCGTAGGGCGTTGATTTAAGCTTCATGAGTAACTCGGCATTAAGCACAGCCACTTATCGTTTGAAGTGGTTTCGCAAAGCGAGTCGCGTATGCCGTAGCGAACGACGCTTTCCTGTTCCGGCGCCCCAGGAGATAGATGCTGCCCTAAAGCCAAGGCTGCCCGTCCGCCTGCGTGCGCCGATTTTTGGCATTTTCTGGAGTGCATAATGGCCACTGCGACGACTAAAACCGAGGACCAGGAAACGCCGGCATCCGAAACGTCGGACAGCCCGGTTCTTGATCTTTTGGATGCCGCCGTAAAACGGCTGATCAAGGCCGCGAAGGTGCGCGGCTACGTTACCTACGACGAGATCAACGAAGTCATGCCGCCCGACGAGGTCTCCCCGGACCAGATCGAGGACATCATGACGATGTTTTCCGACCTTGGCATCAATGTTGTCGACGCAGACGAGGTTGAGGAAGCAGGGGCCGAGCCGATCGACGAGGAGGAGGAAGAAAGGCCGAATTCCCACGCCCAGTTGCCGGTCAAGCAGGAGCGCGCCACCGAGGTCGGCGAGCGCACCGACGATCCGGTGCGCATGTATTTGCGCGAGATGGGTTCGGTCGAGCTCTTGTCGCGCGAGGGCGAGATCGCGATTGCAAAACGCATCGAGGCTGGCCGCGAAGCCATGATCGGCGGCCTGTGCGAAAGCCCGCTGACCTTCCAGGCCATCATCATTTGGCGCGACGAACTGAACGAGGGGAAAATCCTTCTCCGCGATATTATCGACCTTGAAGCCACCTATTCGGGTCCGTTTGTGCGGCCAGGCGAAGGGGAGGAAGAGGGCGCCGAGGAAGAGTTCGTTCCCGATGAACCAGCCGCTCCGGCTCCGCCTCCAGTGGCGGCCGCGACTGCGGCGCGCCCCGCGCCTGGGCTGAACGGCAGCGCCAACGGGCATTCTCCTGCGCGTCCAGCGGAGCGGGGAAGATGCTCAAAGGGGCGATGGCGACGGTGAGGCCGCGGAATTCCGCGGCGAAGAGAATTTCGACGAGGATGACGATCTCGAAAACAGCCTCTCGCTTGCGGCCATGGAAGCCGAGCTCAAGCCGAAAGTGCTCGAAACTTTCGACCGGATCGCAACCGAATATAAGAAGCTCCGCAAGCTGCAGGATCAGCATGTCGAACGCAAGCTGCAGGACGATGCGCTTTCGCCCCAGCAGGAGAAGCGGTCGAAAAAGCTGAGGGACGCGGTCATTCAGGACGTGAAGAGCCTGTCGCTTGAACCCGGCCCGTATCGAGTCCCTTGTCGAGCAGCTTTACGACATCAATAAGCGGCTCATCGGGTATGAAGGCCGCCTTTTGCGGCTTGCCGACGGCTACGGCGTCCGCCGTGATGAGTTCCTCGGCCAGTATCAGGGCAGCGAGCTCGATCAGAATTGGATCGGCCGGGTTTCCGACCTGAAGGGCAGGGGCTGGCAGAAATTCGTCGAAAAAGAACGGACGCGCATCGACGAAATCCGCAGGGAGATTTATGCGCTCGCGACCGAGACGGGCCTCGACATTGCCGAGTTCCGCCGCATCGTGAAGATCGTCCAGAAGGGCGAGAGGGAAGCCCGTCAGGCGAAGAAAGAGATGGTCGAGGCAAATCTTCGTCTCGTGATCTCCATCGCCAAGAAATACACGAACCGCGGTTTGCAGTTCCTGGATTTGATCCAGGAAGGCAATATCGGCCTGATGAAGGCGGTCGATAAGTTCGAGTACCGGCGCGGTTACAAGTTTTCGACTTACGCCACCTGGTGGATCCGGCAGGCGATCACGCGCTCGATCGCCGATCAGGCGCGCACCATCCGCATTCCCGTGCACATGATCGAGACCATCAACAAGATCGTGCGCACAAGCCGGCAGATGATGCATGAGATCGGCCGCGAGCCGACGCCGGAAGAGCTGGCCGAGAAGCTGTCCATGCCGCTCGAAAAGGTGCGGAAGGTTCTCAAGATCGCGAAAGAGCCGATCAGCCTCGAGACGCCCATCGGCGACGAGGAAGACAGCCATCTCGGCGATTTCATCGAGGACAAGAACGCGATCCTGCCCATCGACGCCGCGATCCAGTCGAACCTGCGCGAGACGACGACGCGGGTGCTGGCCTCGCTCACGCCGCGCGAGGAGCGCGTGCTGCGCATGCGCTTCGGCATCGGCATGAACACCGACCACACGCTGGAAGAAGTCGGCCAGCAGTTCTCGGTGACGCGCGAGCGCATCCGCCAGATCGAGGCGAAGGCGCTGCGCAAGCTGAAGCATCCGAGCCGCAGCCGGAAGCTGCGCAGCTTTTTGGATAATTAGCTCGGCGCCATGCCGACCATCTCCTGGTTCTACGGCATCGCCATTAGGATGTATATTAAAGATCATGCGCCGCCGCATTTCCACGCGGTCTACGGCGGAGACGAGGCCTATATCTCGATAGAGACGGGCGAGGTCATTCAAGGAAGGATGCGACCTTCCGCGGCTCGACTTATCAGAGAGTGGACCGAGGCTCGGAAAGCTCTCTTGCTTGAGAATTGGAAGCGCGCGCAGGCTGGTGAACCGTTGGAAAGGATTCCTGGGCTTGATGCTGATTAAGGTGACGGGTGTAGAACGGCTAGGCGGCTTTCGACTCCGCGTCGCGTTTAGTGACGGGAGCGCGGGCGCGCACGATTTTT
The DNA here is from genome assembly GCA_963819665.1 of uncultured Alphaproteobacteria bacterium. Classification (GTDB taxonomy): domain Bacteria; phylum Pseudomonadota; class Alphaproteobacteria; order Rhizobiales; family Rhodomicrobiaceae; genus Rhodomicrobium. Next base: position 18,303 of record CAWFXN010000041.1, read on the forward strand.
CGTCGATGGTGCGGGAACTTGGTCCAATGCTGGTTCCCCTGCGCGACGAGAACTACTTCGCGCGTGTTTTTTTGGAGTTCGGCGCTCTTACCTGGCCCAATGGTTTCGACATCGCGCCGGAGTGGCTTCGCCGCGAGATGAGCGAAAGAAATGAGCTCCAACGAAGCGCCGCCGCTGAGTGAGAAGCGCGAGCAGATCGAGCCGAAGGCGCTGCGCAAGCTGGAACATCCGAGCCGCAGCCGGAAGCTCCGCAGCTTTTTGGATAATTAAGCGGCTTCATCGATAGAGAGAGCCGCCTTTTTTATATTTTTCCAGGCCACGAAACGCGGCCTTAGCGGAACCGCGCCGCGTTTCCATTTTATCCAAATGGTAACCTTCGCCGCCTTGACTCCCTAGTCGGTCAGAGTAGTGTCGCACCGCGATGATTTGGCTGGTATTTGCAGTGCTGACAGCCTGCGTGATCCTTGGGATTACACGCTCGCTTCGTCGCGCCTCATCGTCTGAAAATGCGGGGGCCTCCGAGGTCGAGGCTTACAAGCTTCAGCTTCAGGAGCTTGACCGCGAGGAAGAACGCGGAACGCTCGGCCGAGAGGAAGCGCAGCAAACGCGCGTCGAGGTGTCGCGCCGCCTGCTGCGAGCAAGCCGCCAGAGCTTAGGGGCCTCGCCAAAAAATTCAAAGGTTCCGAACGGCGCCATTGCCTTCGTCGCCGTGGCGGCGGTGATTTCCCTCGGGTCGATCGGCGCTTACGTTTATTATGGCAGGCCCGGCATTCCGGATCAGCCGCTGGAAGCGCGTCTGAACGCTCCGCTCGCAGAGCAAAGTCTCGACGTCCAGGTCGCCAATATGGAGCGCCGCCTGAGGCAGAATCCCGCCGATGCGGCGGGGTGGGCGGCTCTTGCCTCGATCTACTTCAAGAGCGGGGTCTTTGAAAAAGCGGCTGAATTCTACCAAAAGGCGATCGGCGCGGGCGGTGAAAACGAGAGCATCGCTTCTCGGTCTCGCCGAATCTCTGACTTTCGCCAATGACGGCTTCATCTCGGAGCAGGCCGCTCAGGCGCTGAAAGCGGTGCTGAAGCGCAATCCGGACTCGACGCGCGCTCTTTTCTGGAGCGCGCTTCTCGCCGAGCAGGATGGAAAGAAGGCGGATGCGGAGAAGATCTACCGCGACCTGCTTGCCGCAAAAATCCATCCGGCCCTGAAAAAGATTGTGACGCAACGCCTGGAGGCGCTTTCGGCGGTCGCGGATAACGCTTCCGAAGAGAGGAAAGCGGCCGCTGAAGACGCGCTGACGGGCCGTGGCAAAGAGAAGATGATTCGCGGCATGGTCGAGCGGCTCGCCGCCCGCCTGGAGAAAGATAAATCGGATTTGCCGGGCTGGCTGATGCTCATCCGGTCTTATGCCGTCCTGAAGGATACGGCCAAAGCCAAGGCCGCGATGGCCGCGCGCGCGAGCAATTCGCTTCAGACGCGGGCGCGCTCGAGCAGATCGACGCAACCGTGAAGGAGTTGAGTGTCGCGCTCGCTGGCGGGAGCGAAGCCGCTCCCCAGCCGGAGGGCGCCGCCTCTCCCCAGCCTGCGGCTGCGCCCCTTGAGGGCGAGCAAGGCAAAATGATCCGCGGCATGGTCGAACGGCTCGCCGCCCGGCTGAAAGAGAACAAGTCGGATCTCGAAGGGTGGTTGAGGCTGATCCGGTCCTATGCCGTCTTGAAGGAAACGGATAAGGCTCAAGACGCCGCCGCGACCGCCAGACAGGAATTCGCGTCCGACGCCAAGGCGCTCGAACAGATCGACGCGCTGGCTCAGGGGCTCGGCCTTGCCTCGCAAAGCGCCAACGGAGGACAGCCGAAATCATGACGCGAAAGCAACGCCGCGCGGTCGTCATCGTGGTTGGGCTTGTCATGGCCGGGCTCGCCTCCGCGCTCGTCTTGAGCGCGCTCAGGACGCAGGTTACGTTCTTTATGAGCCCCGAAGAAGTCGAGAAGACCATGCCGAAACCGGGAACACGGTTCCGGCTCGGCGGTCTTGTGAAGGAAGGCAGCATAAGGCATGAGGCGGGCGCCGTAACCGCATTCTCCGTCACCGACAATGCCGCGTCGCTTCCCGTGACCTATAAGGGAATCCTCCCCGATCTGTTCCGCGAAGGTCAGGGCGTCGTGGCCGAAGGCGCGATTGGCGCGGATGGCGTGTTCGTCGCCGACACCGTGCTTGCGAAACACGATGAGAAATACATGCCCCCTGAAGTGGCTGCCGCTCTCAAGAAGAACGGCCGCTGGCAGGAGCAGAACGGCCAGCAAAAAAAGCCGGGCGCCTAACGGCTGGAGTGAGAAACTGTGATCGTCGAATTGGGCCACTTCGCCCTTATCCTCGCCTTGTTCGTTTCGCTCGTCCAGTTCGGCGCGCCGATGATCGGGCTTCGCACGCGAGACGCGCGGCTCCTGGCGATGGCGGACGCCGCGGCTCCAATCCTTTTCGCGTTGATCGCGGGCTCGTTCCTCGCGCTGATCTGGGCGCATGTCGCATCCGACTTTTCGGTGACGAACGTTTACGAGAACTCGCATTCCGCGAAGCCGCTCATTTACAAAATCTCGGGCGTTTGGGGCAACCATGAAGGCTCGATGCTCTTATGGGTGCTGATCCTTTCGCTTTTTGGCGCGGCGGTCTGGTTTTTCGGCGCGAATCTGCCGCTCGATCTGCGGTCGGCGGTCCTGGCGATCCAGGGCGCGATCTCGGCCACCTTCGTGCTCTTTATCGTTGCGACCTCGAACCCTTTCACGCGCATCGCTCAGCCCCCGGTCGAAGGGCAAGGGCTTAACCCGATCCTTCAAGACCCCGCGCTCGCGATCCATCCGCCGCTCCTCTACACCGGATATGTCGGTTTCTCGATGGCGTTCTCCTTCGCCATCGCCGCGCTCCTTCTGGGCCGCATCGATTCCGCCTGGGCGCGCTGGGTCCGGCCCTGGACGCTCGCCGCCTGGATTTTTCTCACCGTCGGCATCGCGGTCGGTTCCTGGTGGGCCTATTACACGCTGGGCTGGGGCGGCTGGTGGTTCTGGGACCCGGTGGAAAACGCATCGCTCATGCCTTGGCTTACAGGAACGGCGCTTCTCCATTCCGCCATCGTGATGGAAAAGCGCGACAGCCTGAAGGCCTGGACCATCCTTCTCGCGATTCTCACCTTCAGTTTCAGCCTTTTGGGGACGTTCCTCGTCCGCTCCGGCGTTCTGACTTCGGTCCACTCTTTCGCATCGGACCCCGCGCGCGGCGTCTTTATTCTTGTCATTGTCAGCACGTTCACGGCGGGAGCGCTGGCGCTGTTCGCCTGGCGCGCCAGCGCGCTTTCGAGCGGCGGCGCGTTTTCCATTATCTCCCGTGAGAGCAGCCTTGTTCTCAACAATCTGCTTCTGACGGTGTCGTGCGGAATCGTGCTTATCGGAACGCTCTACCCGATGGCGCTCGAGGCTTTGACGGGAGACAAGATTTCGGTCGGCGGCCCGTTCTTCAATTCCACGGTGGTCTGGATTTTCATGCCGCTGCTGCTTGCGGTTCCCTTCGGCCTCTTTCTCTCCTGGAAGCGCGGAAACCTGGGCGAGGCGGCGAAGCGGCTTAGCGTCGCCGCCATCATTGCCGCGATCGCGGGAGCAGCGGCCATCGCTTTCGGCGCGGACGCAAAGCAAGGCTTGGCGATCGCTCTCGGAAGCTGGGTTCTCGCAGGCTCCGTCTGGGAAGTTTTATGGCGAGCGCGTTTCCCGTCCGCGCCCTTATCCGAGACCGCGCGGCGGATTTCGAACATGCGCCGCGGGCAGTTCGGGGCGACGCTGGGGCACATCGGCCTCGCCGTCACCGTCATCGGCGTCGCTGGGGCCAGCACCTGGAATGTCGAGCGTCTCGCCGTCATGAAAATCGGCGATACCATCGACCTCGGCGGCTATCAGCTGACATTCAAGAAGGTCTATGAGCGGGCCGGCCCGAATTATGCGGAGTTTGCGGGCGACTTCGATTTGAAGAGCGGCGGCGCGCTGCTCGGCTCGATTACAACGTCGAAGCGAAAGTATGATGCGCCGCCGCAGGTGACGACCGCGGCCGGTATTTCGCCCCGGCCCTTGGGCGATGTCTACGTCGTCCTCGGGAATGAGGAAAAGGGGGCGTTCTCGATCCGGGCCTATTACCATCCGTTTGTGCGCTGGATTTGGGGCGGGGCGCTGATCATGTTCCTCGGCGGCCTCGTGTCGCTTCTCGACCGAAGACTGAGAATTGGCTTGCCCCAAAGGGCCGCGAAAGCGCCGTTCCCTTCGGCGCCCGCGCCAGCGGAGTGAGAGATGCGCGGATTCATCCGAACATTTATTATCGGGGCGCTTCTTGCTCTTTGCGCGGGACCGGCCTTCGCAGTCGATCCCCAGGAGCAGCTGAAAGACCCTGCTCTCGAAGCGCGCGCGAGAGAGATTTCAGCCGGGCTTCGCTGCCTTGTCTGCCAGAACCAATCGATCGACGATTCCGACGCGTCGCTCGCCAAGGATCTGCGGCTTCTCGTGAGGCGGCAACTCCAGAAAGGCGAGAGCAACCAGCAGGTGATCGACTATGTCGTGGCGCGCTATGGGGATTTCGTGCTCCTGAAGCCGAGGCTTCGCCCGAACACGCTGCTTCTATGGTTCGCCCCCATTCTGCTTGTCGGCGGCGGCATTCTTCTGGCCTCGCGCGTGGTAAGGCGGTCGCAACCCGAAACCCCCGCGCGGTCGCTTTCGCCCGAAGAGCAAGCGGAACTGCAATCCTTGATGTCTTCCGCTCCTGAAAAGCCGGGATCGAAATAACTCCGCAGGCGTTTGCGCCAATGCGGGAAGGTGTTGCCCATGGTTCGACAAGCTCACCATGAGGATCAATGCGTTGAAAGCACGGGACCTCATCCTGAGCCCGTCGAAGGATGAAGCCAAAGATGTCGGCACCCTGCTGCGAATGCTCTTATGATTATCGAGGTCAGAGTTCGGGCGGACGGGTCTTCTTATTTTGCCGGTTGAAGTCATTGGATGTGTGTCATGGGTAGATTTCTTTTCATCGCAGCGTTTCTAAGCGCCAGCCTGACCGCCGTCCTTTGGGCCAAGGACAGAAGCCGGGAGGAGCAAGCGCAGTCCGCCAACAACTCTGTCTTCAAGGATTGGCGCGCGGACCGGCCCGGTCTCCGGCGCCGGATCACGCTCGACGATTTGCCGCCACCCTACGCCACGCGATCCGCGAGCAACTTCTCTCGTGAAGTGAAGCGTCCGGCGGGCGCAAAGCTCAGCGTGCCCGACGGATTCACAGTCAGCCTCTTTGCCGAAGGCCTCGATCAGCCGCGGACGCTTCGCGTTGCGCCGAACGGGGACATCTTCGTGGCGGAGACGGCGGCAGGAAACGTGCGCGTCTTGAGGCCGAGCCCCGATGGAAGCTCGGCTGCAAAAACCGGCACCTTCGCCAGCGATCTCTCCGCCCCATTCGGCATCGCTTTCTATCCCGCGGGGCCGGAGCCCAAATGGGTCTATGTGGCGGAGGAAAATCGCGTCATCCGCTTTCCGTATTCGAATGGCGATCTGACGCCGCGCGCCGCGCCCGAAATTGTCGTCGCCAAGCTCGCGGCCAGCACGGGAGGACATGTCACGCGCGATGTCGCCTTTTCGAATGACGGCGCGCGCATGTTCGTATCGGTCGGGTCCCAGTCCAACGTCGCGGAAGGCATGCGGAAAAAGAGCCCGCAAGAGATACAAAAGTGGGAAGCCGGGCACGCTCTTGGCGCGGCCTGGGGCGATGAAGAGAGCCGCGCCGATGTGCTCGTCTTTACGCCGGAAGGAAAGGACCGCCGCATCTTCGCCACCGGCATTCGCAATTGCGTCGGCCTTGCCGTGCATCCGGAAACCGGCGACGTCTATTGCGCGACGAACGAGCGCGATGGCCTCGGCGACAATCTCGTGCCGGATTACGTCACGCGCGTCCGCGAGGGCGAATTCTTTGGCTGGCCCTGGCGGTATATGGGCGATCATGTCGGATCCGCGCTGGAAGGGCGCCCGCCCGGACCTCGCCGGCAAGGTCGCGAACCCGGACGTCCTTATCCAGCCGCATTCCGCTCCGCTTGGGATGACATTTTATACGGGGACCGCGTTTCCTTCCGAATATCGGGGCTCCGCCTTCGCCGCGCTGCACGGCTCCTGGAACCGCGCAACCCGCACCGGCTATAAAGTCGTGCGCATCGTCATGCGGGACGGGCGGCCGACAGGAGAATACGAAGACTTTCTCACCGGCTTCGTCGTGGACAACAGCCGGGTGTGGGGCCGTCCGGTGGGCGTGGCGACGGCGCGCGATGGGTCCCTGCTCGTGAGCGAGGATGCCAACGGCGCGATCTGGCGCATCGTCGCGACCGCAAACCAGTAGATCGAGCTGCAACCTGCCTTTTGCCCGCGCTTGCCAAAGTCGCTTTTGTGCAACAGGAACTTGTTAGTTTCGCCTCCAAGTTCGTTATAAGCGCTGGAATAGCTGCGAATCAGTTTAGCCCTTTCTGCATGAGACTCGAAATAAGGGTCGCTTGTACGCCTTGCGTCTGTGCTTCTGGGCAAATTAGGACATACACGATGAAAAAAACACTCGCAGCCGCAACCGTTGCGGCCCTCGTTGGCGTAGCTGGCGCAGCTAACGCCGCGGATCTCTACAAAGGTTCGACGAAAGACGCTCCTGTCTACGTGCCGCCTCCGACCTGGACCGGTTTCTACATCGGTGCGCATGTCGGTGGTTTCTGGACCGATATCAAGAACCGCGACATCGACGGCTGGACAGGACATGGCCTCGACTGGGGCTGGAACAACAGCAATGACGGCGTGTTCGGCGGCGGCACGGTTGGCTATAACTATCAGGCCGGCAATTGGGGCTTTGGTTCCGGCGCTGTCGTGTTCGGCGTCGAAGCCGATTTCGGCGGCGCGGGCTTGACCAACAGCTGGAACAACGGCTTGGTGAACACCGCTCCCGGTTTCTTCTGGGCTAAGAGCGACGCCAGCTTCTATGCTGACGTAACCGGTCGTCTCGGTTATGCCGCTGGCCCTGCGCTGTTCTACGTCAAAGGCGGTTGGGCTTATCTTGACGCCAACATCTCCGTTGGCGGCGTCGACCCGGTTTTTGGCGTTTGGTCGGTGAAAAACAGCGCTCTTGACGGTTGGACCGTCGGCGGCGGTATCGAATATATGTGGACCTCGTCCTGGAGCGTGAAAGCTGAATATCTGTACTTCGATTTCGGCCGGAACCACGCCGATTGGATCGATCCCGCGGGTTTTGATTGGCGCTTCGATCATGACCTGACCGTCAATTCGTTCAAGGTCGGCCTCAACTACCACTTCAACAACGTTTACACCCCCCTGAAGTAGGCGCCTGCCCTAGTTTGACCAGCGAAGTGGCCCGCTCATGCGGGTCGCTTTGCTGCTCCCCGATCATTCGCGTATGCTGAAGTTGTAATCCCTAACTCAGACAAAAAGCATATTGGCGACACTGGCGCCGCCTGACGGGCGGGTTGCTGGTGTTTTTGCGTTTCCGCCGCTGGAACGTTGGCTCTGCCCAAGCCATAACGCCGCTCTTCGGGCCGTTTTGCTAATTATTTAGGTGTGACGGCAGAGATTCGGTTTGCGGCGCCTGCTTAGCCACATTACTTCATACAGGCTTTATAATAATCTTTAGGGGAGTCGGAAGTGCTCAACCGCCAGTCCATCCGTGTTGTACCCTTCGCCTTGCTCATTGCGGCGACGCTCGCATTGTCCGGATGCGGGATCAATACCATCCCGACCTTCGAGCAGGACGCGAAGGCAAAGTGGTCGGAGATTCAGAACCAGTATAAGCGCCGGTCCGACCTCATTCCGAATCTCGTGGAGTCCGTGCAGCGGATTTGCCGATCAGGAAAAGTCGGTGCTCACCGGCGTCACCGAAGCGCGGGCGAAGGCCACACAAGCGCAGATCAATCTGCCGGCCGATATCCTGACCAATCCCGAGGCAATGAAGAAATTCGGGGAAGCGCAGAACCAGCTCAGCGGCGCGCTTCGGCAGTTGCTGGCCGTTTCCGAACGCTATCCCGACATCAAGTCCGGGCAGAACTTCCTGGCCTTGCAGAGCCAGCTCGAAGGGACCGAGAACCGCATCGCCATCGCTCGGCGGGACTATATCCAGTCGGTGCAGCAGTATAACACCGAGCTGAACACGTTCCCTGGCCGGATCTGGAAGTCGATCCTCTACTCAAGCGCGAAGGACATGGCGACGTTTGAAGTTCCGGAAAAGGAGCTGGAGACGCCAAAGGTCGATTTCGGTCCGCGCAAGACCTAAGCGGGTCGCCGCATGCATTCCGCGTCACCCCTCACCCCGGCCCTCTCCCGATGGGAGAGGGAGCAGTGCGAGCTTTCAAACCTGCCCTTCAACGGCGGGGTGAGGCGCGCTCCCGTTTGGCTGCCGCATATTTCGCCGCCTTCGTCCTCTTCATTCTGTCGGCGGCGCTATTCGTCCCGAATGCCTGTCAGGCCGAACCCAAATTTCCGCCTCTCACGGGGCGTGTCGTCGACGATGCGCATCTGCTCACCCCGGCCGACAAGGCCGCAATCGAAAGCGACCTCAAGGCGCTGGAGGACAAATCCAGCGACCAGCTTGTGGTCTACACGACCAATTCCCTGCAAGGCTATCCCGTAGAGGACTATGGATATCAGCTCGGGCGCGCCTGGGGGATCGGGCAGAAGGGCACAAATAACGGCGTTATTCTCATCGTCGCGCCGAACGAGCGGAAGGTGCGCATCGAGGTGGGCCGCGGATTGGAGCCGCAGCTCACGGACGCGCTCTCGAAGCTCATCGTAGACAATGCGATCCTGCCGCGCTTCAAGCGGGGAGACTTCTCGGCCGGCATCAAGGCCGGCGTTCAGGACATCCGCGATGTGATGCTGGGCGACGCGGAAGCGGTCAAAGAGCGGGCCGCCGCGCGGCCGGCAAAGCGGAATGCGCCGGATAATGAGGAACTTATTACGCTCATTATTTTTGTCGCGATTTTTCTGTTCGTCCTCTGGGTGCAGTCTCGGCAGGCCGGCCCACCCCTTTCGGGAGGGCCGTACACGCGCCGTGGCGGCTATGGCGGCGGCCCGATTTTCATTCCCGGCAACTGGTCGGGAGGCGGTTTTGGCGGACGCGGCGGCGGAGGCGGCGGCTGGTCGGGCGGCGGCGGGGACTTCGGCGGCGGCGGCGCGTCAGGCGATTGGTAGGGAGCGGCTATCGTGATTTCGGAAACGGAAAAGCTGGACATTGAGAACGCCATCACGAAGGCGGAGAACAAGACGTCTGCGGAAATTGTCGCGGTCATCGCTCGCGCCAGCGCCGGATATCACTACATACCCTATATGTGGGGCGCTCTCATCGCGCTCGCCGCGCCGTGGCCTTTCATTCACTGGACCTGGATGCCGGTGCAAACCGTTTATGTCATCCAGCTTGCGGTTTTCGCCGTTCTCACCCTTATCCTCCATCATTCCGGATTTGCGGTTCGCGCTCGTGCCGCGCAGCATCATGCGAAAGCGCGCGCATCAGCGCGCCATGCAACAATTCGTGGCGCAGGACATCTACACAACGACAGGCCACACAGGGGTCTTGCTTTTCGTGTCCGTTGCGGAGCGATACGCGGAAATCGTGGTCGATTACGAAGTCCACCTGAAAGTGCCGAACGAAGAGTGGCAGGCGATCATAGATAAGCTTACGGATGATATCGGAAATGGACTTCCGGCAGAGGGGCTTATCGACGCCATCGGCAGGATTGGAGAGCATCTGACACAGCACTTTCCACCGTCTGCGGCGAAAGAGAATCTTTTACCGAACCACCTCGTTATGTTAGACGCAGAGTAAATTCTCTGTTGGCCAGCTCCCTGGACCGCAAGGCGTAGGCGTGCGCTATCACGGAATAGCCCCTTATGCCGCCTAAATGCGATTGTTCCTTTCACCCCTGAGCTGGCTGGCGTGATTGGCTAAGCCCGAATCGAGGATTGAATCATGGATGCTGCTACCCTGGGCTTTGGCGCGACTTTCTCCTCGCTCGCCACGCGCGAGGGTCTGATCGCGCTCGACAAGCGTTTCCTTGCTCAGGTCGCGGCGCAGGACCCGGCTCTGCACGAGAACCTGCTCGCGGCCCGGGCAGCCCCGGACTCGCTGGACTCCAAGGCGGAAAGCACTCTCATTACTTCGCTCGGGCCGATCCTCGACGCTTTCGTGGCCGAACTGTTCGGCAATCCAGGACTTGCTCGACGAGGTGGTCGCCCAAACCAAGAACCTCGACCCTATCCATGCCTGCAAGCGGCTGTTCGTGCAAAGGCAGGCCGTCAAGAAATACGCCGATCCCTCCTCCTTCAACGGAGCCGCGCTGCGCGCCGAGCTTGAGGAGATGATGGGCGAGACGCTGACGGAGGCTTCATTCGCCGCCCATGTCGAAACCTGGGAGCGCGACGGCCGCAAGGAACGGCTGGACACGGCGATGCGCTATGCCGCCTGGGCGACGCTGACGGCGGACGGGCGCGCGTTTCATAGGGGCGGCACGCTGTTCCGGACGCCTCACAAAACCGACTACCAGAGGCTCGTCCCGGTGACGGCCATCGAGCGCGACGGGGTCACCATGCTGCGCCTCCCCGAGCATGATTGGCGCGCGCGCGACGGCTTCGCGCTCACCGACAACGGTATGAACGACCAGCAGGCGCTCGACCAGATCAACTACTGCATCTGGTGCCACAACCAGGGCAAGGACTCCTGCCGCAAGGGCCTGAAAGACCGCAAAACGGGCGCATTCCAGAAGTCGCCTTTCGGCGTGACGCTCGCGGGCTGCCCGCTTGAAGAAAAAATCAGCGAGATGCATACGCTGCGCGCGCAAGGCCACGTGCTCGGAGCCCTCGCCACCATAGCGGTGGACAATCCGATGCTGGCGGCGACCGGCCACCGCATCTGCAACGACTGCATGAAGGCCTGCATCTACCAGAAGCAGGAGCCCGTGGACATCCCGCAGGCGGAAACGGCGATCCTGAAGGATGTGCTTGGCCTGCCCTGGGGCTTCGAGATCTATTCGCTGCTGACGCGCTGGAACCCGCTCGACATTCGCCGCCCTCTGCCGCTGCCGGATTCGGGGCGGAAGGTTTTGATCGTCGGCCTCGGGCCGGCCGGCTTCACGCTCGCTCATCACCTCATGAACGATGGCCACACGGTGGTCGCCATCGACGGCCTGAAGCTTGAGCCGCTGGGCATCGATCCGCGCGAGCCGGTGCGCGATGTCGAGACGCTCTACGAAAACCTGGACGATCGCGTGATGGCGGGCTTCGGAGGCGTGGCCGAATACGGCATCACCGTTCGCTGGAACAAGAACTATTTGAAGCTGATCCGCATCCTCCTGGAGCGCCGCCAGGAATTCGCCGCGTTCGGCGGCGTGCGGTTCGGCGGCGGCGCAACGCTATCAATGGATGACGCGTGGGAGATGGGCTTCGACCACATCGCCCTTTGCATGGGCGCGGGCCGTCCGACCGTGATCGACATGCCGAACAACCTCGCGCGCGGCGTCCGCGAGGCGAGCGACTTCCTGATGGGCCTGCAACTCACCGGCGCGGCGAAAATGTCGTCCATCGCGAGTTTGCAGATCCGCCTGCCTGTCGTGGTGATCGGCGGCGGCCTGACCGCCATCGACACCGCCACCGAAAGCCTCGCCTATTATGTCCGGCAGGTCGAGAAATTCGCGACTCGCTATCACGTTCTTGTCGCCGAGCGCGGCGTGGATGCCGTGCGCGCCTCCTGGACCGAGGAAGAGACGGAAATCGCCGAGCAGTTTCTCGCTCATGCGAAGGCGCTCGGCGCCGAGCGAAAACAGGCCGCCGCCGAGGGCCGCGCGCCCTATTTCGCTCAGCTTCTCGACTCCTGGGGCGGCGCGACGCTCGCCTATCGCCGCAAGCTCGTAGAAAGCCCGTCCTACACGCTCAACCACGAGGAAGTGGCCAAGGCGATGGAGGAAGGCGTGCGCTTCGCGGAAGGGCTATCGCCGGCCGCCGTCGAGGTGGACCGTTTCGGCCATGCGGCGGGCCTTCGCTGCAAGAAGCCGGACGGGACCGAAATCGTTCTCCCGGCGCGCGCCGTTCTGGTCGCCGCGGGCACCCAGCCCAACACCGTGTTCGCGCGCGAGGATCATCGCATCAAGCTCGACGGCAAATACTTCCAGGCCGTCGACGAGACTGGCAATCCCGTGACCCCGGCGCGCTCGCTGTGCAAGCCGGACGTCGATCGCGTCCTCATGCATCGCGCCGATGACGGCCGCTTCATCAGCTTCTTCGGCGACCTGCATCCGAGCTTTTTCGGCAATGTCGTGAAAGCCATGGGCAGCGCGAGGCGAGGCTATCCGCTCGTCAGCCGCGTGCTGGCTGAGAGAGAGGCGGCTGCTTCGGCGTCCGGCGCCGACATCATCGCCCGCTGCCGCGACGAACTGCAGGCGCGCGTCGACGCGGTGAACCGGCTGACGCCGACCATCGTGGAAGTCGTTCTGAAGGCGCCGGCCGCCTCGCGCGCCTTCCGCCCCGGCCAGTTCTACCGCTTGCAAAACTATGAAATGTCGTCGCAGCGGCTTGAGGAGCCGGGGCTTCCGCCGACCCTCCTGACGATGGAGGGCCTCGCGATGACGGGCGCCTGGACCGACAAGGAGCGCGGCCTGATTTCCATTATCGCGCTGGAGATGGGCGGCAGCTCCAACCTGTGCGCGACGCTGAAGCCCGGGCAGAACGTTGTTCTGATGGGGCCGACCGGCGCGCCGACCGAGATTCATGCCAATAGCACGGTGGCCTTGGTGGGCGGCGGTCTCGGAAACGCCGTGCTGTTTTCAATCGGCGCCGCGCTGCGCGCCGCGGGGAGCCGCGTGATCTACTTCGCTGGCTACAAGGCGATGCAGGACCGCTACAAGGTCGAGGAGATCGAACGCGCCGCCGATGTGATTGTCTGGTGCTGCGACGAAGCGCCGGGCTTCAAACCCACGCGCCCGCAGGACAAGACATTCGTCGGCAATATCGTCCAGGCGATGGCGTCATACGGCTCGGGGCGCCTCGGCGAACAGGCCGTGCCCTTGAACGAGGCCGAGCATATGATTGTGATCGGCTCGGATCGCATGATGCAGGCTGTCGGCTTGGCGCGGCATGCGCTTTTGCAGCCATTCCTGAAGCCGGGCCATACCGCCATCGGCAGCATCAACTCGCCGATGCAGTGCATGATGAAGGAAGTGTGCGCCCAGTGCCTGCAGGCGCATATCGATCCCGCAACGGGCGCGCGGACGGTGATTTTCTCCTGCTTCAATCAGGATCAGCCGCTCGACCGCGTCGATTTCCCGGTTCTGAACGATCGGCTCCGGCAAAACAGCCTGCCCGAAAAACTGACCCGGCTGTGGATCGATCGCGCGCTCCAGAAACTCGGCGAGCGGACTGCGATGGCGGCGGAGTAGGCGGCGTAACGCCGTTCCGTCTGCGCCTGCGAGGTTTGGTTAACAGAAAGTCAGCGCGGTTCGAGTAGAAAGTCCTTCGCGGGCGGCGGCAACGGCGACGCCAGGCGCTCGCGAAGTTTGGGCAGGACTTCGAAACCTTTGGCCGATGGCTTTGGCGAGGGCTTCCGAATTGCGGTCGCTTGATAGCCGCCGTCGGCAGCTTTTCAGAAATGGGAACAGGCCGAACAGCGTCGATAGAAGAAGGATGCCGCCGATCGCGGTCCTGTATATCGGCTGGATGAACGATGGCGTGCGCAGAAGCCAAGCGTATCTACAAGAATATGCCGTTTCTTACCTTGATTTTCTTTCTGCATCGTAGCCATCGGGTGATCGAGGCCTTTTTCCGCGCACGCTTGACGATCGATGATGGCGGCTGTGGGGCTCGCTTCACGTTCGCGCCTGCTCGCGGCATCTGACATAAAGCTCGTAATGGATACGCTCCAGCGTGCCGTCGTAGCACCATAAATCCAAGTAGGCGAAGACTGTGCTTCTGGGCGGCAAGTCCTTCGGGATCGCCCGCCACTGGCAACCCGTGCTCAGGACGTACATGACCCCATTCATGACTTCCCGGACGTTCACCTCGCGCCTGCGCCCGCCGCGCTTGGCCGGCGGGATCAGCGGCTCGATAAACTGCCATTCGTCATCGGGGGTAGATCGCTTGGATAGCGCAACCGGCTTCGGTCGTAGCGCTTACGGTTTTCAGCAGTCCACATCGGCGGCCCCTCCGATTACAGCCGCCTTCCTTGAATCACAGAAGGTTCAGCGATTCAAGAACTTTGTGAACGGCACTAATACCTGACGCTTGACGGCTTAATCAAATCGGCTTGTGAAACGCTAGTATTTTATATGGTTAACGCTCTTTGCTTTTTACGTTTACGGTCAACAGTAATGCCAAGAATTCTATTCGCTTCAGTCGCGCTTCCTACGTATTTTACAACTGAGACAGCCAAACGACCTGCCTCTCTAAAATCATCTTCGCAAATGCAAAGATATTGCGTAATGGTGTGCCCTAACTTGATTGGGAGTAAGCCCATGCTTCAACCAAAACTCTTTCCACGATTAGAGTTTCTTCGCGGTCATTTTGGTGCTATTGTGGGCCATTATCAATGCGCAATTCGAGATGGCTAATGTAGCGCGCCTCAACGATCATGTCGGGAAAGCGCCAGGCATGACGCGAGCTTACGGCACTCCAACAATCGCAACAATCAGTTCAGAAAAGGCCGAATCCCAAGAAAACGGGGGCGGTCAAGGTTGAATGTTCCTACTTCCTCACAGATTCATATTTCAATGAGCCGTGACCACCAGGGTTATCTCCCCAGATTTCTACATCGACCCAGCCCTCTAGCCCTAGGAAGTGAAGGTCATAGCGGCCGTGGGTCTTGCCTGATAGTTCCTCGTATTTCTTCGGATAACGATCACCTCGTCTGTGCTGCACACCACGCGCATAGAGGAAATTGGAGAAGCTTGCTTCTGGATGACTACGCCAGCGGAGTCCGTTTCGGCTTCCGACAAAAGCACCGGTGGCCGGGTCCCCGACAGCATCTCGAAGTTGATCCCATGTGTGCCCAAGGTTGTAAACTGCCTGAACGAGGGAACCGCGGCCATTTCTCTGGAACCACTGAGCAGGCGGCAGGGAACCGTGTTCTTCTGTGACTTCGCAAGCTTCTGTAACAAGCTGAGGCCATGCCCGCCGAACCAGTTCGCGACCTGCCCTAACAATTGGGCGGGTCGCCGCATGGAGAGAAAGCTCGTCCTCCAAGCCAAGTGCTGCTGCGAGACGTTTTTGCTTGAGTCCACGCGAAAACAAGATCGTATAGAGCCCCTGTTGATCCTTCAAGAAGGAGTACGTGAGAGCAACTGGGCCATGTAGTTCGTACATGGTACGGCAATACGCCAGCAATTCTTCTTCAGTGAGACTGGATAATTTTGATTTCGGACGACCCATGTCGGTTTATCTATCAACTTTTAAGCTATCCTGCCAAACATGTTTTGAGGTGTGAATTCCTATTGGCAAGAATAAAAGTGCTTGCGACTGTGAAGACATTTGTCTTAAGCCACAAAAATACCTCTGACGCTACCACTTCGTGCATCTCCAAGGTCAGGAGTGCCGATCCGGTTTCCCGAGCCTCGACGAGAGGGCGAGCTGCCGCGCGGGCGTGGCAGTTATGGTAAATACGCCTTTCGTATTCACTTAAAAAAGCGTTACGGACGTGCGCGCGAGGGGGTTGGGAGGCCTTTACCGAGCGTTTCGCATTTTCCTGAAAATGCCAAATGACTCAATGCTAACGTCATGAAATTACACCAACGTCAAAGCTTCTTTCGAAAAAATTACTCATATAGTTGACTATAGGCTGTTTTACAAAACGAACCCAATCCAGTTAACCGGCCGTGACCGAGGAGCCCGCCTGCCGCGGCGAGATGATTGCTTGACATTAGACGTCAACACGGCCACGTTCCCACTACATTGATGGCTAGAGATTGCGCGACGGGCCGGCAACCGGCTTTAAATTTCATGCTCATCCACGAAACCTGTCTTCTCTGATTGCGCAGCGGCGGAGGCATATCCCCTGCCAGCGAGCCGGCCATTTCCGGCGCCGACTGCAAAAGAGATCCAAAACTTGACCCACACGACATTCGATGCGTTCGGTCTTTCCGAACCCATTCTCCGCGCATTGCGCACAGAAAACTTAACCACGCCGACACCCGTTCAAGCCAAGGCCATCCCGCTCCTTATGAAAGGCGCGGACGTCATGGCAATCGCCCAAACAGGCACGGGAAAAACAGCGGCCTTCGGCTTGCCGCTCCTGGAAAAACTCGCTTCAAGCGAAGCTCCGCTGGCTGCTAAAACGGCGCGGGCGCTCATCCTTGTGCCGACGCGGGAGTTGGCTGTGCAGGTTCACAGCCACCTTGCAACCTACGCCAAGCATCTCAAGCTGCGCCAAGGCATCGTTATCGGCGGCATCGGGATGCAGCCCCAGACGCGCAAGCTCGCACAAGGCGTGCACGTGCTTGTCGCGACCGTCGGGCGGCTTCTCGATCATCTCGGCGAAGGCAACGTCAAGCTCGATCAGGTGTCGATGTTTGTCCTCGACGAAGCCGACCGGATGCTCGACATGGGCTTCATCAACGACGTCCGGAGGATCGCGGCCTTGCTTCCCGAAATCGCGGCAATCGGCGATGTTCTCGGCGACGATGCCGCCCGAAATCGCGAAACTCGGCCAGCAGATTCTCAACAAGGCCGAGCGCCTGCAGATCGCCGCGAACGGCGCAACCGCCGACCGCGTCTCGCAAAGCGTGATTTTCGTGAAAAAGGAAGGCAAGACGCGCCTTCTCCAGGAGCTTCTCGGCGATCCTGCGTTTTCTCGCACCATCATCTTTACGCGAACGAAGCGCGGCGCCGACCGCGTGGCGACGTATGTGGCGAAGGCGGGCATCACTGCCGAAGCCTTGCATGGCAACAAATCGCAGAACGCGCGCCAGCGCGCGCTGACGCGGTTCGCCGCCGGAGAGGCGAGCGTTCTGGTGGCGACCGATCTCGCGGCCCGCGGCCTCGATGTGGATCAGGTGACTCACGTCATCAACTACGAGTTGCCCGACGAGGCCGAGACCTATGTGCATCGCATCGGGCGCACGGCGCGGGCGGGCTCGGGGGGCGCTGCAGTTTCGTTCTGCGACGCGGACGATCGTGGAACGCTACGCGCAATCGAGAAACTTACGGGCAAGCCGCTTATCGTGATCGAAACTCCCGCGGGCGTCGAGATTACACGCGAGCCCCAGGTTCCAAAAAAGGAACCAACCCGGCAGCAGAACAAAAAATCCGCAAATCGCCGGGGTGCCAAAGCAGCCGAAAGCGGCGGCGTCAGAAAAGCGGAGGCGAAAGCGCCAAGGAAAAGCCTCGTGCCTTCGGGCACGGTCAAATGGTTCAACGCGGAGAAGGGCTTCGGATTTGTTGAATTGGACGATGGCGGAAAGGATGTGTTTTTGCACATCAGCGCCTTCGAGCGCTCAGGCATCGGCACGCCACGCGAAGGGCAGAGGCTAAGTTTCGATCTCGAACGCGATCCGCGAGGCCGGCTCTCGGCGACGAATTTGCGCGCGGGCGATTAAGCTCTTCGCCCGCCCGATAGTCTCGGTGCTTGGGGCTCAAAGAAAGCGCGGCGTCCGCGCCTTGTAGGCGCGATAGACATCGCCGTAAGCTCGCTGAAGCCACGGCTCCTCCGTGTAAGGCATGATGACGTAAACGAGGATCGCGAGCCCGCACAGAATCGCCGTGCGGATCTCGCCGTTCGCCAGCCCGGCGCCGAAAAAGCCTAGGATAGAGGCCACATATTGCGGATTGCGGCTGTACCGGTAAAGGCCGTTTGTCACGAGGCCCTCGTCCGCGCCGTAGGTGTTTTCGATGCCGAGGTCGAAATAGCCGTATATGGTGAAGCCGAAGCCTACGACCACGCAGATCATCCCGATCGCGAAGGGCAAGGCCTCATCCTCGAGCGGCCAATGCGCTGTGAGGATCGCGTACAGGAGCGTCAGGCCGAGCCCGCCGCGAAAAAGCGGCCAGAACGTATAGTGCTGCCAGCTCTTGGGCGACGGCGTTGGCCAGAGCTTGATGGAGCTGGAGAGGACGGTGAGAAGCGAGAAGCGCGTTCAAAGTCGCGAGCGCGGCAAAGGCCACGTCAAAGATGAGGTGTGTAAGAAGGAACGCGCGCAGTTGATAACGCCGGACATCGATGCGGAATCTTATGTTTAGCTGTCGAGCGCTAAGCCGCGCAGGCTCGACGGCATCCAGTGCAAAGATATAGGGGACATTCGGCTTGTGCCGCCAATTGATGGCGGCTAAGCAAATCGCGCCCGCCACAGGCCTAAATAACAACAGATTGGGAATCCTGAGACGAAACTCAACGCTCTAGTACAGCCGCAGGGCGTACTCGCGGCAATTCCATTAGCTCTCACAGGGCGCGAGCTTGGGTCAACCCCACCTGCTCAGCAAACGCCGCCACTCTCTCTAGCGAAGCGTCATCCCGGCCAAGCGAAGCGCGCGCCGGGATCGAAAAGAGGAGTTATTTCCGCGTGTTACGATCCAGGATAGGGCTTCGCCTTTTCAGGATGACGATAGGCGCGATCCGTTGGCGCACCCGGAAACTCTGCTTGTTAGGATAAACCGCCGCTATTTTTCGAGGCGTATTTGTCCGTGGCGGTCACGATCTCATGGACGATGCCGGGCTCCGTCATTGCGTGTCCGGAATCGGGGACGATGCGAAGGTCCGCTTTCGGCCAAGCCTTGGCCAAATCCCAGGCATTCCTGAGCGGCGTTACGACGTCATAGCGGCCGTGGACAATCGTGCCGGGGATATGCGCGATCCGGCCGGCATCCTCGATGAGCTGATTGTCGCTTCGGAAGAAGCCCTTGTTGATGAAGTAATGGCACTCGATGAGCGCGAAGGCGAGCGCATAGCTGTCGCTGCCGAACCTGTGCACGCGCTCCTGGTCATGGAAAAGCGAAAGCGTCGTTCCCTCCCAGATGCTCCACGCGCGGGCGGCGTTAAGCTCGATTTCGCGATTGCCTGACATCAGCCGGCGGTGGAAGGCTTCGACCATATTGCCGCGTTCGGCGGGCGGGATCGCAGCGGCGTATTGCTCGAAGGCGTCAGGGAAAATCCAGCTGCAGCCTTCCTGATAGAACCAGTCGACCTCGGCCTTCCGCAGCAGGAAGATACCGCGCAGTACGAGCTCGGAGACGCGGTCCGGATGGGTCTCCGCGTAGGCCAGCGAAAGCGTCGAGCCCCAGGACCCGCCGCATAGCTGCCACGCTTCGATTGCGAGGTGCTTGCGCAACCGTTCCATATCGGCGACGAGATCCCAGGTCGTATTCTCGTCCAGACAAGCATGGGGCGTCGAACGCCCGCAGCCGCGCTGGTCGAAGAGGATAATCCTGTATTGCGCAGGGTCATGATAACGGCGCATCGCAGGATTGCAGCCGCCGCCAGGACCGCCATGAACCATGAGGGCCGGCTTTCCCGAAGGCGATCCGCATTCCTCAAAATAAATATCGTGCGTGCTGGAAACCTTGAGCCAGCCGGTTCGATAGGGTTCGATGTCCGGGAAAAGCTGCCTGCGGGCGGCCGCGGAGCCGGCTAAGGATGGGCGAATGAAATCATGGCGCATCAAAACGGCCTCAAGGCATTACTCCCAACAGTTCGGGATATAATGATGCAACGCTGCATTAGCGAATAGCCCAACTTGCCTCGGGCTGTACTCGTTATGCCTTGCCGACCGGCTTAGCCCGCGCGGCTAAACGCAGCATGCGCGATTGGAGCGTTTCCCCGGCGGGAACCCGCATTTCGTCAATCGCTTCCAGGGCGGACTGTTCTGGAGCCTTGGAAAAAAAGCTGACGAGAAGCGCGGCAAAGAAACTGACCGGAACGCCGAGAGCCGCCGCCGTCAAGGCATCGATCCCGAATAGCGGCGTCCCTCCCGCACGCAAATAGAGCGCGGTGACGGCAAAGCCTGAAAGCAGCCCGGCTAAAGCGCCCGTTCCCGTCAATCTCCGCCACCAGACGCTCAAGACAAGAACGGAAAAGAAAGTCCCGGAGCTGAGAGAGAAGGCCGCAATAGCCCACCGCAGCGGGTCGGTTGCAAGGTTCTGTGTCATGATGAAGGCCGTCACGGCGAGAAGGAGCATTGTGAGGCGCGCCATCAGGAGGCGACGGCCAGGAGACGCGGCCTTATTCAAAAATTCATGATAGACGTCATCGCTGACGGTGTTGGCCATGGCGACGAGATGGCCGGCGGCGCATGCGGAGAGGGCGGCCAGCGCCGACGCGGCTGCGAGGCCGAAGCAAACTCTTGGCAAGCTCCCGGCCACCGGCAGGATGAGGGCGAGGCTGTCCCGTTGAAACGTCACCCGTTGAGCGGCCGCGTTGAAGGAATCGAATTGATTGGCTGGCAGCGAAATCAACCCAAGCTGCTGAAGCGCTCTCGCCCATACCGGCAAATCGGAAGCTGGCGCCCCGATGAGCGCGTCGACGGCCATCGCTTTCGTAAAGAAGGCATAAGCCGGTATTGTGAGCACGACAAATCCCGCGACGACAGTGACCCAGCCCATCGACCGGCGGCTCGCCAGGATCGTGGGTGTCATGCTTAGCCTCGGCAGGAAAGCGGGATGCGCCGCCACGCCCGTAGCCAGACAGAAGACCAGGAGCAGGTAATCCATCGGCCTGAAGGCGCTGAAGGCCCGCTCAACAGGGCGCACAACGGGCTGCGCTCCAGATTTCGGCAGGACCTCGCTCAAGGGCTGAGGCTGGGTGACCGTCACAAAGCCTTTCGCCAGCTCTCGCGCCTTTATGTCCTCAAGCTGGCTTCCATAAGTCAGTTGCGGCAGCGGCAGCTTCGTCCGGATAACCGAGACCGCGACAAGCGGAGCCAGAATGCCGAGAAGGACGACGAACTGCACGCATTGCGTCCATGTCGCCGAACGCATGCCGCCGAGAACCACCGTGAGAAAAATGCTGGCAAGAACGAGGATCAGGAAGAACGCCGACGGCGAAAGGTTGATTCCCAGCGCTTGCGGCAGCGGCAGGAAATAGCCGAGGAGCTTTCCGCCGAGCGTGGCTTCCGCGACGAGGATGATAAGGCACGGCGCCAGCATCAGGATGGCGGCGGCGAGGCGTAACCCCCGATGTCCGAATCGCAAATGCAGGAAACCGGGCAGCGTATTCGCCCCCGCCTTCCTCAAATACGGGACGAACAAGACGCCGGTCAGAACGAGACCTGCGAAACAGCCAACGGGTATTGCGATCGCATCGATGCCTAAGAAAAAGAGGCTGCCGATGCTGCCGAGCAGGATGCTGCCGCCGAAAACCATCGAGGTGAAGGCGAGCGCGTTGTAGAAGGGCGGCACGCGTTGTCCCGCCAGCAGAAAATCGTCGGCGTTGACGGTGCGCGTCATAAAGCCGATGGCGATGTAGAAGAGGGCGGGCGCAACGATGATCAGCTCATCGATCGTCGGCGCCGAAAGGCCGAGCTGCTCCAAAACGATGAGCATCACGACAAGGCAAGCGTAGGCGCTGGCGAAGATCGCGAAACTCGAACCAAGCCTTGGATTGATGACCGGCGTGCTGTAATTAAGCGTCATGTCAGAATTGGATCGTCATGTTGTAGGCGCGATCGCTTCGTTGTTGCTCGCCGAAGAAGCCATAAATCAGGATGGCGAGCCCCAAAATCGACGCGTTGCCAACAAGAAAGTATCCAAGTGGGAAGCGCAGGAACCTGTAAGCGTTCAGCGCCGGCATGAAAATCGGAAGAAGGAGAGTCAGTCCTGCGATGACGACGATCATGCCAAATGTAATCCGCCGAATGCGCCGCCAATAGGCTTGCTTAATGTCGTCCTCAGACATACGTTTTGGATCTCAAGTAAACTTTCGTCGAATCTTGGGAATCGGTATTGTTATCCTACTCAAGTCCCGGGATGAGACAAGGCCTGTCCGGCCAGCGGCGATGCGCCCATAAGCGGACGAGGAGAACGCATATGAAAAGCCTCCCTGTTCTGGTGAGAAGGCGATGACCGCGCATCATGTCATCATTGCGGACGACCATCCGCTTTTTCGCGACGCGTTGAAGCAAACGCTGGCGACATCGCTTGCGGGAATCGGCTTTACGGAGGTTGGATCGGTCGAAAAGCTGCTCGACGCGCTTGCCGCGCACCCTAGCATCGATCTCGTGCTGCTCGACCTGAAGATGCCGGGTGAGAAGGGGGCGGCATCGCTCTCCGGCCTGACGGGGCTCATGTATCTCAGAAGCCAGCACCCCGAGATCCCGGTCGTCATCGTCTCGGCGAGCGACAACCCCAGCATGATCCGGCGGTGCGCGAACCTGGGCGCGGCCGGTTTCATCTCGAAATCCTTGCCGGTCGATAAGATCCGCCTGGCCGTGAAAACCATCCTCGACGGCGGCGTCTGGTTCTCCGATGAGATGCAAAGAAATGGCGGCGGCGACGAACTCGGCGATCTGGCGACAAGGCTCGCGACGCTGACGCCGCAACAGGTCCGGGTTCTGTCCATGCTCGGGCAGGGCTTGCTGAACAAGCAGATCGCCTACGAGCTGAACGTCTCCGAAGCGACGGTGAAGGCGCACGTCTCGGCGATCCTGCAAAAGCTCGGCGTCGACAGCCGGACGCAGGCCGTCATCGCCGTGAACCGCATCGCGGCCGTGGACGACCACGCCGACGAACCGAGGATGTAGGGATTGCGCCTTAATCGAACGCGGGCGTGCCCATGGTCGGTCGCGCTCGGCCTCACAACACACGACAGTCGGACAGCTGTCGCGGAATCTGGTAAACCGTTCGTTTGCCGCGCCGAGCGTTAATACAAAAGTGGTTAACAGGAGCGCGCAGGATTTATTTCCGGTCATGAGTTTGGTTAAAAAGGAGTTCACTCTCGGGAAGGGAGGAGCGCCGCGCTCCCTTCGACCGGAACGGATAAGTTTTCTAAGGCATTGAAAATCATAGACCTTTTCTTGTTAATAAATTGGCCATTAAATTAAATTTAATGCCGGAATTTTTTTCTTTACTGGGACGCGCAAAAGTCCGTTAAATATGTTTCTGGACCCGCGAATTAACCACGTCGTGGCAGTCGATAGCTGCGGCGCATGCGGTCGTTTCTGAGATTTTCAAATAAAATCAATAAGTTAGCTCTCATTAACGTCTCGGCAAGGCGCTTTTTCCTAAGATTACGGCGCCAGGAATGCAAGCGCAAGCAAATCCAGAAGTCGACCAATGTCAGGAATATCTTGACAAGCTCGCCAGAATCTCCGATCTGTCAAGGCAATCCTGACACCGAAAGGAGATGGTCCCATGCTGGCGCTGTTGAAAAAGACGCTGCGGTGTTCGTTTTGCGGGAAGACAGAAAAGGAGGTGGCGCGGCTCCTCGCCGGGCCGTCCGTTCACATCTGCGATGCGTGTGTCGGCGCCTGCAACAAGATCCTTGAGGCGACGCCGTCCACCTTCGCGGGTTGGGACAAGATGACGAATGAGCAGCTTCTCGACAGCCTCCAGACTGCGGAGGCCACGGTGGAGGCGACACGCGCCGTGCTTCAGGCGATGATCGGAGAGCTGAGGCAGCGCAAGGTGAGCTGGGAGGCGATCGGCAAGGCGCTCGGCATCTCGCGGCAGGCCGCGTGGGAGCGCTTTTCATAAGCAAACTCCGCCGATCTGGCCAACGGGCAAAATCCTGGCGCGGCGTAGTTCGCGCGCTCAGGCTTCGCCGGCGACCCAGGTGGCGTAGATGCGCATGCTGCCTGGATCGAAGGCCACAAGGTCGGCGCGATATCCTGGCGCGAGGCGGCCCAATTCCGCCTCCAGCCCGAGAAACCTGGCTGGTTCGGCCGACGCAAAGCGCAGCGCTTGCGTGAGCGACACGCCCAGAAGCTCGACGCAATTTCGCACGGCGCTCGCCATATCGAGGGCGGCGCCCGCAAGCGCGCCATCCGGCCTCAGCGCAGCGGCCATTGCGAGCCGTGATCTCATCGCCGTAAAGCATGAATGCGGATTTGCTCCCGCCGACCGGCGGCATGGCATCCGTGACGAGCATGGGATGCGCCACGCCTCTAAGCGCAAGCCGCAGCATCGCCGGATCGACGTGCTCGCCGTCCACGATCATCCCGAAATACGCGCCCGGCGTTTCGAGCGCGGCGGCGACTGGCCCCGGGTCGCGGCTTCCAAGCGGGCGCATGGCATTGAACAGGTGCGTGAACCCGGTCAGCCCTTCCGCCAGCGCCGCCCTGGTCTCGTCATAGGTCGCCATGGAATGTCCGAGCGAGACGCGGATACGAGCCCTTACGAGTTCAGCGATGAAGCCGGAAGGCGCGCGTTCGGGGGCGAGCGTGACAAGCGTTACCCCGGCTCGCGGCGCTGTCAGCGTCGCGATGTCGTCCGAGCCGGCCCGCCGGATCAGGGAGCGGTTGTGTACGCCAGGTTTCTCCGGCGATAGGAATGGTCCTTCGAGGTGGATACCCAGCACGCTCGGGTTCGTAGCGGCGGCCTCATCTGCAGCCTGAAGAGCAGCGTGCATTCTTTCGGGCTTGTCGGTGATCAGCGTCGGCAAGAGCGCCGTGGTTCCGAACTTTCGATGTGCGCGGGCGATGGCCGCCATCGCGGAAGGGCTTGGATCGTCGTTCAAAAGGACGTCGCCGCCGCCGTTCACCTGAATGTCGACAAAGCCCGGGGCGAGCCACGCGCCTTCCGGCAGCGCCCGGGCTGGCATCCCCTCTGGGATTTCCCGCTTCGGCAGCAGACCGGCAATGCGGCTCCCCTCTATGACGACCGCGTAATCGTCATGGCATGTCTCGCCATCGAAGACAACGCTGGCCACGACTGCATGCCCACGCGGTTCCGTCATCGCGTGCTAGTAACCTTCCGCAAATGCCTGGGCCGGTCGACGTCGGCGCCGAGCCGCTGCGCCAGCTGGATTACCATCATGTAGAAGCTCTGGATCAGACAAACGGCGTCGGTTTCAGGGTGATCGGGCGGAAGCACGGGCAAACGGCCGCTCGCATTCTCATCCGGGTCTGTCGTGTAGAGGGCTGTGCCTTTTTCGCGCAAGTTCGCGGACAGCTGTCTCATTCCTTTGGCGGCGGCATCGGTGGGATTGAACATAAGGATCGGGTATTCGGGCGACACGAGCGCCACCGGCCCGTGAAGGAATTCCGCGCCGCTGAAGGCCTCGGCGTGCAGGTTGCAGGTTTCCTTCAATTTAAGCGCGGCCTCCCGCGCGATCGCCAGCGTCGGTCCCCGCCCGATGGTCACAAGGCTCGCAGCGCACGCAAGGGCGTCCAAGGCGATACCCCAATCCAAGCTGGACGCCGTGGCCAATCTCTCAGGAAGGCATTCCACGGCGCCGGCGAGCTTCGCGTCGCCGATCCACGCCGCCGTGAGCCGCAGAAGCGCCGAAAGCGTTGCGATGAAGGTTTTTGTCGCCGCCACACTGAGTTCTGGTCCGGCGCTCATGGGCAGGACAACGTCGCATTCCGCTGCAAGCGGGCTGTCGGTCGCGTTCACGACGCACACCGTGACAGCGCCAGAGGCCTTCGCGCTTGCGGTCATGTCTATCAGATCGGCGCTGCTGCCGGACTGCGAAATTGCGAGAAACAATTGATCCTTAAGGTGGAGGCTTCCGCCGTACACGCTGGCAATGTTCGGCGCAGCCGCCACGACGGGTATGCCGAGATAGCGCTCGATTAGATGTTTTCCGAAAGTTGCGGCGTGAGCGGAGCTGCCGCGCGCGCAGGTGACAACCACTTGAGGCGGGCGTCGTCTCAAGCGCCGCGCCAGTTCGGCGACGGGCTGCGCCAGCGCCTCTCGTTGCCGTTTCACGGCTTCAGGCGCTTCGCGGATCTCTAGCGCCGTCCGCACGCCCGGCAAGCTCATGCGGCGGCGCCTTCGAGAGCCGTAGCCCTGGCGAGTTGGACGGCGCCGGAAAGCGCGCCCGCGGCAGGCGGGACAAGCCATTGCCTTGTCCACGGGCTGAGCCAGGGTTCGATGCTCTTGGCAAGCCCCCCCATCAAAGAGAGCCGCTTGGCGCCAAGGTCAAGTAGACGATCCGCAAGGGTCTCCACATGATGCGCCGCCGCCGCCGCCAGCTCCCTTCCCAAAGGATCGTCCCGCAATGCCCAGTCCATGACAAGCGGCGCCAGCGTGGCGAAGTTCCCGGGTCTCGCGTCGCTCATCCAGCGAACGATCTCATGCGGATCGAGGTCGAAACGTTCAGCGATGCGCGTCAAAAGCGGTGTCCAGGGTGTTCGCCCGTCGAGCGCCCAGAGCGTGCGGCGAGCCACCTCGCAGCCGAGCCATGCGCCGCTGCCCTCATCCGACACCGGGAAACCCCAGCCGCCAACGCGATGACGGTTGCCGTTCACAATGGCTTCGCCAACGCTGCCTGTGCCGATGATGATAACGCCGCCGTTCTGTCCCCGATGCGCTCCGACGCAGGCGGCATGGGAGTCCGTCGTATAAACCGCAGTCTTGAAGGGATGCTCGTATCTCCTGAGCTCGGCAAGTATGATGGGCTCGCTCGCGCCTGCCAGCGCAAGGCAGGCGACAACTATGTGCTCTTCCACCGCGAGACCTGCGTTTCTGAAGCAGCGGGCTGCGGCGTCGAAAACTTCCGCTAAGCTCTCTTCCAGCCCAAGGCGAATGTTTGCGGGTCCGCCCAACCCACCGCCCAGCGTCTTGCCTTCGAAAGAGCACAACCGGGCTCTGCAGCGTGTGCCGCCGCCATCAACTCCAAGAAGAAGCGAACTCTGTGTCCACCTGGAAGCTCGAATGCTTTCCCCTATTTAAGATTGATATATGAAGAAGGTCCAGTCTCTTAACGCGTATTCGACTTATGGATACTGAGCGTCCAAGTCCCCGATATACCGGGATTGACGTCTGGGAGCCTCTCGACGCTCTTGACGCGATGATCGATGGCCAGCTTGCCGCTGTCGCAGCCGTTCGCGCGGCGCGCCGCCAGATTCTTGAAGCGGCGCTCGCGATGGAGGCGCGCCTCAAGGACGGAGGACGCCTTGTCTATGCCGGAGCCGGGACCTCGGGACGCCTTGCGGTTCAGGACGGCGCGGAGCTAATGCCGACCTTCAGTTGGCCCGAGGAACGCCTGTTGTTGTTGTTGGCGGGCGGCGAAGAGGCCATGGTGCGCGCCGTCGAAGGCGCCGAAGACGAGATCGAACACGCTGCAGAGTTGATCCGCAGGCACGCCATTGCCCCGAAAGATGTCTTGATCGCCGTAGCTGCGAGCGGCGCAACGCCGTTCACATTGTCGTGTTTGCGCGAGGCAAAACGGCGCGGGGCGCTCACGATTGGCGTGGCGAACAATCGGGACGCGCCGCTCCTGGCGGAGGCCGAGCGCCCAATCTACCTCGAGACCGGCTCCGAACCCATCGCCGGGTCGACGCGTATGAACGCGGGCACCGCACAGCGGATTACGCTGAGCCTTCTCTCGTCGCTGACAATGGTCCGGCTTGGGCGAGTTTATGCGGGCCTGATGGTGGAGGTGCAAGCCGTCAATGCGAAGCTCG
>CAWFXN010000042.1:0-39168 GCA_963819665.1 uncultured Alphaproteobacteria bacterium
GCGCTGACCTATGACGAGTATTGGACTGGGTTTCAGCGTCTCTTCGAGGAGACGGACGTGCTTGCCATCGGAGAACCGCTGGTGCGCGCCATGGCGGGGTTACCTTCACGGCAAGGGGGGTGCGGCGTTGCGACGGTAAGGGTGACACCGCGCGCCACTGTCCAACCTTGCGTGTATTGGCCAGGCCCGGGCGCGCCGCTCGACCTCCTGTTAGAGTTCGGCGAAGAAATCCTGCATTCGGAAAGCTTCGAAGCGGCCCGTTCGTTGCCAATCTTCTGCAGGTCCTGCGGCTATCTCGCCTCTTGCCGCGCCGGCTGCGCGGGAAGGCGAAAGCTTCTCGGCCGGCTCGATGAACCCGATCCTTATTGCCCAGTAGCCAGGGCCGAGCAGATTACGCTCCGCGTCCGCCTGGCGGAGGGACGCCGTCTTGCCAAATCCGACAGCGCCTGCACGACTGTTGTGATCGCCCGGCAATATTAAGCTATTGAGAGGACAGATTTTGTGAGCGCCTTCGGCTATATCGTAATGGAGGGATTGAGTTTTCTTGCGGCCTTATTCGTGTTCTCGGTTGCTGTATTTGTATTATTTGTATTGCTTATTTTCGCAATGGACGTCAGCCAGAAAAAAGATGCTATCCGGCGCAATTACCCTGTCATTGGGCGATTCCGTTACTTATTCACCCGGCTTGGCGAGTTTTTCCGGCAGTATTTCTTCGCCATGGACCGGGAGGAGTTGCCGTTCAACCGCGCTGAACGCGATTGGGTTTACCGCTCCTCAATTGGGACCGACAACACGGTGGCGTTCGGCTCAACCCGCAGCTTGACCCCGGTCGGTACGGTCATTTTCGTCAACTGTCCGTTCCCAACACTCGAGGAACATGCGTTGAATGCGCCCGAAATCACGGCCGGTCCCTACACGAAGCATCCTTACCGCTTTTCCTCGATCATCAATATTTCAGCGATGAGCTTTGGCGCGCTCTCGGCGCCAGCCGTGAGAGCCCTATCAAAAGGCGCCGCGATGGCCGGGTGCTGGCTCAATACCGGCGAAGGCGGTTTGGCTCCCTATCATTTGCAGGGAGGCTGCGAAATGATTTTTCAGATCGGGACCGCGAAGTATGGCGTGCGAACGCCCGATGGCCAGCTCGACGAAGGCCGCCTTCGCGAGATCGCAAGCCTTCCCAACGTGAAGATGTTCGAATTGAAGCTCAGCCAGGGCGCAAAGCCAGGCAAGGGCGGCATCCTGCCAGCCGTCAAGGTGACGCCGGAAATCGCAAACATCCGCGGCATTCCTGTCCACACCGATTCAATCTCCCCGAACCGCCATCCCGAAATCGACAGCGTTCCCGATCTCCTCGATCAAATCGCGCGCATTCGCGATGTCGCGGAAAAGCCCACGGGCTTCAAGGCGGTGCTCGGCGCCTATGGCTGGCTTGAAACCATGTGCAAGGAGATTGATCGCCGCGGGCCGGAGAGCGCCCCAGACTTTATCACCATCGACTCCGGCGATGGCGGCACTGGCGCTGCGCCTTTGCCGCTGATGGACAATGTCGGCTTGCCGGTCAAGGAAGCGCTTCCGACGGTCATAGACATTTTATGTAAATATAATCTGCGCCCGCGCGTAAGGGTAATCGCATCCGGCAAGCTCGTTACGCCTGCCGAGGTCGCCTGGGCCTATTGCGCGGGCGCCGATACCGTCAATTCTGCGCGCGGCTTCATGTTCGCCCTTGGCTGCATCCAGTCGCTGAAATGCAACAAGAACACCTGTCCGACTGGGATCACGACGCATGACCGGCGGTTGCAGCGGGGGCTGAATCCCGAAGAAAAATCGGTGCGCGTCAGAAATTTCGTCGAAATGATGCGTGCCGAGGTGGGCGCCATAGCCCATTCCTGCGGCGTGCCTCACGTCAGGGCGCTGAAACGCTATCATTGCCGCATTGTCCAGACAAATGGCCGCTCGATCCCAATGGATGAGCTTTATCCCCCTGTGGTCGCGGAACTGGCTGGGGCAGGAATGGCGCAGCGGCATTAGTCTTACTGTGTCATAAACGTTGAACTGTGGTAAGCAGTTGATTCGTGATTCGTTTCGAAGGGGGGATCATGGATCTGCGGGCCACAGAGGGCGTGGCGTCGCGTTTTAAAGCGTATATCGAGCATTTAAGGAATGCCGTCGGCCATGCAGACCGGCGGGAGCCGCTTGCAGCCTATTGTGCAGGGCTGCTGCTGCCGGGTGAGCGCAAAAGCGTCGAGCCGATGGCGGCGCGCCTTGCGCCGGAGGAAGTCAGCGCCAAGCATCAGTCGCTGCATCATTTTGTAGCCAAGGCGCCATGGGAGGAGGCGGCGCTGCTCGGCGCGGTGCGGACTTTCGTGCTGCCCAAAATAGAAGAGGCGGCGCCGATCCGCGCCTGGATCATCGACGACACGGGCATCCCGAAGAAGGGCAAGCATTCAGTTGGCGTGGCGCGCCAATATTGCGGGGAACTCGGCAAGCAGGACAATTGCCAGGTTGCGGTCACTCTTTCGGTCGCGAGCGATCAGGCCAGTTTGCCGATTGCCTTTCAGCTTTATCTTCCTGAAAGCTGGGCCAGCGACACGGAGCGTCGCCGAAAGGTTGGGGTTCCTGATGAAATCCAGTTTAAAACCAAGCCGCAGATCGCGCTCGATCAGTTTCGGCAGGCCATCGCCGACAGCGTCCCCCAAGGCGTCGTCCTCGCCGATGCGGGTTATGGCAACGACACGGCGTTCAGGACCGGCCTGAGCGAGCTTGGCCTTGCTTATGTGGTTGGCGTGCAAGGATCGACGGCTGTGTGGGAACCGGGAACGGCGCCGCAGCCCGCAAAACCCTGGTCCGGCCAAGGACGGCCGTCCAAGCTGTTGCGGCGCGAGGGCAAGAAGCCGGTCAAGGTCAACGACCTCGCCAAGGCTCTGCCGCGCAAGGCGTGGAAGACGGTTCGCTGGCGGGAGGGAACGGGCGGCGCGCTTGTCTCGCGCTTTGCGGCTGTGCGGGTCCGGCCTTCGCATCGCGATACCTGGCGCGCCGAGCCATGGCCGGAAGAATGGCTGCTCATGGAATGGCCTGAAACCGAGGAGGCTCCGGCCAAATTCTGGCTTTCGACGCTGCCAGCAAACACGACTCTCCGAGACCTTGGCGATACCGCCAAGCTGCGCTGGCGCATCGAGCGCGACTTTCAAGATTTGAAACAGGAAATTGGGCTCGACCATTACGAAGGCCGAGGCTGGCGTGGTTTTCACCATCACGCGGCGCTCTCGATCGCGGCTTACGGATTCCTCGTCGCCGAGAGGAGTCCAATTCCCCCCTCACGCCCCTTTATCCAAGCCTTCTTCGCGCAAACGCCCGTCAGAAACGAAACCTATCGCCCCCGCGGCGGCGCTGCTCCGGCCTGAGCGTCATGCGCCGAACTCCATCGCAACACTCAGGCGCAGGATCGCTGTCGCGCTTGCAGTCCAGTTGCCGCGATGCCCCTGCTGCCTGCAAGAACGTCATCGTCATGGAAAAATGCTCTTATGACACAGTAAGATTAGGAGGCTGATGTAGATGTCAGGTGTTGGGCCTACTTTGAGCGTAGCCAGGCGTTCGCAGCGGTTGAAATCAAAGCGAGCGCGTCGAGAGCGCCACCGGCCTCGCCCTTCTCGAAATCGCCCTCGATCTGCGCCATCGAGTTCGTGACGTGGGCGAAGCAGGCTACCGGGTATTCTCGGGCGCGGGAGAATGCGTAAAGCGCCGCCGCTTCCATTTCGACAGCCAGGATTCCATCGCGGCGGTGAGCTTCTACGGCTTCTTGTGTCTCGCGGTACGGGGCATCGGTCGTCCAGGTGGGCCCTTGGTGAACGCTAATCGGTACGCCATCGAGGACGGGCCGTAATCGCGCCAGCACATCCGGAGCCGCTTCGGCGAAACGCGATGGCGGCAGGTAGTGATAGCTCGTGCCCTCATCCCTCAATGCCCGGTCGATCAGGATGAAGTAGGGCGGCTCTTGGGCCGGCGCGATTTGCCCGGCAGAGGTGACGCTTATCAGGAACCGGCAGCCGGAGGCGAACATCTGCTCGGCCAGGAGCACGGCGAACGGAGCGCCGACGGCACAGCCGATGATGCCGAACTCCGTTCCATCGCAAGCGAACCGCCACATCTCGGTGTGATAGCAGGCCCAGTTAACGGCCGCGTTCGCTAATCTCCGGCGTTTCAGGTAACGCACGACGTCGCCGTCCGGGTCGAGCACGCAGATCTCCGGCACCTCCGAATTATCCAGGCCGCGCTGGCGCCTGGCTTCACGTAAGAGGTTGGCGGCCTGAAAGACCGACGGGGCGCAGGTGTTCTTAAGATCCAGAATGGGCGCTAACTCCACCATTGTTCCTTTAACTGTAGCGGGAGGGCCGTTTGCTTAACTGCATAGATATCATATCCCCTTTGGATGAACCAAAGTGTGGAATGTTTTGATTAAATGCTTGCGCTGGCGCTACGAACCGCGTCGCGCCTCATGGCTACACCATGGAACGCGCCACCGTCCGCCAGAAGAAAACGGGCCGTCCCGTTCGCTTCGAACTCACCGAACAACCCGGCAAGCGGTCGATGAGTATCTTCGTCTTGCCAAGAGAGCTTTCTCTTTGGCGGCCGGCGCGGCGATAAACGGAGCCTGACCACGCGCCAATATGCGAGGCTTGTCTCGACCCGGGTTGTCATGGTGGGCCTTGATGCGGGTCTATTCGGTACGCACGTTGCGCCGCACGAATGCGACGCTAATCTACCGCAAGACGGGCAATCTCAGGGGGTTCAGCTTTTACTTGGCCATTCGAAAGTTGAAAGCACCCTGCGTTACCTCGGTATCAAGGTCGACGATGCGCTCGCGATTGCAGAGCAGGTAGGCATCTAAAAATGGGGATGGAGCGAAGACGCTCCATTCAGTTCATACAACGGGTCTGGACGGCCCCAGGTTGGCAAGGATTTTCTGAAGCTTCTGCACAGCGCTGGTCGGTGCGGCCATGTGTTCGACCTGTGATGCGGCTCTTCCATGTGCCGCTGGCCAGAATGCCATTCGCGCGTCTCAGGTCCCGATCGAAACCTCGCACTCGAAATGCTCCGGCCTTAGTGGGCTTTCCTTAGCCGGCGGTTTCAACCGGCTTTGTGCATTCACCCCTGTCCGCCCTTCCCAACTTGGCGCATAACTTTTGCGCCTGATCCTATGCCGCTAACGCGCCTGCAACGGTGGGTTCGCGATAGCGTTCGCAATGAGCGCCCAGATGATGCGCGCCGTTTTATTGGCCAGCGCCACCGCCGCCACCTTCGTCGAGCGCCGCTGCATCAACTGAACGAGCCAGGGTCTGCGGGTTCCATGCCGCTCGGCATAGCGGATCACCGCCATGGACCCAACCAAAAGCATCTGCCTGAGATAGCGGTTTCCGGCTTTTGAGATGCTGCCCAGACGTTCCTTTCCTCCGCTTGAGTTTTGTTTTGGCACGAGGTCGATCCAGACGGTAAGGTTGCGGCCTGTTTTGAAAGCTGGATTGGAGATCGTGGCCGTGAGCGCGCTTTCCAGCAGTGAGCCAACACCAGGAACCTCCATGAGCCGGCGGCCAAGCTCGGTTGCGCGCGCGCTTGCTCGCACCCGCCGGTCATTTTCGGGGATTTGCTCCTTCACCACGGCGAGCTGCGCTGCCAGCATCTGTAAGCAAAGGCGCGCATCGGCGGGCACACGCGTGTCTTCCTCATCTGCAATGACGGCAAGCAGCTGATCAAGCCCGCGCCGCCCGATGGCAGCAACGATACCGAACTCTGACAGATGTGCGCGAAATCGCGTTGGAGAGCTGGGTGCGCTGCCGATTGAGCATCCCCTGCAGTATCAACCCCGTGTGTCTGAAAGACTGACTTCGCGATATCGAGACCTATTGTTGCCACTGATGTCATGGCGCCCTCCCTCCAGGCTTCCCGCCGAACGTACAGCAGTTCGGGGTGGAGAGCCGTCCACGACATCAAAACCGGAAATTCCCAATGCGTTGGCTGATTTATGCTTCCGAGGGTTCAGCCGGCCTAGCGTGCCAAACGAGGCATAGGTCAGCGGCGCGTGTCGCAATCAAAGATTTCGACCGGAAAGACGCCCGCTATGTTTCCAAAAGTTGAAGGCTGTTTGTTTTCCCCCCGCTTGGCTACCGCAAAACTTAAATCTATTGTTAGCAGTGACATGCCCAGAAGTTGGGGTTGCGGCGCCGCTGGT
Source organism: uncultured Alphaproteobacteria bacterium (assembly GCA_963819665.1). GTDB lineage: Bacteria > Pseudomonadota > Alphaproteobacteria > Rhizobiales > Rhodomicrobiaceae > Rhodomicrobium. The sequence continues at coordinate 6,224 of CAWFXN010000042.1, forward strand.
CAGACTTTCTTCACCGAGCATGATGAGCTCGAGCGGTACTCGATACACCTCTCCGCCGTGCGGCCCTAACCTCTGTCCCTTAGCCTTAGCCCAAGGAGTTACGATGCTCGTCGCCAGGCGGAAGTTTCTAGCGGCTACAGCCGTTGGATTTGCAGCTGCAGGCTTTGGGATGCCGGCACGCGCCCAAAAAACCAAGCTTAAATTCGCGGTTGGGCCTCTGCTGCCAAACCCCGAGGATACCAAGAAGGCGTTCGGGCCGGTTTTCGCCCACCTCGCCGGAGAGCTCGACGTGGACTACGAACTCTCCGCAACAACCGACTGGGCGGGCATCGCCGTTGCCATGGGAAGCGGACAGGTCGATGTTGCCTGGATGGGCCCCTGGGGCTACATCATCGCGAGCAACGCCAGCGGCTGCCAAGCGGTGGCCACCGTCAAATATGATGAGAAGCCGATTTACCACGCCCTCATCATCGCGAAGCCGGACCTTAAGGTTGCCAAGTTCCCCGACGACACTAAGGGCAAATCCATGTCGTTCGCTGACGTGGGTTCAACCTCCGGCTGGCTGATCCCGACCTATTACGCTAAGGAAGTCTGGAAAATCGACCCGAAGTTATTCTGGCAATACAGCGAGGGAGCGACCCATGCCGCCAATGAGGTGGCCGTATCCTCCGGCCAGGTCGACCTGGCAACCGATTTCGACCGCAACCGCAATGCGATGATTGCAGCAGGCAAGGTAAAGGAAGACGCCAACAAAATCGTCTGGACCTCCGGTCCGCTGCCGAATGACGCTATCGCTTTGTCGCCTGCCGCATCGGCGGACCTTAAAGCCAACGTTCAGCGCGTCTTGACGGCGATTACCGTGGAGCAAGCGAAGATGTTGCTTCCCAATCGCTACACGGGTTTCGTGGCGGCTAGTCACGCCTCCTACGACTCGATCGAGAAAGCAGGTCTCGCTGTGGGCAAGATCAAGGCGAGGACTTAGGGTTGGCCGATGGACGCGGTGCATGAGCCCGCCAGGTCGGCCGCAACCGCACTTGCAGACCTGGAGGCCCAGCAGAAGCCCTTCGGCACCCCCCGGCTGAAAGCGGCGTTCATCGTGGCGCTGGTCGCTGCCTTCTATCTGCTCGCAGGCTATCTCGTCCACTTCGATCTGGGCCGCCTTGCGAGCGGCCTTCCCAAACTCGGGCGCTGGATCGTCGGAGCCTGGCCGCCCGACTTTGCCGAACTGCCGCTCTTCCTGCGCCGCACAGGGGAAACTGTCGCCATGGCGGCCATCGGCACGACGCTCGCCGTGCTGATCGCCTTGCCGCTAGCGGTTCTCGCCAGCCGCAACATTACTCCTTTCCCGCGGCTCTATTATCCGACCCGCTGGCTGCTAAACGCGTTGCGGGGCATCGATTCCTTCGTCTTCGCCTTGCTGTTCGTCGCGGCGGTCGGCCTTGGCCCGTTTGCCGGCGTGCTGGGGATCGCTTTCCACACGAGCGGCACGGTGGCAAAATTCTTTGCCGATCAAATCGAGAGCACCAATCTCGGCCCCTATGAAGCCATCCGCGCCGCCGGGGCGAGCGGCCCTGCGGCTGTCTCGTTTGCGCTCGTCCCGGACATTCTTCCGCTGATGCTGTCCACCTCCCTGTTCTGGTGGGAGTTCAACGTCCGCGCGTCCACAGTTCTGGGTGTTGTCGGCGCGGGCGGCATCGGCCAGGAGCTGAAGAACAGCATGGACCTCCTCGATTTTTCTCGGCTTTTCACGATAATCGCTGTCATCCTTGTGGCCGTGACCGCTATTGACTGGTTTTCCTGCTGGCTGCGCGAGAGGCTTGTTTGACCGCGCTTGATGGCTTTGACGGGCTGGCCCTCCAGGGTCAGGAAATTTCGAAGAGGGTGCCCCGAGCGGATGCCACTCCCGTCCTGCGGGTTGAGCGGGTGTCGAAAAGCTTTGGCGAATGCAAGGCTGTCGCCGAAGTCACATTCACGCTCGGCGCATCCGAGATTGCCGCCGTGCTGGGCCCCAGCGGAGCGGGGAAGACCACGTTGTTCCGCTGCCTGACCGGGCTACTCCAACCCGATGCCGGCCGGATTTGGTTTGGCGACACCGACGTAGCCCACGCGGCCTTGGCAAGCCGGCGCCAGATCGCTATCGTTTTTCAGGACTATAATCTTGTGCGGCGGCTGACTGCGTTCGAAAATGTGTTGGGCGGAAGGTTGGGCCATGCTGCCCTTTGGCGCGGAATCCTTCGCCGCTTTGAGCGATCCGACAAGCTAAAGGCGTTCGAATGCTTGGAACGGGTTGGTATGCTCGAGCAAGCTCACACCCGGGCGGACCGTCTGTCCGGCGGCCAGCAGCAGCGGGTCGCAATTGCCCGCGCGCTGGCTCAGGAGCCGCGTCTCATCGTTGCGGATGAGCCGGTCGCCAGCCTAGATCCCGCCTCGGCGACCGGCGTGCTGCAGCTCTTGCAGAACATTGTACGCTCAGAAGGCGTGACTGTGATCTGCAGTCTGCATCAGGTGGGCTACGCACGCGCCTTCGCCGGCCGGATCATTGGCCTCGCCCGAGGTCGCGTCGTTATTGACGCCCCTACGAACACGCTGGACGACGGCGACTTCGCCACTCTTTACGAGCCTGGAGCCTCACAGGCAGACGTCGCAATACAGCCACCGGGCTCTATGTGTGGCACAATTCCATTGGCCTAACGAGGCCGGGACAGCTCTTGGAAATCCTACCGTCTGAGATTTCAGCCTATTGCTTGTTCACCAGATCGTAGCTCTTTTCAACCAAATCGAAAAAGAGATCGGCCCTCTGGAAGTTGTGGTCTTCAATATCGGCGCCAACGTCCAATTCGATATCGTTGAGACGACCGCCCAGAAGTATTTCAAGGTCGCGCCTACCTTTGACTCTACCCATGCAGGCTGTTTTAAGTAGATACTTTCTTATACCCGCCTAAGCCGTCCAAAAACCAACGCGCAACTAGGCAGTTTTGACATTCAGCGCAGCCAAATCATGGCGGCGGCGAGGGCAAGCATTGCGGCGAAAGTCGTCGGGGACCAAAGCTTTCGAGGGCTTCGCCGATGGCGGCCTCAGTAGTCCCCCGTCTGGCAAGGCGCCAGCAGCGAAAAGCGGGACATGCCGATCGGCGCCTTTGAGGCTTCTTCCGAGGTTGGTCCATTCTACTCCAGGTTCGATGCACGCCCGGGGAAGCCGGACCTCAGCGCGGCAGAGAGGCGTGGCCAGGAGCAGTTCAACGGCGAAGACCCTTGCGCGTTACTAAGGATCTCACGGACGGCTATCAAATCTACCGGCGGCAATTCGTCTGCTTGGGGTCAGGTGCGGGATTGTGTCGAGCTGATCGGAGAAGCCCGCTGTAGGATCCATTAGCCGACTTGGTGCGCAAGGGATCGCGAGAAAGCCGGCAGGTCGGCTTACGACCCATAGGTCGCATGCGTGCTTGCCTGAAGGGGCCACAAAACACAGAGGCATTCGTTGGCGAACCCAAGAATTTTTGCTTAGGCAGTGATCGGCATCTCCGGGACCGTTGGCGGGACGATCAGCGTGGCCTCCGTCGCCGCAACGATCTGCTCAATGGAAACCCCAGGCGCACGCTCCTTCAGCACGAGGCCCTCGGACGTGGGCTCAATCACGGCAAGCTCGGTGACGACCAAGCTGACACGCCGCAGAGACGTCAGCGGCAGCGTACATTTTTTCAAGATTTTGGGCACGCCCTTGTTCGTGTGGGTCATGGCCACAATGACGCGCTTCGTTCCCGTGACGAGGTCCATGGCGCCGCCCATACCCGGCACCATGACTCCAGGAATTATCCAATTGGCGAGCTTGCCCTCTTCGTCGACCTGCAAGCCGCCGAGGACGGTAACGTCCAGATGCCCGCCGCGGATCAGCCCGAACGAGAAGCAGCTATCGAAGCTGCAAGCGCCAGGGAGCGCTCCCACGAACTGGCCGCCAGCGTCCGTAAGATAAGGGTCTTCCATGCCTTCTTCGGGGAGCGGCGCCATCCCGATCAATCCGTTTTCCGCTTGGAAGAAGACCGCGAAATTTTTTGGCAGGTAATTGGCGACCGTGGAGGGAAGGCCGATTCCGAGATTGACGAGGCTGTCTTCCTTCAATTCGCCCGCAACGCGCCTGGCGATAAGTTCCTTAGTGTCCATGGCGGCTGTTCCTTTCGATGACATGGTCGACGAGGACATGCGGGGTGTGAACCGCATCGGGCGGAATGACCCCGACCGGCACGATCTCGTCCGCTTCGACGATCACCGTCGCTGCGGCCATCGCCATGATGGGATTGAAATTCCGCGCGGTGAGCGCGTATTCGAGATTGCCGCGATAGTCGGTTTGCCTTGCCCATAGAAGCGCAAAGTCTGCTTTTAGCGGCGTTTCCAGCAGGAAGCTCTGTCCGTCAACCTCAATGGTGCGTTTGCCCTCAGCAACGGTCGTGCCGAGGCCCGTCGGCGTGAGCACGCCGCCAAGCCCGTGGCCCGCAGCGCGAATGCGCTCGGCGAGCGTTCCTTGGGGGCACAGCTCGACCTCAATTTCGCCTGCGATCATCTGCTTTTGGGTTTCGGGATTGGTGCCGATATGCGAGGCGATGATCTTTCTCACCAGCCGGGCGGTGATCAGCAAACCGAGTCCGAGACCGGGCCGCGCCGTGTCATTGGCGATAATGGTCAGACCGCTGCGTTTTTGCCGGGCGAGCTCCTCTATAATGCGGTGCGGGCTGCCGACGCCCATAAAGCCGCCAACCATAAGCGAGGCGTTGTCGGGAATCATCTCGACCGCCCTGGTTAGTGAAATTGCTTTTTTCATGGAATTCCCCTGTGGCTCTGGGCGTCCTCGAACTACTCTGCTTGGCTGGCTAGGCTCGACGCTTGAATGGGTTGCACAAAGGAGCTTCGCAGGGCAACCAATTCTTGGGATTCTTCGGTATAGCCTTCGACCATGGGGTCAATCCGGCAAATTGCGATCCGATCAGCGGTGCTCCCGAACACCGGCCAATCTCCGCCAAGTCAAGCTGCTGCAGGCGGCGGCGCACGCGGCGCTCTGAACGGCGGGAATGTCTCCTCAGGCGCTAACCATGCCCCGCCGCGAGTACCGCCGAATTTAAAAAAGCATTACCGGTATGGCGCGCGAACCCATCTTGTGCGGCCATACCTCGCTCTTCTCCGCAGGATCTGTTGATGGCGAACCGCTCGCCTTGGCCGGGCGGTTTCAGGGCTAAGACGTCCCTGCTGACTGCCGTACACCTGTGCGTCCGTCTTCTCCGCGGCTTGCGTTGGAGCCTGGCGGCTGGCCTCCGGCGGACCGGCCAACCGAGGCGTCTCCTCCGGCGGCTCGGCCTCGCTCTTTGCGGCGGCGTCCGTTGAAGCCTCCGGCGGGGGCTCGCCGGTGAACACCGCCAAAGCCGCCTCATAGGCCCTAATGGCCGCTTGGAGGTTCTCCCAGCAGGCTTGGGCGCGAGCCCGATAGGTAATCGTGAGATCACGCTGGATGTCGTCCCAGTCCTGCGGGGAGGTCTCCTGGGTAAAGACCGTCAACGCCGCCCGATGGGCCTTGATGGCCGCTTCGAGGTTGTTTATGCGGCTGCCTTCGACGCGAGCCCGATAGGCAATGCCGAGATTGTTCTGGGTCCGGGCCCAAAGCATGGGAAAGGCATCTTTCCCAAAGGCTATTGCGATGGCGTTATAGGCTTCTATGCGTTGCTCGATGCTTCCGGCCTGTTCTTTTTCGCTTGCGCTCCCCAGACGGACCGGCGCCACGATCCAGTGGCCGCGGCGCCAGATTTCAACCTGGACTTCGGCGCCGCTGCCCGCTCGATTTATCAAATCGTTGAACTCATCGAGGCTTGGCGCCGGCTTCCCATTCAGGGCCAGGATGACATCCCCGGGTCTGAGGCCCGCCCTCTCCGCTGGTCCGTTCTGGGCAGGAAGGACGATCAGCAGCGCATGTCCCAGCCCGGGCCTAAGCGATTTCACAGAGCCTGCGTCAAGCTCTTGCAGTTCGGCCGCGAAAGTACCCGGCTCGGGGGGAACGGCCCCAGGCGCCGCGTTTCCGCTCTCCATCGCGTTCGCGAGGAACGTCTGACTGGCCGCCAGTACGACCGCAAGCAAGACTTCACAGTAGAATTTGAAACAGGACTTAAGAAAAATGGCGACCAGTTTTTGTCCGTGGTTCACAATCAGATCCTCGCGATTGGCCACCCACTGAACTGACAAGGAGCCCGCGACGCTGTTCGCCGGCGCCGCGATGATAATTGGGTCATGGGCAAGAAATCCTGTAGGTTGTGTAACCCCCGCAAAAGAATTACCGGAAGCGCGAGCGCCCTGCCAAGATATTAATCGGAGACTTATTCGATTAAACGGGACGACCCACGCGCCGGCAATTGATCGAACGTGCATTGCCGGGGCGCTTTGTCCGGCCGCCATCGGATCAGCTTCGTGCCGTGGCGAAACCTGTTTGCTGTGATGTGATCATACTGAACTTCGACGACGAGCGCAGGCCGGAGCGGTTCCCAGGCGCTCGACTTCTCCGTCGCCCAGCGGCTCGGCCCGCCCGGAGCCTTGCCGGTGAAGCCCGGCGGCTCGATCAGCTCCTCCAGGCGCTTTGTCAGCCCTGCGCGATCTTCGGCCGCGATCGCCGATGTAAAGCCGACATGATCGAGTTCGCCGTGCTCATTATACAAGCCGAGCAGCAGCGATCCCACCAGCCGCTCGCGTTCGAGGTAACGGAAGCCGCCGACAACGCAGTCCGCCGTGCGCAGCCGCTTCACCTTGATCATGGCGCGCTTGCCGGGCTCGTAGACGCCGTCGAGGCGCTTGGCGACCACGCCGTCGATTGCGCCGCCGCTCGCGTCCAGCCAATCGCGCGCCACGGCTTCGTCGCGGGTGAAAGGAGACAGCCTGAGCAGCAGCTCGCCTGCGTTCCTGCGATAAAACGCCTCCAACGCTTCCCGCCTGTCCGTCAAGGGCATGGTCAAGAGCGTTTGGCCGCCGATCGCCAGCGCGTCAAACAGGATCACGGTTGCGGGCGTTTCTTGCGAAAGACGCTTGATACGGCTTTCGGCCGGATGCAGGCGCATTTGCAGCGCATCGAAGGAGGGAGCGCCATCGCCGGTGACGACCAGCTCTCCATCGAGTGCGAAGCTGTCCGGCGACAGCCGCGCGATCAAGGAGACGATTTCAGGAAAGAACCGCGCGAGCGACTTGCCCGATTTCCCCGCAAGCTCGACGCTTTTTCCGGCCCGGAACAGCAGACATCGAAAGCCGTCCCATTTCGGCTCATATTGCCAGCCTGGCTCCGTCGGCAGCCGTTCCATCTGGCGCGCTTCCATCGGCGGCGTGGCGGGATCGATGGGAAGTGCGCCGCTGCGGACCAAAGCATCTGAAGACCGAAGGGAAAGCGGCTCTCTTGGCATAACAGCCAAAGCCGCAACGGCGCGCGCGGTTCCCCTTCCAAAAGATGGAGCGCGGACGATTTTTGTGGCAGATATCCGCTTCATGACGCCCAAAATCAACGCACTCGCCGCGTTCACGCTCACGGCCCTTTTCACGTTCTGCGCCGCCGCCGCGGAGCGATGGAACACCCTGCCCCCGCTTCCTCCAATGCCGCCCGCCGAACAGTCCGGCTTCGCGCCGGTGAACGGCATCAAGATGTATTACGCGATCTACGGCAAGGGCGATCCGATCCTCCTCATTCACGGCGGGCTTGCGAACTCGGATTACTGGGCGAACCAGGTCAAAGAGCTTTCCAAGACCCACGAGGTGATCGTCGCGGACAGCCGCGGCCATGGCCGCTCAAGCTGGACCAGCCAGCCCATCGGCTACGATCTCATGGCCTCGGATTATGTGGCGCTGCTCGATTACCTGAAAATTCCCAAAGCTGCGATTGTGGGCTGGAGCGACGGCGGCATCATCGGCATCGACATCGCCATGCGCCACCCGGACCGCGTCACGAAGCTTTTCGCGCAGGCCGCGAACGTCACGACGGACGGCGTGAAGCCGAACATGGACAAGGCGCCCGCCTTCGCCGCCTTCATCAAGCGCAGCGCTTCGGAGCATGAGCGCCTTTCCCCGGCGCCGCAGGACAACAAGGTCTTCCTGGCCTTGATCGAGAAGATGTGGGGCACGCAGCCGAACTGGACGAAGGCGCGGCTGTCCGCAGATCCACGTGCCCACCGCCATCGTGACCGGCGACCATGACGAGGCCATCAAGCGCGACCACACCGATTACATGGCGCAGGTCATTCCAGGCGCGAGGCTCGTTATCCTGAAGGACGCCGGCCATTTCGCAATGCTGCAGGACCCGGACGCTTACACGAAGGCAGTTCTCGATTTTCTGGACGCCAAGTGAGCGCCGCAATCATCGGGGGCGGGCCAGCGGGGCTGATGGCCGCCGAAGCTGATGGCGACAGAAGGCGTCGCGGTCACCGTCTACGACCATATGCCGACGCCGGGTCGCAAGTTTCTGATGGCCGGGCGCGGCGGGCTGAACCTCACCCATAGCGAAGAGCAGCCGCGCTTTCTCTCCCGCTACGGCAAGGCTGAAGCCTGGCTGCGCCCCGCAATCGAAGCCTTCCCGCCTTCCGCGCTCATTGCGTGGTGCAAGGGGCTTGGCCAACCCACCTTCACGGGCACGAGCGGCCGCGTATTTCCGCGCGCGATGAAGGCGTCTCCCCTGCTGCGGTCCTGGCTGGCGCGCTTGCGCTCGCTGAATGTGACGTTTCGGCCCCGGCATCGGTGGGCAGGCTGGGACGAGGCAAACCGTCTCTTGTTCGAAACGCCCGATGGCCCAACCGCCGTCGAAACCGGCGCCACCATCCTTGCGCTTGGCGGAGCGAGCTGGCCCCGTCTCGGCTCGGATGGGCATTGGACAACGATTTTCGCCGAGGCTGGCATTGCCGTCTTGCCGCTCAAGCCTTCGAATTGCGGCTTTGCGGCTGATTTTTCCGGCTCCTTTCGCGAGCGCTTCGAAGGGCAGCCTTTGAAGGGAGCGGAGTTCGGTTTCGGCGGCGAAAGCGCGCGGGGCGAAGCGGTCGTGACCAGGACCGGCCTCGAAGGCGGCGCCGTCTACGCGCTGTCCCCGCATCTGCGAGACGCCATCGAACGGGACGGCGTCGCGACCCTCACGATCGACCTGCGGCCCGGCATCGATGCGGGAAACCTTGAAGCTTCGCTTTCGAGGCCGCGTGAAAAGCAGTCGCTTTCAAATGTCCTGCGAAAGACCGCCAAACTGGCGCCCGTCGCCATCGGCCTTCTGCATGAGGCCGCGCGGCTGGAAGGCAAGCCCCTCACATTGGCGGCGCCGGGGGAACTCGCCGCCAGAATAAAAAGCGTTCCCGTTCGCCTCACGGCGGCGGCGCCCATCGAGCGCGCCATCTCGACCGCTGGCGGCGTCGCCTTCGAGGAGCTGGACGCTTCTTTCATGCTGCGCAAGAAGCCGGGCGTGTTCATCGCGGGCGAGATGCTGGATTGGGAAGCCCCGACCGGCGGTTATCTCCTGCAAGGCTGCATCTCCACCGGCGCCGCCGCCGCAAGAGGCGCTCTGGCGTGGCTTGACGCGAACCGTCGCGATTGACGGAGCCGCAAGAACCGCCCTATCTATCAGCTTGACGACGAATGAGGAAAGTGCGCCCCGATGGGAAAGAGAACATATCAGCCGAGCAACCTTCGCCGAAAGCGCAAGCATGGCTTTCGCGCGCGCATGGCGACCAAGCAGGGGCGGCTTGTGCTTTCGAGGCGCCGCGCTCGCGGACGCAAGACGCTGTCGGCCTAGCAGGATGCTGAAAAAAGCGAAAACCAAACTTCATCCTTCGGCAAGCTCATGGTTCGAGACGGCCTTCGGCCTCCTCACCATGAGGTCGCGTGCTTTCAACGGCTTAGTCCTCATGGTGAGCCTGTCGAACCATGGGCCTCATCGTTTTTTCAGCCGCCTGCTAGACTGAGACCATCCGGATTGATTGGCCATGGAGACGCTCAAGACGCGCGCCGAGTTCCAGCGCGTGCGGAAAGGCCGCAAATGGGTCGCCCCGGCTTTCATCCTGCAAGGTCTTGCGCGCGCCTCCGGCGAAGCCAACGGCCCGCGTTTCGGTTTTACCGTTTCGAGCAAGTCTGTCGCGAAGGATAGCGCGGAGGGAAAAAGAAGAGGCAAGGCGGTCGACCGCAATCGCGCGCGGCGAAGGCTGAAGGAGGCGGTTCGGCTTACACGTGTTCCGTATGCTGAGACTGACTTCGACTACGTGATCATTGGCCGCGCCGCCGCCTTGACTAGAAATTTCGCAGACCTACTTGCGGACATGCGGCTGGCATTCCATAAAGTGGGCCAGCCGGCGCGCTCCGATAAGGATCGTAACCCCGTCTTGTGAACGCTGCGCCGGTTTTGCTGGTTCTGCTTCCATCGCGGGCAGGAACCGGCTAAAGGAGCGGTTTGGCTGTCCGTCTGGCTGACTTGCTTCGCCGGGCGTGAACGCGCACTTCGAAGATCTCCCTTGAGCGGGTTATGGAAAACAACAGAAACTTTATCCTCGCTATTGCGCTTTCGCTTGCTGTGCTCATCGGCTGGCAATTTCTTTACATGGGCCCCGCCCAGAAAGCCCGGCAACAGGCCATCGAGGCGGCGCACAATGCGCAGCAAACCCAGTCCGCCACAACCGAGGTCCAGGCCCCCGGCGGCCAGCCGTCGTCGCCTTCTCCGGCCGTGCAAACTCCTGCCGCGACAGCCGCCGCCTTTCTGTCGCGGGACGCAGCGATTGCAGCATCGCCGCGCGTGAAAATCGACAGTCCCGCTCTGATCGGCTCCATCAATCTGAAAGGCGGCCGGATCGACGACCTCGTGCTCCGGGACTACACCGTCTCCGTCGATCCGGACAGCCCTAAGGTCGATCTTCTGTCGCCATCGGGGAGCCCGCATCCCTATTTCGCTTTCACGGGCTGGCTGACGAATGAGCCGGGCGTGGCTTTGCCGACCGAAAACACTCTCTGGGAGCAGGACGGCGCAGGGCCGTTGACGGCGATATCGCCTGTCGAGCTTCGCTGGGACAACGGCGCCGGATTGATTTTCCATCGCAAGATTTCGGTCGACAGTCATTACATGTTCACGATCTCCGATGAGGTCGAGAACAAGTCGGGCAAGCCCGTCACGCTCTGGCCTTGGGGCCAGGTGGCGCGTCTGACCGAGCCGCAGGGGCTGCTCGGCTATTCGGTGCTCCACGAGGGGCTGATCGGCGTGCTTGGCTCGCACGGCCTCAAGGAAATGACCTACGCCAACGCGCTCAAGAACTATGACCCTCTGACCAATGGGGCCAAGGAATCGATTCCGGCCGACAAGGGCGGATGGCTCGGCTTCACCGATCAATATTGGGCGGCGGTTCTCATTCCCGATCAATCGAAGCCCTACGAAGCCAGTCTGTTCGGAAATGAGAAAAAGCAGTTCTATACGAATATGCGGCAGCATCCGGTCACGGTCCAGCCGGGACAGAGGGAAGGCGTATCCAACCGCCTGTTCGCGGGCGCGAAGGTGGTCGGTCTCCTTGAGCAATACACGAAGGACCACGGCATCGACCGGCTGAACCTGCTCGTCGACTGGGGATGGTTCTCCTTCATCACCGAGCCGATGTTCCACCTGATGAACTGGTTCTACCAGCTCGTCGGCAATTTCGGCATCGCGATCCTGCTGACGACAGTGCTTGTGAAGCTCCTCTTCTTCCCGCTTGCCAACAAATCTTTCGAATCGATGAGCAAGATGAAGAAGCTGCAGCCAGAGCTGAAGAAGATCCAGGAGCGCTTCAAGGACGACAAGCAGCGCCAGCAGCAGGCGATGATGGCGCTGTACAAAAAGGAAAAAGTGAACCCCATGGCGGGGTGCTTGCCCATCCTGATCCAGATCCCCGTCTTTTTCTCGCTCTACAAGGTGCTTTTGGTCTCGATCGAAATGCGGCACGCGCCGTTCTTCGGATGGATCAAGGATTCTGTCGGCGCCCGACCCGACCACGGTCTTCAACCTCTTCGGGCTCATCCCCTGGACGCCGCCGCAATATTTGATGCTGGGCGCCCTGCCGCTCCTCATGGGCATTTCGATGTGGGTTCAGATGCGGCTCAATCCAGCGCCCCCGGACCCGATGCAGCAGAAGATCTTCGCCTGGATGCCGGTCGTTTTCACCTTCATGCTGGCGCACTTCCCGGCGGGGCTGGTGCTTTACTGGACGTGGAACAACATTCTGTCGTTCGGGCAGCAGGCCTTGATCATGAAGCGCCAGGGCGTCGATATCGACATCATGCACAATGTCGGCATCAAGCAGGTCGGCGGGAGCGTCAGGAAGGCCGGATCGAAGCTCAAGAGCAACGGGCGAAGCCGCACGCCCGCAGAATAAGGCCGCGCGGATGCTCACCCCGGAAACACAAGAAGCGCGGGAGCTTGCCGCCCGCGCGCTCGATCTCTTCAAAGCGCCGGCCGAGTTCGTGCTCGGCGTCACCGACGTTTCCGCCCTCCCCCAGGGCGACCGCGTCGAGATCGCCTTCGCCGGGCGCTCCAATGTCGGGAAGTCGAGCCTTCTCAATGCGCTGCTTGGCCGCAAAAGCCTTGCCCGTGTTTCCAACACCCCGGGCCGCACCCGCGAACTTAACTATTTTTCCGTGGGCGACGGGCTCTACGTCGTCGATATGCCGGGCTACGGCTACGCGAAAGCGCCGAAATCCCTCGTGAAAGGCTGGACGCAGCTCATCCATGATTACCTGCGCGGGCGCCCCCAGTTGAAACGCGTCATGCTCCTCATCGACAGCCGCCACGGCCTGAAAAGCTCCGATAAGGAGATCATGACGATGCTCGACAAAGCGGCGGTGTCCTATCAGGCCGTCCTCACAAAGGCGGACAAGCCCAAGGCCGGCGATCTTGGACAAGTTATCGCCGAAACGGAGGACGCCCTGCGCAAGCATCCCGCCGCGCATCCGAAAGTGCTTGCGACATCCGCCGTCGAAGGGTACGGGATCGAAGATCTTCGCCTGGCGATCGCTGAGCTCTGCTAATCGCGCCGCCGTCATCCCGGAAGGCAAAGCGCGAGCCGGAACCGTAGCACATTGGGCCGCCTGCTTTTTTGCGATCCCGGCTCGTTACAAATGCCGGCGCTTTTTGCGATCCCGGCTTGCGCTTCGCGCGGGCAGGGGATGACGGCAGCGATCCGTTGGTCAGATTAGCGAAATCTACTTAGGTCCTTTAAGGCGCCGGTCTCGACCGGGAATATCGGAACAGCCGCGAAAGGTTCGTCATTATTCGATGAACGGGATGGTCACCGCCAGGGTGAAGCCGTTCAGCATCAGCAAAATGCCGAGGAGGCTCAGAAACCCGCTGCCCCAAAGAAGCGAGCCATTTTTGAGGACAATGGACGCCGAGGCCAGCACGACGGCTATCTGCAAGAACGCCTCGGCATAGTCGAAATACGGGTCCTGGCGGAGCGCCGCATCGCGCTCCCTTTCAAACTCCTTGGCCTTTGCAGCCAGCTCTTTCTTCCCTTCGCCCTTTTGGGCATCGGATTCGAAGCGCGCGATTTCGGCATTGTACGCCGCGAGCTTCTGTTCGATCTCCCTGCGGCTGACATCGGGGAGGCCTGGTTCCGAGAGCCTCAATTGCAGCCCATCGGCGGCGAGCTTATAAGCGGTCTCCCGCAGGTGTTTGGCTTGGTAGAAGGCCCAGGTATCGGAGGCCTGAATGTTCGTGCGGGTGGAGTCCTTTGTGGCGTTTCCGCCCCCGACAGAACAGATCGAGAGGAGAACCGCCAGAAAGGCGATGTAAATGGCGATCCGTCTGTCAAGATCGAGCTCTTTCGCCTCTTTCAGGCTGTCGGCGATCTCGGTGCTTTCCATTTCGTCCTCCACCCGATTGTGGGATATGCTCGAAGAAGGCGTTTAGCCTGCCGATTCATTCTGCGCAAGACTCCGGTCGCGCTGCTCCCCCGCTACGGTCTTTTCTCCCGGCGAAGAGACGCTTGCGGATACGCCGCGCTTGATTGTGGTGAGTTGGCGGACTAGGGTGCGGCCCTCAAATATCAGGACATTCCTCCAAGATCATTTTGCTCATGAAACACGTGCATCCCGCCGCGACCCTCAATCCAGCCCGCTCCTTCCAGGATCTGATCCTGACGCTTCAGCATTTCTGGGCGGAGCAGGGGTGCGTGATCTTGCAGCCCTACGACATGGAAGTGGGCGCGGGCACGTTCCATCCGGCGACGACGTTGCGCGCGCTCGGGCCGAAGCCGTGGCGCGCCGCTTTCGTGCAGCCGTCGCGACGGCCCAAGGACGGGCGCTATGGCGAGAACCCGAAATCGCCTTCAGCATTATTATCAGTTTCAGGTGATCTTGAAGCCGTCGCCGCCGAACATTCAGGAACTCTACCTCGAAAGCCTCGTCCGGCTCGGCATCGATCCCTTGCTGCATGACATCCGTTTCGTCGAGGACGACTGGGAAAGCCCGACGCTCGGCGCGTGGGGGCTCGGCTGGGAGGTCTGGTGCGACGGCATGGAGGTTTCGCAGTTCACCTATTTCCAGCAGGTGGGCGGCTTCGATTGCGACCCGGTTTCGGGCGAGCTGACCTATGGGCTTGAGCGGCTCGCCATGTACATTCAGGGCGTCGAGAGCGTCTACGACCTTAATTTCAACGGCCGCGACGACGATAAGCGCGTCACCTACCGCGATGTGTTCAAGCAGGCGGAAGAGGAATATTCGCGGCACAATTTCGAGTTCGCGGACACGGCGCTGCTGCTTCAGCGCTTCCGCGACGCGGAGAAGGAATGCAAGGCGCTTCTTGCGGCGGGCGAGCCTAAGGGCGGGGGCGAACCCCACCGGCAGGTGCTGCCCGCCTACGACCAATGCATCAAGGCGAGCCACATCTTCAACCTGCTGGACGCGCGCGGCGTGATCTCTGTAACGGAGCGCCAGAGCTACATCTTACGCGTGCGCGATCTCGCCAAGGCCTGCTGCGCGGCGTGGCTGAAAACGGAAGCAGGCGGCGTCTAGGCGTTATTGAGAGGCCGGTCGCGAAGAAGCGCCCCGATGACGTTGGCGATGATGCCGGGCATGTCCGCGCGCAGAAGCGCGAGGTCGTTGCGGAGTTCCGTCACTTCCTTCTTCACATCGAGCAGGATGTTCTCGTTCTCCGTGACCTTCCTAAGCGTGTGTCTCGCCACGAGCCTCTCGCCCTTCGTATCTTCTTCGAGAAGTGTGATGCGCCGTTTCAAATCCGCAATATCCTGTTCGACACTCATATTCCTCTCCCGCTGTTACAGGCGATAGCTGGCAATCTTGGCATAATCCAGCCTTAGATTTATGCGCACCACCAAAATGGCGTGACCTCAGACACAAAGGGAGGGAAACGATGGCGGCGAACGTGACCGTAGTGGGCTATGGGGCGGTGGGCCGCGAGACCGTGAAGCTGCTTGCGGAGCGTGGCGATAGGGTTCGCGTGGCGCAACGCTCACAACCGCGCGGTCTGCCTGGCGAGGCGGAATTCGCGCCAACGGATGTGCTCAATCCTGAAAGCGTGCTCAACGCCTGCATGGGAAGCGAGGCTGTGATCTGCTGCATCGGGTTTCCTTACGACTCGCGCATCTGGCGGAAGGCTTGGCCGAAGGCGATGGCAAATCTGCTTGCCGCCTGCGAGAAGGCCAAGGCGCGCTTTATCTTCGCAGACAATCTTTACATGTACGGTCCCCAGACCGCGCCGCTCACCGAGGAGATGCCGTTTACCAATTTCGGCCGCAAACCCAGGGTGCGCGCGGATATTACGAGGCTGTGGCAGGACGCGCACGCCCAAGGCCGCGTCCAGGCCGTCGCCGTTCGCGGCTCCGATTTTTATGGTCCCGATGTTCCGACCTCGGTTCTTTCGGCCTATGGCGTCAAAAATCTGCTGGCGGGCAAGCCCGCAATCATGCCCTATCCCGTGATCTTTCCGCACGACATCACCTATGTGCCGGACTTCGCCCGTGCGCTTGTCACTTTGCTCGACGCGCCCGCCGACATTTACGGCCAGGCATGGCACGTGCCGAACGCGCCAGCGCAAACCTATCGCTCGCTGATCGAACAGGCCGCGGCGCTCATCGACGTCCAACCCCGGATGAGGGTGATTCCCGTTATTCTCCTCGGATTGGCCGGGTTGTTCAGCCGCCAGACCTACGAAATGATCGAAATGCGCTTTCAATCCGACCGGCCCTATCTTGTGGATACGCGAAAATTCTCGAACCGCTTTTGGAGCGATGCGACGAGCTTTGAGGACGGCCTTCGGGCGACGATTGCGTTCTACCGGCTCAAGAGCTCCGTCGCCTCTGCAACCCTGACCGCGCGCCGCCTGCTCCCGATCACGACGCCCCCGATGATGAATGCGAAGCCTAGCGCGTGATAGAGATGCAGCCTCTCGCCGAGAAAGATAACCGCAAGGAGCGAGCCGAACACCGGGACCAGGAACATGTATAGACCGGTCCGCGCCGGGCCAAGAAGCTCAACGCCGCGATTATAGAAAATGTAGGCGAGCAAACTCGGGAAAATCGCCACATAGGCGATCGTGGCTATCGTTGCGGCGTTGGCTTTCATACTGTGGCCCAGCCCATGTTCGATGAGCGCCAGCGGGACATTCGCAACCGCTGCTACGGCGTAGGTGCTGATATTGAAGCTTTGCCAGCTGATGTGCGGGCGCTTTCTGAGAAAGGCCGTGTAGAGGCTCCACGTGATCAAGCCAGCGATCAGGAGGAGGTCGCCGGAGTTGAACCTGAAGGCCGCGAGCGAAGCGAGATCGCCCTTCGCGATGATGATAAGGACACCGAAAAATCCTGCGGCGAGCCCCACGGCCTGCATCGGCTCCAGCCGGTCGCCGAACAGCGCCCAAGCCGTCACCGCAATGAACATCGGACCGGCGGCGCTCAACACGAGCCCGTTCAAAGCCTCCGTCCAGACAAGCCCGAGATAGGAAAGCGTATTGTAGCAACCCGCCCCAATCACCCCCAGAAACAGGAGCATCCGCCAGCTTCTTCTGATGACGGCGGCGTCCTGTCTTAAATGCCGCCATGCGAAGGGAAGGAAGATCAGCGTGGCGAGTGTCCAGCGCAGGCAGGCAAGCGTCACGGGCGGGATTGCGCCGACAATAGCGCGGCCGAGAACGAAATTGCCGGCCCAGAATATCGCGACCAAAGTGAGAAGCAATCTCGGCCGGTCAAAGAACGGTTTCAAGCTTCATCCCCTTCTTGTCCGTTGACGCCGGAAGGCAACACGTGAAAGCGACGATTTGCTTAATCGCCTTTCATTCTCACAATGGCGGTGTGATGCGCCTTGAAGTAGTGTGTGGTTTCAAAAGCATCCCGGGGTCGAAGGCAAAATGGCAAATGTCGTGGTGGTTGGCTCCCAATGGGGCGACGAAGGCAAGGGCAAGATCGTCGATTGGCTGTCCGAGCGCGCGGACATTGTCGTGCGCTTTCAGGGGGGGCACAACGCCGGGCACACGCTCGTCGTCAACAATCAGACCTACAAACTCTCGCTTTTGCCTTCAGGCGTCGTGCGGGGCAAGCTTTCCGTCATCGGTAACGGCGTTGTTATCGACCCGTGGGCGCTTCACGCCGAGATCGGCGAACTCGCCCGACTCGGCGTCGAGATTACGCCCGAGCGGCTGCGCATTGCCGAAAACGCGACCCTGATCCTTCCCATGCACCGGGAACTCGACGCTTTGCGCGAGAATGCGGCCGGCGCAGGCGCGATCGGCACGACCAAGCGCGGCATCGGCCCCGCCTATGAGGATAAGGTTGGGCGGCGCGCTATCCGCATGGTCGATCTGAGAAATCTGAAGACGTTGCCAGCAAAAATCGACCGTGCGCTGGTCCATCACAACGCGCTGCGGCGAGGGCTTGGCCAGCCGCAGATCGATGGCGACGAACTGTTCCAAGAGCTGGCGGCGATTGCGCCCAAGGTGACGCCCTATGTCGATGTGGTGTGGCAGCTTCTCGACCGGCATAAGCGCGAAGGCAAGCGCATTCTCTTCGAAGGCGCGCAAGGGGCGCTTCTCGACATCGACCACGGCACCTATCCTTACGTTACGTCCTCGAACACGGTTTCGGCGCAGGCCGCGACCGGCTCGGGGATGGGGCCAGGCTCTATCAATTACGTGCTGGGGATAACGAAAGCTTACACGACCCGCGTAGGCGAGGGGCCTTTTCCGACCGAACTTGGCGACGAGGCGGGCCGGCGTCTCGGCGAGCGCGGCCGCGAATTCGGAACGGTCACGGGGCGCGCGCGGCGCTGCGGCTGGTTCGACGCCTGTCTTCTCAGACAGACCATCCGGACCTCCGGCATCGACGGCATCGCGCTCACGAAGCTCGACGTGCTGGACGGCTTCGACGAAGTGAAGGTTTGCGTGGGCTACCGGCTCGACGGCCATGAGGCTGACCACCTTCCTGCTTTGCAAGGGGCGCAGAAGCGCGTGCAGCCGATTTACGAGGTGCTGAAAGGCTGGCAAGAATTGAACGCAAGGCGCCCGCTCGTGGGCCGATCTGCCCGCCCAGGCCATCAAATATGTGAAGCGGCTCGAAGAATTGATCGACGCGCCCGTCGCGCTCTTGTCGACGAGTTCGAAGCGTGAGGACACGATCCTTGTGCACGATCCGTTTCAGGACTGAGCCGCGCGCCCATGGTTCGACAGGCTCACCATGAGGCTCAAGCCATTGAAATCGCTCAACCTCATCCTGAGCTTGTCGAAGGATGAAGCCCGGATTTCCGCCTTTCACGGCAGCTTGCCAACGACCTTGCCTCAGAGCCCGCACCAGCGGACGATAAGCTCCGAATAGATGGCCTCCGCCTCTTCGATTCTTTTTATCGAGCACCACTCGTCGGTCTGGTGCGCCAGTGCGGGTTCGCCTGGCCCAAGAATAATGGTTGGCGGGTTGCCCATGCCGGGCTTCAGTGTCGCCGCGTCGGTGAAATAGCTTGCGCCGCCAATGCCGGAAGCCGCTCCCGTCACGGATTGTACGACGCCTGAAACGTCCTGGATCCAGGGATCCTCGGGATCGGTCCAGACCGGATCCGATGCGCCCATAATTTCGAAGGCGACGGTTTCGCCCGTCGCAGTCCTGAAGCGTTCGATCAGGCGCTCCCGATCCACGCGCGGAACGAGACGGACATCAACCCCAAGCCGCGCCTCGTCGGGAACGGAATTCACATTCAGCCCGCCACGCATCCAGCCGACATTCACTGTCGGGCGGCCCAGAACCGGGTGGGCGTCCCCGGAGAAGTCGAAAGCCTCCAGCGCCAAGGCGGCACGCGCGGCTTTGTAAACGGCGTTCTCGCCCTGTTCGGGCATCGATCCATGCGCGGTGACGCCTCGCGCGGTTCCTTCCAGCCACAAGACGCCCTTGTGTCCAGCAAGGAGCCGGTTTGCGGTTGGCTCGGCGATGACGATTGCGCCTGCCTCAGGCAGAGCGCCTTGGCGGGCGAGCAGATTCGCGCCCTCGCAGCCGCGTTCTTCGCCTGCGGTGATCACAAGCACGAGACCCGGCGTCTCTTGAATTCGCGGCGCAAGATTGACAGCCGCAGAGACAAAAGCCGCGACCCCGCCTTTCATGTCGGTGCTGCCCCGCCCGGTAGATCTTGCCGTCCGCTATATCGCCGCCGAATGGCGCGACCGTCCACGGGGCGGCCCCAAGCGGGACGACGTCGGTATGCCCCGAGAAGCAGAGCGGAAGCTTGGCTTCGTTTCCGCCGGTCCATGCGATCAGATTGTCCCGGTTTGCGCCCATCGGCACGTAGCGGGTCTTGAAGCCAGCATTTTCCAGGAGCTGGCCGAGATGGCGGGCGCACGGAGTTTCATTGCCGGGCGGATTGATCGTCTCGAACCGGACGAGTTCTTGCGTCAGTTGGGTGGCGGAGATCATGAAGCTGCGAAGCGATTTTCGATGGCGTTGGCGTTGTAGCTCGTCAAGATCGCGATAATAGTCAAGGGCTTTCGGGTTGGCGAGCGCCTCCTTGTTCTTGGCCTCATAGCCACGCACGATTTCACGTAAAACTTAAACGCTATCTGAGAGGGTGTAACGAGCCAGGGCCACGGATCGCCGCCGCCGTCATCCCGGAACTTGATTACCCCAACGTTTCAGCCAACTCCGTCGTCATGGCCGCCCTTGAGGCGGCCATCCAGAGAATATAAGGCATTTCAGTTTAATTACTGGATGGCCGGGTCAAGCCCACGCCTGTCCGGTTTAATTTCTAGAAGCATCGAAACGCCATCTGTCTGTCATCGAATTGCGTTTCGGCGGTGTCTTCAAGTAATCGATCAATCCGTTTCAGATGCATGAGGTTGACTCTAACTAATCGGGTAAAGGCGAGCAGCGTAAGGCCGCTTTTTTGTGCGGCATGGGCAAGCCTGAGAAGCAGATAGGCGATGAGGGCGACTGCGATCTGAATGCGGATGGCGTTCTCCGAGGCCCCGAGAAACTTCTTAATCTTGAGGTTCTGCTTCACCCAGCGGAAGAAGAGTTCGATCTCCCAACGGCGCTTGTAAAGCGCAGCGATCTCTTCGGCGCTGGCGTCGAGATCGTTGGTGAGAATGCGCAAGATTTTGCCGGTTTCGATGCACACGCGTATTTCGCGAACGGGATCACCGAATGGATTCTTGCGGTTCTTGGCTTGGCGGGCGGCCAAATATCCGACGCGATCGGACAGGATGGCGCCACCCTCGGTGATGGGCCGGTCTTCGATCGTGTGAAGCGGGGTGTTGGACTTGAACCGGGTCACGATCCGGCATCCGGCCGCGTCGAGCTTGGCCCACCAACTGTAATCGTAATAGCCAAGGTCGAACACATAGCTCGCGCCAGCCTCAGCAGGCATCGCCTGGGCGCCCGTAATGTCGTTCACATTGGCGGCGGTGACCGCCATATAAACGGGGCAACCCGCATCCGCGTCGTAGATGACGTGCGCCTTCGCGCCGCAGACGCCAGACGAGAACCGCGCCCAATCCTTGCTCAGCTCGTTCAAGCGAAGATTTGTCGAATCAATCAGATAAACCGTCTCTTCGAGCGAGCGTCTCAAGCCTCGATGGGCTTGCTTCATGAGCTTCAGGAACAGCCCCGTGAAGACCGCAGCCGGACGCGAAGCGTTTGCATCGGCCAGCGTGGAGCGTTTCACCGGCTTGGCGTGCACATGATAAAGCCGCGTTCGATGGCTCTGAAGCCCGCCCTCGATCTCCCGCAGGCTCGCTGCGCCTGCAAGCTGGCCATAAAGCAGCGCGCTGAACTGATCGCGCATGGTCAGCGTCCGGGCGCCCTTGTTCCCGCGATGGTCTTCCACAAGCTGGTCGAAGCCGCCCCAGGGAACATGCTGCAGGAGCGCATGATAAACGCTATTCTTATGCCGCATGGCATTGCCTTTCCGTGTCCAGATCGTCGCCAAACGTCCAGACAGGAGTAGAATCAATGCCATGCGCCCTTTCAAGCATAAACTGTGCCGGACAGCCGTGGGTCAAGCCCGGCCATGACCTTGGGACGAAATTCGCTAATGTTTTCAAAGCCTCTCCGCCAGCGGAAACATCCGGGTAATCAAGTCCCGGAAAGGCGAAGCCTTATCTGGGTTCGTAAACAGATCGAGACGCCTATCTTTTTTGCGATCCCGGCTTGCGCTTCGCTTGTCCGGGATGACGATCGGGAAGCGAGCAGCGCCCGGCTAATCGGCGCAGACCAGAGCACGGGGCAAAATTTCAGCGCGACTTCGTATCCCCGATTACCGGCTGGACAGCGGTAGCGAAGCCGTCAAAAATCGAAATATGTCCGTCCGTACTGTCCGGCCCCGGCGAGGGTAAACGGCGGAAGTTTTTTGCGGTTGCGCGTCCTTACTCGGGAGCTTTCAGATGAAAACAACGCCTCTTTGGTCACCTCCGCAAGGAGCGGCCAACACCTCGCGCATGGCTCAATTCATGGCAGAGATCAATGCGGAGTTCGGCGCCCACCTTCAATCCTTCGCGGATCTTCACGGCTTCTCGGTACGCGAAACCGAAGCGTTCTGGTCGAAGGCGTGGGACTTTCTGGGCGTCATCGGCGACAAAGGCGCGGGCCCGGTCCTCAAATTGGGCGAGCGGTTCGAAGAAGCGAAATTCTTCGAAGGCGCCCGCCTCAACTATGCTGAAAACCTGCTGCGCAAGAACGATGACAACAACGCCTTGATTTTCTGGGGCGAGGACAAGGTCAAGAAAACCCTGACCTGGGCGGAACTCCATGCGGCCGTCAGCCGAGCGCAGCAGTTTTTGCGTGCTCAAGGCGTTCGCGAGGGCGACCGGGTCGCGGCGCTCATGCCGAATAAGCCCGAGGCGGTCGTTGGGTTGCTCGCCGCCTCGTCGCTCGGGGCGATCTGGTCGAGCGCTTCGCCCGATTTTGGCGTGCAAGGCGTTCTCGACCGGTTCGGGCAAATCGAGCCCAAGGTGTTTATCGCCTGCGACGGCTATTACTACCGCTCCAAGGCGCTCCCGATTGGCGACAAGGTCGCCGAAATCATCGAGAAAATCCCGAGCATCGAGTTTGCGCTGATCGTCTCCTATCTCGGTGACAAGCAGCCGATTTTGCAGCGCTCCGCCAAGGCGAAACCCTGGCGAGAGACGCTCGGCGCCTTCGAGGCGAAGCCTGTCGAGTTCAACCGTCTCCCCTTCTCCCATCCCGCCTATATTCTCTATTCCTCAGGAACGACAGGCACGCCGAAATGCATCGTTCATTCGGCAGGGGGCTCGCTGATCCAGCTGATGAAAGAGCATCAGCTTCATTGCGATCTGCGTGACGGCGACCGGCTCTTCTACTTTACGACTCTCGGCTGGATGATGTGGAACTGGCTTGTGGCGGGTCTCGCCAGCGGCGCAACGCTTGCGCTTTACGACGGTTCGCCATTCCATCCCGACGGCAATGTCCTGTTCGATTATGCGGATGAGGCGGGCATCAACGTCTTCGGCACCTCTGCGAAATGGATCGATTCGGTCAAGAAGGCCGGTCTTCGCCCGCGAGAGACGCACAAGCTCAAAACGATGCGGATGATGATTTCGACCGGCTCGCCGCTCTCTCCGGAAAGCTTCGAGTTCGTCTACGACGATGTCAAGCCCGATATCGATCTGGCCTCCATTTCAGGGGGCACCGACATCTGCTCCTGTTTCGTGCTCGGAAACCCGCTTCTCCCGGTCTACAGCGGCGAAATCCAAGGCCCCGGGCTTGGCATGGCTGTCGATGTCTTCGACGAAGCCGGGAAGCATATGCCGACGGGCACGGGGGAGCTTGTCTGCGCGAAACCCTTCCCGTCGATGCCGGTTGGTTTCTGGAACGACCCCGGCAGGGCCAGATATCACAACGCCTATTTCGAGCGCTTTCCCGGTGTCTGGCATCATGGCGATTTTGCCGAATGGACGGAGCACGGCGGGATCCTCATCCAAGGCCGGTCAGACGCGACGCTCAATCCAGGCGGGGTGCGGATTGGAACCGCAGAGATTTACCGGCAGGTCGAGCAACTCAACGAGGTCAAGGAAGCCATTGTCATCGGGCAGACTTGGGATCGGGACGTTCGCGTGGTTCTGTTCGTCGTCATGAACGAGGGGCATTCCCTCGATGACGCGCTCCGCAAGAAGATCAAGCTGCAAATCAAGAACGGCGCGAGCCCGCGGCACGTGCCCGCGATCATCGTCGAGGTTCCCGATATCCCGCGCACCAAGTCAGGCAAGATCACCGAGATCGCGGTGCGTGACATCGTTCATGGCCGCGAGGTCAAGAACCAGGAGGCGCTCGCCAACCCGCAAGCCCTTGACTATTACCGCGATATCGAGGAGCTGCGCAAATAGGGCGCGGGTCTTAAAAGTCGTAAGCAGGCCGCGGCGGTTCAGTCTTCGCTGCGTCATCCCGGAAACGCCAAGGGCGTTATCCGGGATTGTATGTTGATGGCGCCTAATCTCGGCATTTAGACGAATCGCTGGAGAGTAGGCCTGAGACGAAGGATGGCCATCCTTCGTCTCAGGCGGCGCGCGGCCGTATCCGGGATAGCTCCTTGCGATCGTGAACGATCTTGTGTCCGCGCCGCTTTCGCCTGGCCATCCGAACGGTAGAGAGACCTTGAACGGTCGCATACAATCCAGGAACGCCCGGATGAACACGCTCATGATGCCCGCGGCCGCTGCCCGTTTCAATCACGTCATCGCGTTTGACGTCGCCAAGGCCAGTCTATCCCTTCACATTTTGCCTTCGGGCGAGACCCTTTCTCTGCAAAACGACGGCGCCGCCATCCGGCGCTTGTTAAAGCGCGAAGAAAAGCGCAATCGTAAACAAGGCCTTGGCCGCATGCTCGTGATTTGCGAGGCGACCGGCGGCTACGAGGACGCGGTGCTGAAAGCCGCGTGCGAACTCGGCCTCGATTGCCATCGCGCCCATGGATCGGGCGTCCGCGCCTACGCCAAATTCCGGGGCCGGCACGCGAAAAGCGATCCGATCGACGCGGCTTTGATCGCCGAGTACGGACGGGACAAGCTCGATCTTGAGCTTTACCAGCCGCCGCGGCCCGAGGAGGCTGCGCTTCGCGCCTTAATGGGACGGCGCGCCGAACTCAAGGACATGATCCAGGCCGAGACATGCCGGATCGAGCACGCCTCCCTGAAGGCGGTTCGCGGCAGCCTTGAAAGCCATCTTGCGGCGCTTAAAGAGCAACTCGCCCTGATCGAAAAAGAAATTCGCACGCTCACCCGCCGCGACGAGGCGTTCAGCCACAACAGCCGCCTTATGCAAACGTTGGCCGGCATCGGGGCCGTGGCCTCGCAAACGATCCTGGCCTTCCTCCCGGAGCTCGGACATGTCCCAACTCCCACCGCCGTGGCGCTCGCCGGGCTGGCCCCCTATGATCGCGACAGCGGGAAGGAGCGCGGAAAGAGACGAATTTGCGGGGGGCGCGGCCAAATCCGCCCCTGCCTTTACATGGCCGCTGTGGCCGCAATCCGCTCTCACGCTCACTTCCGCGACTTTGCCCAAAGGCTGACCCGCAAGGGAAAGCCCTTCAAGGTCGCGGTCACCGCCGTCATGCGAAAGCTCATCGTCATCCTGAGCGCAATGATCAGAAACGACCAGCCTTGGAAACACGCTCAAACCGCTTGAACCTAAACACGGTAGATCATTTCAAGCGCTGGCGCCTGTTAGGGTCCCGCCTAAGCGCTGAAGCGCCTTCCGGGACGACGGCACACAGGGACAGAGCCGGGTCACAAAAATCTCAACCGGCTTTAGTAGCAATAGCGCGGGTGCGCCAGAACCCACGCCCCATCCGGACGTTGGAGGTAACAGCCGTCGCGGTAGTAATAATAGCCGTTCCGGCGCCGTTCACCCTCGGCGGCAATGGCAGCCCCCGTTCCGGCCCCGACGATGGCGCCGATTGCTGCGCCGCGACGCCCGCCGATTGCGCCACCGAAAAGGGCCCCAGCGCCTCCCCCGAGTATGGCGCCGCCAAGCGCATCCTGAGCCGACGCCTCATGAACGGGCATCATCAGAGCCAAACCCAACATCGCCGTGATTCCCAAATTTCGAAGCATTCTGTCATTCTCCATTCTGTGCACGGGGCTTGTTCGCGCGCCAACTCCGTGGGGGCGCTGCAATCGCGAGTCGTCTTGTCGTGCGAAATTTAGCCGACAGTAAGACGAACCCGGCGCTGGCCGAGATCGTTTTGAAGTGCGGGTAGTATTGGATTTGGCAGATGCAATCCCAGGAAAGCATCGAAGTGTTGGGGGAGGCCAAAAAACTCGCTCGACAGAGCAAGACTGCGCGCCAAAATCACGTTAACCTTTCTCTAGGCATTTCCTCAAAATTAACCATCGAATTTGTATAATTTTACTGTGAATAGGAACAGGATAGCGCAATTTCATAAAACCGCGCGCATGGCGGCCCCGTAAAATCAGGGCTTTGTCGGAGATGGTTATATACTTACTTAGGGGCCGTTTTACAAAACCAATTTTCAGAGAATTTTAAGCGACGCGGGCAACGCGGATCGCTGCCGCTGTCATCCCGGCCAAACGCAGCGCGAGCCGGGATTGCAAAATTGAAGCGCTTTAACTTGGAACAATCCCGGATAAGGCTGCGCCTTTCCGGGGTGACGGTCCGTGGACGGCGCCGCCTTGAGGCGGCGAGGGTGGACGTCGCTACAGCGCGACGGTGTAGTTCGCCTCGGTCTTCGCCTTGATTTCGTCGAGCGTCACGCCTTTCGCAAGTTCGATGAGCGCCGCGCCGCCATGATGATGCTTGTCGATCGAGAAGACCCCGAGATCGGTGATCAGCAAGTCAACCACACGCGCTCCGGTCAGCGGCAGGCTGCAATGGTGCAGAAACTTCGGTCCATCCTTGGACACATGCTCCATCACCACCACGACCTTTTTGACGCCCGCGACGAGGTCCATGGCGCCGCCCATGCCTTTGACCATCTTGCCGGGGATCATCCAATTGGCGAGATCGCCATTTTCAGCGACCTGCATGGCCCCGAGGATTGAAAGATCGATATGGCCGCCGCGGATCATCCCAAAGGAATCTGACGAGGAGAAGTAGCTCGTCGTCGGCAATTCCGTGATTGTCTGCTTGCCGGCGTTGATGAGATCGGCATCCTCTTCGCCCTCGTAAGGGAAAGGGCCCATGCCGAGCATCCCGTTCTCACTCTGCAACTGCACCGTGATGTTCTCGGGAATATAATTGGCGACGAGCGTCGGAATGCCGATGCCGAGATTGACGTAGAAGCCATCCTGCAATTCCTTCGCGGCGCGCGCGGCGATGTCTTCGCGAGTCCAGGCCATTAGATTTCCTCCCCAGCCGCCGCCGCAGGCGATGTGTGTTTGCGCGTGGTTCGCTGCTCGATGTGTTTCTTTGCGTCAGACACCCGGATGATGCGCTGCACGAAAATGCCGGGCGTGTGGATTTCGTCCGGATCGATCTCGCCAGCGTGGAACAGATGTTCGACCTCGGCCACCGTAATCTTAGCCGCCGTCGCCATCATGGGATTGAAATTACGCGCGGTCTTGCGATAGGCGAGATTGCCTTCCGTGTCGCCCTTGAAGGCATGCACCAGCGCGATGTCGGCCGTCAGCCCGCGTTCCATGACATATTGCTCGCCATCGAATTCGCGCACATCCTTGCCCTCGGCGATGATCGTGCCGACGCCCGTCTTGGTGAAAAAGGCGGGAATCCCGGCGCCGCCCGCGCGGATGCGCTCGGCCAGGGTGCCTTGGGGGTTGAACTCCAGCTCCAGCTCGCCGGAAAGAAATTGCTGCGCGAAAAGCTTATTCTCACCGACATAGGATGAGATCATCTTTTTGATCTGCTTTGTCTCGAGCAGGACGCCGAGGCCGATCCCGTCGACGCCGGCGTTATTCGAGATGACGGTCAGATTTTTCGCGCCCGAATCTCGGACGGCCCCAATCAAGGCCTCGGGAATGCCGCAAAGCCCGAAGCCTCCCGACATAATCGTCATGCCGTCTTTGATAGAGTCCCGCCAGGGCCGCTTGCGCGCCCGGATATACTTTTTTCATCAAGAAATCCCTCGGTTCGAACGAGCAATACTATACTGAGGTTTCCCGCGGAGCAAATTTTCGGCGCAGTTCACGCCCTCGGAAAGCGAGCATTTCCGCATCGCACGCCCCTTCGCGAAAGCCGGTCCATCGCCGCGCTGCGCTTGCTGATAACGCTTAAAATCCCGTGCTTTCGCCCAGAAAGTGTCCGCGCCCCGAATCGAAATGCGTGGAGAGTCACTATAAAACCGTTCAGCCCGTGCGCTGAATTGTCTCCGTTATGAATTGCGCCCCGCGCGACTTTTCCACCATTTGGCGGAGAGCGTTCACAGCGCCGTCGTTTTCATGTGCAAGCTCTATCGGAAGGAGTCGCCAAGGTCTGGCGATGCGCCTAAGCCTTAACCGCGCGGCGAGGCGCATCGTGTCGAAAACACATGACGCGTCGGCGCGACTTTTCACATCTCCCGATAGCCAAGGAAAGATGCCTCAGATCGCCGGTAAAATTCGATATGTTTTACGAGGGCTCGGCATCCTTGCGGGAGGTCTTCTCATAATTGCGGCCGCATTCGCCGTTGTTCTCCCCTTCGTCATCGACGCCGAGGCGATCCGTGGGCCGCTTGCCCAGAGTCTGTCGGCGTGGAGCGGCGGCCCGGTGTCGATTGCAGGGCCGCTTCGAATCAGTAGTTTTGCTGATCTTTCGGTTGAAGCGTCTGACGTCGATCTTAAATCCAAGGCGGGAAAGGGCCCCCTTCGAATTGCGAGGGCCAAGTCTGTCAAAGCCGTCATACGGCTTTCCTCCCTTCTTCACGGCAAGCTTGATTTCAGGAAATTCGTCATCCATTCACCCCACGTCGTGTTTCGCCGCGGGTTAACCGAACCGCTTCGCTCGTCTTACGGGCTTGGCGCCGCACATCTGGCCTTGACCCTTTCGGCCAAAAGCCCATTCACGGACGTCGTCTTACTCGATCCCGTGTTTTTCTTCAGCGCGAGCCAAAACGGGGCCTACGAACGAGTCGCGTTGAGCCGGGTGAGACTGGGCAAGGAGCCCGTCTCCTCTATCTCGACGGGCGTGTTTGTCAAGAACGCCCCGGGAGCGGGAAACGCTCTTTACGCCTTGGATATCGCAAGCAGCCGGTTTGAGGCGTCCTTCCGAGGGCAATGCGCCGGAGCGTGTCAGACGGCCTTCGGACTATTGAGTTTGAGGGCGGATTTGGGCACAGCTGGAGGCGACGCGATCCTGGCGGCCGTTGCGCCGTGGGAACGGCCCGAAGCGATCGCGTTGTCGGGTGAGTTGCGTTTGTCCAGAACGCGCGCAGCGCTTGATGACGCCGCGATCTCGTTTGGAGATCATGACGCCAAAGGCTCCCTCGCCCTCGATATGACGGGCGTCCGGCCGCGCCTCGAAGGGACGATCGCATACGACACGTTGGACGTCACCCCGGCCTGGACAGCAGGCGGCGAGGCGCAGCCTTCCGATGAACGTCCGTTAGCGGCTCTGCCCCTGATGCGCGCGGGGACCGACCGTTCCCCCGATTTCGATCTGCGCGTGTCCGCCGAGCGTTTCCGGGCTGCTTCCTTCGAAACAGGACCTTTGGCATTGGCTTTGACCCGCATCCAAGACCATCTCAGCGTTGACATTGCGTCCGTCCAGGTCGCCGGTGGACACGCCACCGGGAGGCTTGATGCGACTCTCGGGCGGCAGGCCATGCTCTCATTGCGCGGGACCGGGTCCTACCTCGATGCCGGAGCGCTCGCAAATGCTCTTCACTTGCCGCTCGGTTTCAGCGGTCCAATGACGCTTCATGCCGCGTTGACGATGCCCATGACCATGAGACCGCCGGTCGAAGATTTGAGCGCCGCGGCCGGGAGCTTCTCGGTCCGGTTCCCCATGGGCGGCTCGATCGAAGGCGAGATGGCCAGGACCATCGGCGCCGCTCTTGCCGAGCAGGACCTCGGCTGGGGGTTTTTGGGGAACTCATTTCCGTTCACGGTCGCGAGCGTCGATGGGGATGTGAACCCCGGGGGCATCGACCTCAAGGTCAAAGGGCAGAGCGGTGAGAAGGGGATCGGTGGCTCGCTGAGAATCGCCTTCCCTGGCGGCGCGGTAAGCGGAACTCTTCTCGCAAGCGAGACTCCCACTCCTGGAAGTTTGGAGTCTCCAAGTATGTCCAGCCAAACAGCAAGTTCGAGGAAGCTTGTGTTTTCCGGCACCGCGGATGCTCCGATCCTGTCTTCCGCCGCCAAGCCCAGCCTGTCGAATTAGGCCAGCGATCTTCGAAAGCGGCTGAAGCAAACTTCGCGGGATGCGCCAACGGATCGCTGCCGCAGTCATCCCGGAACTTGATTACCCGGATGTTTCCGCTGGCGGAAAAGGCTTTGAAAACATTCGCGAATTTCGTCTCAAGGTCATGGCCGGGCTTGACCCGGCCATCCAGTAATTAAACTGAAATGCCTTATATTCTCTGGATGGCCGCCTCAAGGGCGGCCATGACGACGGAGTTAGCTGAAACGTCGGGGTAATCAAGTCCCGGAAAGGCGAAGCCTTATCCGGGATCGTAACAGATCGAAGTGCCTATCTTTTTTGCGATCCCGGCTCGCGCTTCGCTTGGCCGGGATGACAATCCGTTGGCGCTCCAGCGAAGTTTCCTTAGAATTTCCTGCCGTAGCTGATCGTAGCGTAAGGGCGCCAGGCGCCCTCGTCGCTGGCCCTCGCGAAGCCTCCCGAAAGGGTCAGATCGTTTCGGCCATAGCGGAAATTGAGGAGGGCGCCTTCCCTCACATATTCGTTGTAAAGATCGAGGCGCCTGCCGTCCTCGTAGATATCCGCATTCTTGATCATCGCCCCGGTTTCCGCTCCCGCGGAGAGGGTGAGCCCCTCGGCATCGTGCATAATCTTGTAGGCGATGCGTCCATAAAATGCCCCCGTATTATCGAACTGGAGCCAGGAGAGATTGCCGGAACCCCAGAAGCCGTTGCTTCCTTCCCAGAACGTCTCAACAGCTCCGGTCGCGCCGTAGCTCTGCCGCCGGACAAGCTGCCCCGCCTGCCAAAAGGCCAGGGTTTGCGCCTGGGAGGCTGCGCCGGCATAGAGCTTGACCCAAACGCTCTCCCAGTTGAATTGGTAGCCTGCCATCACGTCGCCAAGCGCTTTCAGGTCAGAAGCCATGAATGCGCTGGAAAAAACATTCGCATTGGTTTCGCCATTGACAGAGGCGAATCCGTCAACTTTGAGCCTGATTCCGGGTTGATCAATGGGTGCGAACAAACTCCAAACCGTGCTGCTCGCCAACGCCGCCGCCCGTCCCGAGCAATCTACGGTGACATAGGTTTCAAACCGCGCGGCATCGCCGGCAAGACAGAGGGGACAGGCTGATAAGACGCCCGCGCATACGATCGCTGAACGCCAAAACAACGGACGCAACACAACTCAAACTCATGTTTTAGGTTCTTTTTCGCATGGTACTCCCGCATAAAGCACGCAGCGAATCGTTTTTGAAAAATTGTATAAAATCCTTTCCTGATTTGATCTCAATCGTATCCGGGTCTTTAAGCTTGACTTGCCGTTCAGGCTCAAGACACATGCAGGCCTTCCGTCGCAGCGACGCGTGGGGAGCTATGTGGCGAGGGTTTCTGCTCGTTGTGACCGCCCTTCTTTGCGGAGCGTCAGTCTCGTGCGCTCCAATGATGGCGCTGCATGAGTTCGAGGTCGAATACAAAACCGTGAATACGCCTGCGGGGCCGCTGCGCCTTGCGGTGGTGGATAAGGGGAAGGGCCAGCCCATCCTTCTGCTCCACGGATTTGCCACATCGAGCTTCACATGGCAGGCGATCGAGCCTGCCCTGGCGAAAAATCACAGGGTCATCGCGGTCGATTTGCGGGGCTTTGGCGCGTCCGATAAGCCGATCGACGATCATTATTCAATCTTCGATCAGGCGGATGCGATCGCGGCGTTCATCGAGCAGGAGAACCTGAAGGACCTGACGGTCGTCGGACATTCGTTCGGCGGCGGCATCACACTCGCGCTCGCGATGGAGATCCGCCGAACAGACCCATCCGCGCATCCGCAATATCGTGCTCATCGACAGTATCGCCTACAAGCAGCCGATTCCGATCTTCTTCCGCCTCCTGCAAATTCCCATGCTAGGCGAAGTGAGCATGACGCTCGTGCCGCCGGAGGTGCAGGCGGCGCAAGGGTTGCGTCTCGCCTATTACGATCACGACAAGATCACCGCGCGCGCGGTCGCGGAATATGCGAACACGCTTTACTCGTCCGCCTCGAAGCACGCCCTGATCAAGACGGTGGAGCAGATCATGCCTGACAACATCGACGAGATCGCGGCCAAGTATAAGACGATCAAGGCGCCGACGCTTGTGCTCTGGTGCAAGGACGACAAGGTGGTGCCCGCCATTTTCGGGCGGCGGCTCAGAGCGGACATCGTCCCTTCGGAACTTGTCGTCTTCGATCATTGCGGGCATATGCCCCAGGAAGAGAAGCCCGAGGATACGACGCGGGCGATCGAGGCGTTTCTCGCTCGCAACGCGAGCTGAGGCGCGCATCCCTAAGCGCCAGAGAGCGGTCACGCCCTCCTCCTGAGCCAAAAACCGCAAGCTGGCCCCTGCCGCGCAGAGAGCCACTCGTTGGCGTTGGGATTCCAGCGCGGCTTCCGCATTTCTCCCGGCTCCATCACCTTCAACCCGCCCGGCATCGTCACGGATGGCGCCGGCCGCGGACGGGTTTTGCCTGCGTCCGCAGGCCCCGGACCATTCGTAAAACTTTGCTAACCAAACTCCTGCAAATCGTATGCGTCTGTTGACGCCCATAAATACCCATGCTATCCCATAAATGCCCGTTCGGAAGGGGGTGATTCGGAGGGAGATCCAAAATGCTTTCGTCGCGCAAGGCCACTGCGCGTCAAGGTATCTCCCTCCGGTCCGTCCGAAACGGTTTAATATGGCTCGTTTCGCCTTTCATTTGTAACTTTGCTTCACTGATTTCCAGTTAATCGCGAGGATAAAGATCGAACGTCCTGCCGTCTCCGCATGGGTATTTATGGGCAAAGCCGGGAAATGGGACATCGGAAGCAGGTTGCGCGGCCGTCTTGTGCGCGTTCGGCCAAGGCGTGGAATTGAGGGATGGATGAATTCGCATCGCGTATCGAGGCCAAGGTCGATCAGCGGGGACGCGTCGCAATACCGGCGCCCTTCCGCGCCGTCCTTGCCCAGGAAGGCGCCGACGAAATTGACTGTTACCCGCATCTCGATTACGATGCGATCGAAGCTGGCGGCGCGCGTCTGGTCGAGGAGATTAAAGGGATTGTGGGACGGCAGCCCGCAGGATCGCAGGAACGCGAAGCCCTGGAAATCGTCTATTTCGGAGAGTGCGAAAAACTCAAAATCGACCCTGACGGCCGGACCGTGCTGCCCAAGCGCCTGCGCGATCATGCCGGC
>CAWFXN010000043.1:0-18870 GCA_963819665.1 uncultured Alphaproteobacteria bacterium
AGCAGGCATTCGCGGCTTGACCAACGAATGGACAGTGAGATTGAACCGCTTCATTTTCCGCCGGAGTAGGCCGTAAGCGGTCCAAGCAATATTAGAAAACTTTTTAAATCTCTGTGCCCCGCTTTTTGATCGCTTTGCGGACTACCACAGACGGTGAAGGTTGGCCACAGAGCGTACATTGGGAGGATTGTTCAGCGCTTGAGTCCCCGGAGTAGTTCAGTGCCGAAGTCCTGAAGAAACTGGATGAATTTCGGGTCCGCGTCGGGGAATTGGTTGGCGTACATCACGGCTGACGGTCCAAGCCGCAGCACCATCTCTTCGAGCCACGCCATCAGGTTTTGCTTCTCGACGAACGGCCCGAGTTCGCCGAACCCTCCGCGCGTCGTAAGCTGAAATCCGCGGAACGTTGCGTGTGACGCCAACTCGGAGAGCTTCTTGTACTCGGCCTCCCGCTTCTTCGTGGTATCTCCGTCCCGTTCGTCCAACGCCAATCTGATTTTGACGGGATCAAAGAGTTTCTTCCGTGTTTTCGTGTCTGCTTGCTTCCACACCGACCGCTCCTCTGGTGACGTGCGGAAGTGATCGAGCAGGTACCCCGTCTCCATAATGTCGCGAGCCTGATGGAATGCAGTTTGATAGTAGCCGGACAGCGCTAGTTTTATACCGGAGGCTGCCGCGTTGAAGAGCCGGATGCCCAGCAGTTGCGCCGTCGTTTCATCCTCCGAGCGTGAAGTGTACTCTATCGTGTAGACGAAAATCAGCGCCATCGCTTTCTGGATCATCTCGATGCGTCGAGAGAGTTCAGAATCGCCCTTGATAAGCGCCATAGTTTCTTGGCGAAATTTCTCCTCGAGGGTGTGCGTCCCCTCGATATCTGAGAATGGATTTTCGTTCATCTACCTTCCCACAAAGAACGAGGTTTAGGATATATCTCTCTCATTCCGCCACAATAACAGGGCGATTCCGGACTTTGTGGTGTCGAAAACTTCGTTAGATCGCCGCGGCCCGCTTTTGGATGTGCTAGCTGCGGACCGGTAGTTCCGTTGGTGGGAGAGCTTGCACGGCGCGCGACAGAGCGAAGCCGGTGCACTAAATTAGGTAGCTACTCAAACGAGAATCAGTGATCGTTAACTGCGCGTGCTCGGCAATTATCATGGCAGCCGATGTAGCGAGTTGGAGAGCGCTTGGCGGATAATAGGCTCAAGAAGACCTTTGCAAAGACATGAAGGCTTCCATGGAAGGAATTAGCCAGCGTGAAGATGACCTGTCTCGCCAACAGCGCCGCAGGCTAGAGCGCGAGCAACAGCTCGCATGGGACACGTCTTGTCATCTCTACGCAAGCCTTGGCAGGGTGAATACCTTAATGCCGACGACCTTCTCCCATTTTTCGCGGACGCCGATACTGCAGACCTAGTTCGAGACCCGGTCGATTCCTGTCTGAAGCGCACTTTGAAGGGAGCGCCGATTCCTGAAAAAGGCTTCGCAATCGGCGTTCGTATTGTTCACGTAGTTAGCGACAAGAGACTGGTATTTGCTCCAGTAGGGCTACGGACTTGTCCGCCAGATCAAAACAGCCACATCGCTTTGCTTGGATTTCTAGAGAACGATGTCACTGGTTTTGACAAACTCCGGACTAGCCTTTGGGATAACCCGGAAGAGGCGCTTTCGAATTTCCTGGATGCCGCGATGACAGAGTTGCGGTTACCTTTCGCAATGGTGCGCGATCCCGAACTTATCAAAAAACCCTACGGTAGCTGCTGGCTATACCAAGTGCGATTCAATACCGAGCAGGCAGTTTGCGCCAAGCTAGTGAGCGATCAGACTTTCGATATGCTTGGACACGGCTACTTCGGCGTTACGCGGCGACCATTCGCCGTGCGCTTCGCAGAACACGTTGACATGAAGACATCGGGTGAAGGTCATCTGCTGCACAATGTTTGGCGCGACCTTGAGGACAAAAAAATTCCGCATCGCGTAATCGCCCAGCTGGTCGCCCATTCGAACAGCGAAGATGAGATTTATGCATTCGAAGAGCAGGTCGTTGGAGAATATACACTTGCGCCCCGTGGACTCAACATGATTCCAGGTGGCCGCGCGGGTATTCAATTCTTGCGCCGTCTGGGTATTACGAATGCGGGTTTTGACAACCGGGAGGGGCTCTTGGCACGAGCTATCAAAGGTCGGACTGCGGGCGTCACCCCCCATTATCGGAGTGCTCATCTGAGGGAGTACAAGCCGGGCGCCTTCACAATGGTGAGCGGCCATTGGGTCAACGCAGGCGCGTTATCTTAGCTCTCGTTGTTCCAACCGGAGACTACCGCATTCGGATCTCAAAGCCGCCATGGCGTGCATGGGATGGAGAGAAAACCGGCACGGCAGGAATCGACCCATAGGTCGCGTATGTGTTTGCCGGAAGGGGATACAAAACACAGAGGCATTCGTTAGATGAAACCTTCCTAACGCTCGTACCACCTTCGTGACGAGCGGACGAGACTCACAACCGACAGCATGACCGGCACTTCCACGAGCACGCCCACGACCGTTGCAAGAGCCGCGCCCGACTGAAAGCCGAACAGAACAATTGCAGTGGCGACCGCCAGCTCGAAGAAGTTGCTGGCGCCGATCAGCGCCGATGGCCCGGCCACGCGCCAAGCGACGCCGAGACGCCGATTGAGCCAATAGGCCAAGCCCGCATTGAGATAGACTTGCACGATGATCGGGACGGCGAGCAGGGCAATGACGAAGGGCTGCCGCACGATCTGCTCGCCCTGAAGCCCGAACAGTAAAACCAGCGTCAGCAGCAACGCGCCCAATGAGAACGGAGCCAGCGCCTTCAGAGTGCGGTCCAAAGCCGGTTGTCCGCCTGAGCGCAAGCGGAGAAACCGCCAGAGTTGAGCGATGATGACCGGGATGACGATGTAGAGAACGACCGAAAGAAACAGGGTCTCCCAAGGGACCGTAATCGAGGACAACCCAAGCAAAAGGGCGACGATGGGCGCGAAAGCCACGACCATGATCGCGTCGTTGAGCGCCACCTGGCTCAAGGTAAAGTGCGGCTCTCCCTCCACGAGATGCGACCACACGAACACCATCGCCGTGCAGGGGGCGGCCGCAAGGATGATCAGGCCCGCGATGTAGCTGTCGATCTGGTCGGCCGGTAACAACGGCCGGAACAGATACCCGATGAACAGCCAGCCAAGCAGCGCCATGGAGAACGGCTTGACGAGCCAGTTCACGCCCACGGTTGTGGCGATGCCGCGCCAATGCATGCCGACTTCGCGGAGCGCCGCCGGATCGATTTTGAGCAGCATCGGGATAATCATGACCCAGACAAGCGCCGCGACCGGCAGATTGACCTGGGCCACGGTGGCGCCCCCGATCGCGTGGAAGAGAGACGGCGCCAGATGACCAAGGACGATACCGGCTATAATGCAGAGGCCGACCCAAAGCGTAAGATAGCGCTCGAAGAAGCCCAATCCCGCCGTCTTGGAGCGGTCAGCGGAAGCCAAGCTCGCTGAAGTTTCGGTCATCGTGTCTCTTTCTCCTCGGCAGTGGAGCCTTCCATATGACCGATCTCCTTCAGCCGGGCGGAGAGCGCCATTTTGCTGATGCTTTGAAGAGGCAGGGACGCGAAGGCTGTGATGCGGTTGCGCAAATAGCGGAACGCTTCGTTGAAGGCGCGCTGCTTGTCGATGTCCGTGCCCTCGACGGCGGCCGGATCTTCGATGCCCCAATGCGCCGTCATGGGCTGGCCCGGCCATAAGGGACATACTTCGCCCGCCGCGCTGTCGCAGACGGTGAAGACGAAATCCATGACCGGCGCGCCCGGCGCGGCGAATTCGTCCCAGCTCTTGGAGCGGAAATGCTCCGCTGGGTAGCCATAGGCGGCCAGCGTCTTGAGCGCGTAGGGGTTCACGACGCCTTTCGGTTGGCTTCCTGCGGAGAAGGCGTTGAAGCGCCCGGCGCCTTCCTTGCGGAGAATGCCCTCCGCAAGGATCGAGCGCGCCGTGTTGCCCGTGCAGAGAAACAGCACGTTGTAATTTGGGCATTCCATCGGCCGCCTCCTTACGAACAACAGCAGGTTTTTTTCGGCTTCACTGCTCGCACGAAGGCGCTCATGAACTTGCCGTCGATGCGCCCGGCCATGGCGTCCACATCCACGCCCTTGCCGCTCAGGAATTCGCGGGCATCCTCGCCCTTGTAGATGCG
This sequence comes from uncultured Alphaproteobacteria bacterium, assembly GCA_963819665.1. Taxonomy (GTDB): domain Bacteria; phylum Pseudomonadota; class Alphaproteobacteria; order Rhizobiales; family Rhodomicrobiaceae; genus Rhodomicrobium. The sequence continues at coordinate 4,210 of CAWFXN010000043.1, forward strand.
GGTCGGCTCGATGCCGATGGCCTCGAAGCCTGCGCCGGCAAGCTTGGCGGCGTATTCGCTCTCCTCAAGCGCGCCCGCGATGCAGCCCGCCCAGGCGAGCACGTTCTTGCGAATGTCGCTCCGGGACTTCGCCGCGCGTGACGATGTCGGACACCGCGAAGCGCCCGCCCGGCTTCAGCACCCGGAACGCCTCGCGCAACACCTTGTCCTTGTCGCCGGACAGGTTGATGACGCAGTTCGAGATGATGACATCGACGGTATTGCCGGGCAGCGGGATAGCCTCGATTTCGCCTTTCAGGAACTCCACATTCTCGACGCCCGCCTTCTTTTGGTTCTCGCGGGCGAGCGCAAGCATTTCGTCGGTCATGTCGAGGCCGTAGGCCTTGCCCGCGGGGCCGACGCGACGCGCCGACAGCAGCACGTCGATGCCGCCGCCCGAACCGAGGTCGAGCACGGTCTCGCCGGGCGCGAGCTGCGCCAGCGCCGTGGGGTTGCCGCAGCCGAGCGAGGCCAGCACCGCTGCTTCGGGCAGCAGCGCCTTTCTCGGACACATCGTAGAGATTGGAGATGATGGGGCTGCTACCGGCCAGCGCCGCATCGCCGCCGCAGCACGAGCGCCCTTCGCTCACGCGCCGCGCCGCCTGGCTGTACCGCTCGCGCACGGCTTCTTTCACATCGGTCTGGCTCATTGTTCACTCCTGACAGCAGGTTATGTCTTCGGGTTTGATGGCTGTGTTGCGCGTGCAGCACTCGGCGAAGAGGAAGGCGAGAATGTCCTGCAGCGCCTGCGTGTTCGCCGTGTAGCGAAGGAAGGTGCTCTCGCGGCGCACTTTCACGAGGTCTTCGTTTTTCAGCTTCTCCAGGTGATGGGAGAGCGTCGAGGCCGGAATGCCGAGTTCCGAGCCGATCTCGCCCACGACAAGGCCATACGGATGAGCCGACAGCAAGAAGGCGCACAATCCTGAGCCGCGTCTCTGTGCCCAGCGCCGCCATCATATCGGCATAACGTGCGATCTGATCGTCCTGCGAAGCATCAGGCATGGCTGCCTCCCAAACTTCTATATTTCTATAGCTATGGAATTATGGAAACGTCAAGACGGCTTCGCTTGGCCGGACGACGCGAGCGCGGATTCAATCTTCCGCCGCGCCAGCGGTGACGCCGCCCACGAGATTGGCGGCTGAGCAGATGCTCGGTCGAAAGCGTCGCGGCGGAGACTGACCTGAGAAGCGAGGGCAGGGACGCCAGCCACGCCCGCTGCGCTTTGAGAAGCTGCACGGCCTCGTCCCGGCTCACCTCCTTGAAGCGGATGCGCGTCCCTGGCGCGAGTCGCCCGGCCGCGGCGAGATCCGCAGAGATCACGGTTGCGATGCGCGGATAGCCGCCGGTTGTCTGCCTGTCCGCCAGGAGCAGGATCGGCTGCCCATCGGACGGCGCTTGCAGGGCGCCCGCGGTCGTGCCTTGCGATGGCAGCTCGCCTTCGATCGCGCGCTCCAGGAACGCGCCCTGCAAGCGAAGACCCATGCGGTCGGACGCGGGCGCTATTGTATAGGCGGCGTTCAGGAGCGTTTCAAAAGCGCGCGGCTTGAAATATTCGGCGTTTGGGCCACGCATGACACGTAAGGTATCCGGCGCGGAAAGGGTCACGTCGAGCGCAAAAGCTTCGCAGGCGGGAGCGGCGGGGAAGCGAAGGGGCAGTTCGTCGCCCGTTTGCAGCGCGCGGCCGTTGAAGCCGCCGAGCGCAGCGCGCCGATAGGTTGATCGGCTGCCGAAAGCGGATGGAACGTCGAAGCCGCCTGCAACCGCAACATAGAAGACGGCGCCTTCCTTTGGGGGTGGAAAACGCACGATATCGCCGCGTCTTGCGGCGAGGCTTCGAAACGGGGGAATTCGAACAACCGCCTGCGCTGTCTCAAGGACGAAGGAACCCGCCGTTCCAGCCACCGCAAGAGTAACGCTCTCCGCGCGCACCAGCAATGACAAGCCCCGCCGCCAGAACCTCGAGTGCGGCTTCATGAGGCGCATTTCCCGCCAGTGTATTGGCGATAGCCAGGCTGACCTTATCAAGAGCGCCGGAGACCGGAACGCCGAAGCGTTGATAGCCCTCGCGCCCGCCATCCTGAAGCGTCGCCGCCACGCCAGCGTCGAGGACCTGGAGCGAGGCGGTCACGAGGCTTCCCTGCACGGAGGGGTCCAGCCCTCGGCCATCAGCCGCTGGATTTCCTTTGCCTCCGCCGCTTCCACGGGTTTGAAGCACACCCGGTCACCGGCTTGGAAGAGGGGCTCCTTTCGCCGCTGCAAATCCCAAGGGATGACGGGCGTGTAACCGATGACATGCCAGCCGCCGGGACTTTCGATCGGGTATATCGCGGTGAGCCCCGCGGCGATCGCCACCGATCCGGCTGGCACCGAAGCGCGCGGCGTGGCCCGGCGCGGCGTCTCCAGCTTTTTTGGAAGATCGCCAAGATAAGCAAAGCCCGGAAGGAAACCCAGCATGTAGACGTGGTAGTCCCGCCCGGCATGAAGCGCGGCCGCTTCTTCCTGGGAAAGTCCGGCGCGCCGGGCAATTTCTTCCAGGTCCGGGCCGCCGTCGCCGCCATAGACAACGGGGATTTCCCAAGTCCGCGCACAGTCGGGCGCGGCGCCGGCAATTTCGCACAAACGCTCGATCTCGCCGACAATCCTTTCCCTGGAAAGCTCCAACGGGTCGTAAAGCACTGTAAGCGATGTCAATGCAGGAATGCTTTCCTTCAGTCCCTGAAGCATTGACGCTTCAAGAACCTTGCTGACTTGAAGAATCGACAGGCTGAGCCGCCGGTCAAACTGCGGCCCAAAGTCGACGAGGAGCGCGCTTTCGGCGCAATCGGAAAAGGCAGGGCGCAGGCGCATCGGCAAGAGTCCGCTTCGAACTTTCCAGTTCAAGAAAATGGGGAGCTGAAACCCTTATCCGAAGGACCATGCGCAAGACCGCTTGGCAAGACGTCTCCCCACTGTGTGGAAAGCCTGAGATAAGCTTGGGCTCTAAAAGTAACGATTGGGATCGGTGTGTAGCGACCTTAGGCGGCGGTATCCGCCAAGAGCTTATGGGTTTTGCGGGAAGCCCTCTCTTCTTCGTCGCGGCGGTTAGCCATAGTCGCACGCAATCAAAGCATGTTAATGGAGTTATCGATTGCGCATGGATGAAGCAAAGATCTAAATATAGCGCGCCGGTATGAGGCGATCTAGCATGTAGCGCCGGGACCATCGACGACGCAGTGTTTCTCAGCACGGAAGTGCAAGGGGCAGCGTATGTTTTCGCGCCTCGGGAGCTGCGGCATTTTGGACAAACCAAAGCAGAGTTTACCAAGCCGCAAAAGAGAGCATGATTTTGCGATAGAGAGCTTTACGCTTCGAACTAAAGTAACATGTGTTACTTCAATTAGAATTCTTGAGAAGTTGCGTCCTTGTGATATACAGGATGTATTCCAAGAATGTGCGAAAGGCAGATAATTGTGAAACAAGCAAATAAGGTCAAGGATCTCGGCTCAAAGCGCAAGTCGGAGCCGCGCTGGCTTGACAAAACAGAGATCCAAGGCAATTCCTACAAAACATTGGACAGTTCAGCTCAAGGCCGTTCCAGGAGCCCGCAAATGATTGAGGAAAAATTCGAAAATAACGAGCTTGTGGAATTTACGACACAGATCGTTTCTGCCTATGTTAGCAATAATTCTGTAGTGGCCGGTGAGTTGCCTAGCTTGATTGGGGACGTACATTCAGCCCTGACCCGCGCATCATCGAACATGGTCCAGGCGCCGAAGGAAGAGTTGAAGCCAGCGGTGGCGGTGAAGAAATCGCTGACACCCGATTACATCATTTGTCTGGAAGATGGCAAGAAGTTTAAGTCTCTGAAGCGCCATCTGCGCACGCACTACAACATGTCGCCAGAAGAATATCGTGAAAAATGGGGCCTGGAGCCAAACTATCCGATGGTGGCGCCAAAATACGCGGAAGCTCGCTCCAACCTGGCGAAGAAAATGGGGCTTGGACAACGGAAGGGGCGGTAATCCGTCCCCTTTCCCCCGGTTGAGCACGGCTCAGCCTGTATTGCGTAACTCCACAAACACCGCGAGACAGTTTTTATGTGGCGTTTCAAGCGTCGCAACGGAATGGCTTGCACTGCAACACGCAAATCACCGATAGTTTCCGAGTCATGGTGATCGGTATGCCGAAGGCGGATCGGCAGACGGGCATCGGAGGGGTGAATGACTTCGGAATTCGCTTTCCGCGCGCAGGTTATATTGCGCGAGCAACGGGAGCTTTTTGACTATTGGCGGGAGTGTGCGCAGTCTCGGCCAATCCCCTCGCGTTTTGACATCGACCCCGTCGCCATTCCCCATCTTCTTCCCGGACTAAGCCTCATCGATCTAAGGCCGGATCTGGACTCGCTCAAATACCGCCTTGCGGGCACCAGAGTGGCCGAAATTTACGGCGCGGAGATTACCGGACGCGCGGTTTTTGAAATTGGCTTTCAACATAAGAAGGAGTATTGGCGCTCGGTTTATCGCCGGGTTGTGACCGAACAAATTCCGATGCAGGGCGCTGTGCGCGGGCCTGCGGCTGGACGCGAGCACCTCTTGCTCCTCTGGCTGCGGCTCCCATTGAGCGGTCTGACGGGTCCGGTCGAGCGGATACTCGGTTACGATGCCGCGTTGCCGTCGAGCCTGACACTGACGCCCAAGAAGCCTGTTCACGCAGGACAAGCGTTCCGCCGCGACAAGCGCGCGAAGATGTAAGACTTAGGCAGATTGTCATCCCGGCCAGGCGAAGCGCGAGCCGGGAACGCAAAAAGGGAACGTTTCAAGTTGATACGATCCCGGATAAGGCTTCGCCTTTCCGGGAAGACGACGGTGGAGCGTTCACGAGCCGGCGATAATGACCACGAGAGTTCTTCGGGCCATGCGCGCCCATGACGATGGTTTGCTCGATGTCGGCAGTCCGTGACGGGCCGCTGATCAGATTGACGGTGCGAGGCATGAGCCCTTCCCCATAGGCCGAGCGCAGTTTGCTCCAGCATTCTTCGTAGGAGCCTGCGATATCGCCCACGAGCACCACGACGAAATGGTTTTCCGGCAGGAAGTTCAGCGTCGACGGATTATCCGGGCCGGAACTGAGAAAAAGGGTCCCTGTCTCGGCCGCGCCAGCAAACGCATGGCTCAGAGCAACGGTATCGGTCGCCTGGGCCGGGCCGGAAAGCACCTCGATGACGCCCGGCTCAGCTCGGAGGCTGTCAAAAATGGCGTCTTCTCCGACTCGGATGCGAGACGGCAGGTTTTGGTCGCGAAGGGCGGCGGCTACGGCTTCGGATATGCCTTTTAAAGTGCGCACGCGGATCGTCTTTGCGCCGTGCTTCTCCAGCATGGTCTGGAAAAGCCGCGCGAGTTCCGCTCTCGGCGCTTGCGCGCGCTCGGGGATGAGGTTTGCCGCATGGGTGCGGAGCCGCGAGTGCACAAGGCCGCGCCGCCCCGGTTCGTCGCCGCGCACGCCAAGCTTCGCTCGTACGCGCGCAAGCACGGCTTCCCGCGGGTCTTTCAAATCAGTCATGACGCAACCGCTTCCGTTCGCGCTCCTGCCACTGTGACACGAATGTTTTCGGCGCGGGCGCAGGCAAGTCCCGATGTTTGGTCCACCCGCGCCCCACGGGAAGCCTGGAGAAGCGGCGCTTCTTTCCGGCGACAAGCGAGAGAGCGCGCCCGTGCAAACCCATCACGAGGCGGTAAAGCGCCGGCCGCTTCGCCAGGAAGCCCCAGGCGCGCAAGGCCAGTTTCGGAACCGACGCCGCGGACTTCTGGTTAAAGTCCCGCTCGCGCCAGTGGCGCATCATTTTCGGCAGCGGAATGTTCATCGGGCAAACCGCCTGACAACGCCCGCAAAAACTCGATGCGTTGGGCAGATGCGCGCCCTCGTGGATGCCGATGAGCTGGGGCGTCAGAACGGCGCCCATCGGGCCGGGGTAGACCCAGCCATAGGCGTGGCCGCCGACCGCCGCGTAGACGGGGCAGTGGTTCATGCAGGCCCCGCAGCGAATGCAGCGCAGCATGTCGTGAAACTCGGTCCCGAGCATCTCCGTGCGGCCATTGTCGAGCAGCACCACATGATAGGCTTGCGGGCCGTCCGGGTCGCCCGCGCGGCGCGGTCCGGTGGAGAAGGTGGTGTAACTCGTGATCTCCTGGCCTGTCGCGGAACGGGCGAGCAGGCGCAAAATCGTGGACGCGTCTTCGAGCGTGGGGACGATTTTCTCGATGCTCGCGATGACAATATGCGCGCGCGGCAGGAGCTGAGTGAGATCGCCATTGCCCTCATTGGTGACGATCACGGAGCTTCCGGTTTCGGCGATGAGCAAGTTCGCGCCGGTGATGCCCACATCCGCAGCCAGAAACTTTTCCCGAAGCATGGTGCGCGCTTCGTTGACGAGGTCCGAGGCGTTCGCAAGATCGCGCCCTTCGGGCAGGCTTTTATGAAGCGCGCGAAAGTCCTTTTCGATCTGGTCCCGGTTCAGGTGAACGGCCGGGGCGATGATGTGGCTTGGAGACTCATGCCGGATCTGAATGATGTATTCGCCAAGATCGGTCTCGACGGTTTCGATGCCTTCCGCCTCCAGCGCGGCGTTGAGCCCGATCTCCTCCGAGACCATGGACTTGCCTTTGGTGACGGATTTCGCGCCTGCGTCGCGGCACAGCTTGAGGATGATCTCGCGCGCCTCGGCGGCGTCGCGCGCCCAATGAACATGGCCTCCCGACGCGATGACCTGCCGCTCGTATTCTTCGAGATAGATGTCGAGGTGATCGAGCACATGGTTCTTGATGTCGGCCGCGACTGTGCGCAGCTCGTCGAACTCGGGCAGGGCGGCGCGCGCGTCGGCGCGCTTGGCGATGAACCCCGTCTTGACATTGCCCAGCGCGCGCTGGAGCTGCGGGTCGCTCAGCGCGCGTGAGGCGTTTTCTTTAAATTTCAGGGATGTTGGTTGCATCGTGGCCTCGGACGCGAACCCTAATCAAATCAGACATGAGCGCGGGAAGCAAGAAAACCACCCAGCTCATCGAGCGGTTTTCGAAGTCACCCATAAGGCGTTCATAAACCCCGCAGTCGCCGTTGCGAGCGCGCTTGCGCTGAAGCATGGGCTCAGCTGATGGGCGACCTTGGCTCCTGTTCCGTTTCCGAGCACCGATACAAGCAGAACAAAGATAAGGTTATTATTCGTGAACGGCATTGAAGGTGCTTGGGGCTTTTCAAGAGGCAGATTTACGGCATACATCATTGGGTGAGCGAGAAGCACCTGCAAGCGTACCTCGACGAAAAGTGCTATCGCGATAACCGGCGCGAGATGGGCGAGGGCGAGCGCGTGAATGACCTTCTTGGCCAAGTCTCGGGCCGCTTAACCTATAAGGTGCTGATAGGTGGCTAAACGGAAAGACGAAACACCCTTGAAACTTAACGTGGGTTTTGGCGAAGCGCTTGAGCGGTTCACCAAAACCGATCCAAAGGAAGTAAACACCCTTCTCGACGAAGAGAGATCACGACGTGTCCCCTTGGTGGAGGACGATAACGGCCACCGCTTTCTAATTTATGCGACCGAACGCGGCATTGAGACTCGATTACGTTACCAAGGAGAGAAGTTCTGGCTCGCGATGCCAGAAATGGCTCGGCTTTTCGAGCGCGATCTTTCCGTAATTTCTCGGCATGTCGCCAGCGTGATAAGCGAGGGCGAACTTCTAGAGGAGGGTAACTTGCAAAAAATGCAAGAAACCTCCTCGTCGGCGGGAGGCAGACCGGCAACCCTTTGCAGCTTGGATATGGTCATTTCGGTGGCCTATAGGGTTACGAATTCCAAGCAGGCAACGATGCTGCGCATATGGGCAACTGATAAGCTTGTCCAGATCCTAACCAAGGGCTTCTACATCGACAAGGAGCGTCTTAAAAACCAAGGCGAACCGGATGCCCTGGACGAGTTCCGTGAAATTGCGCGCGAAATCCGGGCGTCAATTCGCAACTCCTACCGTGAAGTGCTCCGCCTATGCACGTTTTGCTCGGATTACGACGGCAGCAGTCAGGCGGCTCGCGATTTCTTCATGGAAATGGAAAACAAGCTTCTCTGGGCGTCGGCCAACAAGACGGCCCCGCAGCTTGTTTTAGAGCGCTGCAATGCTGAGGCTAAGGATTGCGGCTTAACCTATTATGCCGGTAAGCGCGGTCCAACGAAGCGCGACGTAGTGATCGGCAACAACTACCTTGCCGGAGGGGAATCCGAACGGAAGAACCGCGCCACGGAAATGTGGCTAACCTACTTGGAAGAGCAGCTTGATCAGGGGCGTCTTCCCACCATGGCCGTGATCCGGGAGAAGCTGATTGGATTCTATAAAGTTCAATCAATGGCCGCTTCTATCTGGAAAGGGGAGTCACTCACGAGAGGAAGCGGACAGGCACGCCCTTGAGCAATTGGAAATCTATCGGGCTCAACTTCCAAGCCAGTTGCAATAATCTTACAAAGAGACGCGCCCGACTGTGACAGACAGTCCCCCTTCAAGCTGAACGCCAGCACAGCTCAAGATGAGCCGCTCAAAAAGCGAAGCCCTATACCGGCGTAACCATTTTCCCGCCCTTCCTTACGCGGTAGTAGGCCCAGAGGAGGCGCGCCGCGGCGCTGCGCCAGGGCGACCAGGCCTCGGACATCGCGCGGAAATCGCGCGCCGTCGGTCGCGCATCGAGCGCAAAGGCGATCCGCGCGGACTCCTGAAGGGCTACGTCGGCCGCCGGGAAAATGTCGGGGTGTCCGGCCGCAAAGAGCAGGTAGACCTCTGCGGTCCATGGGCCGATCCCCTTGATCTGACACAGCGAAAGGATCGCCTCCTCCGCGCTTTGCTCCTCCAGCGCATCGAGATCGAGGACGCCGCCCATCGCGGCGTCCTGGAGCGCGCGCAAGGTGCGTATCTTGGGGGCGGAAAAACCGGCGGCGCGCAACACGTCATCGCTTGCCGCCGCCACGGTTTCGGCTGTGATGTCGCCGAGCGCCGCTTCGAGGCGGCCATAGATCGCCCTCCCGGCCGCAACCGAGATCTGCTGGCCGGTCACGACAAAGACGAGGCCCTTGAAGCCGCGGTCGAGCCAGCGCACGGGCACGGCGCCAGCCGCTTCGCGGAGCGGCTCGAACATCGGATGCGCCTCAGTCAGGCTTCCGATATGCCACTCAAGATCCTCATTGGAACGGATGAAACGCATCAAACCGGCGCGGTCTCGACCTTCGGACGGGCAAGGGCCTCTTCAATGGCGCTCGTCATCAGATCTTCTTCAATGCTGAAGCCGTCATTGCGGGTTTCGATCGGGCCCGCGAGGCGGCATGAATAATCGAGGCCCAGAAGCTGCGAGAGAAGCCAGTAATCATAGGTGGCGTTTCGGACGCGGCCGCGCGGTCCATCGGGGCTCGGGAAGAACTCGATTATTTTCGTGCCCGGTTTGCACCAGGCGATGTGGGCGAGGCCTGCCCCGTGCGGCGCGACGACGATCTCCGCCTGCCTGAAAAGCGCCACCTGCTGGGCGATTGGCGACTTCGGCGAGAATCGCGCGCTGGAAGCCGCGTGATTCGAGCTTGGGCATGAAGCTTTTCTCATTCAAGACGCGTCTCAGCCGGGCGTCGTCTCTGCTGACATAGATGCGCTTGACGCAGTTTTCGCCATCCTGCCCGGCGATGAAGCCCCCAAGATTGCGAAGGCGGCCAAGCCCGAGCGGCGATTGCAGCGCCCTCGGGATATGGGGGACGGGAATCACGGCCTGGAGATGCGGAACACGCACGGCCTCGTTCTGCGCCACCGGAACGACCGCATGAATTCCGTAATGCTCCTTGAGGTAGTCGATGCTGCGCCTTTGGATTTCGCTTTCAGCGGCATTGACAATCAATCCCAGGCCGGGGTCGCGCTTTCCGCTTTCGAGGTAGGCCAGCAGTGGAACCATCGCATTGAACAGCCAATGGAAGATGTGCCCCTTGGCCGGAGTCGCCGCCATCAGGTTGAAATAGGGGCGGTCGCCCGGCAGCGTTCGCACCTTGTGCGGATGGGCGCGAAGCGCCGCCACCCAGTTGTGCTGCGGGCGAACCGTGAGAAGCAGGCCATCCTTGATCATCGCCCCCGCCCAGCCCGTAACCAGCGCGTCCTCCACGGAGTAGATGTGGTCTGTGAGTTGAAGCGGCCTCGGGGCGACGATGCCGAGCGCGGCGAAAAGCTCGGGCAGCGCTGCATCGACACGCGCCGAGGGAAGGGGGCAATCGCCGGATGCGGCCTCCACAATGGAGCGCGACTCGACGGGCAGCAGCCAGCGCCGCTGCAGGGCAGGGAAAAGGCGCGCCGCCTGATCCGAAAGGATATAACGCAGGCTGCGCATCGTGAACTTCGATTTGTGAATGCGGCCTTTATATTGCAGCGATGCCATGGCGCGTTCCGATTTTGCTCGGTCCATAGGCTTGCAAGGCGTGTGGCGCAAGGGATTTCGGGTTCTTTGAGCAATCGCCAAAGCGAAGAAGCGCATTTTCGGATTTGTGACTATCAAAGGGCGCAGGAAACGCGCAAAATAGGCTTGTGCCGAATCCCGCATGTGGTATGAAAGCACATTGCGGGTGCAGCTTATCCGCAGTTCCCCGGTAGCTCAGTCGGTAGAGCAAGCGGCTGTTAACCGCTGGGTCGCTGGTTCGAGTCCGGCCCGGGGAGCCATTTTTCAAAAATGCCGTCTTACGCGGCGAAGCCGCAGCCTTTTCAAGAACGGTCTGGCCTGTCAGCTGGCAGAGTGATTTACGAGCATTCCCGGGAGCGAATGTCGCCTCGGCTTCCATGGCCAGGACGCCGTCTTGCGTCTGCGCCCAAAGCGCCGTGGTCTCACCGCCAGGCGCCGGCGTTCCGCACACGAGGAACGGGGCAGTATCAAAGAGCGGACTTACGGCCCGAAAACGGAATGCGCGAAGCGGGCGCGGATCGCGCCTTCGGGCGAGATCGGCAAGCAATGTCGCGATCAGCGGTCCGTGGACGATGAGGCCCGGATAGCCGTCGACGCTCGTTACATAGCGGCGGTCGTAGTGGATGCGATGACCATTGAAGGTCAGGGCGGAATAACGAAACAAAAGAACATCGTCCGGCACGATCTCACGGCGCCACGCCGGTTTATCCGGCGCTGCGGGTGGCGTTGGCGCTCGCTCGCCTTGCCGGGGCGCGTCACGGTAGACGATGTCGTGCTCTTCGGTAAGAGCGCCCCCAAACGATCCGATGATTTCGTGCCGCACAAGAACGAAAACCAGCGGCCCGGTCCGTCCCTCTTTGATCTTGATGTCTGCGATCGTAGACGTGCGCCGTAAGGACTCGCCCACGCGCAGGGGCTTCCCAAACGTGAATCTGCCGCCCGCCCACATCCTGCGCGGCAGCTCGACGGGCGGCAGAAAACCGCCGCGTTTCGCGTGCCCATCCGGCCCGAGTTCAGACTGCCGGTGCAAAGGCAGAAAATAGAGCCAATGCCAAAGCGGCGGCAAGGGATCGCCCAGCGCAGGGTGGGAATCCTCGCGGTCAAGGGTCGCGGACAGGGCGGCGATGGGGGTAGCCGAGATCGTGTCCTCCGCGATTTCTTCCCGGCCAATCCAGCTCATCAAGCGCTCTTGGCCGATCTTGCTTGTTACGGGTGACGTCATCGTTGCCTCCCTTCTTTGTCACCTAACTCGACTGCCATCCGCGTGGCGCATTTCATGGAGGCATTCTTCGTCTGCGGCGAAGGAACGATCCGTTAGGGGGGATTTTCCATCGGCGCGCCCGGCGTACTCTCTTCAGAGCCGGGGCTTCAGGCGGCGCGGCGTTTCTCGATCTGCGCGATGGCGTCTTCCACCGCGTCGAAGACAAGCAGCGTGGAGGCGATGCCGAGCTTTGTAATCCCGGACGATTTCGAGGATGGCCAGATCGTTCCAACGGCCCGAAGGCGGCTCCCCGCCTTCCTTCAACATGCGCCGCATCTGCGCGCCCACGTCGCGCAACTCGTCCGCGGTCGAGCCCACGATATTCGCGCCCATGACGGCCGCGGAGGTCTGCCCGAGGAGGCAGGCTCGAACATCCTGAGCGTAGTCCGTGACGGTGTCGCCCTCCATCTTGAGGCCGACCGTAATGCGCGAGCCGCAGAGCTTGGAATGAGCGCTCGCCGTCGCGTCCGCGTCCGCCAAGCGTCCCGCTCGCGGCATATTCGCGGAAAGTTGAAGCACCCTTTCCGAATATATGTCTTCCAAATCGGCCATTGCTCCGCTTTCGCTCAAGGCTGCACTTGCCGCCCGACTCCGATCTCTTATATGCTGTGAAGTCTTGGTCCTTGCAATTGTTCGGCTGTCCGTCTTGCCGGGACAAAATCACCGCCGCCCTTAAGTCGGGTACGCTTAGGTTAAGCCGGCGCGAGGGGGCTCCCTTAATCTTGAGAAGGCGTAGCGACAGCCACACGGCTATGAAAATCTGAGCGCCTGCCGAAAGGGTATGTTCCCATGGATACACTTGCTTCAGCCACGAGGCCGCTGACGCGCGAGCGCCAGAACGGGCACGGCCCGGCCGAACTGGCGAGACGGCCCACGCGCGAGGAAGCCGAGGAGGCTGTGCGCACGCTGATCGCCTGGGCGGGCGACGATCCTTCACGCGAGGGGCTTCGCGACACGCCAGGCCGCGTGGTGGAAGCCTATGAAGAATTCTTCGCTGGCTATGACGGCGATCCTTATGGGGCGCTCGACCGGACCTTCGCGGACGTCCAGGGCTACGATGACCTCGTGATGGTGCGCGACATCCGCCTCGAGTCGCATTGCGAGCATCATATCTTGCCCATCATCGGCGTGGCGCATGTCGCCTATTTGCCGAGCGGGAGCATTGTCGGCATCTCGAAGCTTGCCCGCGTTGTCGATCTTTACGCGAAGCGGCTGCAGACGCAGGAAACCATGACGGCGCAGATCGCCAACGCTATCGAGGACGTGCTCAAGCCGCGCGGCGTTGCGGTCATGATCGACGCGATCCACGAATGCATGACGACCCGAGGCGTGCACAAGCCCGGCACCACGACGATCACGACGCGGTTCACGGGAGTTTTCAAGGATGACCCGAGCTATCGCGAGCGGTTCATGCAACTCGTCAATGGCGTCCGCCCGATTGGGTTGAAGTGATATGGAGGGCTCGTTCCAATCGCCTTCCTCAAACAAATCCGAGCTTGAAGAGGGAAGGGCGTTTACGCCGCGCTTCGATAGAGCGGGGCTCATCCCCGCCATCGTCTCCGATGAAGCTGGCGGCGGCGTTTTGATGTTCGCCTACATGAACGCGGAAGCCCTGCGTCGCACTATTGCATCCGGAGAAGCCCATTTCTGGAGCCGGTCGCGGAATGCGCTTTGGCGCAAGGGCGAAACAAGCGGCAATCGCCTCCTCGTTCAGGAACTCCTGACCGACTGCGACCAGGATGTCATCTGGGTCAAAGCCCGGTTGAGCGGAGAAGCGGCGTGCCATACGGGCAGGCCGAGTTGTTTCTACCGGCGTATCCGCGGGGAAGGAGAGGGCGCGATTCTTGAAATTATTGTGAATGGAGAGCACCCATAAGTTGCGGGTTTTCACAAAACTCTGGTTGCTGCCGGATGGCAAACTCAGATTTCTTTTCTTTGTGTTGCCTCTTTTCGTGATCGTTTTGCACCCCAGACGAACCGGCATATGGCGAAGGCACTGATTGGATTGGCACTAGGCGGCGGCGCGGCGCGCGGGCTCGCTCATATCGGAGTGATCGAAGCGCTGATTGAAGCCGGCCTCGAACCCGATATCATCGCCGGCACCTCCATCGGCGCGATTGCCGGTGGATTCTACGCGGCTGGAAGGATTGACATCCTGCACAGCCTGGCCCGCGAACTCACGACGCGAAAGCTGTTGCGCTATCTCGATGTCAATCTCGCCGGGTCGAGCCTCGTGTCCGGCAAGCGCCTGGAGAAAACACTCGCCTCTCACATCGGCGACCTGCATATCGAAGCGCTGCCGAAAAAGTTTGTGGCGATCGCGACGGAGCTGGGGACCGGTCAGGAAGTCTGGCTGACAAGCGGATCGATGACCGCGGCGCTTCGGGCGTCCTATGCCTTGCCGGGGATTTTCAAGCCGGTGCGCATCGGCGGGCGGTGGCTGATGGATGGCGCCCTCGTCAACCCCGTCCCGGTGACTGCCGCGCGGGCGCTCGGCGCAAACTTCGTCATCGGAGTGACCCTCAACACCGGGCAGTATGTCCGGAACACGCTTTTTCCCATCGAAGCGGAAGCCGCGCCTGATCCAAGGCCCGAGCGCTTTTTTGACGAGGAGCGGGAAAAGAAGAGCCGGTTTGCTCTTGTGAAGCGGCAGATGTTCGGCGGGAGGCGCCGTGACGGCGCGCCTGGAATTCCGCGGGTGGTGCTGGAAGCATTCAACATCACACAGAACCGGATCGCGCGTTCGAGGCTGGCCGGCGATCCGCCCGACGCTACGATTCAGGTGCATCTCGATGGCGTCGGGTTGTTCGACTTTCACAAGGCTGACTATGCGATAGAGCAGGGCCGCATGGCCATGCGGCGCTTCATACAGTCTATGCGCCGCGATGGCGCCGCCCTTCCCGCGGCTGACATGGAGGTCCGGCGGTAA
>CAWFXN010000044.1:0-32222 GCA_963819665.1 uncultured Alphaproteobacteria bacterium
GCCCCGAAAAGCATTGGGAGCTGTTCCATGGGGCGCCGCAAATGCAGCAATCGCAAACCTGGGGTCACGCCAACCTGAAAGGGTTGATTTACGCGGCGCTCCTGCGGGAAACGCGCGCCCATGCGCCAAATCATTTCGCGGCCGTCGATGGACTTGTGGTGAAGGTAGACGGCAATACAGCTTTCGAGCCAGATGTAGTTGTTTACGCAGGGCCAAGAATGCAGCGCGGCGAAATTGTCGTGCCGAAGCCCGTCGTCGCTGTGGAGGTCTTGTCGCAATCGACAGCGAGAAAAGATTTGACGGATAAACTCGCGGGCTACTTTCGAGTGCCCAGCATCATGCACTACGTGATCGCGGACCCCGATTTTGCAGGAGTTGATCTATTACCGCCGCCAAGGGGAAGGGATTGCTCCGCCAGCAATCCTGAAGAATGGAGTCCTGCGGCTCGATCCTCCAGGGATTGCGATCGAACTCGCCGAAATTTTTGAATAGGCGCAATCATTCCAGCCATTTCGCGAGACTCTGAAGTTCGTCCGCCTCGCGCGCGGGCTTGTCCCAGCGGATGCGGTTGATGCGCGGAAAGCGCAGCGCAACGCCGGATTTGTGCCGCGTCGAGCGGTGCACCGCGTCGAACGCCACCTCGAACACAAGCGCCTTCTCCACCTCACGCACCGGCCCGAAGCGGTTTACGGTGTGATGGCGCACCCATTTGTCGAGCTCGCGCAACTCCTCGTCCGTGAAGCCGAAATAGGCCTTGCCGATGGGCGACAGCTCGCCATTGTGCCAGAGGCCGAAAGTGTAGTCCGAATAGAAGGATGAGCGCCTGCCCGTCCCGCGCTGGGCGTACATCACCACGGCGTCGACCAGCATCGGATCGCGCTTCCACTTGTACCACTGGCCTTTGGGGCGGCCGGACACATAAGGCGAGTTGAGGCGCTTCAGCATCAGGCCCTCGATATGCGGCGAAGCCAGTTTTGCGGCTTCGGCTCGGAGCGCTTGCAACTCGCCCGGATTTTGGAACGCGAGCGGCTGGGCAAGCTCGGCGCCCAAAGGCTGCGCATCCTCGAACCAGCGCGCCATCTCGCTTTTCCGCTCGGTCAGGGGCAGCGGACGCAGGTCGCGGCCTTCGACAGCGAGCGCATCGTAAAGGATGATGTGGCCCGGATATTTCGCCATCACCTTCGAATCGGGCGACTTGCGATTAAGCCGCTGTTGCAGATGATTGAAGCTGGCGATCTCGTCGCCGGATTTCACGATAAGCTCGCCATCGAGCACCGCGTGGAAGTTCACGCGCGCGAGCACATCGGGAAACGCCCCGGAAATATCGTCGCCGCTGCGCGAGAACAGCGCCTTGCCGTTGGGCGTGGACACGATCTGCACGCGGATGCCGTCGAATTTCCATTCCGCCAGGAAGGCGTCCGGCGTGATGCCCGGCAGGTCGGCGTCCTCCAACGGATGCGCGAGCATGACGGGGTGGAATGTCACGGCATCCTTCGAGTTCGGGCTTCGGCGCCCGCTTTTCCAGCCAGGCGAAAAGGTCGAGATAGGGCGGCTCTTGCGCGTGCCAGACCTCCTCGATCTCGCCGACGCTGACGCCGCCGAACTCCGCCAGCACATGCTTCACCGAACGCGCCGACATGCCGATGCGAAGCGTGCTCGTGCCGAGCTTCAAGAGCGCCCAACGCTCCGGCGCGGTCATATTGTCCATGAGAAGCGCGAGATAGTCGCGGATCTTCGGCTTGTCGCGGGTCTGGAACTCGTGGATCACCTCATGCAGCAGCGGCAGCCGGTTCAGGATCGCGCGTTGCGGATTGCGCGGCCAGATATGCGCGACCGTTTCCGACATTTCGCCCACATAGTCGTAGGACAGCGCCAGCAAGACCGGATCGACGCGCTCGGCCACGAGGTCGCGCACGAGCGCGCGCTTGAACAGCTCGAAGGTGAGCGTGCCCGCGATCACGCCCACCGCGAAGCCGCGATCGGGATCGGGCGTGCGGCGCAGATAATTCGTCAGGACTGCGGCTTTGTCGTTATTGGAATGGGTGTAGTAAAGCCGGTCGAGGAGGGCTGCAAAGGCTTGCATGATGCAAATTTAGCAAGCGCGGCGCGATCCGTTAAGGCTCGGCGCGTTACTTAAAATTCTCTGAAGATTGGGTTTCGTTTGGTAAAACAGCCTATAAGCAACTATCTAAGCAGTCTCTCTTGATGCCCTCGGATATTCCACATCTTATGACGGAAGCAAGCTCTAGACATCAAGCTCATGGGGGCACTTTGGCCACTGCGCCTTCAACTTCTCAAGAAAACCGTCTTGAGGCAACGTCCGATCCAGCACCTTGACCAGCGCCTCCTTCAACCGAGTCGCTTGCCCCGGACCGCACTTGAACAACGTTTTCCATGTCTCCTGAAACTTGGCGATTTCAGTCGTATAAAGCGCGCCAAAAGTCTCGGTAAACTGCTTGATTGGAATATCCTTATCCATCTTTGGAGAAAATTTGAACTCGTCCCCCTTGAGAAAGTCCGGCAGCGTGTACCCACATCCCCAGCGACCTTCGGCTGCATAAGACATATAGAGTCCACAGCACAGGTCGCTGGATGAGCCGGCATAAGAGGTAACAACAAAGGCGTGGCTCAAACCATTATCCAGATTAGCCCTGACCCAAAAAACCTTGTTCACATTATCGAACACTTGTTCCAATTCTCCAGCATCAACGACCTCTTTCGGCTCGCCGTTCAGATCGAAGTCGATCTTACCATCGACCTCCTTGGCAGAGAGAAGCTTGGCGACATTGAAGGCCGTGTAAGTGCAGGAGGCGTCCAATTTTTTACAGATTTCATCGGCAGAATCAGGCGTCGACTGCGATGGAATACTCTTCGCCCATGGCTGCCAACCATCAGTTTTATCAGCGAACCAGGCGCTGCAGGCCAATTTGGACGGTGAACCCAGAATCTGATGGATTAATTGGAGTTCTGGCGGCGCCATGTTCGATCCCCTGGCGGTTAAGCCTCACTGCTTTCAGCTGGCATATGGGCCATTCAGCTTCCGGACCTCATTAATTACATTCATGAAGACCGCTTCCACCCCGTCCAATGAAACGCCTTCAGCGCCCAGCCTTCGAAACTCCAGCTGCACGCCGCGTTCGCCATCCCGGTTCCGCGGTTCGGCGTCCGGGTCACGATGTTCGTCGACAACCCTTTTCTCCCCTAGATTGGCGGTGAGGGGCTCACCGCTATCGCGGCCTAGCTGGTTGATGAATGTAGCAACCCGTTCCCGGGTGATGGCTTTGAATACGAAGTCGTCGGGAGCATTATATACAAGATGCTCTTTGAACGGGTTCTTCTTCACTTTCAGCTCAGCTAACCAGAACTCAGTTGTCATGAAATTGGTTATCTTACGCTTGGCAGGTTCTTTAGAGGCAAGGTCTTCGGCAGCAGGTTCTTCAGCGTCGAATTCTTCAGGTACCGGTCTTTTCGCCGTGGCGTTTCACCGGTGAGCTTTTTAGCGATCCACGCGGCCAAATCAGCCGGCGGCTTCGGTCCTCCTTCACCTGGCATTGCCTTATAAAAGTTTCCAAGGTTGATTTTCGCGTGATAGGGCACCGCGTTCTTGAGCGCTCATTTTTTCGAACAGAGCGGTTTGCGACAGTGCGTCGCCAACAAGATAAGAGCAAAGGAGGTAGAGGTAGCCCTTGAAAGCCTGGCGCCGTTCATCTTCGTTGAGGTTGGCCTGCACCCACTCGTGATTGCGGAATGTCTCGTCGTTCATTACTTCTGCAACCGATTTGCAAATCAGAGGATATGCGGTCTCCCACGCTTCACGAAGTTTGGGCGTAAAGGGTCGGTCTAATGGCTTTTGCGTGATTTTCAAACAGTTGCGGAATTGCTGATGGGAAGATTGCCGGCGGTGGCCTGAATCGCAAACTCCGGCTTCACTTCGGCGCGTATCTCTTGAGATATGTTCATTTATCGCTGACGCCTTCGGCTTGTCGCCAGCAATGATCCCCTCTATGTCCTTGACTGGCACACCAGCGTACATACCGTAGGGGTCCTGTCCGATCAGGCCGGTTTCGGTGCTGCCGATGCATCCCTCGGTTTTGCGCGTGTCGGGCACTTCCACTATTTCGTTCTGTGCTGTTACAGCAAATTTGGCGGCATGATCTTTATAGATGCTGCCTGCGCCAAGTAGGTTTTATTAGAATCTGCAGCCGCTTCGTTGATGGGAAATGTTTCGTATTCCAGCTTCGTCATTCGCGGTTCGTTGAGAAACCTATTTTCATTTGCGATCTGCAAAAAATCAGACAGCGCCGCGTAAAAGGAGTTTCCGCTTCCAGGCTGCATAATTCGCGACGTCAGGCTTGATTTTGAAAAGATCGCTCGGTCGAGCTCACTACGGTCTTGGTGTCTTCGTATCCGCAGAAGAGAAACGAGTAGATATTAGCGTTAACAAGGAAGCCAGTAGGTGGAGTCAGCCGTCGTCCGGCCATTTCTCTTGCCGAAATGTCGGCACTTGCAGCTCCGCCTCGAACCCGATCATTGGCCACTCCTCCTTTTTTCGCGCCGGAATCCGTCGCGCCTCGCCGACAGGCTACAAATCGCGGTCAAACGGCATTTCGCGGCCCCGACGCTGGGATTCGAGTTGGACGCGGGCGGCAGGATCTCGCTGTCTTGCCGGAGATTCCGATAGGCGCCCGGCTGTTTGGCGCTGCTAGATCAGCAGCTGCCTTTTCCCTTAAGGACATTTCCCACGCACTCGCTGGGGATGTACCAGAACTCCAGCCCAATCCTTCTTCATCGACACGCAGCGCCCGCCGTCGCAAGCCGAACCCTGTTGCCCCGGTCCGTGCCAGTTGGCGCATTGGGCATGGTCGACGCACGCCTCGCCGTCAGCACGCTTTGGACCGCAGCTGCCGCTTGGCGCTCCCAACCATCCTTTGCATTCGTTAGGGCAATACCAGACGTTCGCGAAATCCTTTTGGGTCTGCGTACAACGATTATTGCAGCAGGCCGTGCCGCCTTGTTGGTTGAAAGCGGAAACGTAGCCCTTGCAGTCCGCTCCGACCTTGCAGGACCCGCCAAGCTCGGCGCCGTTCACGGTTGGCTTTCCGGAGAGAAAGTTGCCCGTGTCAGCCGCCACCTCTTTAGCTTTAAGGAAGCCGGCAGCCATGTACGTGTACAAGAAATAGCCGCCGACGCCGAGACCGGCCAATACGACAACGACGAGCAGGAACTTGAGTGCGTTGATCCACTTATTCGCGGTGCTGACCCAATTCAAAATACCCATGGCGGGACTCCACACGAGTATGTTTTATTATGCTCAGACGGATTTTAACTATGAAAAAAGCAGAAGTTACTTTGAGGCTGTTTTTGTCGTAGATGGAGACAAAGTATTACTTGCTTATGATACGGAAAAAGCTCAGCTGCGGCAAGGCGCCCCATTTCTCCAGCAGGGTGCTGAAAAACAATCTTGCCCATGGTTCGACAAGCTCACCATGAGGGCTAAGCCGTTGAAATCGCTCAACCTCATCCTGAGCCTGTCGAAGGATGAAGCCTGAATTCCGGCTTATTTCAGCATCCTGCCAGACATATAACAATTTCTTGATTTGTGAAAAAACGGCCCAGCAGCCGCCCTGTCTCAAGCCTGCGGCGTCCCGGTCAAGCCGAACCGGGCCTTGATGCGCTCGAAGAGCTGGTCACGCAGCGTCCTGTAAGACTGTAAAATCTGCTCGCGATTGCCTGAGGCGATGGCGGAAGGATCGATTGTCGGCCAGTATTCCACATCGACCGCCATCGTGCGTGTGAATTCAAGCGCCTTGTGATGGGCTTCCGGAGCCAGCGTGACAATGAGGTCGAACGTGGTGTCTTCCAGATCCTCGATCGTCTTGGGATGGTGGCGCGCCATGTCGATGCCGACTTCGTCCATGACGGCGACCGCGAAAGGGTCTGTCTCGCCCGGCCGGACGCCCGCCGACTGCACATACATCCGCCTGCCCACGAGGTAGCGCAGGATGGCCGCGGCCATCGGCGATCTGATCGCATTATGTTTGCACGCGAACAGGACGGCTTGCGGGAGGTCTGAGGAGGAGGGTTCTACGGTCGCTTCGTGCGAGAAAGGGTGAAGGCCACTCGCTGTGGGCCAGTCCGCAGTCACACTCAACGTTCTCGCTTCCGACCAAACCCGCATCAGGACCCAAAGGGTAGAAACGTTTACAGCTTCCCGCCTTGCATAATGCCGGATGCAGCTTGGTCAACGCAATCGGAACGCGGTCCCTAAATTTGCCGCAGCGCAGAGACGGACTTCCCCTGGGCATAGAGAAGAACGAATCCTTTGACCGGAAGGGTGAGTGCTATAGAGAAGGGCGATTGACGCCGAAACATATCCGGAGAACCGCCATGCTTTCAAGACGAGCCTTCGTGGGGGGAGCAGCTTTGTCTTTCGCCGCGCCGAGCATCCTGAGGGCGCAGGCGGCGCGGACGCTCAAAATATCCCACCAATTTCCAGGCGGCACGATCGAGCAGGGCGACTTCCGCGACCGGCTCTGCCGAAAATTCGCGTCGGCGGTCGAACAGCGCGTCAAGGGGGCCTTGAAATTCGAGATTTATCCCGAGTCCTCCCTGATGAGGACGAACGAGCAGTTCCAGGCTTTGCGAACAGGGTCGCTCGATTTCTCACTCTATCCGCTCGCCTACGCCGGAGGCGAAATCCCGGCGATGAAGCTCGGCCTCATGCCGTGCCTCGTCACCTCCTATGAGCAAGGCGCGAAATGGAAAGACGCCGCCATCGGAAAATCCCTGGCGCGCATCGCGGAGGAGAAGGGCGTCAAATTCATTAGCTGGATCTGGCAGGCTGGCGGCATTGCTTCGGCAAAGGCGATCAAGGCTCCCGACGACGTCAAAGGCTTGAAGGTTCGCGGCGGGAGCCGGGAGATGGATCTCGTTCTCAGCGCGGCCGAAGCGTCGGTTTCGACCATGCCTTCAGACGAAATCTACCCCGGCATGCAGAAGGGCGCGCTCGATGCGGCGCTGACCTCCTCGACAAGCCTGATTTCCTTCCGGCTGGAAGAATTCGCCAAGGCGCTCACCACCGCTCGCGCGGGATCGATCTGGTTCATGTGCGAACCGCTCCTGATGTCCAAGGACGTCTTCGAGTCGCTTGCCCCCGACCAGCAGAAAGCCATCATGGACGTCGGACAGGAAATGGAATGGTTCGGCGCCATTGAGGCCAAGAGGGATGACGCGGCGGCCGCCAAGGTCTACGCCGAGAAGGGCGCCGCCGTTGTGGATTTCTCGGCGGAGGACATCGCAAAATGGCGCGCGATCGCGGAGGAAAGCGCCTGGAAGGATTTCGCTTCCAAGTCAGCCGAGGCCGCCGAACTCCTTGCCAGCGCGAGGTCCGTCGCCTGACGGCGGTTGCGTTCAGATGGCCTCACTCCCCTTCGTCATCCCGAAACGCCGCAAGGCGTTATCCGGGATCATCGCAGCCGCTGGCGCTTGTCAGGGTCCCGGATAATCGCTGAAGCGCTTCCGGGACGACGACACACTGGCTGATCAAGCAAACACAACGCTAGAGCGCTAGACAGCCTAAACTCGCCCAAGCATCATCGAACACAAAGGCGAACGGCGCGGGCGAACCATGCAGAT
Source organism: uncultured Alphaproteobacteria bacterium (assembly GCA_963819665.1). Lineage (GTDB taxonomy): Bacteria > Pseudomonadota > Alphaproteobacteria > Rhizobiales > Rhodomicrobiaceae > Rhodomicrobium. Next base: position 7,636 of record CAWFXN010000044.1, read on the forward strand.
TCTCAACCAGCTGCTCCAATTTCTGAAGCAGGCCATCTCGGCGATCTTCAACTTCATCCAGACGATATGGCATTGGTCCGTCGCGCAGATTCTCGCTGTGCCGTGGCAGCAGCTCGGGAATCTGCCCTGGTGGAAGGTCATCATCCTTGTCGTGACCGGAATTGTTGTCTTCTATCTGCTTTATCGCGCCGGGCGCGAGCTTTTGGAAGCCGGGGAGAAAGCGCTTGCCGCTTTGGCGACCTTGCTCGCGGTGTTCGTCCGCACCCTGCCGCCCATTCTCCTTGCGGGCGCGCGCGGCGGCGGCCGGCGCCTGGGTGATCAATCACGTGAATCTCTGACTGGCGGCGACGGCGGGGAAAACCTAAATCATAAGCAGCGAAAGGAGCTGCCTATGAGCGCGTTTTCCGAACCGGCCTGCCGGGTTGTGAGAACATCGGCCAAGTATGACGGCAAGCAAGGATTGACCTATTTCGAGGGCATCGCCGCCGAGACCGTGGGCGCGACGGGCATTTGCATGCATTTGCTGACGATTCCGCCGGGCGGCCGGGCGAAGGCGCACCTGCATGAGGGGCACGAAACGGCCATCTACGTTCTGGATGGCGAAGCGGTCACGCTCTATGGCGACCGGCTTCAGCACCATGTCCTCTCCAAGGCGGGCGACCTCGTTTATATCCCCGCTGGCTTGCCGCATCTCCCGGTCAATCTGAGCGGCAAACCGGTGTCGGCGGTCATCACGCGAACCGACCCCCATGAGCAGGAGAGCGTGGTTCTCCTTCCGGAACTGGAGGCCATCGCCGAGGAAAAAATCGCCGCCTTGAAATCTGCGGAGGGGCGTCCCGTTCTGTGATGGCGCGCGCCGTTCGGTTATAGAAAAGGCGCAAACAGCGCCGTCATTCGTAAAAAGAGCGTTGACGCGCGGGCCGCGCCACAATCGTAAATCGCGGGATGGTTAACAGGACTGCGCCGGAATTATTTCCCGTCGCAGTTTGGTTAAAAAGTGGTTTGTCTGGCGCGAGGCGAGGAGCATCGCGTCTTGGGCCTGGACGCGAATAATATCCACTAAGCCATTGAATATTATAGATATTTTATACTTAACAAATTGGCCATTAAATTAAATTTAATGCCGGAATTTTCTTCTTTACTGGGACGCGCAAAAGTCCGTTAAATATATTTCGACTTCCGAAATTAAGCCTTTGCGCGCCAGCCGGAACAGGCGCCGGCGCAGGCGCGGCGATGGCGTCGCGAGCGGCATTTTTCCTCATATTTATCAGGGGTTGGAGCGGCGTTTAGCGGCATTAACCTGCCGGAAAGGCGATTTCGCCGAAGATCTTTCAGAAGAGGGAAAGCAGACGAAATCGACAGTGACAAATTGGACCAACAGAGGCCGCTACAAAATGCCGGCACAAGGCAAGCTACTCGATTTGATCCGCGATGCGCGCCAGGCTCTCATCGCGGCCGAGCACATGCAGCACGTCGAAGATCGGCGGCGAGGTTGTGCGTCCGGTCAGCGCCGCGCGCAAAGGCTGCGCAACGCCTCCGAGCTTCACGCCAGCCTCTTCGGCATAGGCCCGCGTCGCGGCTTCCAGCGCGCCCGGCTCCCACGCATCGAGCTTTGCGAAACGCTCGTGAAGCGCCGCAAGGCGCTTTCTGGCGTCGCCCTCCAGAAGCTTCGCGGCCTTCTCGTCGAGGTCGAGCGGGCGCGGCACGAAGAGATAGCGCGCCGATAGAAGCAGTTCGACAAGCGTCTTCGCGCGCTCCTTGAGGCCGGGCATGGCCTGTTCCAGCTTCTTCCAGCCCGCTCGTCGATGCGTCCCGCAAACTCCTTGGCGCCTTCCACCTCGGGAACAATGTCCTCGGATTTGCGCCACAAGCTCGGCGTCCGGCGTGTTCCGGATGTAGTGGCCGTTCAGGTTTTCGAGTTTCGCGAAGTCGAAGCGCGACGGCGAGCGGCCGATGGCGTCGAGGTCGAACCATTCGATGGCTTGGGCGGTCGAGAAAATCTCGTCGTCGCCGTGGCTCCAGCCGAGCCGCGCCAGATAATTCCGCATCGCGGCGGGCAGATAGCCCATGGCGCGGTAAGCCTCGACGCCGAGCGCGCCGTGGCGCTTCGACAGCTTCGCGCCGTCCGGCCCGTGGATCAGCGGGATGTGCGAGAAGGACGGCGCATCCCAGCCCATCGCATTATAAATCTGCGTCTGACGCGCCGCGTTCGTGAGATGGTCGTCGCCGCGAATGATATGGGTGATGCCCATGTCGTGATCGTCGACCACGACGGCGAGCATGTAGGTCGGCGTGCCGTCCGATCTCAGCAGCACCATGTCGTCGAGATCCTTGTTCCGCCAGGTGACGCGGCCCTGAACGCGGTCCTCCACCACCGTCTCGCCCTCGCGCGGAGCCCTGAGCCGCACGGCGTAAGGCGCGTCCTTCGGCCAGTCCTTCGGGCCACGGTCGCGCCACGCGCCGTCATAGCCGGGCGCCCTGCCCTCCTTCATCGCGCGCTCGCGCATGGCGGCCAGTTCCTCCGGCGTGGAGTAGCAGCGATAGGCTTTGCCCTCTTCCAGAAGCTGATGCGCGACCTGCTTATGCCGCTCCGCCATGGAAAACTGACGCCAGGGCTCGCCCTCCCAATCGAGTTCGAGCCATTTCAGCCCGTCGATAATCGCGTCAATCGCCGCCTGCGTGGATCGCGCCCTGTCGGTGTCTTCGATACGCAGCAGGAACTTCCCGCCGGTGTGATGCGCGTAGAGCCAGTTGAACAGCGCGGTGCGGGCTCCGCCAATGTGCAGAAAGCCGGTCGGCGAGGGTGCAAAGCGTGTCACCACGCCGGATGCGGACGCCATGGATCATCCTCTCAATTCCTGTGGACTTTTTCGTTGGCGAGCGGTGTAACATGCCGCCCGGGCAATTGGTAGCGGGTGGGCAGGGTTGAGCGTTTTCGTTCCCGCGGGTTTCGACGCGACGCCGCATCGCGGCGGCGTTTTTTTGCGCGCGCTTGCGTGGCCCGGCCAGGCCCTCGCCCGACAGCTCGATGAGGAGCAGGGACGCTGGTCGCTATGGATTCCAGTCTTTTTCGGCTGCGGCATCGGCATTTACTTCGCCCTCCCGCGTGAACCGGAACTGGCGCTGGCTTCGGGCCTCTTCATCGCGGCGTTCTCGCTTCGCGTCCTCGCCCGGTCGCATCTGTTGCCCTTTCTGTTCACGAGCATCCTTCTTTGCGTGAGCGCCGGTTTCCTCGCGGCGAAAGTGCGCACGGCTGTCATGACCGCGCCCATGCTCGAACGGCATGGCGCCTACGACATCGAAGGCTTCGTTGAGAGTTTCGACCGTCAGACGCCGAAGCGCGCACGCGCCGTCATCCGCCTTGCGAGCATGAAATATGAGAATGCCGAGGCCGCGCAAAAGCCGTTCCGCGTTCGCATCAGCGTCCGCGGCGACATCGATTTCAGGCCCGGAGACGCCGTGAAAGTTCGCGCCCTTCTGGGCCCTCCGCCCGAACCCATCATGCCGGGGGGCTACGACTTCGCGCGAATGAGCTATTACCAGGGCATCGGCGCTTCGGGGTACTCGCTGTCGAAGCCGCAGATTTTGGAAGGGCGCGAACTGCCCTTCGACATGAAGTTCAGGACAGCTCTCGCCGATCTCAGGACAACAATCGGCGACCGGATCACAGATGTTCTTCCAGGCCAGACCGGAGAACTCGCCGCCGCGCTGACCATGGGAAAAACCGCCGGTCTCGACGACAGCTCGCTCGACGATCTGCGCGGGTCCGGGCTCGCCCATGTGACGTCGATTTCGGGTATGCACATGTCGCTGGTCGCGGGCGCCGTCTTCTGGTTCCTGCGCTGGTTCCTGGCGCTGTTTCCAGCCATCGCGCTTCGCTTTTCCGTGCGGGCGATCGCGGGCGGCGCGGCTCTCGTTTGCGTCACCGTCTATCTGGCCCTGTCCGGCGCATCCATCGCCGCGGTGCGGTCCTACCTGATGATCGCAGTGGTTTTCCTGGCGATCCTTCTGAACCGCCCAGCCCTGTCGCTCAGAAATGTCGCCCTGTCGGCGCTGCTCATCCTCGTCGTGCTGCCTGACAGCTTGATCGACATCAGCTTCCAGATGTCGTATGCGGCGACCGCGGCCCTCATCGCGGGCTACGAGCGTTTCGGGCGCTACCTGCATTTCGAGGCGAAAAGCATCCGCGAGCGGCTCACATGGCAGCCCGTCTATATCATCGGCGCGGTGCTCGTGACGACGGGGACGGCCGGCCTCGCGGTCGAGCCGTTCTCCGCTTACTACTTCCACAATTTGACGTGCTACGCCGCAATAGGGAACCTGCTCGGTGGACCTCCCATCGACTTCGTGGCCATGCCCGCAATGATTATCGCGCTCATCGCCATGCCTTTCGGCCTGGATGAATGGCCGTTGAAGCTGATGGGCCTCGGCGTTGACGCGATGATGGCCGTTGCGAAAGCCGTCGCCTCCTTGCCCGGCGCGCTGATCGCCGTCCCGGCATTCCCGTTTACCGCGCTGCTTGTGATCCTGTCGGGCGGCCTCTGGCTCATCATCTGGCGCGGGAGGTGGCGGCTGGCCGGCCTCGCCGTGATCGGCCTTGGCGTCGCAATGACCTCAATTCACGAAAAGCCCGACATCTATATCGACCGCGACGCGAAAGTGGTGGCGGTGCGGGACAAGGACGGAAAGCTCCAGGCCCCGAAATCGCGCAGGGCCTATTACACGCTCGCCCAATGGCTGAAGGCCGACGGCGACAATCGCAAGCCGAAAGAGGCTTCCCTTGGCAAAGACTGGCAATGCGACGCCTATAGCTGCCTCGCGATGGTCAAGGGCCAGCTCGTGAGCCTCACCGCAAAGCCCGACGCCATTCAGGAAGATTGCCGCCGAGTGGGGATTCTCATTACTCCGATGGATATTCGCGTGCCGTGCCCCGCGCCAAAGCACATTTTCGATCGCGGCGCCCTTTGGGAGAAGGGTTCTGCGGCGATCTCGATCTCGGAGTCCGGCGTCGCCGTGTCCGTGGCCTCCGAAGGGCGCGGCGTCCGGCCCTGGGCGCCTGAACGCCATCGCAAGGCGGTGATTCCCGTTGACGACGGGCCTGGAGAAGCAGGACAGAGCCGACTCAGAGTCGCAGGAATAACACGGCCGTCAACACATCTTGGAAACAAACTGTTACATAATTCAAAAAGACATCGACAAAAAATCCGGCTACCGGTTAGAGGAGAGGAAAGAATTCGCGCGTTCGCGAAACGGGGGCAGCCATGCATCGGGCTTATTGCAAGTTCGCGTTGCGTGTGAGGATTGTTGCTGTAAAATTGAAAATCGTGAGCCTGGGGGTGGGGATCGTCACGGCTACGATGTGCGCGGGGTTAACCGCCTGCGCAGAGGATCCGAAATATCCAAGTCTTTCCAAAATCTCAGACCTGGGAAGCATCCTGACGCCGGAAGAGCGCCAGAAGGCGGTGGAAGACTTGCAGAAGCAGGATCAGGCGCATGGCGGCGACGCCGTGAAGACCGCGAGTAAATAGCGGCCAGAACTTACCGGAGTTCAAACCTCGTCCACCCTCCGATGGCGCAGGCTATTGTCCATCGCCAATCGCGGACATGCAAAAGGCTCTCCCGCGTGGGTGGGTGCTCTTTTGCGAAGCGGTCCCAACCTTCCACACCCCTAGCTCAGCCTGGGGAGGAGGCTAAGCTAGGGACCGGACGCCGGAAGAAGGCGGAGGACCCTCTAGCACGAGTGCTAGAGGGCTTGTGCGCTGCTCCAGGGGATTTGCCGCATTTTAGAGCAACACCTTTTCCGTATTTTTTAAAATGCGATTCGTCAAGCTTCGCGCAAGCTACGGCATATCTATCCACATGGGTTGGCGCCGCTCCCGCCGCCGCGTGCGTTATCGGGGGAAACACTCAGCACACGATCGCGCAGACATGTTTGCTGGCCGCGTTTGTTGGCCGCGGCATGGCGAAGCGCAAAGCCTGATGGACACGGGCGTAGCTCCGGTCTTATAGGTTAACGGCGCCTCCCGCTTTGGCGGGATGCCTTTTGATCCAGGAAACATCCCACATGACCGAAGAATTTCACCGCATTAAACGACTGCCGCCCTACGTTTTCGAGCAAGTGAACAAGCTCAAGGCCGCAGCGCGAGCGCGTGGTGAAGACATCATCGACTTCGGCATGGGCAATCCGGACCTCCCGACGCCCGACCATATCGTCGAGAAGCTGATCGAGACCGTCAAGAAGCCGCGCACGAACCGCTATTCGGCGTCGCGTGGCATTCCAGGCTTGCGGCGCGCCCAGGCCGCTTATTACGAGCGCCGGTTCGGCGTGAAGCTCAATCCCGACACGCAGGTTGTCGCCACGCTCGGCTCGAAGGAAGGTTTCGCCAATATGGCGCAGGCTATTACTGCGCCGGGCGACGTGATCCTCGTGCCCAATCCGACCTATCCGATCCACGAGTTCGGCTTCATCATCTCGGGCGCGGCGATCCGCCATCTTCCGGCGAGCGTCGATCACGAGTTTCTCGTGTCCGTGGACAGGGCCGTGCGGCACAGCGTGCCGAAGCCGGTCGCGCTTGTGTTAAATTACCCGTCCAACCCCACCGCGCTGATGGCGAGCCTCGATTTCTATCGCGAGGCTGTGGCCTTGGCCAAGAAGCACGACCTCATCATTCTGTCCGACGTCGCCTATGCCGAAATCTACTTCGACTGCGATCCGCCTCCGTCCATCCTGCAGGTTCCAGGCGGCATGGATGTGGCCGTTGAGTTCAGCTCCCTGTCGAAGACCTATTCGATGCCGGGATGGCGCATCGGCTTCTGCGTCGGCAATGAGCGCCTCGTCGCGGCGCTGGCCCGCGTTAAATCCTATCTCGATTATGGCGCGTTCACGCCGGTCCAGGTCGCGGCCACGGCAGCGCTGAACGGCCCGCAGGACTGCGTGGAAGAGATGCGCCAAATCTACAAGAAGAGGCGCGACTGTCTGGTCGAAACCCTCGATCGCGCAGGCTGGACGATCCCCTCGCCGCAAGGCACGATGTTCGTCTGGTCGCCGCTGCCTCCCAGCATGGAAAAGGTTGGCTCGCTCGAATTCTCGAAGCTGCTTCTCGAAAAAGCCGGCGTGGCGGTTTCTCCAGGCCTGGGCTTCGGGGAATATGGCGAGGGCCACGTTCGTATCGCGCTTGTTGAAAACGAGCACCGCATCCGGCAGGCCGGCCGCGCCATCAAAAAGTTTCTTTCTTCTGCCGAGGCCACGCTGCACAATGTCATCCCGCTGGCGCCCGCCCAGGTTTCCGGCGCGCGCTGAGGGCGAAGCTTAATGACGTCAGACAAGCCGTTGCGGATAGGCATCGCGGGATTGGGAACGGTGGGGTCCGGGCTCTTGGCTCTCCTCAATCAGCACAGCGAAGCAATCGCGGAAAAGGGCGGCAGGCCGATTTTAATAACGGGCGTGTGCGCGCGCTCCCGCGGCGAAGCCAGCCGCGAAGCTGACGAAAGCGGTGTGGTTCGAGGACCCGAAAGCACTCGCCGTCTCGGCGGATATCGATGTTTTCGTCGAATTGATGGGCGGCGACAAAGGACCGGCGCTGGAAAGCGTCAAGGCTGCGCTCCGCGCTGGCAAGCATGTCGTGACCGCGAATAAGGCGCTCCTTGCCCGCCACGGCGCCGAGCTTGCGGAACTCGCGGAAAAGGGCGGCGTCACGCTCAGTTTCGAAGCGGCGGTGGCTGGCGGCATCCCCATCGTGAAAACGCTGAGGGAAAGCCTGCTCGGCAATTCGATCTCACGCGTCTACGGGATTTTGAACGGCACGAGCAACTACATTCTGACACGCATGCAGCGGGAGGGCTTGCCGTTCGCCGACGTGCTGGCGGAGGCGCAGGCGCTGGGTTATGCGGAGGCCGACCCGACCTTCGATGTGGACGGCCAGGACGCAGGTCACAAGCTGTCGCTGCTCGCCGCGCTCGCATTCGGGGTCAGGCCCAATTTCGACGCCGTCCATTTGGAAGGCATCCGCGGCATCACGCCCGCCGACTTCCGCGCCGCGGACGAACTCGGCTATCGCATCAAACTCCTGGCTGTGGCGGCCAAGACGGCCGGCGGGATCGAGGCGCGGGTTTCACCGACCATGATCCCGAAGTCGAGCGCTCTGGCGAGCGTCGATGGCGTCTTGAATTGCGTCGCCATCGAGGGAGATTTCGTGAGTCAGATCATGCTCGCCGGACCCGGCGCCGGCTCGCGGCCCACGGCCTCGTCTGTGGCGAGCGACATCATCGATGTCGCGCGCGGACATAGGGGCCCGCCCTTTATCCTGCCCATGGCAAAGCTTGAAAGACCTAGCCCGGCCGAAATGCGCACCCATGAAGGCGGCTTTTACATCCGCCTTTCCGTTTACGACCGGCCCGGCGCCATCGCAGCAATCGCAACCCGCATGGCCGAGCAACGCATCTCGCTCGAAAGCGTCGTCCAAAAGCGCGAAGCGCCCGATCTGCCCGGATTTGGGCAGCCGGGGCAAGAAGGCGAGCCAACGCCGGTCGTCATGATCACGCACCGGACGCGGGAGGATTTGCTTCGGTCCGCGCTCGACGCCATCGTGAAGGATGGTCACGTCACCGGCGCCCCGCAAATGATACGCATTGAGGCGCTTTGAGCCGCCGTGGTAGATATTCAATCTGACGAAGAGGGAGTGAAGGCGTCATGGACAATCAATCGGGACCGGGCTCCGTAATAGGCAGCCACGGCAGCAATCTTACACGTACCCTTTCTCTTGACATCGCGCGCATAACAGAGGGCGCTGCGGTCGCCGCCGCCCGTATCCGCGGGCGTGGCGATGAAAGGCAGGCCGACGCCGCAGCGGCCGAGGCCATGCGCCGGGAAATCGCCGACCTTCCGGTCTCCGGCAAGGTCGTGATCGGCGAAGGCGACCGCGACGAAGTATCGATACTTTATGTTGGGGAGGAGATTGGCCGAGGAGGTCCGGCGGTCGATATCGCCGTTGACCCGCTCGAAGGCACGACGCTTTGCGCGAAATCGCTTCCAGGCGCTCTTGCGGTTGTGGCGGTCGCCGAAAAGGGAGCGCTTCTTCACGCTCCAGGCATCTACATGGAGAAGATCGCCATCGGTCCGGGCTACGAGGAAGGGCTCGTGAGCCTCGACTATTCCATCGCCGAAAACTTGAACCGGCTTGCCGAGGCGAAAGGCGTCTCAGTCCGCGAAATCACGGCCTGCATCCTCGACCGTCCTCGCCATGCAAGGCTCATCGAGGAGGTTCGGGCGGCGGGCGCTGCGATAAGCCTCATTGGCGACGGAGACATCGCAGGGGTCATTCAAACCTGCGAGCCGGAAGAAACGGGCATCGACATCTACCTGGGCATGGGCGGCGCGCCGGAAGGCGTTCTTGCCGCGGCGGCGCTGCGCTGCATCGGCGGCCAGATTCAAGGACGCCTTGCAGCCCTCAACGACCAGCATATGAAGCGGGCGGAGCATTTCGGCATCAAGGATTTGAAGCACAAATACTCCACAGCGGACATGGCTTCAGGCGATATCATCTTCTCGGCCACCGGCGTAACGGATGGGTCGCTGTTGAGCGGCGTCAAATTCTATGACGGGCAAATCGAAACCCATACCGTCATCATGCGCTCCGCGACCCGCACGGTGCGCTGGATCTATGCCGAGCATATGGACCTCTCGAAGTTCGATCGCGGCCAAAGCTAGGCAGAGTTTGGCAGAGCGCCAACGGATTCGGTAAGCCGCACGATCCGGCCAAGCGAAGCGCATCCGGGATCGCATGAAAGACGGAGGCGCTCTAACGTGTTACGATCCCGCGCAGTCTTCGAGCACCCTCGGGAGGCCAGCAGCTTTCTCGTCAAGCGCCTGAGGTAAAGTCTAAAGGTCGCACAGGCAATCGAACCTCAGTTCAAGCCTTTCATTCCTTCGGCGAAGCCAGCAAGCGGGGCTGGGAAGCCGATGCCCGACTCCGGCGTCGGGAACACAATGAAGCTCGCGGTCTGACCTGCCGTGAACTTGCTCACCAGGGCGTCGTCCACGATAACCTCGGCAAGGCATCCGAACTTCCAGCACTTCAGGAATTTCACGTTGCCGACGTCATTGCCATCCACCCTCAGCCCCAAGCCGGCCGGAAGCACGACGCCGAGCGGCGCCACGATGCGCAAGATTTTCTTATCGCTGTCGAATGACCGCATGAACAGCACCGTCAGGAACATGCTGGGGCGGTCCTCAAGCTTAAGGTCCTGAACGAGCGCGCACTTATCGTGCTTCGCTCCCGCGATTTGCGCGCATTTCAGCTTCCAGGCCCCGTAAACCGCCTTGACCTGCCCCGACCCCACCTCCGATTGAGCGTGAGCTTGAGGGGCGGAAAGGGCGAGAAAAAAGCAGGCCGCCAGGAGCTTGGCCGGATGAAGCATCGTTGCACACCATGTTGAGGAGCGAGCCGCTCGATGCATCGCAAGTCGGCAAGGAATTAGGCCGAATTGAGACTGCGGCGCAGGTTCCCTTTTCCCCGCTTTAGTGTTAAGCTGACGCCGATCACGGAGTTGTGAAACGAAAACAACCTCGCGGGGTTGTTCAGTGCAAGGAAAATGGTTAAGGGCTGCTTGCAACTTCAATTTCAAGCTCTGACTTAAGAATAAAGAGGGCCAGAGAAGGTGTGTCTATGAAAGCACGGGTTTTCTCGTTAGCATCAATCTTGTGCTTGGCCCTATTCGCGGGTGTCGAGCAGGCGCTTGCCGCCGTCGTCGGGGCGCCGCGTGATTGGCAAGTCAATCTGCCCGATTCAGTCACGCCCATCCTGGATCAGATAAAGAGCTTCAACGGGCTCCTGCTCATCATCATAGTCCCCATCGTCCTATTCGTGCTGGGGTTGCTGATCTGGGTGGTTTTCAAGTACAATGAAACCGCAAACCCGGTTCCGTCCAGGCTGTCCCACAATACAACCCTGGAGGTGCTGTGGACGATTGTGCCGGTGCTCATCCTTGTCGTGATCGCCATCCCTTCCTTCAGGCTTCTCTTCCATCAGTTCGACTTCCCGAAAGCAGATGTGATTGTGAAAGCGACCGGCAAGCAGTGGTTTTGGTCCTACGAGTACCCCGAGTCAAAGGTCGCATTTGACTCCTATCCCATCGAGGACAAGGATTCTGAAGCCCGGTCAGCTAAGAAACCTGGCTGTCGATAATGAGATGGTCGTACCGGTCAACAAGGTCGTGCAAGTCTTGATCACAGGCGGAGACGTCATCCACCAGTGGGTCGTGCCCTCCTTCGGCTCCCGCGCGGACGGCATACCAGGCCGCATCAACCGGACTTGGTTCATCGCGAGAGAGCCCGGCGTCTATTACGGCGAATGCTCCGCCTTGTGCGGCCAGGGCCACGCCTACATGCCGATCGCGGTGAAGGTCGTGAGCGACGAAGAATACGGCAAATGGATCAGTGACAAGCAAAAGAGCGCTGGCCTGGACAAGAACCAAGTGGCGACCGCGGACCCAGCCGCGGCTCCCGCGCGTTAATCGAAGATCGCCGCAGCGGCGCAGAGCTGAGGGCCCCTTATGCAAAAAGTAGTCGCGAAGACATATCCTGATGGCCGGCCCATGGGCTTTGCCAGGCGCTGGCTTTTTTCAACGAACCACAAGGATATCGGAACCCTTTACCTGGTCTTCGCGCTGGTAGCCGGCATTGTCGGCGCGATTCTCTCGATCCTTGTACGAATGGAGCTTGCCTATCCGGGGCTTCAGATTTTTTCGAGCGCCCAGGCCTATAATGTCGCAATGACAGGCCATGGCGTGATCATGGTCTTTTTCATGGTCATGCCCGCGATGATCGGCGGCTTCGGTAACTGGCTCGTTCCTTTGATGATTGGCGCGCCGGACATGGCGTTCCCGCGCATGAACAACGTCTCGTTCTGGCTTCTGCCGGCGTCGTTCACGCTTCTCATTCTCTCGCTTTTCGTGGAAGGCGCGCCGGGCTCGAAGGGATTCGGCGGCGGCTGGACGCTTTATGCGCCGCTCAGCACGAGCGGGCATCCAGGCCCCGCCATGGATTTTGTTATCCTTTCGATCCACTTGGCAGGCGCATCATCCATCCTCGGCGCCATCAATTTCATCACGACCATCTTCAATATGCGCGCGCCGGGCATGACGCTGCATAAGATGCCGCTCTTTGTTTGGTCGATCCTGGTGACGGCGTTCCTGCTTCTCCTGTCGCTCCCAGTGCTCGCGGGCGCGATTACGATGCTTCTGACCGACCGCAATTTCGGGACGACCTTCTTCGACCCGCAAGGCGGCGGCGACCCGCTCCTCTTCCAGCACCTGTTCTGGTTCTTCGGCCATCCCGAAGTTTACATCCTGATCCTGCCAGGCTTCGGCATGATCAGCCAGGTGGTCTCCACTTTCTCCAAGAAGCCCGTGTTCGGCTATCTCGGCATGGCCTATGCGATGGTCGCCATCGGCGCGATCGGCTTCATCGTATGGGCGCATCACATGTATACGACGGGCATCAGCGTCAACACGCAGGCCTATTTCGTGTTTGCGACGATGGTGATCGCGGTTCCGACCGGCATCAAGATCTTCTCCTGGATCGCGACCATGTGGGGCGGCTCGATCTCATTCAAGACGCCGATGCTGTGGGCGATCGGATTCATCTTCCTTTTCACGATTGGCGGCGTGACCGGCGTCGTGCTGGCCAATGCAGGCATCGACCGTCAGTTGCACCAAACCTACTATGTCGTGGCGCACTTCCACTATGTGCTGTCGCTGGGGGCGGTCTTCGCCATCTTTTCCGGGTTCTACTACTGGTTCCCGAAAATGTCGGGCTACATGTACTCTGAGCCACTCGGCAAATTGCACTTCTGGCTCACCTTCGTCGGCGTCAACCTCACCTTCTTCCCGCAGCACTTCCTTGGCGCGGCAGGGATGCCGAGACGGTACGCCGACTACGCCGATGCCTATTGGGGATGGAACTTCGTGTCGTCCATCGGCTCTTACATCAGTGGCGCGGCCCTGCTCGTCTTCCTCTACGTGCTTTGGAAGGCCTTCGCCGATAAGAAGGAAGCTGGAGCGAACCCATGGGGCGCTGGAGCGACGACACTCGAATGGACGCTGCCGTCGCCTCCGCCTTTCCACTCCTATGAAGAGCTGCCACGCATCGTATAGGAAAAAATACAAAAGAAGATCATGAGCGAAGTTCAAGTCTCCGTCGCAAGCAGCTCTTCAACGCCAGCCACCGTTGCGTCGGCTGGCGATTACATCGCGCTCATGAAGCCAACCGTGATGTCGCTCGCCGTGTTCACGGCGGCGGTCGGGATGGCGATTGCGCCGGTGCATCTTCACCCCGTGCTCGCGATTACAGCCTTGATGCTCATTGCAATGGGCGCGGGCGCGGCAGGCGCGCTCAACATGTGGTACGACGCCGATATCGACGGCCTCATGCAGCGCACCGCCAAGCGGCCAATTCCGCGCGGCCTTATTCCGCGGGAGGAAGCAGCGGCCTTCGGGCTTTTTCTCGCGCCCTTTTCCGTCCTTAGCCTGGGGCTGCTCATCAACTGGGTTGCAGCGTCGCTTCTGGCGGCAAGCATCGTCTTCTACCTCGTCGTGTACACGCACTGGCTGAAGCGGCGCACGCCGCAGAATATCGTGATCGGCGGCGCGGCAGGCGCGCTGCCGCCGATGATCGGCTGGGCCGCCGCATCGCCTGGCCTTTCCTGGGAGGGCTTCGCGCTCTTTCTTATCGTGTTCCTTTGGACGCCGCCGCATTTCTGGGCGCTCGCGCTCTATCGCTCTCGCGATTACGCCCGCGCTGGCGTGCCGATGATGCCCAACGTCTATGGTCCGGATCACACGCGTCTGGAAATCCTCATATACACGGCCGCGACGGCGCTCTCGGGATTTCTGCCGGTTTTGCTTGGATTCGCCGGAAACGGCTATGCGGCCGTCGCTGCGGCGCTTGGCGCCGGGTTTCTGCTCATGGCGTGGCGCGTTTTCCGTGTCCGAGACGGGTTTGAGGCCGATAAAGCATCCCGGCAGCTCTTCACCTTCTCAATCCTTTACCTCTTTGCGATTTTCGGCGCGCTTTGGGTGGATCATGGCTTTGGGCTCGGACGATAAAGTCCCCAGCGCAGACTGGGAACGACGGCGCCCGGTTCCGCAAATGCTTGACGCCCCGGCGAAGCGACGGCAAAGGTTGCGTTCCTTCGCAATAGCGTGGGCGCTCGCGGCCATCGCCTTGATGTTCTTCCTTGTGACAATCGTCAGGCTTGGAGCCAATGTCGCGAACCGGCCCCTTTGAAGGTAGAGCAGCAGGAGGTTCCGGCAACCGGCGCACCGCGTTGGGGCTCGTGGCGCTCGTGGCTGTGATGGTCGGGCTTTCTTTCGCGGCTGTGCCGCTTTATCGGATTTTCTGCGCGAAAACAGGCTGGGCCGGAACGCCCCAACGCGCCGCCGCCGCGCCGGAGACCGTGGCGCCCGACATGGTCACTGTGCGCTTCGACGCAAATGTTACGCCGGGCCTTCCCTGGCGCTTCGAGCCGGTCGAGCCGAAAGTGACGCTTCACATCGGGGAGAATAAGCTCGCGTTTTTCCGCGCGACGAACCTTTCGAAGGAGACTGTCACAGGGTCCGCCGTATTCAATGTCAGCCCCGACGTCATGGGACAGTATTTCACGAAGGTGCAGTGCTTCTGCTTCACCGAGCAGACGCTGAAGCCGGGCGAAGCGGTCGAGATGCCCGTCTCCTTCTTCATCGATCCCGCCATCCTTCAAGACCGGGATGCAAAGACCGTCCGGGATATGACATTATCCTACACCTTCTACAAAGTGCAGAAGCCGCGGCGGGAACAAGCCGACGCAACGTTACGAACTCAAAATCCGGCTTAAAGTCCTTCGGAGAAATTCATGGCTGAGGAACACGTCAAGCATCACGACTATCATCTGGTCGATCCGAGCCCCTGGCCTGTCGTGGGGTCGGTTGCGGCGCTCTTCCTCGCAATCGGCGCGATCATCTGGATGAAGTCGAGCGGCGACGGCGTCTTTGGAATAAGGGGGCCCTGGATTTTCGCGGCGGGCGCGATAGGCGTGCTGATCACCATGTTCTTATGGTGGCGCGATGTCGTCATCGAGGGCGTTTACAAGGGCGATCATACGCCCGTCGTGCAGCTTTCGCTCCGCTACGGGATGATCCTGTTCATCGCCTCCGAGGTGATGTTCTTCGTCGCCTGGTTCTGGGCCTATTTCGACGTGTCTCTTTTCCCCGCCGACGTTCACAAGATCGCCGATGGCCTGCAGGTTGGCGTCGTCGGCCGGGACCAGGTGCTCGGCGGCAAGTGGCCTCCTATACCCACGGCAGACGGCACTTTCAGACATACCTTCGACCCTTGGGAGCTTCCGCTCTTCAATACGCTCGTGCTTCTCACATCGGCGACGACCGTGACCTGGGCTCATCATTCGCTCATACATGGCAACCGGAGAGGACTCATCCTCGGCCTCATTCTTACGATATGCCTTGGGCTGATCTTTACCGCCTGTCAGGCCTATGAATACGGGCATGCCGGCTTCACATTCGCTGGCCACGTCTACGGTTCGACCTTCTTCATGGCCACCGGCTTCCACGGCGCGCATGTGATCATCGGGACGATTTTCCTGACCGTGATCCTTTACCAGGCCATCGCCGGGCACTTTACGCCGGAGCGGCATTTCGGCTTCGAAGCGGCCGCCTGGTACTGGCATTTCGTCGACGTGGTCTGGCTCTTCCTCTTCGCCAGCATCTATGTCTGGGGCGCCGGACCGGCGTACGCTGTGGGCTAAGCAATTGCCGCCAATCTGGCGGACGGATTGTCATCCCGGCCAGCGAAGCGCGAGCCGGGATCGCAAGACGCCAGGCGCTTCAACCGTTACGATCCGGATAAGGCTCTGCCTTTCCGGGATGACGTCAGGGTGAACCCAACAAAAGTTGCTTGGAGCCTGAGGGCCGGAGGTTGCAATGGCGGTTCAAGCAAGAGTCTCGCCCTGGGTCGCGGGATTGTTCTGCCGCTGCCCCCGTTGCGGAAAGGGTCCGTTGTTTGACGGCTTTCTTTCCATCGCGAAACGCTGCCCCGCCTGTGGGCTGGACTATAGCTTCGCCGACTCGGGCGATGGCCCCGCAGTGTTCATCATGCTCATTGTCGGCTTCATCGTTACCGGCGGCGCTCTCATCGTGGAGGCGCTCTATTCGCCGCCCTATTGGCTGCACGCCGCCCTGTGGATTCCCCTCGCCATTGCGCTCCCGCTTCTTATTCTTCGCCCCTTCAAAGCGACCATGATCGCACTGCAATATGCGAACAAGGCTCAAGAAGGCCGCTTCGGATGAGCCATGTTGCGCCTGACATTCAATCGAGGGTCAGGCAGCCCACCCTGCGAGGCCGGATCGTTCTGACGCTTTTCGCGCTTGGCGCGTTCGGCATCCTGATCGCGCTCGGACTATGGCAATTGCAGCGCCGCGACTGGAAGAACGACCTCATCACCCGTTTTGAACAGGCGCTGTCCAAGCCGCCCATTCCTTACGAACCGCCCCAGCCGAATGCGGATGAAGGCGCGCGGGAGTTCACCCGCGTCAAAGCATCGGGCGCCTTCGACGAGGCGAAAACGGTCAAAATATTAGTCCCAGTGCCGGAGGAGGCGCGAGCACAGACGCAAGACGGGTTCGGCTATCTGCTTCTCCAGCCGCTCCGGCTCAACAACGCTATCGTCTTCGTCAATCGAGGCTTCGTGCCGAAGACCGTCGCCGATCGCGGCGACATCAAAGGCGGCGAAGCAACCGTCACCGGCATTCTGCGCCTCTCCGAAAAGCCGGGATGGCTCCTGCCTGCGCCAGATCCGGCGAAACGGGTTTTCTTCTCGGCCGACATTCCGGAGATGGCGAACGCGGTAGGGCTAAGCGGACCAGGAACCGTGACCGGCGAATATATCGAGGCCGAGCCGTCACCGCAGGCCGGCGAATGGCCCAAGGCCCGCAACCCTCACGAGCTGCTCGCGGCAATCCCGAATCGCCATCTCGAATACGCCCTGACCTGGTTCGGCCTCGCCGCGGCGCTGGCGGGCGTTTATGGCTTCTTTATCGCAAGTACAGCCCGAGGCAAGTTGGCGCCCCGATAGTGGCGGGCGATCAAGCGAACTTGCTTCGGATGAGCTGTATCCGCGGGAAGACCTGGCGGCGTCCGCAGCATTCGCCCGGCAAAAAGCATCCATATCCAGCCGCGGTGGAGATGACATAGCCTTAACTCCATCATATTGTGCGGTTGAATGGCCATTCTGGTGTCCCGTCTTTCGAATCGCCGCCCAATTTGCGGCAGGCTCGCACGGCAATTCGGAGACGGGAGACCGGCAAAAACAAGGATCCCGTGTGGCTTCTGTCTCGCAATCGCCTTTCAGAGCGCGCCATGAAATGGTAGGCAATCGCCGGACGCCGCACGAGCCGCAACCAAAAATGAGTCCATGATGTACGTCTCGACCCGAGGAGCCGCTGCCCCCGCAGACTTCGAGGAAGTCCTGCTCGCGGGGCTTGCGCCCGATGGCGGTCTTTACATGCCCGCGTCCTGGCCACAGCTTTCGTCGCTCCCAGCCTCCCCGGCAGGACACTACGCGGCTGCGGCGGCCCACGTCATGGCGCCTTACACGGGCGGCAATCCCGGCCACAATGATCTTTTCGCCATCGCTTCGGACGCTTACGCGGGCTTCAGCCATCCCGAGACGGCTCCCCTGCGCGAAATCGGGCCAGACCTCTTTCTCCTCGAGCTTTTTCACGGGCCGACCCTCGCGTTCAAGGATTTCGCGATGCAGGTTCTGTCGCGGCTGATGGAGCGGGCGCTGAAGCGGCGCGGGGCGCGAACCACGATTCTCGGCGCAACCTCCGGCGACACCGGCGCGGCGGCGGTGGAAGCCTTTCGCGGGCGCCAGGACATCGAGCTGTTCATTCTCTTCCCGAACGGACGCATCAGCGATGTCCAGCGCAAGCAGATGACAGCGGCGCAGGAAGACAACATTCACGCCATCGCCATCGAAGGCACCTTCGACGATGCGCAGGCCATCGTGAAGGCGCTGTTCGGCGACGCGGATTTTCGCGCGCGCCACGCGCTTTCGGCCATCAACTCCATCAACTGGGCGCGCATCATCGCGCAGGCGGTCTATTATTACACGGCGCACGCGAAGCTTGGGCTTGATGCGCGGCCGAGTTTCACGGTTCCAACGGGAAATTTCGGCGACGTCTTCGCGGGCTTCATAGCCGCAAAAATGGGCTTGCCCCTCGGAAAGCTTGTGATTGCGACGAACGAGAACGATATCCTTGCTCGCGCGCTGGACTCTGGACGGTATGAGCCGCGCGAGGTGATGCCCACCGACAGCCCGAGCATGGACATTCAGATTTCAAGCAATTTCGAACGCCTTCTGTTCGAGGAAAGCGGCCGTGATTCTCGCTTCGTGATGCGGGCGATGGCGAATTTGCGCGACAAGGGCGCATTCGAGATCCCGGCTCCGGCCCTTTCACTGATGCGGGAGCGTTTTTCGGCCCATCGCGCCACCCGCGATGAATTGGCGTCCGCCATGAAGAGGCTTTTCGAAGAGACGGGCATCCTCATCGATCCGCATACGGCCGTAGGGCTTGCGGCGGCCCAAAAGGAGCAGGAACGCCGCGCCGGGCCGATGGTGGTGCTCAGCACCGCGCATCCGGCCAAGTTTCCCGACGCCGTCAAGCGCGCCACGGGCCGAACGGCCGAAATCCCGGAACGTCTTCAGCGGCGCCTTTGCGGCCAGGAGCGGTTCAAGCTTTTGCCGAACTCTGCAAAGGCCGTCGCCGACACTATCGAGACTCGCGCGAGCGCGCGGCATTCATGACATTCGAGGTTCAGACATGACAGTACAAGTAAGCCAGCTCAGCAACGGGATGCGGATCGTCACGCATCGCATGGCGGGGCTTGAAACCGCGACCGTTGGCGTATTCGTCGCCGCCGGAGCGCGCGCCGAGACGGACCATGAGCATGGCGTTGCGCATTTTCTTGAGCATATGGCCTTCAAGGGCACGCCCACACGCACGCCGATGCAAATCGCGGAGGAAATCGAAGGCGCTGGCGGCGCGCTGAACGCGGTGACCTCATCGGAGGCCACCAACTATTACGCTCGCGTTCTGAAAGACGACGTGGAGCTGGGCCTGAATTTGATCGGCGATCTGTTGCTCAATCCTGCCTTCAGCGACGAGGAGATGGACCGGGAGCGCGAGGTGATTCTTCAGGAGATCGCCGCGACCCAGGACAGCCCGGATGACATCGTCTTCGACCTCGCTCTTGCCGAAGCCTATCCCAGCCAGGCGCTCGGCCGTTCGATCCTCGGCACGGAGCGCACCATTTCCCGGCATTCCGCCACGGATCTCAGGCGCTTTCGCAACGAGAACTATTCGGCCTCGCGAATGATCTTGAGCGCGGCCGGAGCCGTTGACCACGATGCGCTTCACCGGCTTGCGGAAAGGATCTTCACCGGCCTTCCCTCGGAAGCCCCGCGCCAGATGAAAAAGGCCAAGTTCGAGGGCGGCAACGCGGTCTCGGACAAGCGCTTCGAGCAATGCCACGTTCTTTTTGCTTTCGAAGGTTACCCGAACGGCCACGATGCTTCCTTTGCGGGCCGCATTTTCGCGGGCATCGCAGGCGCGGGCATGGCGTCGCGGCTCTTCCAAGAGGTGCGCGAGAAGCGCGGTCTCTGCTACGACATCCACGCCTTCGATTGGGGATATGCGGACAGCGGCGTGATCGGGCTTCACGCGGCGACCAGTCCGCAGCAACTGCGGGAGCTCAGCACCCTGTCGCTTGGCATATTCGCGGATCTCGCGGAGCACGGTCCCACCGATCAGGAGCTGGCGCGCGCCAAGGCTCAGATCAAGGCCGGCCTTTTCATGAGCCTTGAAAGCTGCGAGTTGAGAGCGGGGCAGCTCGCCTGGGATCTCTCGGTGTTCGGCAGGCCGATCTCGAATGAGGAGCTGATCGAAAAAGTCGACGGCATCACCTGCAAGGACGTGCAAGAGATTGGGCTCGGAATTCGTGCGAAGCCGGACATGGTTTCGGCGGTCGTCGGGGCGCGAGGTTCGTCAAATGCAGCGGCTGACGTCGCTGAAGCGTTCCTGTCAGGCGCTCTTGCCGAGTGACCGGCGAACATGCTCGGCGCGCGCATGTTCTTTTCCGACAGCCGGCCTTACGTCGAGGGCGATGGGGTCTACCTTCGCGAACCGCAGATGTCGGATTACAAGACGTGGTCCGCGCTTCGCGCGCAAAGCCGCGCCTTTCTGGAACCCTGGGAGCCCCGCTGGTCGAGGGATGAACTGACCCGCGACACCTATCGCCGCCGCATCCGTTACTATTACCGCGATGCCCGCCAAGACCTCGGTTATGCCTTTTTTCTGTTCAGAACCTCTGATAACGCCTTAATCGGGGGAATAACTTTGAGCAATATCCGGCGCGGGGTGAGTCAAAGTTGCTCGCTCGGCTATTGGGTTGGCGAGCCATATGCCCGGCAAGGCTACATGACCAAGGGAGTGCGGGCGGTTATTTGGTTTGTTTTCGATGTTTTGCGTCTTCATCGGTTAGAGGCGGCATGCCTGCCAGAGAACAAAGCATCCACGGCGCTTCTGAACCGGACTGGGTTTCAATATGAGGGCTTAGCCCGGCGGTATCTGAAAATTAATGGCATATGGCAAGACCATTGGCTTTTTGCTCTGCTCAGTGACGATCCGGCGCGTTGACCGAAGCGCCAGCCGGCAGGTTCGCTGATGGGGAAGCGGGGGAAAGGCTCAAACGTACAATCGGCGGCACGGGGAGCGCTTAGGCGGCGGATAGGGATTCCGCCCGCT
Source organism: uncultured Alphaproteobacteria bacterium (assembly GCA_963819665.1). Lineage (GTDB taxonomy): Bacteria > Pseudomonadota > Alphaproteobacteria > Rhizobiales > Rhodomicrobiaceae > Rhodomicrobium. The sequence goes on from CAWFXN010000044.1 coordinate 28,492, forward strand.
GTCGTTGCTTTCATCGCCGCGTTTTTCGTCGCCCTGGCGTCGATGGCCACGTCCTCAAGGGCTGTGGAGCCTATTGTTATCGGTCCCGACGACGAAAAGATCGATATTACGCTTCTCGGCGAGTTTTATGAGCGGCGCGGCGATAAGCTCAGCGTCGAAACCGCGGCCAATTCCGACGGCATCGCCGGGCGCATGACCGTTTCAGCCAAAACGCCGGGCACGAACCCGAGCTGGGTGGTTTTCGCGCTCAGCAACCCGACCGACAAGCCCATCGTCCGCTTTCTGACAGCCCAGCGATACGACATTGTCGGATCGCGCGTCACCAAGCCGGACCTCGACGCGCCGCGAATTTCGAATGTTACGCCGTCGCTCGGCTTCCGCCCGGAGCGCAACGAAGACTACGAGCATCTCGACATCTACCGTCTTTCGATCGAACCCGGCGCCACCGTTACCTTCATCGTGGAGCTTGCGTCCGCGTCGGTGCCAAGGCTGTACCTGACCTCACCGGCAAACTTCGGGAAGCGGCAGCGGGAGTCGGCTCTCTTCCGAGGCATTCTGCTAGGCATTACGGGGATTATCGCGATCTTTCTGACGGCGATTTTCGCGGCCAACCACAAGCTTGTCTTTCCGGCCACCGCGCTCGTCGCCTGGGCGGCGCTTTCGTATTTATGCGTCGAATTCGGCTTCTGGGATAATCTTTTTCAGCTGCCATCGGAGGATAACGGCACCTATCGAGCGGCCGCCGAGGCGTTCCTGGCGGCGAGCCTTGTCATCTTCCTCTATACCTTTCTGAACTTGAGGCTGTGGCATTCCTGGATCTCGCTCGGTTTTCTGGCTTGGATGGCCGCGCAACTGGGCTTGATCTTCTTCGCCCTCATCGACGCCCAGCTCACCGCCGGTTTCGCGAGGCTCTCCTTCGTCCCGATTGCAATCGTCGGGAGCGCAGTGATCAGTTTTCTGGCGTTGCGCGGGCAGGAACGCGCGCTCGCGCTGGTGCCGTCCTGGATGCTGTTCATGGTCTGGCTGTTCGCGGCGGCCGTCACCATTACGGGCAAAGTGTCCGGCGATATTGTTGTATCGGCGCTGTCCGCCGGCCTTGTGGTCTTTCTCATGCTGATCGGCGTCACCGTGACGCAATACGCATTTCAGAGTGGCGAGGGCGGTGGCGCGGTCGAAGAGGCTGGCCAGTTCAAGTTGCGCGTCATGGCTCTGGAAGCATCCGGCGCCAGCGTTTGGGAATGGGATGCCCGCCGAAACGAAATCAACACCGGGCCCGAAGTGGAATACGCGCTTGGTTTGTCGCCCGGAACGCTTCGATGCACTGTCGACAGCTGGCTTCAGCATCTTCATGCGTCTGACAGGGAGCGCATGCGGCTGACGCTCTGGACGCTGCGCGAGCGCCAAGGCGGCGACATCAACCAGGAATTCCGTGTGAAGCGGGCCGAGGGCGGTTATCTATGGTACGAACTTCGGGCAGCGGTGACGCAACAGCGCGCGACGAGAACGCTGCGCGGCGTGGGCTTATTACGAAACGTCAACGCCCAGAAACGCGCGCAGGAGCGCCTTTTCCATAACGCCATCCGGGATGGCCTGACCGGCTTGCCGAACAGGGAGCTTTTCCTCGATAGGCTCGGAACCGCCGTCGCCCGGGCGAAGAACGAGCAAACCAAGCCCACGGTGTTCTTCATCGACCTGGACGCCTTGAAAAATCAGAGCCGCTCGCCAGACTTTGCGACGAATGAAGGGGTGCTCCTCACGATCGCCAGGCGACTCACCCGCCACATTTCCCCGCAGGATACGCTCGCGCGAATCAGCGCCCTGCAATTTGCGATCCTTATCTCGGAAGACACCGAACCTCGCCACATCGCAATGCTCGCTGAGCGTGTCCGCCGGTCCTTGCGCACGCCCATGAAGGTTGGCGGACGCGATCTTGTCCTGACGGGCAGCATCGGCATCGCGATGTATGACGGCACGCAAGAACACGGCGAAGACCTGCTTCGCGAAGGCGAAAGCGCCATGTACCGCGCCAAGCGCGCCGGCGCCGACCGGATCGAATTGTTCAAGCCCGAAATGCGCGGCTCAGCCGACGAGCGCTCCGTCGTCCAGGCCGACTTGAAGCACGCAATCGAGCGCCGCCAGATCCGCGTCCTCTACCAGCCGGTGATGCGAAATCGCCGACGAACGCCTCGCCGGGATGGAGGCTTTCGTGCTCTGGGAGCATCCGACGCTTGGCCGCCTGAGCTTGCCCGAATTCGAAGCTGCGGCCGAGGCGGCCGGACTGTCGGGCGAATTATGGTCCTATGTCTTCGAGCGGTGCATCCGGCAAGGCGCGCGCTGGCATCGCATCCTCCAGCGCGAGGACCCGATCTATGTCAGCATCAACATGTCGAGCCAGCAGCTCTTCCACAACGACCTTGTGCAGAACTTGCGACTCATCATCGGCCGGGAAACGCTGCCGAAAGGCGCATTGAGGCTGGAAATCGCCGAGACGCTCATCAACTCCAATCCAGAGCAGGCCATCGAGATCCTGGACTGGCTCAAGAGCTTGAATGTCAGCGTGGCGCTCGACGAGTTTGGCGTCAGCTTCTCATCCTTGTCCTATTGGCACCGGCTCTGCATCGACGCCATCAAGATCGACCGCTCGCTCGTCTCGCTGAGCGACAAGGAGCGCTCCAGCGCAATGGTGCTTAAGGCGGTCCTGACGATCGCCCATGAGCTTGGAAAAGACGTCATCGCCGTGGGCGTCGACAATGACGAAGACCTCGCTTATGTCCGCGCGCTTGGCTGCGACTTCGGCCAGGGCTTCTACTATGCGGACCTCATGACGGAGCGCGAGGTCGTCAATCTTCTGAACGCCATCGCCCGCTCCACGCGCCGGGACCACAAGGAGCAGGAAAAGGAAGAAAAGCGAGCCGAGCGCAGAGCTGAAAAGGAAAGGGAGCGGGAAGAAAAAGAGCGGGGCAAAGCTGCCGCTCTCGCCGGCGCCGAGGCGAATGCCGTGGCTGCTTCCGGTTCCCCGGACAAAAAAGCGGGCGGGAGCAATGGCCGCCGCCAGGGCTCTAGCGAAGAAACGAAGAGGGCGAACGGAAACGGAGCGGGAAACGGGGCTTACCCGCGCGACATGCAGCCGCCAGCGCCTGGTGAAGGATTTCGCGCGGCCACAAGCGCCCAGACGTCCAGACCCGCATTTCCTCTAGGAAGGCGCGAAAAGTAGCCGTGAGCTGCTTCGCAATTTGTCATCCCGGCCAAGCCAAGCGCGAGCCGGGATCGCATAAAGTCAGGCGCTCCAATGTATTACGATCCCGGATAAGGCTTCGCCTTTTCGGGATGACGGCGGCGCTTCCACCCAACTCTGCTTAGGCTCTGCCTGCAACCCCGACAAGACGCGAGGGATCGATGCCCAGGCTAGTGAGGGCGCTCCTATATTTGCTTTCGAGGTCGCTGTTGAAAATGATGTCCGGATCGGCCGGACAATTGAGCCAGCCATTCCCCTGGATTTCGTGTTCAAGCTGACCTGGCGCCCAGCCGGCATAGCCAAGCGCGAGAATTGCCCTATCCGGCCCGCTTCCCTTCGCGATGGCCTTGAGAATATCGATCGTGGCGGTCAGGCAGACGCCTTCGTTGATGGGTAGCGTACTGTCCGCAGCGAAATAGTCGGAACTGTGCAAGACAAAGCCCCGGCTCGTTTCGACCGGGCCGCCCATGTGGACAGCCATGGAGCTGACACGGAT
>CAWFXN010000045.1:0-96442 GCA_963819665.1 uncultured Alphaproteobacteria bacterium
CTTTCCTCTACGCAAGGCGAATGCGAAACATTCCCCTCAAGCTGTTCAGAAACCAGACGGCGGAGGCGCGATCCAAGTCGTCGCGTTTAAGAACGCGCTCGATCAATTTTCCCTCAGCCAGCATTTCGGCTCGGAGCGTGCCGGGCAAAAGGCCGCTGCTCTGCCGCGGCGTGATAAGGCTCCCATCCAACTCCACCGCGACATTGCCGCGCGTGAACTCCGTGATCTCGCCGCGTTCGTTGAAAAGAAGGGTGTCGAATATGCCCGCAATCTTGGGAGCGTGCGCTTCGTAGACGGCGCGATGGGTCGTCTTGTGATGAAGATATTCGTCGTCGCTGGATATTGCGGTTTCCGCGAGAGCGACCAGGGGATGAGCAGCGGTAACGGGAAGCGGTCTCGTTTCAATTGCAATGGTTCCACGCCTGGACAGCAACAGACGCACCGCATGCGCGCCCGTTGGATTCTGCTCTGCAGTCGCTTGGAGCGCCCCGTTGACGTCCGCGATATCGAATGGAAAACCAAAATGCTCAGCCGAGCGCTGAAGCCTTTCGCAATGGCGGCCGAGAAGCCAGTAGACGCCATCCTCTAACTTGATCGACTCCAAAAGGTCGAACGCGGCGCTCGCCCTGAGCAGAAAGCGCCGCTTGATCTGGCACTCCTGATGTTCCTCGGCGGGGTTGAAATCCCAGGTAATGCCACTGCCAACGCCGCATTCGGCTTCTCCGTTGGCGATTGTCACGGTGCGGATGCCCACGCTGAACAGCGCAGCGCCACCGGGCTGTACAACGCCAAGCGCGCCGCGATAGGTTGCGCCCCGCAGCGACAATTCCAGCGCCGCAATCGCCTGCATCGCCGCTATTTTGGGCGCGCCGGTGATGGACCCGCATGGGAAAAGCGCGGCGAAAATCGTTGCGAGGTCCATGCCCGGCACTGTCTCGCCGATGATGGTCGACGTCATCTGCCGCACGGTGGCGAAGGTCTCGATGGTGAAAAGCTCAGGAACGCGAACGCTGCCTTGGCGTGCGACGCGGGCAATGTCGTTGCGCAGGAGATCGACGATCATAAGATTTTCGCGGCGGTCCTCGTCGACGCGCGCAGATAGGCGGCCGACTGGCTCGGTGGAGCCATGCCCTCATGGGCCGGGCCACAATCTCAGCCGTGGCCGGGTTCCAGGCAAAGAACAGCTCCGGCGAGACGGAAGCAATCTGCCACTCTCCGAAATCCAGAAAGAGCGCGTAAGCGCCGGGCTGCGCCTCGCAAAGCAATCGAAAAACGCGCGAGGCTCCCCCTCGAACTTGGCGCGAAGGCGGGTGGTCAAATTGACTTGGTAATAGGCGCCGGCGGCGATGCCTTCGCGGATGTCTTCAACCTTTTTTCTGAAGACGGCGGGGGCAATGTCGCTCTGCCAGTGCGAGCAGCGAAACACAGCTTTCGCTGTGTCTTCGTCAGGCTCGGGGACGGGCCGTCGAAGATTGCGAAGGCGACGAGCGGAATGCCTTCCGATGGCGGCAGCGTTTGGAAGGCGTCATCGAAGACGGACGCAGCTTCGTAGGCCACCATGCCTACGGCCCACCGGCCTTCGCGAGCGTGGCGCTCAACCTTCTCCAGAAGCGAAATGACATCGCCCAACCGCCGCGCCGTCGGCAATCGGATCTCTGAAATCCTGCCGCAAACGCGCGGCGTCATCACGCGGAAAGTCGATGGTGGAGCGGATAGGCGGGCCGGCCCAGCGAGGGAAGAAGGTGGCCTAAGCCGCCTCCCGTTCTTGATCAATCCGCGATTTATAAGCGTCTCTGCGATCTGCACGGCGTTCAGCGCCGCGCCCTTGCGCAGGTTGTCGGAGACGACCCAGAGGTTCAGGCCGTTCTCGACGGTCGGGTCGTTGCGGATGCGGCTGACGAAGACGCCGAACTCGCCCACGCACTCGTTCGGCGTGATGTAGCCGGTCGTCCTCGTGCTTATCGATGACGACCACGCCCGGGCGCGTCGCGCAGGATGTCGCGCGCCTCGTCCGGTTCGAGCGGCGTCTCGAACTCGATGTTCACGCTCTCGGAGTGGCCGACGAACACCGGCACGCGCACGCAGGTGACGGTCAGCGCGATGTCCGGATCGAGCATCTTGTGGGTCTCGTTCCACATCTTGGCTTCTTCGTCGGTGTAGCCGTCGTCCGTGAGCTGCCGACGAACGGGATGACGTTGAAGGCGATCTGCTTGGGGAACTCTTGGGCTCGGTGGCGCCCAGGACGAAGACGTCCTTGGTCTGGTCCCACAGCTCGTCCATCGCCTCCTTGCCGGCGCCGGAGACCGACTGGTAGGTCGAGACCACCACCCGCTTGATCCGCGCCGGTCGTGCAGCGGCTTCAGCGCCACCACCAGCTGGACGGTCGAGCAGTTGGGGTTGGCGATGATGTTCTTCTTGCGCGCGTCCCAGACCGCGTCCGGGTTCACCTCCGGCACGATCAGCGGCACGTCGGGGTCCATGCGCCAGGCCGAGGAGTTGTCGATGACGACGGGCCGGCGGCGCCGATCTTCGGCGACCATTCCTTCGAGACGTCGCCGCCCGCCGTCATCAGCACGATGTCGACCTTGCGAGAAGTCGAACTGCTCGAGGTCCTCGCACTTGAGCGTGCGGTCGCCGAAGGAGACCTCGACGCCGATGGAGTTGCGCGACGCGATCGCGTGGATCTCGTCCACGGGGAATTCACGTTCCTCGAGGATGTTCAGCATTTCGCGGCCCACATTGCCCGTGGCGCCGACGACGGCGACGTTATAGCTCATGACGGTGTCCTATTTCGAGATCACCGGAATGTAAGCGCCGCCGCGACGCCTGTCCACTGCAACGCGAGCCTGTGCGCACACCTGAACCCTTCTTGCGAAGAAAGCGCGCTTGCCAATTCCAGGCATTCATGCGAGCACCGTGCACTCTCCGCGGGCACCCGGTCTGTTTTGCGCGAGAAAGCCGGTTCCGCGCAGGTTGCGCTGTGCCCCTAAAAAGATGAAATATAGTATTGAAGCCGCCTTACAGTAACGCGGCCACCAGCATGAACCACGATGCCAAAATATACGATTGAACGCTTCATCGAGGAAGCCGATAACGCCAAGTCAACGCAGGAGAATCTGACCCGGCTATTCGGTAATGCCCTCAAAGTATATGGATATGATGAATTCTGTTATAGCCTCATAACAAGTCATCCGTCCATTGGCTTGGATGCAGGTCACGGCGTCGCGGAAAATTATCCTGAAGCATGGATGGCCCACTATAAAGCCAATCGCTACGAAAAAAAGGACCCGGTCCCCCGGCAAGCATTCGAAACGTTGCGACCGTTCACGTGGGACTCGATCAGACAGACCCGCGAATTGAAGGCTGACGAGAAGAAGGTCATGAACGAAGCCGAGGAGGCCAGGGTTCCTTGACGGCATCGGCATCCCAATCTGCGGCCATAATGGCGAACTGGCAGGGGTTGGCATGGCGAGCAGCGCCGGCGGAATCCAGCCCGGCGTGAGCGCTCTAAGAAAGCTGCAAGCCCTCGCCATTCAGTTCCATCTGGTCTTTACGGATTTGGAGAAAAGGCGTCGGCCCGCCGGAAACGTTCATCTCACCGCTCGGGAAAAGGAGATCCTTTTGTGGGCGGCTGAAGGAAAAAGCAATTCCGTCATAGCCGAGATCCTAGGCGTTTCGCACGCAACGATCCGATTTCACATGAACAACATTTTCAAAAAGCTCGATGCCAACGAGCGCACCCTGGCGACGGTGAAGGCCGGTCCGCGAAGAAATGCACGAGGTCGTGCCGTCCAATCGGGGCCGGCCGGTAGTCCTTCAGCGCGGCGAGGGCCGGAAGGCCAAGCAGCAGGAGCGGCGGCATGGCCACAAACAGGAGCGTAAATCGCCGAAGCCCAGATGATGCGAAATCCAGAGCAGCAATGTCGCAAAAGCGGGGCTCGCCACTGTAACGATCTGGTCTCCGGCGGACAAAAACGTCGAATAGACATCGCGCTCATGGTCGCTCAATTCCATAAGCTCATAAGTGTGGATGGTGAGCCAGAACAGGCCGCTTATCCCTCTTATGGCCGCCGCGCCGCAAGCTTCGGGGACGTCGTTCGCAAGCGGCAAAAGAATAAGGCCCAATCCGGTAAAGAGAAAACTGAGAAGAAATCCATGCTTCGCGTTCAAACGGTAGTGCGCCGCGACCACGCCGTAAATGCAAAAGCCGATCATGATGCCGGTAAACGCGGCAATTCCTGCAATAATGGCGAGCTGGACGCTATTGAAGAGTTCAAAGATGTAAATCTGTGAAAATGCGCCGACAGCTCTGCTGACAAAACTATAAATCCAAGACAGGTAGATCAGCGAACGCAGCGAACGTCGCTGCAATCGGAAATGCGCCAGGGAAAGCATCGGGAACCCTTGCAATTGCCTATGAGAGCATTCAGCAAAGTTGGTAGGCAATTGCGAGGCGCCGTAGACCATCAGACCGCCGTTAGCGTCGAAGCCGAAGGAGCGCTTCGGCATGACAGAGGCTTGGATAGCTACAGAAACGGATTGATAAGGCGCAGGCCATTGATAACGAGACCGTGCTGCATGTCTTCGGTGTAAAGCTCGCGGCAGCCGAGGGCCAGCGCCGACGCCACGATCGCGCTATCCCAATAGGACAAGCCGTGACGCTGTTTGATATCGAGCGCCGCCATGAGAACATCGAGCGTGATCGGCTGCACCTCGAAGCGTGTCCACGCCTCGATCAGATCCGAGGCATCGGCATGCGAGATCCGGTCTCCTCGCGTCGGCCTCGTCGCCTGCACATAGAATTCCTGAAGAACCTGAACCGACAGCCCGGCGTCGGTTCGATCCAGAGCTCGACCGCGATGGCCTTCTTGGCTCGCTCGGCAGGCTCACGGCTGATCGTGTAGAGCAGAATATTCGTATCGAGGAAGGCGACGGCGGTCATAATTTGCGGTCGTGAAGTTCGTCGCGAGAGAGGCGATCTTCAGCCGTAAACTTCTCGATCCGTGCGCGCACGGCTTCTTCCTGCTTTTTCAGCCGCTCGAACCGTGACTCGCCGCCTGCGAACTCCGTCAGATATTTGCGGACGATAGCCGATACCGAAGTGTCAAGCTCGGCTGCGCGAATGCGGGCTTTGCGGTAGGTTTCGTCATCCAGTGTAACTGTGATATTTTTCATGTTCCACAGTTGCACGGGAGTGCTCACAAACGCAAGCCTGTCTCACCCGATAAGCTTCGCGAGCGCCTTGTCGAACGCCGTCGAGAGTGCATGGCCGGTTCTTGCTTTAGCGTTCCAATGTTACCCGCATGCTATTGCGTGGCGTTGGCGCGCTCTTGCGCCCGTGGGGTATTGTCATCTGGTGAGCAAAACATGCGCGGCGAGTATACCGCTCTCGTGAAACAGGACGGCGATTGGTGGATCGGCTGGATCGAGGAGGTCCCGGGCGTCAATTGCCAGGAGCGCACCCGCGACGAGCTTCTTGAAAGCCTGCGGGAGACTCTAAGAGAAGCGCTTCAATTCAATCGCGAGGGCGCCCTTCGCGAGGCAGGGTCCGGCTATCATGAAGTCACACTCGCCGTATGAAACGGCGGCACTTGCTGGCGCACTTGACGCGGCACGGTTGCAAGCTCGTCAGGGAAGGCGGCAATCATTCGTGGTGGGAGAACCCAGCGTTGGGACGGCGTTCGGCTGTTCCCACGCACACGGAAATTTTGAATATCCTCGCGAGGAAGATCTGCAAAGACCTTGCGTTGAGATGCCGGAGTAGGGCTGATCCCAGTCCGGCGCTCGTAATTTTCGGTCGTGAAGCTCGTCGCGAGAGAGGTGATCTCAACGGCTGGAGACGCCATTTTGCAGCCAAAGAAAATGCCAGTTGGCCTGTAAGCCGGGTTCTGTGCCGGCGGAGGGGTTAGCCCCCGCCGCGATGGCCATTCATCTGGGACGCGCGTCGCCGCGCGCCTCAAGCAACCAACCCGGACGGCGATGCGGAAACGCATTCCGCCCCGCAGCCGAAGCCGCAGGGCTGTGCCGTCCCTATTCGGTTTTGCTCCCGGCGGGGTTTGCCTTGCCAGCCCTGTCGCCAGTGCTGCGGTGCGCTCTTACCGCACCCTTTCACCCTTGCTCTATTTTTGTCTATCGCGCTCTGCGCTGCTTGAGACACCGAACGCGATGACCTGAATAGGGCGGTTTGCTTTCTGTGGCACTTTCCCTAGGGTCGCCCCTGCCGGACATTATCCGGCGCCGTGTTTCCGTGGAGCCCGGACTTTCCTCCACCCGGGAAGCGCTACGGCCTTGCGGCCCACAACGCGCCTTTCGAGCGGCGGCCATCCGGCCAACTGGCGCCCTGAGTAAGGGGCTATGCGCAAGCCCCGTCAAGAGGATAGCGGAAAAATATGCACGGGCTTTGCGGCAAACGGACCTTTTGCGCGGGCTGCGCTGTTACAAGCCGGGAGCAAATCACAAACAAAGGCAGTTGGGCGTCCTATGGCACACAGAACTGTAGCAGCGATTATCGCATCCTGCCTCGTATGGTCAGGCGCGGCGGCGGCGGACGAAAAGCCGATTGCGGAGCAGATTGTGGACGCCATGAGCAAGGTTTTCGGCCCTCAGCGTGACGGCTTCCGGGCCAATCATGCGAAGGGCATCGTGGTCGAAGGCAGCTTCAAGGCGACGCCCGAAGCTGCCGCGCTGAGCAAGGCGGCGCTTTTCAACGGAAGCGAGATCCCCCTGACGGCGCGCTTTTCCGACGCAACGGGAGTGCCGAATATCCCCGATGGCGCCCCCAACGCCAACCCGCATGGCATCGCGATGAAGTTCCATCTGCCGGACGGAAGCGATAGCGATCTTGTCATCAACGCGCTGAAATTCTTTCCTGTCTCCAACCCCACGGATTTCCGCGATCTGCTCCTGGCCGTCGCCGCCAGCCCGCCGGACGCGCCCAAGCCCACGAAAGTCGAACAATTCGTGGCCGCCCACCCCAATGTCGCCGCAGCCAATGCCGCCGTGCATACGCCCGCCAGTTTCGCCGATGAGGAGTATCAGGGCGTCAACGCCTTCGTGTTCGTGAACGGCGCCGGACAGAAGCAGGCGTTCCGCTATCACCTTGCGCCGGAGCGCATCGTGCATCTCGATCCGGCCGAAGCGAAGGAGAAAGCGCCCAACTTCCTTATCGACGAGGTGCAGGAGCGGCTCAAGAAAGGCCCGATCACCTTCCATTTGAAGGCGCAGCTTGCCGCGCCGGGCGATCAAACCAGCGATGGATCGAAGACCTGGCCGGATGATCGCAAAGAGGTGGACGTGGGCGTCTTGACCATTGCGAAGGTGGGCGCCGATCCTTTCGAGGTCCAGAACAAGTTGCTGTTTCTCCCAGGCAACCTCCCGGACGGGATCGAGAAATCGGACGATCCAATGATCGACGTGCGGGATGAGGCCTACCCGATCTCGTTTGCGCGCCGCCAGCAATAAGGGCGGAAATCGCCGCGATCGTGCAGCCCGAGGCGAGTTGGCGCCCCTAAGCCCGCGAGCGCTCAAGCGAACCTGCCTCGGACAAGCTATATCTAGAATCAATAAGTTGCTAGTACGCCTTATACGCGGGAAGTCCTGGCAACATCCACAGCAAACGGGTCAGGACTTCCCGCGTAATAGTCATCCCAAACCCAAACCGGAGAGGCGAATCCTTATCCGGGAAGCCTTTTCCAGCTCTACCGGGAAGAAAGGCTCGGTGTGAAGAAGCGCAACAGGCTCTTGCGCAACCGCAAGGGAATGATTTTTTAGATCGGCCGGATGAGGATGAATCTATGCCGGTCCATCCCCACAGCCATTGGCATCAAGCCAGCGTGTGCACGATAACGGCGCCTGCTGCAGCTGTGACTGGCTCGCTTAGGAGCTGGGTCACATTCTTTTTGATCCAAGGGAGCAGACGATTGTTCGATTCAACTGCTCCCGCGTAATCGTCGAAAATGCTGATCGCGGTCACGGTGTCGTCGGGCGCATAGATAACATAATAGGCTCTGAAGCCAGGAACAGCGCTGATGATATGGAGGGCCTCCTCTTTGATCTTGCGCGCAAGTTCATCTGCCTTGCCAGCCTTTGCTTTGCCTTGACGAATTGAAGCATACATCCCTTTCCCCTTGCGATTTTGGCTAAGGCGAGCTCTTGCTCAGCGTCCAAGTTTTCCCGTGCGCCGCGTCAACTTTGACGCGGCCCGCGCATGTGCAGCAGCATCGCTTCGATGCGTCTCCAATTTTGGGCCTGTTCGTTTTCGCCTTTCTTTTCGAAATCGCTGGCCTTCTGAGCGGCTTCCGCAATGGCCTTGGGACCGTGCAAATCCCATAGCTGCCGTGCGTAGTCGTGGAGTTCGGACTCTTCTGGCATGGCGTCATTCCTTCTTTAGCCCCAAAAATGATATCAGAACGGGCTGAAAGGACATACCAACTCTTCGCCAGCAATCGGGTCTCGACCTATGCCGGAGCGTGCTTTAACAGGGCGCACGTTAAGACTTGCACAGTCTGCTTCGACCGCGTGCTCAAGAGGCTTCCCATCGCGCGACCTGTACTACCGGTCGATCTCGCCGAACACGATATCGAGGCTGCCGAGCACGGCCGACACGTCGGCGAGCATGTGGCCTTTGCAAAGGAAGTCCATGGCCGCGAGATGCGGGAAACCGGGGGCGCGGATTTTGCAGCGATAAGGCTTGTTCGTGCCGTCGGCCACGAGATAGACGCCAAACTCGCCCTTCGGCGCTTCGATGGCGGCGTAGACCTCGCCCTCGGGAACGCGGAAGCCTTCGGTGTAGAGCTTGAAGTGATGAATGACGCCTTCCATCGTGCTTTTCATTTCGGCGCGACGCGGCGGCGTGACCTTGTGGTTGGGCAAAAGCACCGGGCCGCGCCCAGCCGGCGAGTTCAAGCGCTCGATACATTGCTGCATGATGTGGACCGACTGACGCATCTCCTCCATGCGGATGAGGTAGCGGTCCCAATTGTCGCCGTTCTTGCCGATGGGAATGTCGAATTCGAGGTCGGCGTAGCATTCATAAGGTTGCGACTTGCGCAAATCCCAGGGCGCGCCCGAGCCGCGTATCATTACGCCCGTGAAGCCGTAGGCCATCCCGTCGGCAAGGCTGACGACGCCGATATTGACGTTCCTTTGCTTGAAGATACGGTTATCGGTAAGGAGCTCGTCCATGTCCGCGAGAACCTTCAGGTAGGACTCGCACCACGCCGCGATGTCGTCGATGAGAGCCTGCGGCAGATCCTGGTGCACGCCGCCCGGCCGGAAATAGTTCGCGTGAAGCCGCGCCCCGCTCGCGCGCTCATAGAACACCATGAGCTTCTCGCGCTCCTCGAATCCCCAAAGGGGAGGCGTCAGCGCGCCGACATCGAGCGCGAAGGTCGTGACGTTCAGGATATGATTCAGGATGCGGCCGATCTCGCTGAAGAGCACGCGGATGAGCTGGCCGCGGATCGGCGGCGTGATCACGAGAAGACGCTCGATCGCCAGACAGAACGCGTGTTCCTGGTTCATCGGCGCGACATAATCGAGCCGGTCGAAATAGGGGATCGCCTGGAGATAGGTTTTGTACTCGATGAGCTTTTCGGTGCCGCGATGCAAAAGCCCGATATGCGGGTCGATGCGGCGCACCACCTCGCCGTCGAGCTCCGTGATCATACGAAGCACGCCGTGCGCCGCCGGATGCTGCGGGCCGAAATTGATGGTGAAATTGCGGTTCTCGGGCGGCTTCACGCAAAGGTCGGAGCCCGCGCCTTCCGCTTCAGGTGTTCCACCCCCATCAGCCATCTGTCTCTCTCTTTCCGGGAAAGGCCGCCGCTGTCAGGCAAGCCATCGTGGCATTATTTTCAGCTTCAGAAGCTTGAGCATCAAATACTCCTGAGGCCGCAGATACTTCAGATATATGTTTGTTGCGGGCGCTCGGAAAGCGCCATTTGATTCGCCGCGCCCGAATGTCCCGGTAAAGAGCACGCGCCGACGGAACACGATGGCCGGGGCAAGATTGCGAATGTACGGGGAAAAGGCCGCCATGCAACCGTCGAGCGAGCCAAGCTTCCGCTGCGCGGCCCAGAGATCGTACGTGAAAATGAAGAATTTGCCTTCCGCGAGTTCAGAGAGGCGCGCGAGAAAGGCTTCCTCATCTTTCAACCAGTTCAGGACGCCAAGCGCGGTGAGCACGTTGAAATTTTGCGCGGGAAGGGTGAAGTCGGGCGCGTCGAAGTCGGCCAGATGGGTTCCGGGAAGCGTATCCACACAGTCGACAGGAATGTATTTTGAGCCCTCGGGCAGGAAAATCCTGAGAGGCTGAGAACCGGCACCGAGATCGCAGACGACATCTCCAGGCCTTAGAAATGCCGCCGCGAGTTGCGCGCGGTCACGCCAGGATTCTTTCGCGTCTCCCGATGCGATACTTCTCCAGCCGTTCATCTCTGTTATGTCTGCGGTGATGCGCGAAACGTCTTCCATTGCCGGCATTTGATCTCCGCGAGCGAGCGCCATCTAAACAATTTCAGCGCCATTATAGGTTGCACCCGGAATTGTAAATAGCTCTCGCATCTTGGAAGAAACATCCCCAATTGAATTTCCGCTTCGGCAGTCCTCGCCTCTTACTTTGCTTTCGCTTTCTCATCGCCGGGCAGCGGCGCGTAGTGGGCGCCCTCCCAGGGGCTTAGGAAATCGAAGCTGCGAAATTCCTGCGGCAATTTTACCGGCTCGTAGACAACGCGCTTCTGCTCCTCGTTATAGCGGACTTCGACGAAGCCGGTCAGCGGAAAGTCCTTGCGCAACGGATGCCCTCGAAAACCGTAATCCGTCAGGATGCGGCGCAGGTCGGGATGTCCTTCGAAAAGGACGCCGTAAAGATCGTAGGCCTCGCGCTCGTACCAGTTCGCCGCCGGATAGATGCCTACGAGGCTCGGAACGGTCGCGGCGGCGTCTGTCGAGAGCTTGAGGCGCACGCGCAAATTCTCATAGACGCTCAGGAAGTGATAGACGACCTCGAACCGCTCGGCGCGTTCCGGATAATCTGCGCCGCAAATGTCGATCAGGAGCTTGAAGCGCCATGCAGGATCGTCGCGCAGGAATTGGGCGACCTCGGCGATGCGGGGGCGCTGGATCGTGACCGTAAGCTCGCCGAGGACGAGGCGCGTGCCTATAACAGCATCGGGACAGGCGAGCTTTATCGCTTCCGCCAGGGCCTCAAGCTTCCCCGTCTCCGTCATTGCTTAGCTCCGGCTGTTAGCGTTCGATTGTGCCCGTGCGGCGGATTTTTTTCTGAAGAAGCATGATGCCATAGACGAGGGCTTCGGCGCTCGGCGGGCATCCGGGGACATATATATCGACAGGCACGATGCGATCGCATCCGCGCACCACCGAATAGGAATAGTGGTAATAGCCGCCGCCGTTCGCGCAGCTTCCCATGGAAATGACGTAGCGCGGTTCCGGCATCTGGTCGTAGACCTTGCGGAGCGCGGGCGCCATCTTGTTGCACAGCGTTCCTGCCACAATCATCACATCGGACTGGCGCGGGCTGCCGCGCGGCGCGAAGCCAAAGCGCTCGACGTCATAACGCGGCATGGAGGCCTGCATCATCTCGACCGCGCAGCACGCAAGGCCGAAGGTCATCCACATCAGCGAGCCCGTGCGCGCCCAATTGATGAGGTCATCGGCGGTCGTGACAAGAAACCCCTTGTCCGATAGCTCGGTGTTCATGCTCTTGAAAATCGCATCAGGATCGCCCGAGGGGGGCACAAGCCCGTAGCCCTCGCCAGATCTCTCCAAAAGCCGCTCACCGAATGGCTGTTTGATCAATCCCATTCCAGCGCTCCCTTTTTCCACTCATATATGAAGCCGATTGTAAGAACGCCAAGGAAGATCATCATCGCCCAGAAGCCGAACGCGCCCGCTTCCTTGAACGCCACGGCCCAGGGAAAGAGGAACGCGACCTCAAGATCGAAGATGATGAACAGGATGGACACCAGGTAGAAGCGCACGTCGAACTTCATGCGCGCGTCGTCGAAGGCGGGAAATCCGCATTCGTAAGCCGCGACCTTTTCCGGATCGGGCTTGTTGGGAGCGACAAGGAACGGCGCGACGAGCAGCCCGAGCCCTATCACGAGTGCGACTGCGAAAAAGATAACAAGCGGAAGGTAAGTCAGAAGCAGGTCCGTCATGATCGCTCGGCTCGGTTCAGCTCGGAGATGATTTATTCATTTACGATGGAAAGGACTTGGCGCGCAACCGGCTTCGCGATGGACAGCTTGTCTCGTCGTCTTATTTGCCTGCGAAAGGGCCGTCGTGGCGGCGTGGCGCCGGCCTAGCGCTGCTGAAAAAGCCTGAATTTGAGCTTCATCCTTCGACAGGCTCAGGATGAGGCCGAGCGATTTCACCGGCTTGGACCTCATGGTGAGCTTGTCGAACCATGGGCCGCATCGTTTTCCGCAGCCTGCCAGAGATTGGCAATCGCTCAATCGAATGGGACGCCGAAGTGAGCTGCACATTTTTTAGGCATTTCAGAGCGGCGGCTGCCGCCCCGGAAGGCCCTTTCACTCTGCGGCGCGCGGCCCGTAAAGTCTTCGCACCCCGGCGATGTCGGACGGCTGCAGGTCCCGGACGCGCTCGTCGTAGCGAAACGCCATCACGGCGCCGGTGCTGTCCGGATGATCGAGCCCGATCGCATGACCCACCTCATGCGTAAAGGTGTGCCTGAGATCGTAGACATCGAGGTTGCCGTCAAAGCCGATTTTCCAGCGGGACTTCGGATTCAGGCAGACATAGGCCTGATCGATCGGCACGACGGAACCGTCGCCGCCATTATCATCCAAGACCGGCGAGGCGGGGGCATTGCCGAGCGCCATCGTGACGGGTGTGGGGCCTTTTTCGCCGCGATAGCTCAAATTGGCGAACGCGCGCCCGCCCGGATCGTCCGCCGCGCCGATCACGATATTGGCGAGGCTCGGATCATTCATCTCGATGAAGGCTATGTTCGCAACGCTTTCCCACCGCTGCAAGGCTGCCTGCAGCTCGTTCTTGGCCTTCTCTTCCGTAATATCCGGGGATTTCGCGACGATGTCCGAGAAAGCGTGCATCTTGGCGCAATTGCTGGGGCTGAGTATGCTCTTCCTGGTTTTTACGTGATACGCGCCCTGCAGGATAGAGTAGGTGATAATTGTCTTGCCGCCAGCCGCTTCAGGAGCCCAACGCATGAGATAACCCTCCACGCGAAGAAGTTCGCCTGCTTCCGCCAAAGCAGCGTTGCCAAGAGAAGACACCGCCGCCAGCCCTGCAAGCGCAACACGTCTTATCATCTCCTATCCACCCCCCGGCCGCTTGCGGCCACTGTCAAGACCCCGTTAGGTCTATTAACTCGCTCTTAAGAATAGGAATCAATGAATGCGGCATTTGTTAAAGCAAAGCAAAAGGTGGGCCAGAATGAGTGGAGGCGCTTATTCGGAGCGTCCGGCGAAAGTATGAGAAGCAGTAGGCTGACAGATTTTTTTCATCTTTGAACGCAAGCCTGCACTGGAAAAGTTCAGCCGCGACGCTACTTTGCGCTCTAATGGGGTGTCGGGCATTCCACGAGAAGTTGTTTCGCCGTCTCTTGCTTGAACGCGAGTAATTAATATTATAGCGCGCCAACAGGTCGCAGACTTTTCTGAGCTTTAATCTCTCTTCAAGCTGCATTCGGGATAAGCATGGACCGTCTTCCTGTCTTCGAACTGCTCATGAACGCCGATCCGGTGGTGAAAGGGGTCATGCTGATCCTCGCCGCCGCCTCGCTTGTCTGCTGGACCATCGCGTTCGAGAAATTTATGCGAATCGTCGCTTTTTCGCGGCAGGTGACCGCTCTTGAGAGCGCGGAGGCAAGGCGCGGCGACGCTTCGGGCTGGCTTGTGGATCGCATGAGGCAAATCGCGGATGCGGAGCCGCTCGGGGATGGCGAAACCCAGGCCGAGTTCAATGCGAGGCTGGAGAAGAGCCTGCAAATCGAGACGAATGCACAACTGCAAAGGCTCCAGTCCGGGCTTCCCTTTCTGGCGACGGTCGGGTCCACCGCCCCGTTCGTCGGTCTTTTCGGGACGGTCTGGGGCATCATGCGCAGTTTCACGGGCATCGCGGCGGCGAAGGATACAAGCCTCGCCGTCGTCGCGCCGGGCATTGCAGAAGCGCTGTTCGCAACCGCAATCGGCCTTGCCGCGGCAATTCCCGCTGTGATTTTCTATAATCAGGCGAATGTTTCGCTCGGCCGCATTGCGGACCGGCTGGCGGCGGCGGTGGCGAAATTTGCGAAAATGAGGGTTTATGGCGAAGCTCAAACGCGGCCTGCCTTTGACGCAAAGCCTGCGGCGGCGCACGTAAAACAAGGGTTGACCAATGGCGGGCTGGAACACCGGTAACGGAACAGAGCGGCCTTTCCAAACGAAGATCATGGCGGACATCAACGTCACGCCGATGGTCGACGTCATGCTTGTTCTCCTCGTGATCTTCATGGTCACGGCGCCCTTGCTCGTCGCGGGTGTGCCGGTGCAACTTCCCAAGAACTCGGCGCAAAGGATCAGCCAGCCGAACAAGCCGGTCATCGTGACGCTCGCTGCGGACGGCCGCCTCTATATCCGGGACGAGCAGATGGATGCGGGTTCGCTCATTCCAAGGCTTGCGGCCTTGCGGGAGGGCGAAGGCGACGCCGTCGTCTATCTCAGGGCCGACAAGGCCATTCCCTATGGCGACGTGATGGAGCTTCTCGGCCGTCTCAGCGCATCGGGCTATCAGCGGATCTCGCTCTTGTCGCAGGCGCAGGACGCCCAGGCTGGGGGCTCGCAGGCAACACCGCCCGCCAAGGTTTCGCAATGAATTGGATTCGCCTTGGCTCAGCCTCAGCCGCTGTTGGCGTTCACGTAGCGGTTCTTGGCCTTTTCGCCGCTTCGGCGACGTATCAGCCCGATCCGGCTGCGCTGCAATCGGGCAATGGAGACGAGGACATCACCGTCGCCGCCACGATCACCATGCAATCCGAGGAAAGTCTCGGGCTCGACACGGCTAACGTCCAGCAGCAGGAAGCCTCGCTGGGCGGCCAGGCTGCCCCGCAAGTGCAGGAGGAGGTCAAGAAGGAGGAGGAAAAAGTCGAGCTTCCGCCCGAGAAATCGCCGGAGCCAACCCCGATCGCGGAGGAAAAGGAGCCCGAAAAGAAGATCGTCGAGGTACAACCCTCGATCCCGGCGCCGTCCAGCGAAGCCCTGGAGGAGCAACGCGCCGCGACGCGCGCTTTGGAAGCTCGCCGCCACGAGGTGCTTTCGCTCTACAACAGCCGGGTCTATCAGGCTTTGATCAAGAACGCCATCCGCCCCAAGGCGACCCAGAAGGGGCGCGTCGTCGTTGAGTTGACGCTCGCCCCGTCGGGCGAACTCTTGGATCATCGTGTGGTCGAAAGTTCCGGCTCGCCCGCGCTGGATAAAACCGCGATGACGTCGCTGGAACGCGCTGCGCCATTTCCCCCCGTCCCCGCCGAAGTGAGCAAGCAATCTCACACGTTGCGCGTGCCCTTCGAATACGCGGTGAAGTAGAGGCGCGCCGTCGAACGGCGCTTACCGCGCGGAATTTTGTGAATTGTTCGTTCGCCGCGCCGAGCTTTAATACAATCGTAGTTAACAGGAGGGCGCCGGATTTATTTCCGGTCATGAGTTTGGTTAAAAAGGAGTTTAGTCCGCGCGGGGGCGGGAGCGCCGCGTGCTCGAAGTGACCGGAAATAAATGCTGTTAAGGTGTTGTGAGAACACAGTTTTTTCTGAGACCATGACCGGACATTAAGTTCTATTTAATGCCGGAATTATTTCATTTACTGGGACGCGCAAATGTCCGTTAAATATATTTCTGCCTTACAAATTAACGCTTGAGCTTAGCCGTAACGCCATAGGCGCGGGCTGCGCCAACGGCGTTCGATTCGTCCTTTTTCCCATATTTATCAGGGGTTGGAGCGGGCTTAGCCAGCATTAACCTGCCATAAAGACGCTTTCGCCGACAATATTTTAGAAGAGGAAAACGGACGAAAGCGTCAGGGACAAATTGGACCAACGGAGGCCGAAAGTCGCCGGATGTATACAAAAGGAGGGCTTGGACGCTGTTGGAGGCGCCAAGGCGGGCTTATGTTCTCATCCAGGTCCTGATGCAAAGCGTAGAGTTGTCATGAGCGTAATTGAAGCCGCCACCATCAAGGCCGGGAAGAAACCCGCCGAAATTCTTGCTCTTCAGCGGGAGGCTTTTCTGCGCGCCGGGCCGCCCGATCTCGCCGAGAGAAAAGATGACATCCAAAGGCTTCGCGCAGCCCTCAAGCAGGAAGCGGAGCAGATTGCAGCCGTCATCTCTGCGGATTTCGGGAACCGGTCGCGGTACGAGACATCGCTTGCCGATATCTGGCCGGTCGTGACCTCGGCGCGCGAAACCCTGAAACATCTGGCGCGCTGGATGAAGCCGAAAAGCGTCGGGGTCGGCTTGGAACTCATGCCGGGGCGGGCGCGCATCCTTTACCAGCCTGTTGGCGTCGTGGGCATCATCAGCCCCTGGAACTATCCGATTCAGCTTGCTCTCATGCCGCTGATCGCGGCGCTGGCGGCAGGCAATCGCGTCATGCTGAAGCCATCGGAACTGACGCCTCGCACATCCGAATTTCTGGCGGACTTTCTGGGCAGGCTTTTCCCTGAGGAGAAGGTCGCCACAATCCTCGGCGGTCCTGAAGTGGGCGCCGCCTTCTCCGCGCTCCCCTTCGATCATTTGTTTTATACCGGCTCCACGGAAATCGGCCGCCGCGTCATGCGGGCCGCCGCCGAGAACCTGACGCCGGTGACGCTGGAACTTGGCGGAAAATCGCCCTGCATCATCGGGGGGGACGCCGCGCTTCCAGCGGCTGCGGAAAGCATCGCAACCGGCAAGCTGCTCAATGCGGGCCAAACCTGCATCGCTCCCGATTACATCCTCGTTCCGGAGGACATCCGGGACAGGTTCGTTGGCTTGATCCGCGAAGCCGTCACCAGGCTTTACCCGTCGCTCGCTGCGAACCCCGATTACACCTCGATCGTCAATGCCCGCCACTATGGCCGCATCACGCGGTATATCGAGGAAGCCCGTCAGCGTGGAACGCGCGTTGTCGAGATCAATCCGGCGGGAGAGGCGCTCTCGCCGCAGGAACGGAAGATCGCCCCGACGCTCTTGCTCGATCCAGCCGACGATCTTCTCGTGATGCGCGAAGAGATTTTCGGTCCCGTGCTGCCGGTCAAGTCCTATCACACGCTCGACGAGGCTATCGATTATGTGAACAGCCGCCCGCGTCCGCTCGCTTTGTACTATTTCGGGCGGGACACGGCGGAGCGCGACAAGGTTCTGGAGCGGACGACCTCCGGCGGGGCTTCAATCAACGAGACGCTGATGCATGTCGTGGTCGAAAATTTGCCGTTTGGCGGCGTCGGCCCTTCAGGCATGGGCGCTTATCACGGCGAATATGGGTTCCAGACTTTCTCGCATCGCAAAGGCGTCTTCCTGCAAAGCCGCTACAACGCAGCAAGCTTTCTGCGGCCGCCTTATGGCAAGATTGCCGGCACCATGAAGAAGATTCTTCTCACCAGGTAAGCGGGAAAAGTAAGTAACAAGGACAGTGGCATTATGACGACAGTTGCGATGTAATATCTCTCGCCGTCTAGCTGTGTTCCAAAAGATTAGATAACTGATTGTCACATTAACTTTCAGAAAAGATCGCGAGATCTAGTTTACCTGCGGCTAAATGGCAGGGAAAAAATCTTCATCGTCGTTGTTAAGTCGTCCCGACTCGCTTAGCAGCCATCGTGGGCACTAATGTTGGGTGGGCAAGTAATATGAAATCGTGGCGACTGCGTGCCCGCGGGGGCGCGCTGATCTTTTGTATTTCCTCTTTGCTGGGGGCGACTGGGCAAGCTTCGGCGGCTGACCTCTACGTCAGGCCAGGACTTAAGGATGGCCCTTATCTACCGGTCCCTGCGCTCTGGGAGGGTTTCTACCTGGGTGGTAATGTTGGCGGCGCATGGAATACAGCCACTGTCGACGATCATTATGATTACGTCGGAGATCCCGTATCCAGCAACAGCCTAAACGGCGGCGGCATCATCGGCGGCGGCCAGATCGGCTATAACTTTCAGTGGGGCAACATCGTATTCGGCCCAGAGGCGGACCTCGGTTATCTCGGCCTATCCGGAAGCAGATCGGTTGCGTTGACTCCGGCGCCGGATTGTCTGGCGCACTACCCGGGAGACATGTGCGGGCTCAATGCGAATTACTCGACCTCCGGCGGTCTTTACGGTGACATCACCGGCCGCCTCGGTTACGCGGTGGATCGCGTGCTCTTCTATGCCAAGGGCGGCGCCGCCTTTCTGGACGTCGACATAAAGGCGAATTACGTTGGGCAAAATTGCGCTACCGCACGCAATTGCTATCTGCATCCGAATGCGCCGGTGAACGCGTCCACATTCAACTTCGAACAAAGCGAAACCCTTTGGGGCTGGACGGCGGGAGGCGGCGTCGAATACGCATTGAGCCAGGAATGGTCCGTCAAGGTCGAATACCAGCACTTCGATTTCGGAAGCGCCTCCTTCAGACATGATGGCGCGTTCGACATTCCAGGAACCCCATGGCGCTCGACACTCAAGGGCGACGCGGAGTTCTCTCAGACCGTCGATGCCGTCAAGGTAGGGGTAAACTTCCACCTCAACGCGTCCGCGACAAACCTGGAGTAGCGCGCAAAGCAAGCGCGGCACTGTGGTCCGCCGCATACCCCGCCTGGAAACGATCAGAACGCCGTCTGGACCAGGCTGGCCATTATTTTGCTAAGGCCGCTTCCCCCCGCGCCAGCCGCCGTCATCTTTGGCGCAAGGAGGATCATGAGAGCAGAGGCGCTGATTGCGCCCCAGAGCACGGCTAATGCCAGGTTTTCACGCGATACTTGCACGATGGCACCCACGGTTGAGGTTGTGCCGCCATTGAGCCTCGCCATCGGCCTGCACGCAACCGCAAACTGGGTTTACGCTTAAAGGGTTGTAATTTACACTGTTGCTCAACCAAAGATTGTGGTATTCCAAGAGTGCGCCCAGTCGAGGCGCGTAACTCTCTCCCGCCCGCCTTACACGTCCCGTAAGGCACAAGCCCCTCCAGTAAACCAGTAACCTGAGATGGACTCCCATCAATGGATGTGAATCTTATTGTCACAGCAGTCAGCGGTCTCTTCTTCGCTGGCATCATCAAGGGCGCAACCGGAATTGGATATTCGTCCTGCGCTCTGCCTTTCCTCGTTGCATCTCTTGGCTTGAAGGAAGCCATCGTTCTCGTTGTCGCGCCTGCAATGGCGAGCAATGTGGCGGTCCTGTTCACAACAGGTTCCTTGAAGCACAGCTTGCGAAAGTTCTGGCCTCTCTATGTCGCCACGCTCCCTGGCATCCTCTTTGGCGTCTTTCTGCTGACGTGGGTGGATAAGCGCATTCCGACACAGGTTCTCGGAGTCATTATTTGCGCTTACGCGATTCTGGCGCTGCTTCGGCCCGCCTTGACGATTTCCCCCAGGATAGCGAGAACGGCGCAAGTTCCGGTCGGTCTTTTGAATGGGGTGTTGACGGGCTTCACGGGCTCGCAGGTGATGCCCTTGATGCCCTACATGCTTGCCCTCAACCTGGAGCCCGCGCTTTTTGTTCAGGCGGTAAACATCGCTGTCGTGGTCGCATCAGCTTTCTTGGGTATCGGTCTATGGATAGCGGGCCTGATGTCGGCGCCGGATTTCAGCTTGTCCGTTCTGGCAATCGCGCCGGCGTTGCTTGGGGTCCAACTTGGAAGCTGGGCGAGACGGCATATCCCAGCGTCGCAGTTCAAGTCCATCGTGCTCGGGGTCCTGCTTCTGATCGGCTTCACGCTCGCGCTTCGAGCGTGAGCCAAACAAACCCAATTTGGTGACCCGAACGTACACGCTCACAGGATTACGTCCGGCTCGCCGAATGCTCGTGTTCACCCTTGAACCCCATTCGAAACACTCGTATAACCCCGTCACCTCCAAGACTGCTGGGGTGTAGCCAAGCGGTAAGGCAGCGGATTTTGATTCCGCCATGCCCAGGTTCGAATCCTGGCACCCCAGCCAATTAGCCTTCCGAGAAGTTCCGAAGACTTCCATCTTCCCAAGAAAATACATTGGAAATCAAGGACTCCACGTTCCATCAGGTTCCAGGGGGCTGATCCGCTTCACTTACGTTACGGCCGCGCGTCGGCTCTGGCTACGCTTGACCCATGTTGTTGCCTCCATGAGCCCAAGGCTCGATCCCCGATGGCGCGGCTCCTTCCCCATGCCGGTGCGGGAATTTCACCCGCTCGAAACATCGGGCTTGACTTGGCGCACCACAGCCGCGGGAAAGATTTAAAAAGTGATGACTGATGAAGTGTAGGATAAGGAGCGTTCGGCTTGTCCTTCGACAAAGATTACGCGAGCGCCTGCAGCCAGACGAGATTGATTTTCTGCACACCCCGGATGACTTCCTTGCCTATGCAGGCACTGGCCGTACAGCGACGCGACTTTTTACAAGTGAAAGTCGAAGTATGGCGGGCTTGGAGCTCCGGATGCCGAGCGTGTCAGGCAGCGCTGACTGTACCAGTTTGATGTGGAGGGGGGGCGCCGAGCTGTCATTTCAAAGGCTCGCAGTTATTATCTTAGGTATCCCGGTAGTTATATACTTCATGGAGACCTCCGGAAGCTCGATCTTCTCAACAACGCCAATGTTCGCCGGGCCGGCCGGGCGGGTTACCGAGGGCTTCAGGCTTTCGCGTTGATTTTCGTATTTGCCCTCATGTTGATGGTGGTCGTGGCGCCCTTCGCGGTTATATATGGCAATCAGGCGCCTCCCGCACTCGCGCCAGCACTACTCGCCGCCACGTCATTTCTCACCTGGCGGCTTTACCGATGGTTCCTTGGCAGAGATAAGAAGAACTCGACCTGACGGTTACGGCGTACGTTCCCTCCAATCTTGCCACGGCGCCTGCAACAAAAAAATCCTGCCGAGCGACACCGACGGAGAAGCTTAAAAGGTTCTAGATTTTGTCGCTGACTGCGGCATGAGAATTACCGCTAAGTCTTTCCGCGAGTTTCTTGAGCTGCCAATCCCGGGCTAAGGCAGCTGCTTTGTCCCAAGTCGGTTTATGGTCCGGCAAGGAGGGCAAAGGCGCTGAACAGTCCATGGTCGCAATCGACCGGTAAAAGGCGCAACTTTTCGGCCTGGGTCGGAAAGCGTCCTGCCGCGATCGCATTTTCCAGCGATCCATATCTCTTAAGAATGCTCGCCGCTCCCTTTTCCCCGATCCCTTTCGCGCCCGGAATCCGGTCCGACGCGTCGCCCCGCAGCGCGATGAAATCGGGTACTTGCCGCGGATCCACCCCATAACGCTCACGCACCTGGGCGGGACCGATGCACGCCATTTCGCCAGCACGAAGCGGCTGCAGGATGGTCGTCACTTCGGACGCGAGCTGGTAGGCATCGCGGTCGCCGGTTGCGACAATCACGGTTCCGCCTTTCCGCTCCTCTTGCGCTGCCGCGGCCGCAAGAAAATCGTCGGCCTCGTAACCGGCGGCCTTTGCCGCCGCGAAGCCGCAAGCCGTCACGAACTCAGGCAGGACATTCAGCTGCTCAACCAGCTCATCGTCGAACCGGCGTCCGGCTTGATAGCCCTCAAGCGCCCTGTGCCGGTAAGTCGGGGCATCGAGCGTGTCCCAGCCGACAAGGGCGGCGCGCGGCTGTTCGCCTTCGTAGAGCCTGAGCAGAAAATTGGCGAAGCCGACGATTGCCCCGGCGCCCTTATTGCCCGCTCTTCGTATGCTTTTTGGCACGGCGTGATAGGCGCGATGCGCAAACGAGTTGCCATCAATGACGAGGAGAGGCCGGGTCACCGTGTCCGCCGCCTGTCGTCACTGACTTCAATCCATACCGGCGCATGATCGCTCGACTTTTCCCAGCCTCGAACCTCACGGTCGACACCGGCGGCTAGGAGGCGCTTGGCAAGAACGGGATTGAGAAGGAGATGGTCGATACGCAGGCCGGCGTCCCGACCCCACGCGTTCCGAAAATAGTCCCAGAAGGTGTAGATGCGTTCGGACGGATACAGCGTGCGCAAGGCATCCGTCCAGCCTTGTTCGTTGAGACGATGAAAAGCCTGCCTCACCTCAGGACGAAACAGGGCGTCATCCACCCACCTTTCGGGCTTATAAACATCGAGCTCCGTCGGCATCACATTGTAGTCGCCGATGAGCGCCACGGGCGCATCCAAGGCAAGCAGCTCGCTTGCGTGTGAAATAAATCTCTGAAACCAGCTGAGCTTGTAATCGAATTTCGGCCCGGGAGCGGGATTGCCATTCGGCAGGTAGAGGCAGCCAACAAGGATTCCGCGAACGGTTGCCTCGATATACCGGCTATGGGCGTCCTCAGCGTCGCCAGGCAGTCCTCGACGGGTCTCAACAGGGTCAGCGCCTCGCGCGAGGATCGCGACCCCGTTCCAGCTTTTTTGTCCGTGCCAGATGGCGCCATAGCCAAGCTTCGTCAACGCGGCTTTGGGAAACTTCTCCTGAGGCGCCTTCAGCTCCTGCAGGCAAACCACATCCGGCTTTGACGACTCCAGCCAGCGCAAGAGAACCGGCAGGCGTCCGTTGACGCCATTGACGTTATAGGTCGCGATTTTCATCCCTTGCACTTGGTGTGTCGCTCAAACAGACCGCAAGGTGCGGGCGCCACGCCTGAGCTGCTTTACAAGAGCCAAGAACCATTATGCAAAGCTATCGTTTGCGTAGGGCGGATTTTGGGGTCTGGCTTTGATGCTAAATATTTTAGTCTAGCGTAACATGTTCCCTAAGGAACAGCGGATCTCCCGAGTTTGATGAGAAGCTCATTCGATTCAAACCTCTCATCTAACGGATCAGATCATGCTGCAAGATCCAAGGCGCGCGTTGCTCACCACTCGGAGTTCGAAATTCGAGCCTGCTAGGTTCAAGATCATTGCTCTCATCACCCTGGCTGTATTGGCTTTGCTGTCTATCGTATCCAGCAGGGTCGAGGTGACCGGCGACTGGGAGTACCCAACGATGTTCTACGGGCCGTAGGTTGACCACTCTGGCGTTTTGAACGCTGAGCGTGGTCACGGGCAAGGTTTCGTCTTCGAAAACTCGATCGCGGACAGCTCCCCGTTCAGAGAGAATGTGCCATAATCGAGCTTCAGCTTCCGGCTGACGCCATTCGCATACATGCGAAAGGAAACTTCGTAGGCCGGGAGGCCGTCCTTTTTAGGACTTTGATCGTAATAGCTCACGACGACAGGCCAGGACTGGATCGAATCCAGCGCTTCCGAGTTCTTGATGACGGGCAATTGCGCGTTCGCTGCGAGTTCGAGCGGCGCGCCAATGACGGTTGTCGTCTCGTATATTTTTGTCCCCTTCTCGGACCCGTCGTAGATGTCGGCCTGAAGGCGGGTTTGCCCAGTTGCGGCGGCCTTCAGGATGGCGAGTGAATGCTGCGTCGGAAAATAAACGTTGCCGGACAAGGTCAGCATTCCCCTTTTAGGCTTTTCGAGTTCCACATTGACGATGTCGCGTGACCGGGGGGAACGCACCGCGAGACCCTTCGTGTTTTCGCTCAGCTTGTCGTTCACATACTGAGAGGTGTTGAATCGAAAACGCTTCCCTTCCGCGTCTTCCTGGGCTTCGGACCGGATATCCGTGATGCTGGGTTTGCTCTCGCGATCAAAGATTTCCGTAACAAGACGCGTGTTGAGCGTATAGCCCTGGCATTCCGATCCGCTGAAGTCGTAGGTAAGCTGGCCTCGAATGTCGCTCACATTGGAGCCCGCCCCCGTATGGTCGAGCGTGAGTTCGTAAACCGCGCGGTGCGCGGCCAGTTGGACGCCCTTCGCAGCCGGCGCAAGCTGAGCGTAAGACGCTTTCGGCGCCGGCAAAAGGGCTATGCTCGCGGCAAGACATGGTAACAGCGCCTGAGCCAGGAAACGATGCTTCATTGAAGTGTCCAATGTTTTTCAGCTTGTTGATAAGCGATTTCACGAAAAAAAACAGACGTTTCCTAAGCGTTCTTCTTCACGATCACGGGCTGAGCAGCGGAAAAGTGACCCCGATGGCCCAGGCGAAGGCAAGCGCATTCGCGGCTCCGCCGACGAGAGGGTTTCCCGTCCGCCGATTTACCCAGCCGCTGAAGAAGCCGCAGATAATGAAAAAAATCAAGATAACCGGGATGATCGTGATCAGAAAGAACAGCTTCTTGACGTTCAGCGCAACAGCAATGGCTAACGAGATAAGGAAAAGGAGCTTTGTTACGAGATAGCTGCCCCGCGCCGCGCCTTGTCCTCGGGTGAGCCATTCATCCGCGAGAAAAAAGGGCACGGTCCCGGCGAGCATGGCGAGGATGAGAGGAACCTGCTCAGGGATCGGCGAGAAGGATAGCACGTACCGGTCAAGAGGCGCCCCGAAGGCGAAGATGCTATAGGTCGCGACCAAGATCGTCGCCGCGATGAACTTCTTGTAGCTCAGCGAATTTCGCATTGGCGGAAGGGGCGGGGCTGGGGCGGCCGCCGCCAGGGTGAGCCTGCGATGTCGCTGGGCTATGGGGACGATTTCATTCGTTCTGAATGGCGCTCCGGTCGCCGGCCCGGGCAGCATGAGATTGGGCGGGGGCGGGGCGATAGGCGTTTCTTCGCGGGCAGAAGGTTTGTTTGCCCAAGTGGCTACGGCATAGCCGGACGGTGGCGCGGCTCTTGTCTGTTTGGGAACGGCGCGCTTGACGAGCCAAAGTCCGGCCAGCGTAAGAAGCCCATAGAGTGCGAAATGGATGGTTATGTAGTCGCTTAGCAGGATGGGAAGAAAGTTCGTCGGCATCTTCCATAG
The DNA here is from genome assembly GCA_963819665.1 of uncultured Alphaproteobacteria bacterium. Lineage (GTDB taxonomy): Bacteria > Pseudomonadota > Alphaproteobacteria > Rhizobiales > Rhodomicrobiaceae > Rhodomicrobium. The sequence continues at coordinate 24,928 of CAWFXN010000045.1, forward strand.
GATGAGGGGGGTAAGGATCGCGGGCGCGATCGCGACGGGAAGAAGCCCCCGCCACTTAAGCTCCGCCCCCGTTGGTGGAATCGACACGCGCGGAAGTATCGCCGCGAGGGGCCAGCCCAGAAGCGTGAGCCCAAAAAAGAGGAGACCAAGCGCCGGGCCGCGCTCGTCGAGAGAGCCATTGCCGGAGCGCCCGAACACCTTGTCGAGCCAGTCGGGAGCCTGCGCCACTCCTGGCCGGAAGACCGTGACGGGCATTTTTCCAGCGGTGGCATGTGCTATCGAGAGACCTACCCTTATGGTTTCAAGCTGCCAAAGCCCTGCGCCGATACAGATCAGCGCGACGGGTACGGCGAGGATGCGAAGAAGTTTCATGATTCCATAGGCTGGAGAGCAGAGGCTACTGCACATAGAAGAAGACAACGTCCGTCGCCACTTGGTTATACCGAGGAACGGTCACCTTTTTCTCAAAATTTGGAAATTGGCTTTATGAGCGAGTCCCTTGGACGAAGGCTTGACGGATCGCAGTGGATAGACCAGACACACGCTATGATCCTTCCGGCGAACCATCCTCTGCGGCAGAAATTGAATGACGAGGTTCACGCCCGTCCGCCCGAAGAGCTGCATGCGCCGTGCTCCATCTCCTATCTGGCGCTTTTTACTGACGAAGCCGCCTGCCAGGAAAGCGGAGCCAAGATTCGCGAGTTAGCGGACCGCTTCAATGCGCCTCCGCCCGTCGAGGGAGCCAACCATTATAGCGCCGACCTTGGGCCATTCCGCGTCAAGTGGGAGCGTCACTCGGAATTCACGCGCTATGAGTTCATTATCGAAAAGGATGAAAGCCCGCCGTTCTCCGACCCGCCGATCAGGGCCGTGCCGCAGGAATGGGCCGCGAGTTTGCCGGGCAAGCTCCTGGTGGCGGCCAATATCATGGTCACGCGGGCAAACTCCGCTCTCCCCCATCTCGATGATATCTCCGCACGCTATTTCGATGGCAATGCCCTTGTCGGATCAACGGTTTCGAGCGGCGCGGGGCGCGCATTCATGGACTTTCGCATCCATGGCGATGGGTTCAGCCGCATCCTGATACAGGACCTTACGCTGACCCCCCGGCAGTCCGGGCGGCTCGTTCAGCGGCTGGTAGAAATCGACAGCTACCGCATGATGGCTCTTCTTGCGTTGCCGTTCGCGCAGGAGTTGACACCGCTCTTGGCCATTTGGGAGCGCGAGCTAGTCGAAATCACCTCCGCAATGGTGCAGGCGGGGGAAAAGGATGAGGCTCTTCTTCTTGCTCGCCTGACAAAGCTCGAAGCAGAAATCGAAAGCCGCCGCGCAGCTAGCGCCTATCGTTTCAGCGCCGCAGCGGCCTATTATGACATCGTGCAGCGGCGCACCGGCGAGCTGCGGGAAGAGCGACTCCAAGGTTTGCAGCTTTTCCAGGAGTTTACCGAGCGCCGCCTCGAACCGGCAATGAGCACCTGCGCCGCCAGCACCGCCCGCCAGGAAGCCTTGTCGACCCAGGTGTCGCGAGCGATGAACATGCTCTCGACGACGGTCGACGTGACGCTCGAGCAGCAAAACCAGGCAGTCCTCGCCTCCATGGACCGCCGCGCAAAACTTCAGCTTCGCTTGCAGGAAACCGTTGAAGGGCTGTCGGTCGCTGCGATCACCTACTACATTGTCGGTCTTGTGGGTTACGCCGCAAAGGCTGCTCACGCAGGCGGCGTCGAGGTGAACCCAGAGCTTGTCATGGGCATTAGCATTCCGCTTGTGGCTGGCGCGGTCGCGTATGGATTGAGCCGCTTTCGCGCCCGCGTCGCCGCCGAGAAAAACTAGAGCCCGGGGGCCATCCTGAAAGACGCTTTCCCGTCCTATACGCGCCTTGAGCGCATTGCGGATGGTTGCGTTCATACGGTGAGCGTTCTTTTCAGCTTGGCGGCGGCCGCTCTCCTGTTAGTCGGCGCGATCGGAGTTTTGCCCGCCGCGATTTTCGTTGGCCTGATCGTCTACAGTATCGGGCTGGTCGGCATGTTTGCAGCCTCGGCGGCCTACAATCTTGTTTCGCATGTCGGCGTGAAGGAAATTCTTCGGCGCCTGGATCACGCCGCCATTTTCGTCATGATCGCTGGCAGCTATACGCCCTTCGCGTTGGTCGTCGGAGGCAGGACGGGACACATGTTGCTTGCGGCTGTATGGGCCATCGCCGCTGTCGGCGTCGCAATCAAGCTGCGCTACCCGAGGCGTTTCGATAAGCTTTCGGTTCTGCTTTATCTTTCCCAAGGCTGGATCGTGCTTCTTGCGCTCGATTCCATAACGGCCGCCTTGTCGAACCGCGCGCTTTCTCTGCTCGTCGCAGGCGGCGTCGTTTATACTGTGGGCGTTGCATTCCATCTCATGGAGCGCCTGCTCTTCCACAATGTGATCTGGCACATTTTCGTGCTTGGCGGCGCGGCTTGCCAGTTCGCCGCAATCAGGGACGCCGTCATGAATTGACGCAGGGGCGCCGCTCAGCTCGATCAGTTCGCCGCGAAGAGGGTCAGGCTCAGGCAACGGGCGGGATTTCCGATGGCGAGAGACTGCGGCGGGACGTCCTTCGTAACAACCGCGCCCGCAGAGATTACCGCCCCCGAGCCAATGGTTATTCCGGGTGCGATTACGGCTCCATGCGCGATCCAGACGTCGTCGCCGATGCTGAGGGGGCCGCTCGCGCCCTCGCTCCTGTCTGCCAATCTCACCATAGGGGCAACCATGCAACGCTCACCAATGGTGATCGACTCGTGAGCCTCTATGGCCGCGTGGTTGAAGTTCGTGCCCTCTCCTATCCGGATTTCGGCTCCGGGGTGACAGATGAGTTCGGAGGGAATCATCCCTCGAACAAACCCAACCCGGTTTCCCAGCCGAATTGTGCCTTCATTTTTGACGCGCACGGGACCATAAGCGTAGACACGTCCACTTCGTTTACAGTTTCGGAGAACGATTGCGCCGCGGGCGAGAGCTACGATGCTGCTAAGGGCACGGCGGGGATTTCTTTGAAGGCGCTCGATGAGGCGCCGCACAAGATGAGGGTGCGGCTCCACGGAAGGAGCGGCGCCTTCCCTTTGCCCGGCTGCGGCGGCGCTAGCGGCGGGTCTTCCGCGAACCACCGTGCCGCGGGCGATAACGCTGCCGGCGCGTACTCGTGCGCCGGGCAGAATGATCACGCCACTTTGGAGAGTGACCCCGGCTTCGATGACAACAGGAACCGATTGAGGCTTCTCCATCCGTTTGCCCAACTGATGAAAGCTGTTGTCGAGAACCTTGCATCTTTCTCCGATTTTGCATCCGTCGCCGATTTGGGCGGACAGGAGCGCTTCAATCGATGTGCCGCCTTGGATCTCGACGTCGTCGCCGAGGATCATTTCGGCGCCAGGGCCAACGTAGAGTTCGATCGGCGCGCTGGAGGCATCGAGGCGGACACGGTTCCCGATCCGGAGCGTTCCGCCGCCATGGACCCAGATCCGGCCTACAACCGAAGGCGAAGAGCCTAGCTCCGCGCAGCGGCGGAGTTTCAGGCGGGAAATAAATGTTGCCGAACTATTCATCGCAAAGGGTGCAAAGGGATAAGTGAAATGGTCGCTGCAAAACAATATATGTAACATCTTAAAAGATGTTTTTCGGAAGGAGGCATCCTTAGTCAGCCGGGCGGTCCTTTGAGGCGAATAGGGGCGGCCAATCGCCGCGCAACCCAAGGCTAAGGTTGATTTGCCCGCTCACTTTCGATGCGGCTTGGCGCCGTGATGGACGGCTGCACGCCGCAATATGAAGCCGATGACCTCGGCCACCGCCCAATACAGCTCTTTCGGAATTTGCTGGTCAAGCTCAAGTTGCGAAAGCGATTGCGCCAAAGGGTCATTATGTTCGACGTGAACGCCCGCGGCCTGGGCTATTTCTACAATCTTTTCCGCGACGTCGCCCGTTCCTTTCGCAGTCAGCCGCGGAGCGGCGTCCGTTCCCAGCTCGTATTGAAGAGCTACGGCGATCTTCTGGCGCGCTTGATCTTTATCCGTTCCAGTCACCAAAGCCTCAAATCAAGGGTCAAAGGAGAATCGGCGCGCTGTTCGCAAGATCAAAGCTGGCGGTCTTGCGGACCGAGAGTTCATCGACAGCGAAATCAGCCTGCTCAAGGGCGGCTTTCAGCTCGGGGAGCCAGGCGCTCAGAAGGGAGGTGGATTCGGTCTGGTCGCTCGAAAGCCTGACGCTGACAGCGGCGGCGGAAAGCCCAATCGTTACTTGGATTTGTCCGTAGGTCCCGGCATCAAGGGAAAAGTTCACGGTCCAGCGCTTCGCTGCTTGCGACCGCCGCGCCGGCTGCGCCTCGTTTTCATCGTCTTGCTGGATCGTCATCAGGATCGGGTGCTGCATTTGCGGAAGCTGAAATGGCACATTAATCACAAGAGCGGTGTTCGAAGCCGGCTGGCCAGACACAGGAGAGAAAACCGCTGCCTGCGGCATGGGCTGCGAAGCTTTGGAAGCTGAAGGCTGTGAGACCGAATCCTGATCCTCTGCAAGCTTAGAGGCTGAAGGCGTCGCGTCCCATTCATAACGCGCCCGAATTTCCGCCTGCAATTGCGCCTGAGAAGAGAAGGCGGCTGCGGGATACGCCGCCGGCATCGCCGGATAAGGGCTTGGCTGAGCCGGGGCCAGGCTGGCGTTCTGGAAATCCAACTCGCTGCTCAGAACCGCTTCATTGATCGCGGCATGCGCCGTAAGAACCCAATCTTCAATCGAAACCGCCAGAGACTGCGAACTGCCGGTCCCGGCGATGGGTTGCGGCGCAGGCGCCGGCCGAGAATTGTTGGCGTCCGGCTGAATGACCAGTTCAAGGCTTTGGCCGGTGCGGTTGATCGCAACGCTGATGGTTCTTCCGGCTTCGAGCGCCTGAGGCGTGCTGACTTCCACTTTCTGGCCGAGGATTTCGAGCTGCGCCACGTCGCCCGAGAGCATGGCGATGATCCGCGCCTTTACCACATTCCCGTTCGCCAGCAAGGCCTGCAGGCCGGACCTCCCTGGTTGCAAGGTGAGGGGGCTCTGGCGGTCTACGCTCCATAGCGCGATGGGGTTTGGATCGAGCAAGGCGGCTTGGACCTCGGAAACTTGTTCGAACACGTTCGCTTGTTCGATATTATCCAGGCAAGCAGGAGCCAATCTTGCGCTTAGCAGGATCTGAAAAAGACACACACAGATTTACAATTCGCGTCAAATCAGTTCGACGCTCATCGCGAAAGCTCTTGTCTCGCCCGGCGCAAGATGAATCGACCCCGGCTTTTCCGTAAGGGGACCGGAAAACTCGGCGGGGCTCGCATAGCCTGACCAGGGCTCGATGCACAGGAAGGGCGCGCCGGGCTTTGTCCAGACGCCGAGATGCGGCATGCTCTCGAAATCGATCTTGAGGGAAGGGGAGCCGCCATTCGCCGGTCCAAACCGAAGCGAGTGGCTGTTCAGGCCCAAGAAAATCAGCGCGTCGTCCTCGAACAGCTCATTTGCCAGCAAGAGCCTACGGCGCCTGATCGGGCTTGCCAATTGGCGCGCGATAAGGCCGTCCGCGTCGATGCGGGTCAGCGGTCCCGGCTCGTCGAGAGCGAAATCGATCACCTGATCGAGCTTGGCCCCTGCGCCGGGAAGCGGCCATCTGAAAGCGGGGTGAAAACCGAAAGCCACCGGGATCGGCTTCGTATCGGTGTTCGTCACGGTCACGGATGTCGTGAGCTTGGCGCCGGTGAGAGCATGCTCCGCCTCCAGCATGAACCTATAGGGGTATTCGGCTCTGGTCGCCTCGCTGTCCGTCAGGCGGAACCGCGCCCGATCAGCGGAGGCATCAACCGCCTCGAACAGGGAGCGCCGCGCGAAGCCATGTTTCGGCAGATGATAGGCGGTCCCATCCACGACATGGGTGTTGTCCCGCAGCGCGCCGACGATGGGAAACAGGAGCGGGGCGCGGTTGCCCCAAAAGCTGGAGCCGTCGTGCAGGTAATTTCGGCCCGCCGTGTCGCGGATGCTCTGCAGTTCCGCGCCCATCGGCGCAATTCCAACGCTCAAGGCCGGGGAATGGATAGTGATGTTCGTCACCGCCGCGAACTCCAATGCTGGAGGGAGCGATCATCATACTAGACTCGTTGCCTGTTTGGCTGCGTATACTCGCAGCTCTTTATGAAGTTTATATCACGGGAAAATTGGCTCACAGACGAGGAGAACCGCCGTGACTATTCTCGTAACCGGCAGCACAGGCGTTATCGGATCGCGCGTTGTCGCCAATCTTGCAGCGAAAGGCGCCGAGGTTCACGCCCTGGCCCGCTCGCCCGAAAAGGCTAAGTTTCCGGGCGGCGTATCGCCTGTGAAGGCCGACCTCATGGACATCGAGGCGACCCGCAAGGCCATCGCTCAGGCAAGCACGTTATTCCTGCTCAATGCCGTCACGCCCGACGAACTCACGCAGGCGCTGCTCACTCTCAGCCTCGCCCGGGAAGCCGGCGTCAAGGGCATCGTCTACCTGTCCGTTTTCCACGCCGACCTCTTCACGGATGTCCCGCATTTTACAGGGAAACATACGGTGGAGCGCATGATCGAGGACAGCGATCTGTCCGCGACCATTCTGCGGCCGAACTACTTCATGCAGAACGACGTCGCCATGAAAGACGCGATCATGGGGCATGGCGTCTATCCGCAACCGATCGGGAGCAAAGGTCTCTCGATGGTGGACGCGCGCGACATCGCTGACATCGCTGCATCGAGCCTCTTGAAGAGAGAAAACGCGCCCACGCCTCTGCCGCGCGAGATGATTGAAATTGTCGGCCCCGATGTCCTGACCGGCGAAGCGGCGGCGAAGATTTGGTCCGAGGTTCTTGGCCGGGACATTCGCTACGGCGGCGACGATCTCGATGCTTTCGAAAAGCAGGCCGCAGCCTTCGCGCCCGGCTGGATGGCGCGCGATTTCCGGCTCATGTTCGCCCGCCAGCAGCAGCATGGGATGGTGGCCAGACTGGCGGCCGTCAACAGGATGGCCGAGCTTCTGGGTCATGCGCCGCGCTCCTACCAGGACTTTGCGGCCGAGACGGCGAAGGCCTGGCAGAGCTAGGATACACCGCTTCTCCCTTCCTCTGCGTCTCCCCGAACACCATACCGTGTGCGGCTTGCTGGCAACGCGCGTCAATGTTTTGGGTTGACCGGAAGGCGAAGCATCTCTAGCTTCTGTGTATCTCAATGGGGATGGGGTTCCCCCAAAACTGCCCTTCGGGCTGATGACTCCTGCCGCGCGAACGCGCCGGGTAGGAGTGCGCCTAAGTCAACGCAACTCTCCCAAAACCGCTCGCGCCTGATTTTAGCATGGAGGCCTAAGCGCCTGCAAAGGGGAGGAGTTCCGCATGAGCAATGTTTGGCTTGCTTCATCGGTGTGGCTTGCGCTGGCGCTTGCCGCGTCGATCATCTCGATCCGGGTCGCGATATCGGTGGCGCTTATCGAGATCGTCGTGGGGGCGATCGCGGGCAACACCATCGGGCTTGAGATCACACCCTGGGTGAACTTCCTTGCGGGCTTCGGCGCCATCCTTCTTACGTTTCTGGCCGGCACCGAGATCGACGCGCAGGTGATCCGGAAAAACTTAGGCGCAAGCGTTGGGATCGGCATCGCAAGCTTTCTTGCGCCCTATCTCGGCGTCCTATTTTACGCGCATGCGGTCATCGGCTGGTCATGGCCCGCGGCGCAAATCGCCAGCATTTCGATGTCGACGACCTCGGTGGCCGTCGTCTACGCCGTCATGGTGGAGACCGGGTTCAATAAGACAGAGCTTGGCAAAATCATCCTCGCCGCCTGCTTCATCACCGATCTCGGCACCGTGTTGGCGCTCGGCATCGTGTTTGCGCATTTTGATGCATGGCTTGCGCTATTCGGAGCCGCCACGGCCGTTGTACTCTGGCTTCTTCCGAGGTTTGCACCCTGGTTCTTCAAGACCGTGGGGCATAGGGTGAGCGAACCCGAAGCTAAATTCGTCTCGCTTATTCTTCTATCGCTCGGCGGACTATCGCAAGTCGCTGGCAGCGAAGCGGTCCTGCCTGCTTATCTTATCGGCATGGCGCTCGCGCCCTCCTTTATCAACGACCATGAGCTCGGACATCGCTTCCGCATTATCGCCTTTACGATCTTGACGCCCTTCTATTTCTTGAAGGCGGGATCGCTGGTCGAGTTCAGCGCCGTGATGAGCTCCGCCGGGCTGATCGCGGTGTTCCTTCTCATTAAAATGGTAACCAAATTCGCAGGCATCCTGCCCTTGACGAAGCGTTTCAACTTCGAGGCCAAAGAAGGGATGTACACCACGCTTCTCATGTCGACCGGGCTTACCTTCGGCACAATCTCGGCCTTGTTCGGCCTCACCAACCATATCATAGACGCGCGGCAATATACGATCCTCGTTGCAGCCGTCATTGGCAGTGCTGTGGTCCCGACCCTGATCGCTCAAAGGTGGTTTATGCCCACATTAGAGCCACTGGATGCAAAGCCGGCGAAGATCACGGAGGAAACGCATGTTTGACAAAATACTGATTGCCAATGACGGCTCCGAAGGCGCTGCGCGCGCTCTATCGGCGGCGATCAAGCTGGCTAAAATTCATGACGCCGAGCTGCATATGATCTGTGTCGAGGAGATGCCGCGGTTCCCGGCCTCGATCGACGAAGTCGTCGAGGAAAAGGAGGAAGCAAACCACCTCTTCGACGCCGTCACGCGCCGGGCGATGGCGCAAGCCCAGGCGGAAGGGCGAAAGCTGAAAGTCCATGTGGTCGTAGGCCACCCGGTCTCGACGATCTCCGAATTCGTGAAGCGCGAGCACTTTGACCTTCTGGTTGTAGGCTATATGGGCCATTCCTCGCTTTACAACCGCTTGATCGGCAGCATGACCGAGCGTCTGGTCGAGCACGCGCCATCTGCTGTTTTGGTTGTGAAATAGAGCTTGGATACTGTGTTGCTAAAATGACTAGAAAGCTGCCGCCTTGGCGTTGGTACGTCCGGCGGCGAAGGAAATTTGGGCTTCGTGGGAAAGTGGAAAGTTATTTCTGGATCGGTATCGGCGCCGCTTTGGGTGGGATGGCGCGCTTTTGGCTTTCGGACGTTGTTGCAGCGATCGCCGGCGAGACCTTTCCCCTGGGCACCTTGGTCATCAATGTTCTGGGCTCGTTCGTCATAGGTCTTTTCGCCACCATCACCGGCCCGGACGGGCGCTTTTTGGTGGGGACCCTGAGCCGGCAGTTCGTTATGATCGGCATTTGCGGCGGCTTCACCACCTTCTCGTCCTTTAGCCTGCAAACCCTCAATCTGGTCAACGAGGGCGAGTGGCTTTATGCCGGATTAAATATCTGGGCCTCCGTCGCCTTCTGCTTACTGGCGGTGTGGATCGGGCACGCAGCTGCGGTCTATCTTAATCCTTGAAAGCTGGTATCGATGCGATGTTCTTTTCTTTGGTCTGCAGCGGGGTGTACGAATTCTTTTCCAAGCGCCCGTTTTACCTTTATCGTAGTTTACCTACGAGCTAGCGAGGCGCGGAATGGAACCAGCTCGTGACGGTGTTCTTCTTCGCGTGTTCATCGGCGAAGCCGACCGCGCAGGCGGGCACAGCCTCTACCGGGCGGTCATCGATGCCGCCTTTAAGGGCGGGATTGCTGGAGCCACCATATTGCATGGGCCCATGAGCTTTGGCCGAAGCCGCCAGGTGAACAACGAATTCGTTGTCGATTCGCCCGGCAATCTTCCCATCGTCATCGAGATCATCGACACGCCTGAGAAGATCGAAGCCTTTTTGCCGGCGCTCGATACGCTGATGATCTCGGGCCTCGTCACATTGGAAAAGGTGCGCATGGCCCACCTCGGCCGCCGCACCTCGGGCGCATCCGAGTTTCTTCTCGGCGGGGAAGCGCCGTCGATGTCAACGGCGGATCAGCTCAGGGAGGAGCCGCATATGGAAGTCCCGCATGAGGCGCTGCTCTTGCGCATTTTTACGAGCGTCTCCGCCCGCTATGGCGTCGAACAGCCCCTCTACCGGGCCATCGTCATGAAGGCGCGTGAAATGAACTTGGCGGGGGCGACAGTGCTTAGGGGCCCAATCGGCTTCGGCCTCGCCGCGCGCATGCACAAGGGGTATCTCTTCGAAAAAGATGACCGCCCCGTGGTCATCGAAATCTGCGATAGCGAAGAGAAGATCAAGGCGTTTCTGCCGGTATTGGACGAAATCATGGAAAGCGGCCTCGTCACCATCGAGAAGGCTCGGGTCATTCAGTATGGACGCACGCGCTCAAGCTATCTCGAGCGGCTCACAAAAAGCCTGCGCGACCATCTGCATCTTTCCTCCCCCAGGGCAAAACCCTCGGGTCCTGCACGCAGCTGAACCCGCAGAGGCTTCCGCGCCGCCGCTCCGTTTCGACGGGGTCTGAATAATTTGTCTGACTGTGAAGGAAGGAACAAGAGATGAGTAAGATCGCCGCGATCGCCGCCATGGAAATTCTGGATTCCCGTGGCAATCCAACGGTGAGGGTGCACCTGTCGCTCGATAACGGCATCGCCGTTTCCTCGTCCGTGCCCTCCGGCGCCTCCACAGGCGAGCATGAGGCGGTCGAGCTGCGCGATGGCGACAAAGCGCGATACGGCGGCAAGGGCGTGCTCAAAGCCATCGCCAATGTCAACGAGATCATTGCGCCGAAACTTATCGGCATGAACCCGCACCGGCAGGCCGAGATCGACCGGCTGATGCTGGAACTCGATGGAACGCCAAATAAGGCCAAGCTCGGCGCCAACGCCATCCTTGGCGTCTCCATGGCTTGCGCCCGCGCCGCGGCCGCCGATGCCGGGCTGCCGCTTTACGCCTATCTTGGCGGCCCAGGCGCCACGCGCTTGCCGATCCCGATGATGAATATCCTCAACGGCGGCAAGCACGCCGACAACAGCGTGGACTTCCAGGAATTCATGGTCATGCCGATAGGCGCGCCGAGTTTCGCCGAGGCGCTGCGGTACGGCTCGGAGACCTTCCACGCGCTTGCGAAGATCCTGAAAGGCAAGGGCTACGCCACGGCCGTGGGCGATGAGGGCGGCTTCGCTCCGAACCTCAAAAGCAATGAAGAAGCCTGCGAGCTGATTGTCGAAGCCATCAAGGCGGCAGGCTACGAGCCTGGCAAGGATGTCGCCATCGCACTCGATCCGGCGGCCAGCTCTTTCTATGGCGAAGGCGCCTACCGGCTCGAAAAATCGGGTCAGGGCGCGAAATCCAGCGCCGACATGATCGCGCTCTATGGCCGCTGGCTCGACGCCTATCCGATCGTCTCCATCGAGGACGGGCTGGACGAAAACGACTGGCAGGGCTTCGCCGCGCAGACGGCAAGCCAAGGCGGCCGCATCCAGATCGTAGGCGACGATATTTTTGTGACCAACCCCACCTTCATCCGCGCGGCATCGCGGAGAAGACCGCCAACGCCGTACTGATCAAGCTTAACCAGATCGGCACGGTCACCGAGACAATCCGCGCCATCGAGCTTTGCCGTGAGGCAGGCTGGGGCTTTGTCATCTCGCACCGTTCGGGGGAAACCGAGGACACCTTCATGGCCGATTTCGCGGTCGCCATGGGCGGAGGGCAAATCAAGACCGGCTCCGCCTGCCGCAGCGAGCGCATCGCCAAATACAACCGGCTGCTGGAGATTGAGAGCGAAATCGGCGCCGCTTCGCAGTTTAAGTCACCTTTCGCTTCTCAAACATAAGGGGCCGATCAGTGAGATTTGAGGAGCTTCACGGAGGCGACGGCCAGGATTTACGGCGGGAACGCTTTTAAGGTGTCGGCGGGCGCCCGATGGGCGCCTTTAGCCACCAATGATCAAGAAGCTCTACGGCTCCATTGCCGATCTGCAGGCCGAATGCATATGAAGCCTTTCCTTTTATCGTGGCAATTCTGGGCTGTCCTGTCGGCTATTTTCGCGGCTCTGACGGCAATTTTTGCAAAAGTCGGCATTCAAAACATCAATTCCGACTTTGCGACCTTCATTCGGACCATTGTGATCATAGCCGTCCTTGGGGGCATTCTCACTCTGACGAAGGAATGGCAACCGCTTGGTTCGATCACGACGAAGACGTGGGTATTTCTAACTTTGTCGGGCCTGGCGACTGGCGCCTCATGGCTTTGTTATTTTCGCGCGCTTCAACTTGGCGACGCTTCGCAAGTCGCTCCCATTGATAAGCTGAGCGTCGTGCTGGTCGCTCTTTTCGGCGCCCTGTTTTTGGGCGAGAGTCTTTTGCCGATTGGCTGGATGGGTGTGGTTTTGATCGCTCTAGGCAGTTTCCTCGTCGCATCCAAATAAGAACGCAAAACGCACATTGAGCAATTCTTACGGCGCCGCGCAAGCGTTGCAATCGCCGCGAGGGAACATCATGCCGAGAGCCAGCTTACTGAAAGTTCTCTATTGTGTCTTGGGATGTGGTCTTTGCCCTGGAAGAAATTGCCCGCGTCTTTACACGCGCCAAGGCTAATTTGGCGGGGTCGCTTAGCGACACTTCACCCTTCGCGAGCACATCATCAATACGGCTGGAGAGTTCGCTGAAATGCTCCAAGAGCCAAGCCTCGATGTTGTTTGCGACCATCCAGTCCGAACCTCCCAGGAGGTCAAGAAGCCGTTCCATCGCGTTCCTTTGGTCCCCTATTCGAGGGGTCATGAGGGCAAGCTCGCAGACAGGAGCCGCCAACTTGGGGTCAGGCTCGTCGATCAGATGTCTCAGGCAAACCCATCGTTCCGGCGCAATTCCTATCTCCACGAGCAACTCAAGCGCGCTTCTGCGCTGACGGCGGCTCGTCGAGCTTTCGAAGCCGGAGCGGGGACGGCGGGTCGCGCATTTGACTAATGCGAACTCGCTGAGACAGCCAAGCCTAAGCAATGCGGTTTCGGCTTCCGGCCGGCAATCGTCTTCGGCGAGAGCATCGATGAAATAGGGTATCGCTTCAGGCTTCTCAAAAGCTCCGGCGCTTTCGATGACGCCTGCAAGAATGCGCCAGCGCAAGACATCGAGGAGAAGGGGAAAGTCTGTTTCACGCGGCCGGCACATCAATTCCCGGGCGACCGCATTGATGACCGCATCTTCACCGGTGCGCTCGACGGGGTCCGAAATTTCTCGGCGAAGCGCCAAGAACTCTCTGAGCACGTCATACGCTTGAAGAGACCTTAGAGCCGACGCAACCCGGCGGCGCGGCTCATAGATACCGCTTGGTTCACGCTTGAACAGGAGGAAGCGAAGAGGATCTATTGCCTCCTTGCCGCAGGCGACGACCTCCAGGAGCCCACGATCTCCGTCGTGAAGGCTCATCATTCTGTTGATCGCCTCGGTCAGCTTAGGCGCTGCGCGCTGCTGGTCAGGGATAAGACCGCCGGGAAGTGTGGACACGAAAACAACTCCTGCCGAAAGCTTTGCTTTCTGAGGAGTCATCAGCCAACACGGCGCTTTAAAGCGAACTCCATCGCTTCATGAAATTATGGGGATGGCGGCCGCGCCGGTCAACCCGATCCAGGTCTCCAACGATCCAGCCTTTGCTTTCAGTTTGTTCAGCATTGACCTGGGATCGAACGCTGTCTACTTCTATGTCTGAGAGGTGATGGAGTTCGCCTTAATCGCCCTGCGGTCTAGCCCGGCCGTGATGGCTAATGACTCCTACGGAGCACGAATCCTTAGGAGCCTTCCAATGGCAAATCCCAACAATTTTCCCTGCTTCGCTTGCAACTGCAGACGACGGCTCTTGAGCCTCCCTGTGGGCCGCTTTGACACGACCAGTTGATCATCATCCATACCGGCAAGAATCGAAGGATGGGAGAGATGGACCTGCGTGACTATGAGCGGCATAAATTCGCGATCGCCGATATTCTCCGAAGAGCCGCCGGATTTGCCGAGAGCGAGAGCAGACAATGGCAAGAGCGGCTCCATGATCTCTTCGTGCGTCTCGCCGAGGACCGCTTCAACCTTGTCGTGGTTGGGCGGTTCAGCCGCGGCAAGACCACCCTCATGAATGCGATCCTGGCGACGGACTGTCTCCCGACAGGTATCGTGCCGATTACGTCGGTCATCACTTCCGTCGCCTATGGCAGCAACGAGAAGGTGATCATTCAGTATTACGAGAGGCGTCTCGATGGAGAGATCCCGCTCGGCGAATTGCCGAAATACATAACGCAGGAGGGCAATCCCGGTAATACGCGCGGCGTTAAGCTGGCTGAGGTCCGGCTTCCGGCGGAAATTCTGCGGCGGGGCTTCTATTTCGTCGATACGCCGGGGCTTGGTTCGGCGATCTCGGAAAACACCCGAACGACGGAAGGCTTTCTGCCCGAGGGCGACGCGTTCCTGCTTGTCACAAGCTATGACAGCCCGCTCTCAAGCGAGGAGATTGAGCTGGTCAGGTCGTTTGCGGCCTCATCCCGGCCCCTCTTCATCGCGCTCAATAAGCACGATGCGGTATCCGGCGAGGAGCGCGAAAACGCTCTGGCCTTTGTCCGCAACCAATTGGAAGAGGCGGCAAACGGATCGATCCGTCGCATCTTTTCGGTTTCGGCTCGCGATGGGTTAGAGGCCAAGCGCCGTCAGGATCGATCGCTCCTCGATAACAGCGGAATACACATCCTCGAGGAGGAACTTGTCCGCTTTCTCTTGACTGAGAAGAGCGCCAGATTCCTGGCAGGTATGTGTGAACGTGCGAGGGACTTGCTGCAACCATTATCAAGCCCGGAAGCAGCAGCGCTGCTCAATCAAGTCTACGCCCTGAGAAGCGAACTGGGGCACGCGAACCATGACGGGACCGCTAACCCCATGTCGCCGTCCGCTGCCTCCGCGAACCTTGCTTCCTGCGAGGTTTGCAGACGCATCTCGGACGCTTTGTTCAACTTTTTAAAGCACCACCAGCACGATCTGTGCGTCAGTCACGATGTACGGCAGGGTCTCGCGGAAAGGAACGGGCTTTGCAGTTTTCATACGCGCCAGTTGGAGACGGTATCTTCGCAACAAGGTCTTTGTGAAGGATACCCGCCGCTTTTCGAACGATGGTCTGTTGCGCTCAGGGAAGCCGTCCGGGGCACGGAGCTGGCTGCGATGCAATCGAACATCCGCGCGCTCCTCCCAGGCCGGGAAAGCTGCTTCGTGTGCAACTTGCGAGTAAAAGAGGAAGCCGAAGCCATTACTTCGCTGGCGGCTTCCTTGTCCCGCGATGCGTCACGCTCCGCCAGTGAACTTTCAGCGCTGTGCTTCCCTCATTTCGCTATGCTGGGAAACGCAATTTCCGACGTGGACCTCTTGCGCGGCCTAACGCTCCGCGAGGCGGATATACTCGAACGCGTGGCCGAAGACATGCGCCGCTACGCGCTCAAGCGCGATGCGCGCAGGCGGTATCTGACAAGCGCCGAAGAAGATGGCGCGGCCGATCGCGGGATCTTACTAGCGTCAGGACGCCGACAGGTCGGATTTACCTAACCAGAATGTTCGCAGGAGTTTGCGATCTGCCCGCGGTTCGCGAGCCGCATTCGCGGCAGGCGTGTTTTAGGCTTATCCAGATGATGGTTGATTGGCATGGGATATGTCTGGTTGCTTGCTGCAGTGTGGATGGGCTTAAGCGTCCTCGCGGCCACGCTATCGATCCGGACGGGAATCTCTGTTGCGCTCATCGGAAATCTTCATCGGCGCGATTGCGGCGAACACCGTCGGACTGGCGGCCGCGCCATGGGTTGATTATTTGGCCGGACTTGGCGCCATAATCCTTGCATTCTTGTGCGGCGCTGAAGTGCAATTGGATGCCGTTCGAGATCGAGCATGGGCCAATGTTTCTATCGGCGCCGGAGCTTTTCTCTCGCCGTTTCTTGCCGTTTTTCTCTTCTCGTATGCTGCTGTCGGCTGGACAGCTTCTCAATCTCTGCTTGCCGCGATAGCTCTTTCGACCACCTCAGTTGCGCTTGTCTATACAATCATCTCTGAAGCGGGCCAAAGTAAAACGGATATCGGGCAGATCGTTCTTGCCGCGCGTTTCATAAACGACATTGGCACCGTGTTTTCACTCGCGCTCATAACGGCTCAACTCAACTTCAGGCTCGCGCTTTTCGCTGCGGCAATGTTGGCCGCCGCTTGGTCAATACCCAAGATCGCTCCCTTTTTTATCATGAGAAACGAGCCAAAGGGCAGTGAAGCTGGCACACGTTTTCTTGTCTTCGCGCTGTTTTTGCTGGGTGGCTTGGGGAGCGTCTCCGGAACCGAAGCCGTAGTCCCGGCTTACCTCATTGGCGTTGTCCTCGCGCCTCTTCTTCAAAAAGAGGGGGCCATGGCAGGCCGTTTGCAGAGCGCCGCCTTCGCCTGGTTCACGCCGTTTTATTTTCTGCGGACCGGTTCCCTCCTGCATCTTACCCAGTGGCCTGCGATCGCCGTCATGACTGGTTCGCTGCTTACGATAAAGATAGCGAGCAAGTGCGCAGCTGTTGTCCCGTTGGCGCGCATGTTCAACATAGGGGCGCGGGACTCCTGGTCGATCGCCATGCTGATGTCAACTGGGCTTACCTTTGGAACCGTCGCGGCTTTCCTTGGCCTTGCCCGCGGCATTATAGATGCGCAACAATATGCGATACTCGTAACAGCGGTTATCGCGAGCGGCACGATACCCGCACTGGTGGCGCAACGGTTGTTGAAGCCTGACACAAGGCTATTCCTGTGCTGATCGAGCGCTTTAGCCCTTAAGCCTTTTCCACGAGCGGCAGCCGTTCGTCCTGAAGCTCAGCTACGATCTCTTGCAGCGATGCAACCGAATGCGAGGCTTGCTTCACGTAGCTGCTCATTTCTTCCGATTGGGCGGCATGGCGCTGAAGCGCCAATCGCAGGGCGGCCCGCGTCATCTGCAGCGCATTCTGAATCTGCGCCGACAAGGCTCCTTCGAATTGCAGGAAAGCATCTTCGATATTCCGCCGCACCGCCCATTGAAGGTTTCCGATATTGCGCAAGACTGCCTTTTCCGCATCCGATCTTAGATTGCGGTAGAGCCCGCCGTTCGCGCAGGCTCTTGGGCAAGAGGCTCGCCAAAGCGCTTGTCGAAAGCCCGATGATCGAAACGTTGGAGGCTTCGGCGCCAACCCAATAGGGCGTGCGCTTAAGCACGAACGCCTCCTCTGAGCTTGGCAGGGTGACTGGAATTTCCATAAGGTCCGCCGCGGCTTGGCGCACCAGCCTCAAAAGCGCATCGGCGCGTTCACGGTGAACCGCGAGGCGATCCGCAAGTTTAGCCTTGAACAGATCGACCGCTTCGGGAAAGGCGCCCTCGAAACGCTGCGTCAGTACCGCCCCGAGCCGGTCACGGGCTTCTTTTTCGCCCATGCGCTGGGCTACGAAGGCATTGATGAAGGAGCGGATCTCACTTTGCGCTTTTTTCCAAAAGGATTCGATTTCCACATCGAGTTCGCTTAGCAGGCGCCTGCGGTCGACCGCGATAAAGTCCGACAAGACCTGCCGCTGATTTTCAAACCGGCCTGCGCTCTCTTCAAAGATTTGCGCCTTCTGCTTCAGCTGCTCCTGAGGCATGAGCAGCGCCTTGTGCTGCGAGCTCGCTTTCGAACAGGAGATCGCCTGCGAGCGACGCCGCGCGTTGCCTTGCCACGGAAAGCATAATGTCACGCTTTTCACGCGCGAGTTCGTCCGCCAGAACCCCTTGCAAATGCTGGACGCCACTTTCGGCAATCGCTTCGGGGCTAGCGTCTTGTTTGGCCTTGAGCCCATCCTTGCCGGAGACGCAGAAGATCCGCACGGTTTTGGCGAGGCCCGGCTGCCGCTTCAGGACATCGGCAAGAAAGCTTTCCGCTTGGGCTTGCTCTTGCGCATCCAGAAGATCCTTTTTGTTCAGGATAAAGAACAGTTTCGGGATCAGTTTTTGCACCTGGCGGAGATAGTTCACTTCGGCTTCCGTTATCGGAGGATCAGCCGACAGGACAAACAGCGCTGCGTCGCACTCGCCCAGCACGGCTTCCGCCGTTTGCGTGTTGTGCAGAAACGTTGAGCCGACCCCCGGCGTATCGACGGCAAGAATGCCGCGGCTTAAGAAGTCCGACGGATACTCTAACTCGACCTTTTCGACCTGAAGCCGGTTGTGCGGATTTCGCGTCTCGGAAATGTGCTGATCGAGAGCGTGCTTGATACCGGACTCGCCTGAAACCAGGAGCGGCGCTTTGCTGTCCAAAAAGCTTATCCGCGCCTTGGCTTCGGCGCCAGCCCTGATGAATGTCGGGATCGCCGTAACCGGAATGACCCCGGAGGGCAGGAGCGGCGCGCCCAATAGCGCGTTCAGCAGAGTGCTCTTGCCGCGCTTGAACTGACCAAGCACCGCAACCCTCAGCAACCCTTCATCCATCCGAGCCTGGAGGGCGTCAAGTTTGCCAAGAATTTCCTGCTGCGAAACGCTCGGGTTTGGCGTGGACGCTGCAGCCCGGACAAGGAGAGCCTTGAGGGATGCAGTTCCGGCTGCGCCTATGTTCGGAACCGGCAGCGCGTTCATTGCGGCGCTCCGTTCCGGGGGGCCGAAAACGCCGGGACAGCCGGGCGCAACTTTCTTTTTCTGGGGGCTCGCTTGGGGCCTCTCATGACAATTCCTCCAGCCGTCCAAAGACGGATAAGGAGTCATCAGCCCCGAGGGCGGTTAATGGCGAACTCCATCGCCTCCTGCGATCTAACAATAAGACTGAGTTTTCCCTGGCCATTTGTCAATGCCCGGCGACAATTTGACAGGTGAAGGAAGCTTACTTGTTCTCCCGCCGAATAAGCCCTACATTCCTCGTAAAGGGGATGGAGTTCCCCCGCTTCAATCGCCCTTCCGGCTAATGACTCCTATCGCGTCAACCGTGGTAGGGGCTCCATGTTCTTCCGAAGCATCCTGTTTGCGAATGGCTCAGATCTTGCGGCGGAGACGGCGCGCGAGCCTGCCTTTTTTGCGGATCTCAATCTCGACCAGGCCGTCGCCACGATCACGTCTGGCAAGGATGACTATAATTTAAAGCCATTTTTCTACATGCCGCTGAATAGCGTTGATGGGGTCAACTACCGGCAGGAGATTTTCCGCGATCTCGAGGACGCCACGCTTTCTGGCTCTGTTGAGAGCTTCGCCCGAAGGATGCGAGACATGCGGCAGCATCTCGCCCAAGCGGACAAGCTGCGCCACAAGCACCAGAAAGCGGCCTGGTTCCTGGATGCCGTGGAAGTCTATTGCGGGGCGGTGAGCAGCCTCCTGCTCGGTCTATCGCTTGTCAGACTGAAATCGCGCGGCTTTTTGGCGTTTCGCGCCTATCTCACAGACTATGTCCAGTCCGCTCGTTTTGCCTCGCTCTCGGCGGAAACGGAAAAGCTCAAATCGGATTTAGCAGGCATTACATACTCGGTCCTCATCGTGGATGGCGGCTTCATCGTCAGGAGGTATGAACCCCAGGCGGACTACAGCGCCGCCATTGAGGAGACGTTCAAGAGATTCCAACAGGGGAACGTGAAGGACTACCGGGCCACGTTGCCCGACTACCCCGACATGAACCATATCGAGGCGCAGATTCTCGATTTCGTAGCGCTGCTCTTTCCAGCAATATTCGCCAAGCTCGACGCCTATTGTTCGAAAAACGCCGCCTATCTTGATAGCGC
This sequence comes from uncultured Alphaproteobacteria bacterium, assembly GCA_963819665.1. Taxonomy (GTDB): domain Bacteria; phylum Pseudomonadota; class Alphaproteobacteria; order Rhizobiales; family Rhodomicrobiaceae; genus Rhodomicrobium. Next base: position 44,598 of record CAWFXN010000045.1, read on the forward strand.
GATCGCGGCCTTCGACCGGGAAATCCAGTTTTACCTCGCCTACCTGGCGCAAGTGACGGCGCTCAAGCGTGCTGGGCTCAGTTTTTGCTATCCCGCTGTCTCGGATGCGAGCAAGGACGTTTATAATCACAAGGGATACGACCTAGCCCTCGCGCAAAAACTCGTCGCTGAACAAACGCCGGTAATCCTCAACGATTTTCATCTGAAGGGCGCGGAGCGAATCTTCGTCGTCACGGGCCCAAACCAGGGAGGCAAGACCACCTTCGCCCGCACGTTCGGCCAGCTCCACTATCTCGCAAGCCTTGGCTGCCCAGTTCCTGGCGCGTCGGCCAAACTCTTCCTCTGCGATAGAGTGTTCACCCATTTCGAGAAAGAAGAAAGCGCCAAAAACCGCCACGGCAAGCTCGAAGATGATCTTATCAGAATTCACGAAATCTTGGCGCAGGCCACGCCGGGAAGCGTCGTGATCATGAACGAGATCTTCACCTCGACGGCGCTCAAGGACGCGATCTTTCTGAGCAAAAAGGTCATGGAAGCGCTCATGCAACTGGACGTGCTGGGCGTTTTCGTGACCTTTATCGACGAACTCACACGCTTAAGCGATAAGACCGTGAGCGTTGCGAGCACGGTTGCCCCGGATAATCCTGCCCTTAGGACATTCAAAATCGTGAGAAGGCCCGCGGATGGGCTCGCTTACGCGCTCTCGATCGCCGAGAAATACCGCCTCACCTACCATAGCCTCAAGGAGCGCATTGTCTCATGAAAGCGTTCCTCATGTGCCGGGACCGGGATCTCGACCTGAAGGCGCCGTTACCGGCGCAGGCGCCGGCGCTGGTCCAGGACTTGGACCTTGAGACCCTGTTCGAAGCGATGTCGCTTGGAGATGAGTTTCTCTCCGATGTCGCCCGGGCCGCTCTTCTCACAAGCCTCACAGATGCCGAAACCATTCGCTACCGGCAGGACATTCTCAAGGATTGCCTGGAAAACGCCGATCTGATCCGCAGCATGTACGCGCTTGCGGTGGAAGCGCTTGAGAGAGAGCGCAAAGAATTCTTTAGCCTCTTTAGAGGTTCCCCCGGCAGCATCCTCTATAGATCGCGAGGGGTTCTGGACATGCTGTTGTCCACGCTGTGCAAGCTCAAAGCGATCGCTGAAGAAAATGCCAGCGCATTCACTTCCGATGGTTTGGACCGATTTTTCAGGATGCTCCGCGAAGAGCTTGATGCTGATTTTTTTGCGACCGCGCGATCGCACCTCAGGCAATTGCAGTTCCCGCAAGGCGTTCTCATCAGCGCGCGTCTGGGAAAAGGCAACAAGACCGCCGGTGTCGTTCTTCATGAAACGGAAGGGCGCAGGCCGGGATGGCTACCCTCCCTGCTGAACTGGCTGTTCGAGGATTGGGTCTCCCGCAAGCAAGGCCCGGACGAATACAGCTTTCGTCTGCATCCGCGCGATGAAAGCGGCGCGCGCGCGCTTTCCGAATTCAGAGACAAGGGGGTCAACCTTGTCGCCAATACGCTCGCCCAGTCCGTCGATCATATTCTCAGCTTCTTCCGGCTTCTGCGCGCCGAATTGGCCTTCTATGTGGGCTGCCTGAACCTGCATAGCCAACTATCGGCGAAGGGTGAGCCGGCCTGCTTTCCCGAGCCTGCTGCGCCGGAGGAGCGCAGGCATAATTTTTCGGGATTGTACGACGTTTGTTTATCCTTGAGCCTGAAGGGAAAGGCAGTAGGCAACGGCATGACCGGGAACGGCAAGGCTCTTGCCATCATCACCGGCGCCAATCAGGGCGGCAAAACCGTCTTCCTGCGCAGCATCGGGCTTGCTCAACTGATGATGCAGGCCGGCATGTTTGTCGGCGCGGAGGCCTTTAGCGCCAACATCGCGAGCGCGCTGTTCACCCATTTCAAGCGCGAAGAAGATCACGCCATGAAAAGCGGCAAGCTCGACGAAGAGCTCAAAAGAATGAGCGATATCGTTCAGGAGATAAGGCCAAACGCTCTTGTCCTGCTCAACGAGTCCTTCGCCGCAACAAACGAGCGGGAAGGCTCCGAGATCGCAAGACAGATCGTTGCGGCCTTACTTGAAAAGCAGATCAAGGTGTTCTTCGTGACGCATCTCTACGACTTTGCGCACAGCCTTGAGACCAGGAACCTGCCGGAGGCGATATTCCTGCGCGTGGAAAGGCAAAGCGATGGAAGGCGCACTTTCAAGCTTGGCGAGGGCGGCCCCTTGGAGACCAGCTACGGCGAGGATTTGTACAATAGGATATTTATGCTGGCTTCAGGTAGAGTAACGCACGAGGCATCGAGCAAGTGCGCCGCTTATCACGTTTGAGGTTCGGACTATCCCTTATCCAGGCTATCCCCTGGGCGTCCACTTGGGAAGGTTAGCCCACTTTCTAGCGAGCGCTCCTGATCCTTAAACCAGGCAAAAACATCCTCGCGCCGGCCTTCCATTAGCTTCGCCCAGTGCGGCATGCGTCCCGTATCGTGTTCCTTGCCGATCACCGCAAGGTCACGCAGATCGCCTTCAGGCCCGACTGGCCCGCCGACGGCAAGGCCGCGCCCTTCAAGCGCAACGACCGCATGCTCGAGATCGTGCCCGTTGGCGTTATCGTCTTCCCCGGCTCCGGCATCACCGGCAATCTTGCCGACAAGGCGAAGAAGCTCGGCATTCCCGTTCTCGATCACCGGGAAAGCATGTCCCGGACCTGATTTCGGGGGCGGCGCGTAAGCGCCGCCTTTTTTACCTCACGTCCATTCTCCTAAGTTCCCCTGGGCAAGAAGGCAAGGCCGCATCTTGGCCTCGATCGCGAGCCTCGTCAGGCCGATCGACACTGCTGAAACCAGCATCAGAGGCAAAAAGACTATAAAAGCGGCAATGACCGCCAATTGGCGGACGTCCCTTGCTTCACATGTTAGATCAAAGACATCCATTAGGCTGGGTCAGGCCGAGTCCGGACCTTGGGCCGCCTTCGAAGATTGACCGCTGTTTGGGGAGTAGCTGCCGTTCCTGCCCGACCCATCACTCGGAACACCCCTTTCGCTATCTCACATTTACTTTTGTATGTTAGGAGATCGGGAGTCACGCTCGGGAGGCCGCCGAATGAAGGAGTCATCGAAAAAGCTTCAGATCGGCATCGATAGCGTTCGCCCAACGACTTTTCCCCAATGCTGGGATGAGGTTACCCATGAAAAGAACCGGAGAAGCAAAGCAAGGAAGTATGAGGGTAAAGACCCGGGCGCCGGGCCCCAGCACTGTCTTAGCGAAAGCGGCAAGATTGAAAGTATTTGGAAAGTCCCCCGTTGGGTTTTATTTAAGGCTAAATCGATCGATCTGGGAGACTATTCCCGCTGGCCTGCGGAATTCATATCCTGTGCGTTCATATGGGGCGTGGTTGCACAGTTTGGTTCGGCTGCACGCCACGCGACAACAATATTTCGCAACGTTCTTTCTACGGAACCGTCCAGCACTCGAACTGATGCGCCATCTCGCTGAGAAGAAGGCCGAGGGTTCAACTTTAAGAATTGCAGTGCTCGCCTGCAGCATCGGCGCGGAGGTCTACTCAATCCTCTGGACCATACGTTCGGCGCGACCAGATCTGAAAGTTCTCGTGTCCGCAATGGATATTTCAAAGAGAATATTGGATTTCGCCCAAACTGGTATTTACGCTTCCAGCACGAACGGATTGGTCGGCTCCTCGATTTTTGAGCGCGTAACTGCGCAAGAAATGGAGCAAATATTTGATCTTGAAGGTGACGACGCCAGAATTAAGCCCTGGCTGCGGGAAGGAATAACTTGGCAGCTTGGCGACGCCTCTTCTCCAGAGCTAGCCAATGTCCTTGGACCACAGGACATCGTCGTAGCGAACAACTTTCTTTGCCATATGGAGCCGTCGGCTGCAGAAAATTGTTTGCGGAATATCAGAGGTCTCGTGGATCGGGGGGGATACCTGTTCGTTTCCGGCATTGACCTTGAGGTTCGAACAAAAGTGGCGCGTGAGCTTGGGTGGCGACCCGTGCCGGAGCTGTTCGAGCAAATTCACGATGGGGATCCTTCTGTGCGCAGTGACTGGCCCTTGCGGTGGTGCGGGCTTGAGCCACTAAACCGCAGGAGACTCGATTGGCGGATGCGGTATGCGGCAGTATTCCAGGTCAATAGCAGCAATTGAGCTCGCGTCCGTGGTGTTTGAAGAGTTACTTCAGCCCTTTATCTAAAGTTATAAAATTCCTCCCTTCGCGGCGCTGATGCAAGATTGCTTCGGCGCCTGGCGCGCTTGACGGGGGCTCACCATCTCGGGCGGTGAACTTTGGCCCAGATCGCCTTTACCCCGCGGCACTTGTCTGCCTCCACAAAGTTGGGCCTTCACTCCGCGATTGAGGCGAGCGGTTGTTGGATGCCTTTTTGGCTTGAAGGTCAACTGTAAGGCATTGTCGCTGGCGGTTCTTGCTGACATGCGTCGGTACCAATTCGGCGAAAGGGTAACCGGAAATCGTGTTAGTAACTTCGTGTCACCTACAAGTTGCAGCTAAATATTATGCAGATAAAAATTCGCATTAATGCGCACCTCTTTTGCTGACGCCAACTGAAAGATTGCACATGACGCGGGCAGGCGCAAGAATTGCTCTCTTACATCATGTCGGTGGCGGAAATATGGGAGACGAAGCGACCTTGGAGGCAGTCGCGGGCAATATAAGACAGCGATGGCCGAATGCAGAGATAATCGCACTCTCGATGAACCCCGATGACACTGAAAGGCGACACGGGATCAAATCATACCCTCTTCGGCGAAAGGGCTGGAGCATTGGGTATACGGCTGCGGAAGCTGGGGGAAGTCTTAAGGCGAAGGTGAAAGCGCTAACGCGCAAATACAAGATCGGCTTTCGCTTGCTTAAAGCCATGAATTCATTAGCTCAGCTGCCGTATGAAATGTCTTTCCTGGCATCAGCGCGTCGTACGATAATGTCTTCCGACCTTTTGATCATAAGTGGCGGAGGGCAGCTTACCGAAAAGAGTGGATCGTGGAATTTTCCGTACACTATCTTCATATGGGTTATCTTGGCGAAGTCTGCCGGGGTGCGCTGCATCTTCTTGAATGTTGGCGCTGGACCGTTGACTCGGCCTTTGAGCAAGTTTTTCGCGAGGCGAGCTTTGTGCGCAGCAGACTATGTGTCTTTGCGTGATGGTAAGTCCCGGGCGCTTGTTCGTGAAGTAGGATTTCCCGGCGAGAGCCAATTGTATCCCGACAGTGCTTATGCCTTCGACGTCGCTGCGACGACAGGCAGCGTCCGAGAAACTGTCTCTCGATCGATTGTGGGTCTTGCGCCGATGCCTTATCCCGGATACCTGGCTGAAAGCGATCGGGTCGTCTATGACGCATTCATTGGGAAGCTTGCAAGTTTCGCGTCGTGGCTCATTTCTCGATCGTATGCCCTAGAGCTTTTTGGCACCGATATTCGTGTTGACCCACTGGCGATTAGGGATCTTCAAAGGAGTCTGCAGATAAGCTACGGAATCCCTTCGTCACAATTCGGCGTCAATCATTCTGAGAAGTCGGTGCGCGGGTTGCTGGCGACGATGTCGAGGATGGACTACGTTGTTACTTGCCGTTTTCACGGGGTGATTTTTGCGCACCTGTTAAATAAGCCCGTTCTCGCAATAGCGCATCATCCGAAGGTTACCGAATTGATGGCAGAGATCGAGTTGCCGGACTATTGCGTGGATATCCGAGATTTCGACGTGAACTGGTTGACGGAAAGATTTTCGTCGCTAGTCAGTAACGCCGAGGAAATCAAAAGCCGCATGGCCGCGAGCTTGATGGAAAATAGGCGACAACTGACGAACCAATTTGATGAGTTGTTTTCGGTACATCGCGAACCCTCATTTTCTAGATACAGCCGGGAAGAGCCTCTCAGAAAGCTAGCGGAGACCGATCGCAAAGAGCGCGAGCTTCAACGATAACGTTGTTCAGCTAATGTAGTATAAATTGTTTAGCGATCTGCTTAGTCCGTTCCTGGAGGTTAAGCGGCTCAGATGTGCTTAACGTGAGTATTTCCGGTTGCGTCATGGGTTTCGTTAGCGGAGCGCTCGTTTTTCGGATCGCGGCAGGCCCGATGCAGGGAATTGGCGCGCAGTGTGGGCATAATGTTCATTGCCGTTCCTTCGACCAGCTATGCCGGTCGCCCGTTAGGAATTGAGGCCGGCCCTGTGATCCGGGCCACCCGGCGACAGTTGCTCGGTGGAACATTTACTGCCACCTCAGGCTGGTTGTTTCAGATAGTCGCACTGGAACAATTCTCCAGCCTCTTCCGGATTTTTTTGTCGGCCAGCTTCTGCATCGCAATTTACGTTTTGATGGTTGTGGGCCTTCTTCGACTGACCGAACCGGTTAGCATCGCGGGAAACCCTCATCCAGAGTTATCTGCCTAAGGCCATTTCGCGATTGCTAAATTCACTTTTCCGCGTCGCTCCCACTAACTCCTAAGAAGTCCTGGAATACGGGAGTCATTCATTGAGACGAATTAGCTGAGGCCCTTCACGCCGCAACGAGTTTCCGAATACTATGAAGATAACGCCTCAGCCGATTTCCTATTTTCCCGACAAATCTACTTTCACCCACTACCTCAGGGTTCTTTCTGGTTATCCGCTCATTTCCGTGGAACCAGCGCGGGTACGAAGCCAGCAAGAGCTTCATTGATCCGGAATACGAGTATTCAACAGCTGGAGGCACCTCGACTGCGCCGCGACAATCAGGGTGAGAGACCAACGACAATCAAGATGAGAGAGCGCCGGAATGAGACTGCCGCAGTGAGGGCGTAGCCCGATCGAAGGCGGTCTTCTTCCGGCGGCGTGTTTTCGATCCCGTCTGGCGGTTGGGCAGGACGGAGTCAAGCTTCTGATTCGTCTCAGGAATGAGGGATCAGCGCTTGCCCGGCCTCCACATCACCGACCACCAGATGAGGCTGTATATGCGTTATCGACAGAACCATGGCCCGGCGGCTGCCGCCGCCAAAGCCGGTTTCAGCACCGCGACAGGCTACCGGATCGAGAGCGATCCGCGCCTGCCATCCCAGAGGAAAGCGCCGCGCGGACGCCGGCGCCCCGATCCTCTGGCTGAGATTTGGGATGCCGAGATCGTGCCGATCTTGAAAGCAGCCCCGGGCATCCGGGCGATCGCGGTCTTCGAAGAGATGCGGCGGCGCCATCCTAAGCTTAATCCTAACATCCGCCGGACGCTCGAACGCCGCATGCGGGGCTGGCGCGCCGTGGAAGGGCCCGAGCAGGATGTGATTTTCCGCCAGGTCCACGAGCCGGGACGGCTCGGATTGTCCGACTTCACGGATATGAACGAACTGGGCGTCATGGTTGCAGGCGCCGTCCTTCTTCACAGGCTCTATCACTTCCGTCTCGCGTTTTCGGGCTTTGAGCATGCCCATGTGGTTGTTGGCGGCGAAAGCTTCGTGGCGCTGGCCGAAGGCTTGCAAAACGCGCTTTGGACGCTCGGCGGCGCGCCGCACGTCACTTCGTACTTCTGATTGTCGATCGTAAAGACCACGGTTCCTTCGATGATGTAATAGATTAGAGATGACATTGCGTGACATATTTTTTCTTGCGCGCGAATTTGAGTAAAATACCATCGAGACAACTTTATTGCGGCTTGCCAGCCTGTTCTGACACGCAGGTAAGCGGGATTTCGGCTTGCCGCGGTTTTCCGGGGAGGATCACTTGGGGCTGTTTCAAAATGCAAAAGGTTTGAGCGGGGAAACCCTTGAAAAACTTACGCTCGGTCTGATCCTGCTCTTCGCTGCCGCCCTCCGTCTTTGGGGACTCGATCAAAACGGCTTTGCCAACAATTACTACGCTGCGGCCGTTCGCAGCATGATGCTCAGTCTTCACAATTTCCTCTTCGTGTCGTCCGATCCGGCCGGATTTGTAAGCGTGGACAAGCCCCCTCTTGCGCTTTGGGTTCAGGTCGCCAGCGCCGAGCTGTTTGGCTTCAAACCATCGAGCCTCCTTCTGCCCCAGGTCTTCGAGGGCATCGGAAGCGTCGCGCTGATTTATCATCTGGTTCGGCGCCGGTTTGACGCCTGGGCAGCTCTTCTTGCTGCATTGGTGATGGCGATCACACCCATCGGCGTGGCTGTCGATCGCTACAACAATGTCGATGGGTGCCTTGTGCTTCTGCTTTTGCTTTCGGCTTGGGCGTTCTCCATTGCGGCGGAAAGGGGTAGCCGCTCCTATCTCTTGCTCGGGGCCGTGCTCGTTGGCCTCGCTTTCAATGCCAAGATGCTTGCCGCCTTTGTGGTGCTGCCCGCGTTCTACCTTGTCTACTTGCTGGGCGCGAAGCTTTCACTGCCAAGGAGGCTTCTGGATTTGAGTTTGGCTACCATCGCGCTCCTTGGCGTATCTCTTTCTTGGATTCTTTTTGTCGATCTTACGCCGCCTCAAGAACGGCCTTATGTCGGCAGCACCAGCAACAACTCAATGATGAGCTTGTCGCTCGGCTGGAATGGCTTCCAAAGACTTCTCGAAAGACAAGGCTGGCGAGAGCCAGCGGCAGCGTCTCAAACTGCCGAAGCCCAACCCCTAGCGCAAGACGCTCTTCAAGGCGCCAACAGACGGGGCATGGAAGTGGGCGCACCTGGCCCTTTCCGCATGCTTGAGCCGCGCAACGCTGCGCAAGTAGCCTGGATGCTGCCCCTTGTGCTTGTTGCAATCGGATTTTTCATCCGCAAGAGGCGCTGGCGGCTTCCTCTTTCGTTGGAGGATCAGGCCTTGCTGTTATGGGTGGGCTGGTTTTTCCTCTACCTCATTGTCTTGAGTTTCCTGCGCGGCTTGATGCATCTCTATTACTGGATCATGCTCGCGCCGCCTTTTGCGGCGCTCACCGGCATCGGCGCCAGAAGCCTCTGGCAGGCCTTCCGCAGCGAAGGGAGCCGCTCGGTGACGCTGTTGTTTCCGCTCGCTCTGCCGCTGACCGCCCTGTGGCAAACATACATTCTGCTTTCCTCTCCGCCGGTGGGCGCTTCCCTTGTCGCGGTTCTATGGATCGGCATCGCCATTTCGGCTTTTGGCTTCTTCAGATTCGGATGGCCTCCGCAGCCTGACAGAGCCGCCTCACGCTGGCTTGTCATGTCTGCGACCGCCGGATTGGTGTCGCTTCTTGTTGCGCCCGTGTTCTGGTCGCTGACGCCGCTCCTCGCCGTTAATAAACCGCACATGCCCGAGGCCGATGTCTCGCTCTTAACCGAAGAGCCACGCGACAGGGAAAAACAAAAAGAGAGCTACAAGAAGCTTCTGACATTCCTGAGGGAAAACCATCAAAATGAGCGCTATCTCATTGTCGCCCAAAATGCGCGGCAATTGGCGCCGATCGTCATCGAAACTGGGGCTCAGGCTCTGGCCTTGGGCGGGTTCATGGGGCGCGATCCCATCTTGACCGTCGACCGTTTCGCCAAAATGGCCGCAGAAAATCAGGTTCGTTATGTAATGCTGGCACGTCCGGGACGGCGAGACTTCAACGGCAATAATGGTCCCAATACTGACATTGCGAAATGGGTGCGGGAACACGGAACCCCAATCGGGGCCGACAAATGGCGACTGCCGGATGAACAAGAACAGGATCTAGGCGCCGGCAGAGAGACCGCCGGCAACGGCAATTACCACCGTTGGGATCGGGGCCTGTCTAATACGGAGCTTTACGATCTGCGCGTTTCCCCCGCCTTTGACGGTTCCAAGCCGTCATAGGCAAGAGCGCCATGACGGCGATACCGCTTAGAAACCGGGATGCGCCAGCGATTCGGGCCGAAGAGGCTTTTCGCGTGTTCTGTTCACCGGAAAAGCATCGTCCTCCGAATTACCGCAAGCTTGCCCAACGGGCGCGCTTTCACCTTCGCCATGCCAGCGTCTGCCGCCATGGCGAGATCCAAACCTATGCTTTTGAACCGTCAAGAACAGGCGGGTCGAAAGCTTCTCTGCCGTCGATCTGATCAATCGGATCGGAAGCGATGTCATGGCTTCCAACTCGCTCCGTTGTAACATAGCCGTCAACTCCGCCCGTGCATCAGGGGTCAAGCCAGCGTCGCCGGCCGCACTCGACAAGATGTCTTCGCAGCAGGTTTCGTATTGGTCCCCGCCGCGGCGTTGCGCCCGTTCAAAGGACTCCCTGATGGCTTGTTGGGCAAGCGCCGACTTCCAGGGCGTAACCGGCGTGCGCAAAACATCCCAGACCTCAGCGGCAAGAACATCCGATGCTTTGTAATGAAAGACCATGGCGAATTATCCGCTCAAGGTTCCGACGGCACCATCACTGGGCCAGAACGGTGCAGCTACAGCCGGCCCGGGACGCGCCGGCTAATTTGCCTTCACGACCAAAGCCTTATTGGCTTTTTCCCTCGGCCGCCGTTTCAAGCGCGGTCTTGCACTCAGGCGCAAGCTTATCCTTGTTCGCCTCGAGGCAGGCCCTGATCCTCCCGTGGCCGCGGGGTTCCGACGCACAGAACTTGTCGATATCGGCCTTGCAGGCGGCGAGGCGATGGCCTCTTTCTTGCGCGAAGGCGGGTGCGCCAAAAGATGCGGAGATGAAAAGCGCCGTTGCGGCAATCTTAAGTGCTGCTTGCATCGTGGTCTCCTGGGTTGATCGAAGGGAGGCGCCGGTGAACCGTGAAATCACCGGCGCCCGAGGGGGCCAGACAGGACGGGTAGTCCGCTGGCGCCTTCAAACAAGCGCGCTTGATTCCTTACTCACGGTCGGATTGCTCATGGCCCTCAGGCCGCCAGCGCGGACTTTCGCCTCCATCGCGATGGCCAAACCATCCTCCATGGCGATGACCACGCCATCCGCGCCATCCCGAGGCTTGGTCGAAAACGGCCTTTTGCTCGGGGCTCAACGCGTCGTAAAGCGCTTGCAGGGCCGGGCGCGAGGCCTGAAGTTCCTGCAAGCGCGCGGTGAGCCATTTCTCGACGCGGGCCTCGCGATCGAGGGCCGTCTCTTGCTCATCCCTGCTCCAATCACGCTGGAGGCAGGCCGCGCGGCGTTTATCCGCGGCGTCGAGCTTGGCCTGACGCCATTTGGTCCACGCGCTCTTTTGCTGGTCGGTCAGGTTCAGTTTGGCTTCAAGATAGGCAAGGTGAGCCGCTTTTCGGGCATAGCGCTCGGTACAAAAGTGCTGATGCCATGCACCCGGGTCTTTGCCCTCGTACTCCATCGCATCTTCGGCGAAGGCAAGCGAGGAGTACAGCAATGGAACAGCCAACAAGGCCGCAATCCCCTGCTTTACCATGACGTGTCTCCAGTTCTTTTAATGGGTAGCGCATCCCGGCATCGGGGGAAATTGGTTGGGTGAACGCTACAAATGCCGATTAGAGGCTTGGGCAGAGCCTAGCGAAAAGGAGGCAGGAACAGAAATATTCAATTGTAAGCAATCATGCTTGGCCAGGCTACCCAATACGGGCGTGGACATCATTTCTGGGATCGACTTGCTCCCAAAGAACGCCAAAGCCTTTCCAAGATTTGTTAAGAGCGAAGCTCGCGCCGTTGCGATGCGTCCGACATTTCTGGTTACAATCTCGGCGGGTGCAGCATCCTTGTTTTGTCCCTCCCCTGCCGGGCGTGGGTCAACTTGGAGCGAGATCACGGTATGCCCCAAAAGGAAACGGCCCGCTTTCGCGAACCGCTTCTCTGGGCAATTTAGGGGCTGTCCGCCTACTTCAGAGGCGAGTAGATGTTATTAAAGTCGGAGTTGACGCCGACCTTGAAGGTATTGACCGTCAGGTCGTGGTTAAATTGCCAATCGTAGGCGGAATAGGTGTCAACCCAGTTCGTGTTGAAGCTGCCGAAATCGAAGAAGCCGGCTGCATCGCGCGTGACGGCCGGTGGCGCTAGGCGGGCGCCTTCGGACCGAAGGCTAAGTTTGCGAGCAAGGCCCCGCAAGTCGAGAACCATGCCATCGTTGCGATATTCTAGCCGGGCAAGGAGGTCGAGCAGTGCGCTAAAGGCGGGACCCGGCGCCGGGAATGATGTTTGCGTAAAAATACCGTCCGTCGAGGTGAACTGAGTGTCCGGAAATTCGACCGAGACCCTGACCGGTTAGGCCCGGCGCCAGAGACCCGGTCACACGGACCTGCGGTTGACGCACGAAGGACTGGTTGAGATTGGTCGCGAAGTTCACTGTTTCAGACGCCCTCGTTCCATACGCTGTTCGCCTGTCCGATCAGCAGGCGGAAGGAGTCGAGTGCCAAGCTCGCCCCAGGCTTGTCGGAGACGGAAGAGTTGGTTCAACGAAGCAGGGTCGCCGCCGCCGAAGTCGCCCTCGAGCCTCGTCTCGAAGGTGCCCCAGTCCGTTGGCGGGCGCGTATCTAAACCGAAGCGGCTGAACCTGCCCGACATGCCAAAGTCGCCGCCCTGTAAGGCAGCGGGGCTATTGGCGAGCGGGATTGGCTGAGCCGCCGGCGCGTCGGTCTGATTGCGGGCATTGAAGTCACGATATCCATTGACGTTCGCGAAACCATAAAATCTGACCTCGGATTGGGCGCCGGGAATGCGGAACGAAGCCCTGGCAGGTCGGAGCGCAGGGCGTCTTCAGTCGCATACTGGTTGCCCATCGGTTCCGGCGGAAGGAGGTTCGCGGCGGTCGTTGCGACACGCTGTGGGGCGCCTGCTGCGACCGCCGGCTCGTAAGGCTGAGAGGCTTCCACCGCCGCCGCCGAAGGCCCCTTGGCTTTAGGCTGCCTTTCCGTCGCGGTCGCGGCGCCATGCGCAGCTCCAGATTTGTTGCCGCTCACGGCCCTCAAGCTCGTCCACGCGATGCTGCAGCGCATCAATCCGATGAAGCAGCTCTTCCATGGAGGGCTGTTGCCCTTGCGTGGAGGACGACTGCGCGTGCGCCGCGCTCGCCAGCCCTGAGATCAATACGGCCCCAAAAAACGATGGCGCAGCCTCATGGAATTGCCCGCTGCCGTGGCATTGGGGTCACGCCTTGCGGATGGATGCAATTGCGCCTGACCTGACCAAGCCTCTCCGGACCACTTGGCAAGGAGACCGTGCGAGGAGATTTGACGCGGAGCAGATTGTTACGTTGTTTCGCAGATTGAAGCAGCGACGGGGCAACGCAAGCACACCAAAATTCCCCGCTGTGAGACAGGCATCTCGAAACAGAACCGTGCGGCGAGCTACTGAATGATGAAATCTTATATAACTCCAAGTTTGTGCAGATCAGGTGATGCGAGCCATGAGCGATCTGTTTTAAAGACCAAAACATGTAATGTCACAAAAATGATATGAGTTGGGTTAGTGCTTACAATGTTCGAAAATCAACGATAGTCTCGGGTGATAGCGGCGTGGGAAGAGGACATGACAGCACGAACTCAAAGCCCCGTCGAGCTGGATTCATCTTTCATATCGACGGGGAGTTTACCGACCCCCGAGATGGTGACCGCTTTGGTAACCGAGGCGCACGCGCGGTACAAAACCAACACCGACGGTCAGAATTCACAAGTTTATCCAGCCTTGGCCAGCGTGTCGAGCAGCCTGTTCGGCGTGTGCGTGGCCGGTGTCAGCGGCAATGTATATGCCGCCGGCGATACCGACTATGAATTCTCGATCATGAGCGTGTCAAAGCCGTTTGTGTTTTGCGCTGCTCTGCCAGCAGATAGGCGCCGAGCAGGCGCGTGAGAAGCTAGGCGCCAACGCAACCGGGATGCCGTTTAACTCACTCGCCGCGGTTGAACGTAGCCCGGATGGCCGAACGAATCCGATGGTCAATGCTGGCGCCATCGCGACAACCAGCCTGGCGCCTGGCCCGACATTCGAGGCCAAGTGGCAATTCATCTACGACGGATTGTGCCGGTTCGCGGGCCGTAAGCTCGCGCTTAACGAAGAAGTCTACGCGTCGGCCACGGAAACAAATCATCGCAACCAGGCTATCGCACGATTGCTGCAAAGCGCGGGGCGAATCTACTTCGATGCAGCGCAAGCGACCGACCTCTACACCAAACAATGCTCCTTGAACGTCAGCGCCAGGGACCTGGCGGTGATGGGCGCGACCCTCTCGGATGGCGGCGTCAATCCAATCACCAGGGAGAGCGTGGTCGATCCAATGGTCTGTCATTACGCGCTGGCGGTAATGGCGACTGCCGGACTTTACGAGACCTCGGGCGACTGGCTTTTCGACATTGGCCTTCCCGGCAAAAGCGGAATTGGCGGTGGCATTGTGACGGTCTCCCCGGGTAAAGGCGGAATAGGCACTTTCGCGCCGCCGCTCGACAGCGCCGGAAACAGCGTCAAGGGACAGCTCGTTGCAAAATTCCTTTCCCAGCGATTGGGGATGGATCTTTTCGTGTCGAAGCCGTTTGGCTGAATAGACCACGCTGGAAAAATTCCAGCGGGGTAATAACAAGACGAGTGGGAGGAAAGGGATGTCGGTACAATCCGCGCCGGCGGTCGCCGTTGCTGCGCCGAAGGACTCCTGGACGCCGATGATCGCCATCGCGCTCGGCCAGGTGCTGATGTCCTTTAACGTCGCCTCATTGCCTGTGGCCATGAGCGGCATGGTCAACAGTTTCAATGTGCCGCCGACAACGGTGGCGACCGGCATCGTAACATATTCGCTTGCGGTCGCCGGCTTTGTCATGCTCGGCGCCAAGCTCAATCAGCGGTTCGGTGCGCTCTACGTCTTCCGCGCGGTCGTCCTTCTGTTCGGCGCGGGCCAGGTGTTAATGACATTCAGCCCCAACGCCACGTTGATGATCACGGCCCAAGGCCTTTGCGGCGCGGCCGGCGCGGCGCTTGTTCCGTCGCTGGTGGCTCTGATTGCCGAAAACTACAAGGGTACGCAGCAGGCGACCGCTGCGGGTGCGCTGGGTTCGGCGCGCGCCGGCGCCGGTTCGCTGCGTGGCACCACCCAAAATCTTGCCGCCGCCGTCGGCACTGCAGTGGCGGGCGCGTTGCTGGTTGGCATCCTCAGCGCGACCGTATTGAGCATCTGGCCGAGACTCCGTTGCTACCGTACGAGCTCCAATCGGAGGTAGACCTCGGGAACATCAATTTCGTGAGCAATGAGCAGCTTAAAGGCGTCCCGGAACGCACATCGGCGACGCCGGCGCAGATCGACGAGGCGGTCCGCATCAACATCAAGTCACGGCTGCGTGCTCTCAAGATCGGCCTCCTGATCATGGCGGGCTTGGCGATGCTGACCATTCTGCCCGCTGGAGGCTTGCCGGATTATCTTCCAGGAGAAATACCGGCCGAGCCGCCCCCTGAGTGAGCGTGGTGGGAGAAGGGAGCGAATGACCGTCAAGAGGTCTTGCTCCAAGATTGCGCAAGCCTTGAGCTGTTGCGTGATGTTCATTCAACCGACAAGTGAGCCATAGCCAGTGTCCGCACTCATTCTCGTTCTCGCTCTACTTGCCGCCGCGATCGTGATGTTCGCGATCAATAAGCCGCGCCTCGACGCTGTCGCCTTGATCATGCTCGTAGCCCTGCCGTTTACCGGCGTGCTTACCATGAGCGAGGCGCTTGCCGGCTTCAGCAACTCAAATATCGTTCTAATCGCCGCATTGTTCGTGATCGGCGACGGCTTGGTGCGCACGGGGGTTGCGCAGCGGGTCGGCGACTGGGTGATTGAAACGGCTGGCCACAGCGAAATTCGGTTGATCGTCCTTTTGATGCTCGTCGTGTGCGGACTTGGCGCGGTCATGAGTTCGACCGCGGTCACCGCCATCTTCATCCCGGTGGGGCTGCGGATTGCGCAGAGCGCAAAGATAGCGCCGAGCTTGTTGATGATGCCGTTGAGCACGGCCGCCTTAATAAGCGGTATGATGACGCTTGTTGCGACCGCACCGAATCTCGTTGTCAACAGTGAACTCGAACGCCACGGGATCGAGGGCTTCCGCTTCTTCAGCTTCACGCCGTTTGGCGTCCCGATCCTCGTGCTCGGCGTTGTCTACATGATATTTGCGCGTCGCTGGCTGACCGCAGGCGCTGACATGAAGGAGTCCGGCCGCCCAAGTCTTGCCGACTGGATCGATGAGTACGAACTCGCGGACCGCGAATACCGCCTGCGGGTGCCGGATCATTCGCCACTCGTTGGTCGACCCCTGGCGGAACTGCACCTTCGCAGCACATCTGGCGCCAATATCGTGGCTATCGAACGGAATCGCAAATTGGCTCGTGAAATGCTGCGTCCGACGGCGAGCACCGAACTCATGGCTGGCGATATTCTTCTCGTCGACCTCTCGGCGCCCAACGGCGATATCCCAGCAATGCGCCAGAAATTCGCACTGGAGGAGATGCCACTCAGCGGAGACTATTTCATCGACCGCTCGCAGGAGATTGGCATGGCGGAGGTCATCCTGCCGCCGACCTCCGACCTCATAGGGCAAACCATCGTCGCGGCGCAGTTTCGTACCAGGTTTGGGCTCACCGTGGTCGGCATGCGGCACGGCATCGCTGCATGCAAAGGAAACCTGCTGAATAAGGTGCTCAAGGTCGGTGACACACTTCTTCTAATCGGTCCGTGGAAGGACATCGAGAGGCTTCAGTCCGACGGTTACAACCTCGCCATTATTAAGCTGCCGGCCGAGCTCAAAGAAGTGCTGCCCGCCCCCGGCAAGACAGCGCAAGCGCTCGTCTGCCTGGCGCTGGTTGTCGGATTGATGGTTAGCGGGGTTATCCCGAACGTGCAGGCGGCGCTGATCGGGTGCCTGCTGATGGGCGCGCTCGGCTGCGTCAATCTGACAAGCGCCTACCGGTCAATCGACTGGAAGACCATTGTGCTGATCGTCGGTATGCTGCCGTTCTCAATTGCCTTGCAACGGACAGGCGGCGTCGATCTTGCCGCCGATGCGCTGCGGTCTCTGACCAGCGGCGCCGGCGACCGTGTCGTGTTGGCGACGCTTTTTACGATAACCGCGCTGCTCGGCATGTTCATTTCAAATACGGCCACCGCCGTTCTGATGGCTCCGGTCGCCCTCGCCGTTGCTCACGAGATGCGCTTGTCGCCCTATCCCTTCGCGATGATAGTTGCGTTGGCAGCCTCTACCGCCTTTATGACCCCGGTCTCGTCACCGGTCAACACGCTGGTCGTTGCGCCGGGTAATTACACCTTCGGCGATTTCGTGCGCATCGGCGTACCGTTTTCCGTCATCGTACTGATCGTCTGCGTGATCATGGTGCCGTGGCTGCTTCCGCTTAAAGTTGCTACAGGCGCCGTCGGTATGCCCTAGAGGGAGTAATGGCATCATGAGCGACAACAGCGATGCGTTGAAGGCGGCGCCATCGAAGACCGCGATGCAGAAAGTTCTCGATGCCGTGGAACGGATCGACAACGGCGTTCCACATCCGGTGGTGATTTTTCTGATCCTCATCGCCGTGGTCATGGTGCTCTCACACATTTTATATCTGTTCGGCGCGTCTGTTTCCTACCAGGTCATTAATCCGGAAACTGACAAGGTTGAAACGGCGACGACCGCCGCCAAGAGTCTGCTCACGGCCGAGGGAATTCGCCACATCTACACGCGAATCGTTCCGAACTTCCTGAGCTTCAGCGCCGTCGGTCTTTTGGTCATCGCCATGATCGGCGTGGGCGTCGCCGAGGAGGCGGGCCTCGTGAACGCCTTGATCCGCAAGCTCGTGGCGGTATCGCCGCGCTGGGCCTTGATCTACATTTTGGCGTTTGTCGGCATTCTATCCAGCATTGCATCGGATGCCGGCTACCTGGTGCTGAGTGGCCGCCGAGCAAGATCGAGAAGCAGATCGCATTCGCTTCCGATCGCGACGCCGTGCTCATTAGTTGTCTCACTCAAGTGGTGACGCCGACCACGACCCATGTCCGCCCGCAGGCGACTACGATAATCGCTTGCCCCTTGACGAATACCTGTTCGATCGGCGCAAGCTGTCTGCTCAGTTCGGTTTCATACAGACCTCGAGCTATCTGATGCCGCGGTCGCTATTTGATAGAATGCGCTTCAACGTTAACTCCCCGCATGACGACTGGGATTTCGTTCTACACCTGTCAAAAGAGTTGGGGGTCCGCATAGAAACCGTGCCGGAAGTCCTGGTTATCCTCTATTCTGACGCGCATGTCCCTCCCTCAGCACTAAGGGCACGTGGCGGGACTCTCTCGTGTGGATCGATAGCGTAAGAGCGATCATCACGCCGCGCGCATATAGCGGTTTCTGTCTTAGCATAGTAGGGTCCCGGGCAGCGAAGACACGCGCCTTGGCGCCATTTTTTTGTTGCTTTATCGGGCGTTCAGATTCGGTTCGCCAACGATCTCGCATATCGCGCCATTTATCGGTTATTGGCTCCTGCCGCAGTCCGTTCTCCGGCGACTGAGAGGCTGAAAATCATCGCTTTGCGAACACGGACTTGAAGGAAAAAGAAATACTTCGTAGTGATGGAGCCGCGTGTTCGAGTCGCGCAAGCAGCGCCACTACGGCCACGGACTTATCCAACCATCCACCCCCGCTGTTCTTCTCCCTCAACCACGTCACAGAGGCAGCGGGAATAGGGCATTTATAGAAGGAGCATTTCATGCGCTTGCCCTCCCGCACGGTTCTCCTCGTCGGATCTGCCTTGGCTTTATTCTCGGCCACTTCCGCTTTCGCTCAAACGGAACCGGCGCAAAATCCATTCGACAAAACGGCGCAAGCAACCACGCCTGCCGAAAGCACCCCTGCTCCGAAGAAAAAGCGCGCTAAGGCTGCGCCCAAGGCAGGCGAATTCACAACCGAGGCTGAGGCGAAAGCGAGTTGCCCTGGCGACACCGTCGTCTGGGTCAATACAGGCACCAAAGTTTACCATCACGCCGGGTCCGCCGTTTATGGGAAGACGAAGCGGGGCGTGTATATGTGCGAGAAAGACACCGCAGCCGCGGGATTCCGCGCTGCCAAAAGAGAGAAAAAGTCCTCGTAGACGTCTTCATAGACGAAAGCGTTTAGCCACCTCGATCCGGGGCCGGTTCGGCGATCTTCGGGCGCATGGCGTTGCGCAACGTGGGTATTGGCGATTCCCCTCATAGGCGCTTGCCAAGTTTCCTCGCCGTTACAATTTCAAGCGCAATAAACGCGTCGAGAAAACATTGCTTAGGCCCGTCCACCTTCAGCCCCGTGGCTTCCAAAGCTCGCGCGTATTCTTTTGCGTTCGTATAATCCGCGATAATGGCTACGCCCTGGGGCTTAAGAACCCTTGCGATCTCACAGCAGGCTTTCGCACGCCCGCTCGCGTCCTCGATGCTATGCAGAAACAGAAGCGAGAGAACGACGTCAAAGGAATTGTCGACAAAAGCGATGTGGCGAGGATCGTCGCTCCTCAGCTCAACACGGTCATGAACGCGAGCGAGATCAAGATTTCTTTGCGCGGCCTCAAGCCGATTGCAGGCCCCGCCCGCCGCCTGCCAGTCATCGACGCTCACGACCGTCCCTGTGCGCAGGCGTTTTGCCGCTCCGATCGCCAGGAGCCCGCGCCCGGTTCCCAGATCGAGAACCGTTTCATTGCCGCGCCAGCGCACCATTCCGAGCATACGCTTCCGGATGTTGAACTTGCCCCAAAACGAATATGCAAGCATGGACGCGCAAATGCCGAAGCTGAGACTCCCCAGGGCCAGCAGGGTCGGCCCGACCAGCGTTACGTGAAAATCCCCGACATCAAACCAAGGCAGGAGAAACCCCGCGAGGATCGCGCTGACCCCTGCTGCAAAAAGCAACCTCACTCTCCGGGGCAGGTCGAGCCCATAGTTAGGCTTGGGCCGCGCCCGTAGTCGAGAAGTCTGCTTCATTCTAAGCAAATTCCAATGCGGTAGCTTCACGTCACACATAATGCCGGTGAACGCTTCAAAACATCAATTCCTCGTGCATTGGATCTTAAATCCTGAAAGGCTATCTCCTCTAAAGGTTTTGAGGTTCCAGGCCGGATCGCAACCTTGAAGCGAAATTCGAGGCTTTCTCGGGTCGCGGACTCGGGCTAGTACAGCCGGAGGCAAGTTCGCCTTATTCGCGGGAAGTCCCGTCATCGCCCGAAGCAAGCGGGTCAGGACTTCCCCGCGGGGCGTGCTCGTCGTGGTTCCAAAGGTTCCTGAGACAGGTGGGTGGCCATGACCGGCTCCGATCGAGATAAGAACTCCGCCGGAAGGCAAGCCCCAGCAAAACCCGCGGGCCGCGATAGCCTTGTGCTGGGTTTCGAGCGCGTCGGGCTCATCGCACTGAGGGCCCCGCTCCTGTCGGCGATGATCGTGGCCGCGCTTTGCATCTTTGCCGCGTTCGGCGTGGCGAAGCTCAAGGTCGACAATTCGCTCAGTTCCCTGTTTCGCTCCGATACGCCCGAGTTCCACCAGTTCGAGGATCTGTCGCGGCGCTTTCCTTCGCACGAATACGACGTGCTGATGGTTATCGAGGGCGACGGCCTTCTTGAGCCGGAGAATATCGATAAACTTCGCGACGTTGTCACCGATGTTCAATTGATCGACGGCACACGCGGCGTTCTTTCCATGTTTTCGGCCCGGGAAGCCCCCCAGCCGGGGCACCTGCCCGGCCCTCTTTTCCCTGCGGATCTTCCCGAGGGCGACGAGTACAAGGCGCTCATTGACCGTGTTATGAGCAACGATCTCATTCGAGGCAAGCTCTTATCGGATGATGGAAAGCTCGCGCTCGTCGTCATCGCCCTCGACCCCCAAGTGGCCGATAGTGAGAAAGTGGGCGAAGTCGTCCCCGCGATCCGGAAGGTGATTGCAGATGATTTGCAAGGAGCCCGCCTCAAGGCTGAGCTTTCCGGCGTGCCTGTCATGCGTCTGGAGATTCGCAACGCCGTGGAACGCGATCAGCTCCTTTACAATGGCATCGGCTTCGCGGCCGGCTGTCTGATCGCGATCATATTCTTCAGGCGGCTTTCCTTTATGATTATCGCGGCTGCGCCGCCATTGATGGCGATCCTTTTGGCGCAGGGGGCGCTTGGCTGGCTCGACTTCAAACTGAACACGTTCTTGAACGTGATGACGCCTCTCATTATGGTCATCAGCTTTTCCGACAGCATGCAGCTCACATTCGCGGCGCGCGACCGGCTGATCCGGGGGGAAAGCAAGCAGGACGCCTTTCGCGACGCAATCCTGGTTGTCGGGCCCGCTTGCGTTCTGACCCATGCGACCGCGGCCTTCTCCTTTATCGCGCTCCTGTTTTCCAGCTCCGAGATGATCAGGAATTTCGGGGAGGCGGGCATCATTTCCACGGTGATCGCGCTCTTTACGGTCATCACGGTTTTGCCGCTTCTGGGCGTGCTGCTGGTCAGGAGGGAAGCGGCCTTTGCGGCCCGTCTGAAGGGGGCGGATTCGGCTATCGACGGATTGCGCGCCTTTTGCTCCTGGATCGCCTTACGCGTCGTCGCTCGCCCGGGCGTTTACAGCCTTATCAGCCTCTCCATCGTGGCAGGCCTCGCCGTGATCTATTCGAATCTCGACGCCCGGTACCGGCTTGCCGATCAAGTGCCCGACAAGCAGCAAGCCGTCGCCGCAAGCCATCGCCTCGACACCAAGCTCACCGGCTCCAACCCGATCGACGTGCTCATCGAGCTGCCCCGCGGCGCCACGATTTACGATCCGCAAGCGCTCGCCGCTCTTGGCGAAGTTCACAGCATTCTGGAAAAACAGGCCGGCGTCGGGAATGTCTGGTCCATTGAAACGCTGCGGCGGTGGCTCGCGGAGAAGCTTGGAAAATCCGACATCGCGACGCTCAAGGAATATGTCGGCTACCTGCCGGATCACCTCGTTCATCGCTTCCTCGACAAGAACCAGGATGCGGCAGTCGTTTCGGCCTGATTCCGGACGAGGATGCAAACCGCCTGCTGCCCCTGATCGAAAGCCTGGACAAGTCGTTGAACTCGGTGCGCGCAGCGCATCCGGGTTATCAAATCGCGGTGACCGGGCTTTCGGCTATTGCGGCTCGAAACAGTTCTGCGATGATCGAAAGGCTCAATAAGGCGCTCACGATTGAGATTGTGTTCGTAGCTGCGTTCATTGGGCTGGCCTTCCGCTCGGTTATTGTGATGCTGTCCGCGATTTTGCCGGCAATATTCCCGATCCTGGCCTCCGGCGTGCTGCTCTGGTTCGTGGGCAGTGGTCTCCAGTTTGCGAGCATTGTCGCGCTCACCGTTTCTTTCGGGCTTGGCCTTAGCGCAACGATCCATTTCCTGAACCGGTTGCGGCTGGAAGATAAACCGGGCCAATCTCCCGGCATTGCCGTGGAGCGTGCAACCGTTCTTGTCGGGCCGGCGCTGATCCTGACCACGGTTGTGCTGGCCTGCGGGCTCGCCGTGACCGTTTTCTCCGATTTGCCGTCACTTAGGTTGTTCGGCTGGCTCTCGGCCTTCGCAATGGTTGCTGCGCTCTTTGCCGATCTCCTGGTGCTGCGGCCGACAATCATGTTCCTTTTGCGCTGGCGGCGAGGACGGCGCCAGCCTGCGCCCGGCTCCGAGGTGGAACATGCGCTGTGAGGTCTTGAGTTGTGTCTGGGCTTTTAGGCGCCCATCTGTTTATGACTGAGCAACCAGGAGGCTTGCCGTGATGGCGTTGAAAGTTGTGCGTGCGACCTTGTTCGGGGCGGCTTTGGCTTCAGCCCTTTCAATCAGCACAGTGTCCTTTGCCGAGGCGAGAGGCGAAGGCGGAAGCATTGCCGGCTCATGGAGCGGCGGCGGCGTCGTTTCCTACGCCTCCGGCCAGCGCGAGAGAGCCCGTTGCCACGCAAGCTACTCCGGCGGCGGCGGCAGCGTGATGATGAGCGGCTCATGCGCGACCCCGTCAGGCAACGTCTTTCAGTCGGCGCGTCTGCGCAGGGTCGGCGCGAACAGCTATGCTGGGAGCTTCTTCAACAGCCAGTATAACACCTCTGGCAGCATCCATGTCACGGTTCACGGCAACACCCAAAGCGTGAGTCTGCGGAGCAGCGCCGGGTCCGCAAGCCTGACGTTGAGGCACTAGGCGCTCCAAGCTGCTGAAAAAGATGCGGCCCATGGTTCGACAAGCTCACCCTGAGGGCCAAGCCATTGAAACCGCTCGCCCCTCATGGTGAGGAGGCGGAAGGCCGTCTCGAACCATGAGAGTGTCTAAGGATGAGGCCCGGATTTCCGCAGCGTCCTGCTAAAGGACTCTAAATATCGAGCGCGTCGGGTTCTGCGAACGCGGCGCGTTCCTGGATAAAGCGGAAGCGCGCTTCCGGCTTGTTGCCCATGAGCTGCTCGACGATGTCGGCGGCGGCAGCTTCGTCGGCTTCGACATCCAAGCCGTTTAAATCGCCGCTGCGGCCCGTGATCTCGACGCGCAAAAGCGTCCGCTTTTTCGGGTGCATGGTCGTTTCCTTGAGCTGGGCGGGCATCATCTCGCCCAAGCCTTTGAAACGGCTAACCTCCAGCTTGCCGCGACCGTTGAACACGGTGGCCTTCAATTCGGCCAGATGGGCGTCGTTGCGGGCATAGGCCGTCTTGCCGCCCTGGCTCAAGCGATAGAGCGGCGGCACGGCGAGGAACAGATGCCCGGCACGGATGAGTTCAGGCATCTGCCGATAGAAGAAAGTGATAAGCAGAGAAGCGATATGGGCGCCATCCACGTCCGCGTCGGTCATGATGACGACGCGGTCGTAGCGCAGTTCGGTTTCTTTGTAGTGCTTGCCGGTTCCACAGCCGAGCGCCAGGGTGAGATCCGCCAGAAGCTGGTTTTGCGCGAGCTTATCCCGCGACGCGCTCGCGACGTTGAGGATCTTGCCACGCAACGGAAGCACCGCCTGCGTTGCGCGGTCGCGGGCCTGTTTCGCAGAGCCGCCAGCCGAGTCTCCCTCAACGATGAAGATCTCTGTGTCGTCTTTCGCGTTCTTCGAGCAATCGGCGAGCTTTCCGGGCAATCGAAGCTTTCGGGTCGCGCTCTTCCGGGCCGTCTCCTTCTCGCGTCTGCGGCGAAGGCGCTCTTCCGCGCGCTCGATGACGAAGTCGAGAAGGCCGTTGGCCTGCGGCGGCGAGGCGGCGAGCCAATGATCGAACGCATCCTTCACCGTGCCTTCGACAACCCGCGCAGCCTCCGCGGATGAGAGCTTGTCTTTGGTCTGGCCCTGGAACTCCGGCTCACTGATGAACACTGACAGCATCACGCCCGCGGAAACGAAGATGTCGTCCGGCGTAATCTGCTGCGGCGCGCTTATTGTTTGTCAGGTCGCCATAGGCTCTGAGCGATTTCGAGAGCGCCGAGCGCAGCCCCTGTTCATGGGTGCCGCCTTCCGGCGTCGGCACCGTGTTGCAATAGGATTGGATGAAGCCGTCCTCATCGGCAAGCCAGGCGATGGCCCACTCGACGCTGCCGTGCCCTCCCTCCTTTTGAACGCGGCCGGAAAACACTTCCTTTGTAACCGGCGTAAAGCTCTCGATCCTGATTGCCAAAAAGTCGCGAAGGCCGCCGGGAAAGTGAAAGACCGCCTTTTCCGGCACGTCCTTGTCGCCCTGCAGAAGCTCGGATGCGCAAGACCAGCGAATTTCAACGCCACCGAAGAGATAAGCCTTCGCGCGCGCCATCTTGAAAATGCGCAACGGTTTGAAATGCGCCCTTTCCTTGAAGATTTCGGGATCGGGCCTGAATCGAACCGTCGTGCCGCGCCGGTTGCGGACAGTCCCCATGTCCTCCAGGCGCGTCTGCGGCGCGCCGCGCGCGAAAATCTGCCGGTAAAGCCTGCCGCCTCGCGCCACTTCCACTTCGAGATGCTCGGAAAGGGCGTTCACCACGGAAACGCCGACGCCGTGCAAGCCGCCGCTCGTCGAATAGACGTTCGAGTTGAATTTTCCGCCCGAGTGAAGCGTCGTCATGATGACTTCGAGCGCCGACTTCCCCGGATATTTCGGGTGCGGATCGACCGGGATGCCGCGCCCATTATCCATGACGGAAAGCGCGCCGTCCGCTTCGAGCGCGACCTCGATGAAGCTCGCGTGCCCCGCGACGGCTTCATCCATCGCATTGTCGATCACCTCGGCGAAGAGGTGATGCATCGCCTTTTCATCGGTGCCGCCGATATACATGCCCGGGCGGCGGCGCACCGGCTCCAGCCCTTCGAGCACCTCGATGTCGGCGGCGGTGTAGCTTTCGCCGGGCTTTTGCGGCAACCGGCTGACAGTCGCCTTCGGCCTTTGAGCCTCATCGCCGAAAAGGTCTCGTGTCGAAGCCGTGCCTTGCTTGCTCATTCCCTACCCTTAACCGCCGCTCGCGCGCGCCGCGAATCTTCAACCGGACGCGAGGTCCACAAGTTGCAAGCCGCGCGCAATTTGGCAAGTGGAAGCGGCCCGCTACCCACTCTTTCTCCATTATGGGCCGATGACGCCGCCCCGGAGAATAGCGTAGGACCGCTTGGGCTTCGAACCATTCGCAACACCCTCTCCTGCGAGGCCAGAGGCTTAAAGGCGACGTTTAAGCTGCTTGGTTTTTCTAGTGATTTTTAACCTTCATCAAACTGTCATCCGGCTGCGGGATAGCTTGCAGGTCAAGCGCTTGGGAGTTTCTGCATGTCCGATATAGCAGCGCCGATGCCGGGGCAGGCATCGCCGAGGCCAAACCTCGATACGAACTTCGCCCCAACCACCGCGATCATCTTTATTCTGTTGTTGGCGGTCGGGCTGGCGTTCACCGTTCACGGCGTCTACACCGATGTGAAGGAGTCGGGCGTCCCGGTCACGGCGTATGCGCCGTTTATGATGTTGGGCGTCGCGCTCTTGATCGCCCTTGGCTTCGAGTTCGTGAACGGTTTTCACGATACCGCCAATGCGGTCGCAACCGTCATTTACACCCATTCGCTGCCCGCACAATTCGCAGTCGTCTGGTCGGGGTTTTTCAACTTTCTCGGCGTGCTGCTTTCCAGCGGCGCGGTGGCATTCGGCATTATCTCGCTTTTACCGGTCGAGTTGATCATGCAGGTCGGCTCCCATGCCGGCTTCGCGATGGTCTTTGCGCTGCTTTTCGCCGCCATTATCTGGAATTTGGGCACCTGGTGGCTGGGCTTGCCCGCCTCATCCTCGCACACGCTGATTGGGTCGATCATCGGCGTTGGCGTTACAAATGCCCTTTTGCACGGCAGAGACGGCACCTCCGGCGTCGACTGGTCGAAAGCAACCGAGATCGGCTATGCGCTGCTGCTTTCTCCGCTCGTCGGCTTCATCGCCGCGGCCCTTCTTCTGCTTTCTCTGAAAGTCATCGTGCGAAACCCAAGCCTCTACTCCGAGCCGAAGGGCAATCAACCGCCGCCCTGGTGGATTCGCGGCCTCCTCATCCTGACCTGCACGGGCGTTTCCTTCGCACACGGATCGAATGACGGCCAGAAGGGCATGGGTTTGATCATGCTCATCCTCATAGGGACTTTGCCGACGGCTTATGCGCTCAACAAAACGCCCGCCCCAGGCTACATGCAGGAATTCCTCAAGAACTCGCACGTCGTTGAGCAGATCCTCGACAAGAAGACGCGTGGCCGCCAGGTTGGCGGCGATCCGCGGCCGCTCGTCTCGACCGCTATCGCATTGCACGAAATCGACAACAACACGCTGCCGGCGGTAGGCGACCTCGTTCGGCTCATCTCAAACCAGGTTGAACAGTTCGGTTCGATCACCAGCGTCCCGCCCGCCGCCGTCGGAAACGTGCGAAACGACATGTATCTCGTGTCGGAGGCCCTGCGCTGGCTTCTCAAGGACAACAAGCTCAACTTGTCGCCTGAGGAAGTGAACGCGTTTAAGGCCTACAAGGGCTCTCTCGACAACGCTACGCGATTTATTCCTCTCTGGGTTAAGGTGGCGGTCGCCATCGCGCTCGGGCTTGGCACCATGATCGGCTGGAAGCGGATCGTCGTCACGGTCGGCGAGAAGATCGGCAAACAGCATCTCACCTATGCGCAAGGCGCCTCCGCCGAGCTGGTGGCGATGGGCACCATTTTCGCGGCTGACGCTTATGGCTTGCCGGTTTCGACGACACACGTCTTGTCTTCCGGCGTCGCAGGCACCATGGCGGCGAACGGCTCCGGCTTGCAGATGGCGACTGTTCGAAATCTCCTGATGGCATGGGTGCTGACGCTCCCCATGGCCATGCTGATTTCCGGCAGTCTGTTCTTCCTGTTCACCCGGATTTTCTAAGGCATGCCGACCTGAATCGCCGCCGCCAGACGGCTCGGAATCCAGGCGGCGAACCGGCTTTTTGTCTGTTCGTTTTAATGGACGTTGCGAAAGGCGCCATCTCTCTTCCCGGCTTGCGCATGGCTTTGCGTCCGCCTTGCTTGAGACCGGGAGTTTAGAAAAAAGCGCCTTGCCGAGAGGTTAACAGTCGCCAAGTCTTTGATATGTATGGATAAATTTCAAACGCTACGCGCGCCGCCGAAGGCGCAAACGGCGCCGGCGTGGTTAACAGCACAGTAGAAAATATATTTAACGGACTTTTGCGCGTCCCAGTAAAGAGAAAAATTCCGGCATTAAATTCTATTTAATATCGCTCCACCAAAGAAAAAAATCCCAGTCTTATCAATGGGTAAAAGCCTATTATTTCCGGTCAGCCAAGGCTGCGTCGCTCCTCGTCTCGCCGTTGGCTATACCGATTCTTAACCAAACATGCGGCGGGAAATAAATCCGGAGCGCCCCTGTTAACCCTATTCGGGTTAACGAAGGGGCGGCGCGGGCGGCGGCAACGATTCGTTAACCCGATGGAAGCGGCTTTGCGCCGTCACGGTCGGAGCGCGGCATTTCAGCCGCGGGCGCATCTGCGCCCGCGGCGTGGCGCCCGTCAGAGCTGCGTCAGCGAGTTGAGGCCGACGACTTGGATTTTATCTCCCATGTCGTGTTGTGCGGAATGTCCATGGCGAAATAGCCGCCCGTCCCAGCCAGTTTGGGCATGTCATTGCAGGCGAAGGGTTCACGCCCGGTGATCCCGGTATATTTGCCGCTGCCGCCTGTAATGATGTGCGTGCCGCATTTCATGTCAGGCTGAGAGGCATCCACATCGCGCGTGTCGAAGGTGGAGAAGATCACATCGCCGTCCTTGTCGGTCAGTGCGCAGGCGCCGTCGATATATTTCTTGTCGCCCGATTCCACGTTGAGCGCGGTGCATCTTGCCGCCATTTTGTCGAGCATCGGGTCGCCTTTGAGGTTCTGGGTTGTTCCAACCGCCTCAAGGAGGTGAGCTGTGCCAACCCCCGGAATCTCAAGGCTCTGCAAGGGCCTGAAAATGAAATGAGTGACGTAGGGGGACGTTCCCTTCTTTCCTACGACTGGGGCATTTTCGGCCTGGGCGCTTCCCGGCGCAAAACTTATGAGGGCTCCTAACAAGACAGCGGCGCCGGCCGGCGCAGCCAAAGCTGAGCTGATCATTCTCATGGCGATTTCCTCGGGTGGTCCGGCTGCTTATTCTCACGCCAAGGCGAACGAGGCGCGAAGCCGCCCGGACATATTTGGATCAAGCCGCGACTTCAATGCGATGCTTCGAATTTGAAGATCCGGCTTGAATTGCCGCCATCATCTCAGCTCTCGAAACGTGATGCCTCCTCCATTTGGAGGAGATATGATAAAAATAGATGCTCACAGCGCGTTCCCACTGGAGGAGCCGTGACCGAAGCAATCTCACCGCAAGCCCTGTCGCAACTGATCGGCTCCATCTACGACTGCGCGCTGGAGCCTGAGCGTTGGGACCGGACGCTGAGCGACCTCAAAGATGCTTTCGAGAGTCAAACTTCAAGCGTGGGCCTCGTAGACAAGCGCCGCGGTCGAATTCTTGATTCACAAGAACGTGGGAGCGAAACCGGAGTGGCTGGAACAACAGCAAACACATCATGCTGTCGAGATAAACGCGAAGCTGAGCGATTACTTCGGGCGGACCTCGCTGGACGAGCCGCATGTGCTCTCGCGTCATTTCGGCCGCCTGGACTGGGAGACCTCGGCCTATTTGCAGGTGTGCCGGAAAGCAGGCGTTACCGACATGATGTCATATGCCCTTGTCTGGGAACCTGCACATTTCTCAGTTTTTGGCGTGGCCAAAACGACACAGCAAGGCATCATCACCGATCGCGATATTACGCTCGGCGGGCTCTTGCTGCCGCATCTTCGGCGCGCGGTGACGATCAGCAAAGTGCTCGATGCGCACGCCATCGAGCAGTCGCGGATGGCCGAGGCGCTGGATGTACTGAAATGCGGGGTGGTGCTCACCGATGGCGGCGGCGCCATCCTGCGCGCCAACCGGGCGGCGGAGCGCATGTTCCGGCATGGCTGGTCCGTGCAAAGCAGCCGTGGCATGCTCGCCGCCAAGCTGCCGTCTGCCGCCAAGGAGCTGCGCAACGCCATCAAGCTTGCCGCGCGTGATGAGAGCACACTTGGCAGGACCGGCCTTGCCATTCGGTTGAGCGAACCGGATGAGCCAGCTATTTTTGCGCATGTGCTGCCTCTGACCGGCGGGGATCTGCGTTCGGGGCTTGAGCCCGCCGCCGCGGCGGCCGTGTTCATTGGCGCCGAGCAGGATGAAGAGGAAGCCGCGCAGGCCATGGCCGCGGCCTTCGGCCTGACGCCCGCCGAAACGCGGCTGCTCGAAAGCCTGCTTGCCGGCCACACCTTGGCCGAGGCCGCCATGGCGCGCGGCGTCGCCATCACCACCGCCAAGACCCATCTCGACAGCATCTTCCAGAAAACCGGCGTCAACCGGCAGGCCGAACTGATCCGGCTTGCGGCGCGCGCTACGCCTCCGGCGGGTCCTCTTCTGTAAAAGGCCTGTCAGCCAATGACCGAAGCAATTTCACCGCAAGCCCTGTCGCAGCTGATCGGCTCCATCTACGACTGCGCGCTGGAGCCTGACCATTGGGACCGGACGCTGAGCGACCTCAAAGATGCTTTCGAGAGTCAAACTGCAAGCGTGGCCCTAGTAGACCAGCGCCGCGGTCGAATCTTGATTCACAAGAACGTGGGATCGAAACCGGAGTGGTTGGAGCAGCAGCAAACACATCATGCCGCCGAGATAAACGCGGAGCTGACCGATTTCTTCGGGCGGACCTCGCTGGACGAACCGCATGTGCTCTCGCGTCATATCGCCCGCCTGGACTGGGAGACCTCGCCCTATTTGCAGATGTGCCAGAAAGCAGATTTTATCGACATCATGACATATGCCCTTGTCTGGGAACCTGCATATTTCTCAGCTTTCGGCGCCGCCAAAATGGTACAGCAAGGCATCATCACCGATCGCGATATTACGCTCGGCGGCCTCTTGCTGCCGCATCTTCGGCGCGCGGTGGCGATCAGCAAAGTGCTCGATGCGCACGCCATCGAGCAGTCGCGCATGGCCGAGGCGCTGGATGTGCTGAAATGCGGGGTGGTGCTCACCGATGGCGGGGGCGCCATCCTGCGCGCGAACCGGGCGGCGGAGCGCATGTTCCGGCATGGCTGGTTCATTCAGAGCACGCGAGGCGTTGTCGCCGCGAAATTGCCGGAAGCCGCCAAGGAGCTGCGCAACGCCATCAAGCTTGCCACCCGGGATGAGAGCACGCTTGGCAAGACCGGCTTGGCCATTCGGCTGAGCGAACCGGATGAACCAGCCATTTTTGCCCATGTGCTGCCTCTGACCGGCGGGGATCTGCGTTCGGGGCTTGAGCCCGCCGCCGTGGCGGCCGTGTTCATTGGCGCCGAGCAGGATGAAGAGGAAGCCGCGCAGGCCATGGCCGCGGCCTTCGGCCTGACGCCCGCCGAAACGCGGCTGCTCGAAAGCCTGCTTGCCGGCCACACCTTGGCCGAGACCGCCCTGGCGCGCGGCGTCGCCATCACCACCGCCAAGACCCATCTCGACAGCATCTTCCAGAAAACCGGCGTCAACCGGCAGGCCGAACTGATCCGGCTTGCGGCGCGCGCAACCCCGCCCGCCAGATAGCCATGCTGAAAAAAGATGCTGCCCATGGTTCGAGACGGCCTTCGGCCTCCTCACCATGAGGGCGAGCGATTCCAACGGCTTGAACCTCATGGTGAGCTTGTCGAACCATGGGCAGCATCTTCAGCATCCTCCTAACTAATAACCCGCGCCTGTGGCTCCCCCGCCACGGCCTATCGGGCACGCCTCTGATACATTTTGCGACGAATTGGGCTTGCTTGCCGATGCACATGGGCTGACCAAAATGCGCATAACAGCATTTCTGCTTGCCGCGTTGGCCACTTGCTGCATGCACACCCGTCTCCTCGCCATAGAGGGGTCTTCAACGGCCGGCCCAATCGGCGGGACCGACATCCGCCAAGCACAGCTTCCGCCACCCGGCCTCTACTACGGAACGGTCCAGGTTTACGCCACCGCCGACCACTACTTCGATGGGAGCGGCGAGCCAGTTGCAGCCCTTGACGCATTGGAACTCGAGCGCTTTCGCGCGGGGCCGTTCCTGCTATACGTCCCCGACGTAAAGGCGCTGGATGGCTCCATAGGAATTTTTGCGGCAGGTCCGCGCGAGCCGGGGCAAGACCGTGCGCGCCGAACCGATCGCCGCGCTTTACGAGCAGGGCCGGGTGAGCCATGCGGGCCCATTCCCGGCGCTGGAGGACCAGATGGTGCTGTTCACGCCGTTCGGCGTCGAGGGCGGCGGCGCGGCCGACCGGGTGGACGCGCTGGTGTGGGCGCTGTCGGATTCGTTCCCGCGCATGGTGAAGCCGCAGACGGATGTGGCGTGGGAGGATGGCGCGGGCGGCGGGGGCGGGGGCGGCTGGCTGCTTTGAGCGGAGGGCGTCAATCTTTTCGCGGGATGGGCCGTGTCCGAACACGTCCCGGCTCGATGATCACCAATCGGCCTTCACAATCCGCGATCGCTGAGATTTGTTCGATCGCATAGTTTTCCCGTGCGCCCGCTGGAATCGCATAAAGCACCAAGATAATGACTCCGGCCGCTGGCCGTTCATGGCGCACCGCGAGTTCGCCAAAGCCACGGTCGTCGGTAATGAGCACGCGGCCAGCAGCGGCAGCCAAAGCTAAGGCCCGTTCATCAGTATCGCCTTGGCAAATTTCTTTCGCATCAACCACGTCGAAACCGCGTGAGCGCAAGCCCTCGACAATGAGCGCGGCGACGCATTCGTCTGCAAAGAAAAGCGGCATCGCGATCTACTCGGCGGCAAGCACGCCTTCTTCCGCAAGATAATCTGCGGCATAGGCTTGGGCCGCGCGAATGTCGTCCTCGGCAAGATGCGGATAATTGCGCAGAATGTGCTCAAGAGAGTCGCCCGCGGCGAGGCAACGCAAAATATGCTCAACCGTGATGCGTGTGCCCGCAATGATGGGCTTGCCCATCATGACTTTGGGGTCGCGTTTAATGCGTGGATGCTGCATCGTTCCTATCCGACACTAATCGAACGACATTCTAACATAGTCTACCGAACGGAAGAATATCGCTGGCGTAAGCG
Organism: uncultured Alphaproteobacteria bacterium; assembly: GCA_963819665.1. Lineage (GTDB taxonomy): Bacteria > Pseudomonadota > Alphaproteobacteria > Rhizobiales > Rhodomicrobiaceae > Rhodomicrobium. The sequence continues at coordinate 76,990 of CAWFXN010000045.1, forward strand.
ATTTCTGAAGTGGGTGGGGGAAAGGTGGCGACCCAAGAGCGCCTCGAAGCCGTGTGGCGAGTGAAAAAGTCACCTCAGCCAGTTCTCACACTTCAAACCATCGATACGGGCGAACTCGCGTTCATTCGCGGTCACCAAGGTGCAGCCAAGAGCGAGAGCGTGCGCGGCTATGAAGAGATCGTTCGCGCCAATAAGACGTCCTTGTTTCTCCAGATTTGCTCTTATTACTCCGTAAGCAGTATCCGCTGGCGGCTCAAAGGGCTCTACGACGAGAGCTTGAAGAGTTTCTTCAACGCGTCTTTCGAATTTGAAGGACGCGTTTTTCGCTACGCCGAAGCGTAACTCCGCCGCCACAATGACACTTGTAAAAACAGCCTGTTTCCCAACTCTCCGAATACGACTGGCGACGCGCCCCTTGGGATTACGGATAAAGTCGGAGATGATGTTCGAGTCCAGCAGATATCTCATCAGAGATCGAACGGCTCGGGTGGCAAGTCTTCGATCTCTGGAAAGTCCTCTTCGATAGGTTCCCACTCGTCCAAGAGGTCAAGCAACGACTTTTTTTTGGGCGCTGGCTCTATGATGAGCTTGTCGCCTTCCTTTCGCATAATGGCGTCTTCGCCCGGAAGCTCGAATTCGCGGGGAATGCGGACAGCCTGATTGCGGCCGTTCTTGAACAATTTCACATGGCGTTCCATTCCCACGGTCGCCTCCTTTGGCATATGCCAGAGCATAGGCCAAATCTGCGTCGCCGTCTACAATTCGAAGGCATTGCAACGGCAGTCGCGACCGATAGTGGAAAAGATGAAGTCCTTCTTGCTGTGCGATCAGACGCGCCGGCCAGCAAGGCGATCCCGGCTTGCAGCGGAAGCAAGATCCCGCTATCGGCGAACTGACAAACGAGACAGTTTCGCCGGGAGCGCCCAATGAGCGAATGCGAGAAGGCTGCGCCGAACGCCACTAAGCCGCTCAGAGCCAGCAATGCAGTGCGGCGAGCGTGGATGTGGCTTGGCGCATATGTTGCGGTCGAGATTTGCTTCTACATCTATTTCGAATGGCGCAACGCTGCATTCGGCGCCGTGGATGAGTACCCTTTTTTCAGAGGCTTAGCTCTCTTTTTCTTTGCAGGCGCGAGCTTGTATTTATTCATAAAATCGCTTGTGAGACGCCAAAAGGCGGCTGCGCTTCTTTATGCGGCGCTGTTCGCGATCAATCTCTACTGGCCGCGGATTGGCACAGCGCTGGATCTCACCGCGAAAGCCTACTTTTTCTCCGCCTTTCCGGAGATGTGTCCAGAAGGCGCCCCGAAGCCCGGCCATCGCGTCTTCCTTTGCTATAAATACTGGTTCATGGATTCACGAACCGCGCTTGTTTTGAATCCCGGAGATGAACTGGCTGCGCCTTACACCTCATGGCCGCGCGAATTCGATAAAGAACTATTCAGAAACGCAGATGTCATCATTGATGAATGCGAGAAAAAGCACGTCAAACTTCTCGTCAATCACGTCTATCTTTTAGAAGATCTTCCTGAATGTTGAACAAGCTTTTCTGGAGATTGTCATGGAAATAAATGCGCCATTCTATGTAAAAAATGAAGAGGGTAAACTCGTTCCAGCAAAATTTCTGGTTGGGCCGGATGGGCAATATATCACTAATCCGAATAGTTCTTTAAATACTATAAACTGGCGCGCAACTCGATATTTCAACGCAGATGGGTCCGAGATCCGCAACGCGAATCCAGGCAACTATCTTGTCGTGCCTTATAATTATACGCTCGGTCACGCGGAGCAGTTTGCCAGCGGCGTCTACAACGCAGCTTCGCAAGATGTTTCGCCCGGCATGATGATGGCGGCGGCATTCACAAAATGGGGATCACAGAATTTGCAAGCGAGCTATCAGAACGCCGACGGCAGCATGACTTATGGCGGAGCTTATGTGCCGATGTTTCAGGATGCAGCATCTTTCCATCTTGGTTTGGTATCGGAACTAACCGGCTATGGTCCAACCTCGGCGCAGATAGGTGGGAGCGCATATGAACTTGGCGCTCAGGGCCTTAATTGGGCTTTCGGCAACATCACGGCTCAAAAAGCCTGGGATAACAACGCTCGCAATATGAACTCGATAAGTGGAGGCGCGGATTTCGCCAACAGTTATGTGCCCGGTCCCAACGTTTTCAATCCGGGCGGCTCGTTGGAGCAATCATACGTTCCGCAACCTACCGGCGACCTCAATCAGAATGCCTTGGCCGCCTTCGCCAACCCGAATTCGGGACGCATCGACCAAAACGCGCTGACCCGATTTTACTGACCGCTACCCCTATCGCTGGCGCGCCGCACAACCTGAAGCAAGTTGGCGCCCCAATGGCCGCGAGCGCTCAAGCGAACTTGCCTCGGATAAGCTGTACTAGAAACAATGGCTGCCGCAATTCGTGAACCAAGTGGCGGATGAACCCGCCCGCCATCAAAAACCATCCCCGCTTGCGGTGGAAGGAAAATCCCGCTATCGGCGAACTGACACATGAGACAGCTTCGCCCGGAGCGCCTAATGAGCGAATGCGAGAAAGCCGCGCCGAACGCCGCTAAGCCGCCCAGAGCCAGCAATGCAGTGCGAAGAGCGTGGAAGTGGGTGGGCGCGTATGCCCTGGTCCAGCTTTGCTTTTACATCTATTTCGAGTGGCGCATCGTACTTTCCGGCAAGATTCATGAGTACGCGTTTCTAACAGGTTTGGTTCTCTTCTTCTTCCTAACCGCGAGCCTATATTTATTTATCAAATCGCTCTTGAGGCGTGAAAGGGCGGCTGCTCTTCTTTATGCGGCGCTTTTTGCGATCAATCTCGCCTCCCCGAGGATTGGCATGGCGCTCGATCAAACCGCGAAAGCCTTTTTCTTCTCCGCTTTTCCCGAGATGTGTCCAGAAGGCAGCTCGAAGCCGGGCTATCGCGTATTCCTTTGCTACAAATATTGGGAGATAGACTCGCGCACCGCCCTCGTTCTTAACCCCGGAGACGAGCTGGCGGCGCCGTACACAGCCTGGCCGCCTGAATTCGATGCAGAAATATTTCGCGAGTTCGTGGGAAGCGTCGACGAATGTCAGAAAAAGAACACTAGGTCCTGTGGACGGATTTGATCAAGATTACGCTGCAGGCAAGGGCGACAAAGGAGGCGTAGTTCTGTGCGGTCTTCTCGCATCGCATGGCGACCCGCTTAAAGCGTTTCAGTTTGCCGAATGCCTGCTCGATGCGCGCGCGGCTTTTATAGAGCGCCTTGGCGAAGAAGGCCGGCTTGTTCTTGGTGTTTGACCGGTACGGAATAACAGGGCAGACGCCACGCTTACGCGCCGCTTCGCGATTGGCGGCCGCATCGTAGCCCTTATCGGCGACCACCGCGCGCGGCGCAATGCCGGGTCCGATATCGAGCAGCGTCTCGAAATTCCTGCTGTCGCTGGCCTCGCCGCCGGTGAGATAAAAACCGATGGGATGACCTTTCTTGTCTGTTTTCATATGGATTTTTGTCGAAAAGCCGCCGCGCGAACGCCCGAGCGCCTGGGCGTCCTGCCCCCTTTGGCGCCTGCTGCGGACACATGCGCCCGCACGATAGTGGAATCGAACATTTGCACCAAATGCGCGGTCTCGCTCAGGCTCGCCAGCGCTTCGAAAAAAGCCTCGAACGTCCCCGTCTGGCTGAGCCGCCAAAAGCGCTTCCACACGCTGTTCCAATTGCCGAACTCCGCCGGAAGCGCCCGCCAGGTGATGTTATGAACGGTGAAATAATATAGAGCTTCCAGAAACTTGCGGTCATCATGGCCAGGCTCCCCGCGCTTCGAGCGCACCGCCTGGAAGACTTCGATGGCGGTCGCCCAATCCCCCTCAGTCATCTGTGTCAGCATAACCGGCCCCTCCAAAAGCCGGTCACCTATGAATCACCGAAAAACTGATTTGGGAATCGACTTCGCCTCTACTGACGACAATCCGTCCACAGGACCTAGGCTCCTCGTCAATCACGTCTACGTCGTTGAAGACAGTTGCCGCGGCGGATCCGAATAATACAGAAAGGGGCCATTATGGAGGTATATGCACCGTTCTACGTAAAAAACACAAAAATAGGTTGGTTCCAGCTAAGTTTCTGGTTAGCCCGAATGGGCAATACGTATCCAATACGAATAAAACTTTGAACACGATCAATCCACGCAATAACCACTATTTCAACGCGGATGGATCCGAAATCCCCAACGCGAATCCAGGCAACTATCTGGTGGTTCCTTCCTCAATCCGAACTCAGGAAGCATCGGGAAAAACGCGTTGATCTTCTGATCCATCAACAGTTGACTCCTTCGAAATACGCCACCCAACGTTTGCGCCTTGAGCGCCAATGAGGTTCCCTTGCCCAAAACTGACATCGTTCAAGAGGCGCAAGAGCGCCTTGAAGCCGCGTGGGCGCAGGATCGCGAGAACCGCGAGGACGCCTTCACCGATCTGAAGTTCCTCGCGGGCGACCAGTGGCCGAACGCCATCCGCCAGCAGCGCGAGGCGCAGAACCGGCCATGCCTCACCATCAACCGGCTGCCGCAATTCGTGAACCAGGTGGCGAACACCGTGCGGATGAACCCGCCCGCCATCAAGGCGATCCCGGCGGGCGGCGAGGCGACGGCCGAACTGGCCGAGATTTACTCCGGGCTGTTCCGGCAGATCCAATACCGCTCGAACGCGACGCATGTCTTCGCCAACGCGGTCTATAACGCGGTCGCGTGCGGCATCGGCCATTTCCGGCTCGTCACGCAGTATGTGGACGATGACGCGTTCGACCAGGAAATCCTGATCAAGCGCATCCAGGACCCTCTGTCGGTGTTCTGGGCGCCGGGCGCGGTCGAGCCGGACCGCTCGGACGCCGAATACTGCCTCGTTTCCGAGCTGATCGGACGGAAGGAGTTTCAGAAGCGCTTTCCTGACGCGGCCATGACCGATTTCGCCGCGCCCAAAGACCTCAACGCCGAGAGCGGCCTGTTCTGGGCCAATCGCGACGCCGTGCGCGTCTGCGAATATTGGGTGAAGCGCCCTGCCGAGCGCACCATCGCCCGGCTTGCGAGCGGCGAGACCATCGACATCACCGATGTGGAGGAGAGGGAGCTACAGCGCCTCGAGATCGTCGCCGACCGCAAGGTGAGGTCGCACAAGGTCGAGCATTATCTCCTGAGCGGCGAAGAGGTGCTGGAAGGGCCGAACCAATGGCCGGGGCGTTATATTCCGATCTTCCCCGTCATCGGCTCCGAGACGGCGCTCGAAAGCAAGGTGGTTCGGAGCGGCCTGATCCGCTTCAGCCGCGATCCCCAGCAGCTTTATAATTTCTGGCGCTCGGCAGCCGCCGAAGCCATTGCGCTCGCGCCGCGCGCGCCGTTCCTCGCGACGCCCGCGATGATCGCAAAATTCAAGGGCCAATGGGATACGCAGAACACCGTGGCCCGGCCGTACCTGCTCTATGAGCCCGATCCGGACGCTCCGGGCGGACGGCCGATGCGCGAGCCGCCGCCGGATATTCCGGCGGCGCTCGTGCAGGAAAGCGCGATCGCCTCCGACGAGATGAAAGCGACGACCGGCATCTATGACGCGGCGCTCGGCGCGCGCTCGAACGAGATTTCGGGCGTGGCGATCCGGGCGCGCGAAAGCCAGGGCGGGGTCTCGGCCCTGCATTACCAGGACAATCTGATGGCGACGCTGAACCATCTCGGAAAGGCGCTCATCGACCTCATCCCGAGGATTTACGACAGCGAGCGCACCGTACGGATCATGCGCGAGGATGAAAGCCATGAGCCGGTGCGCATCAACGTGCCCGTGATGGGCGTGGACGGCAAGCCGAATTGCGGGGCAAGGTCTTCGACAACGAGATAAAACGCGCGCGCTTCGCGGAGCCGTCGCCTTACAAACTTTAGAGGCCGTCCGGCCGGAGGCGAATAAGCCGCTCCAATCCAGAATCATCGATCGGCGAAACGTGAAAACCCCTCACCCCAGCCCTCTCCCGCAAGGGGAGAGGGAGCAGGCGTGCCCGTTGCAGCGGCGTCCCTTCTCCCAGCCGCATCCGCTTGCGGATGCGGTTTTCTGAGGTGGCAATCTCGCCAAGGCGGAGATTGCGCGGGAGAAGGACAGGATGAGGGGGGAATGCCGGGCGCCGCATAGTCATCCTCAATCACTACTGAACAGGAAAAATGATGACAGAGCACGACGAGAACACGTCCGTGGACGATGCCGCTTTAGTATCGGCGCAAACCGAGGGGTTGGAGAATGCGCCGGCCCCATCGCCACAACAGGAAGACCGAACCGGCCGCCTCCAGCAACTGATCCGGGACAAGCGCGCGGCGGAAGCGCTCGCGGCGACCAGCGCGGCTCAGGCCGCCGCGCTTCGAGAGCGGTCCCAAAGCGGCGGCCGCCCCCAGGATTTTCGCGCCCCCGAAGACTACACGCGCGCCGTCGCCGAGCAGGCCGTGCGGGAGGTCGAGGCTGAAATCCTCGCGCGTCAGGCGAGCCACGCCCACGAGATTGCGGCCCGGGCGGCGCAGGACGCCTGGACGGAATCGACCGCCGGCTTCCGCGAGAAGGCGCCCGATCACGTAATAAGCGAGCAGCGCCGCGCGAGACTTTTTCGCGCGCTCTTGGAGCGAAGGCTGCGGTTCGATCCCGCTTTGCGGCGCGAGTTCCACGGCGAGCAGCGCCTTTGCCCCCTCTACGAACTGGGGCGCCAATGGAAAGCTGTCTTACGGGCATGGGGTTATCTCCAGAAGTGGTGGAACTGAATGTCGTTGAAGGAAGCTTATGCTGCGTCAGCACTCCCCCTCACCCCAGCCCTCTCCCGCCAGGGGAGAAGGAACGCCGCTTCAGCTGGCGCGCCCTGCTCCCTCTCCCCTTGCGGGAGAGGGCTGGGGTGAGGGGTTTTGATGTTTCGCGGACGGAGCGGCTAGTTGGTCGAGCCGGAGATCCGCGTGGCAAGGTCGGGGTAGATGGGCTTCACGCCATAGAGGATATCGAGACGCCACATGTTGATGTCGTTCACGATGTCGTAGTCGCAGATCACCCGGATCGAGAGGCCGTTGTGGCTCTGCCTGGCCTTCTTGATGGCGCCTTCGGGCAGTTCCATGGGGACCATGCAGAGTGCGAACGCATTCTCATGGAAGACGAGGTTCTGCGGATAGGAGGCTCCGGCGGCCCCCATGAATGTCAGCGCGGCGTTCTGAGCGGGCGCTGCGCTCACGGTCTGGTACTGGCCGGAGGTGATGATCGCCGGCGCGATGACGATGGCGTCGGCGTTGCCGGTTGCGGTGACGGGCGCGCTCACGACGAACTGCTGCAAGTAGGGCAGCTGCTGTCTCGTAACTGGGTTGATAGCGTACACGCCAGCTATCGTGAAGACATCGCCCTGGTTCAGGGCCGCGCCTGCGGTCAGGCCATCGACCAGGATCGCGGTCTGGTTCGTGTTCATCGACGCCTGATAGGTCGTAACGCCTGTATTCGTGACGCCGTTCGCGGATGCAGTTGAGGAAATGACCGGCGTTCCAGCGTAGGAGCCGACGGTGTAGTTGATGACGTTCTGGGATGAATAGCAGTCGGTATTGCCGACCATGGGCAGCTTCGATTTCTCGAGCGCGGTCTTGGCGACATCCGGCACATAAAGGCCGGTGAAGCTCGACGCCATGCCATAGAAATCGGCGGGCGACAGGCAGGACGCGCGCGGCGCCGGCACGGCCATCTCATCGAGCCGCTGCGGACCTTTGATGAAGGATTTGTAGCCTGAAAGCGTCTGGCCGGGCGCGCCAACCCAGTTCCACACATATTTGTAGAGCGAAAGGATATCGAGATCGACCTGATTGGCGAGCGCGATCATGGGATGCTTCAGGTAACGCTCGGCGAAGCGGTCGATGGTCAGCGTCAAGTCTTTGGTGGGAAACCGCAAATCGACGCCGCGCTGCGTGTCGATCTTGATTTGCGCCTTGCCTTCGGCCGCGTCCTGCATCTGAGCGACCGAGCCCGTGCGAACGGCGTATTTGACCGGCCTGCGGATGGTGAGCGTATCGCCGATCTTCGTTTCGCCGAACTCGGACTCGTAGGCGCGATAAGCCATTTTCGCCGCGACGAGGTTGTTTTCGAGCTGCATCAAGCCTTCCTTGGCGATGATGCTGGGGGTGAGCAGGGTTGAGGCCATGTGGGGTTGCTCCGGTTGATGTTGATTTTGGTCGCGGGAAGCCGCTCCGACGGGCTGCGCCGCATCGTGACGCATCGCGGCGCGCTGATCGCGCTCGGCGAGTTCGAGCCTGGAAATTTGGGAAGACGCGGGAACCATGCCTTTTGCGTTCGCTCGCATCCGCGCCGACATCGACATCGGATGCATCGCGGAGCACACGGTTGCGACGGTGGCCGACGCGCTCATGTGGGTCGATCATAACGGCGTCGTGCGCCAGCTTTTGGCGTCCGAGCCGGTCCGCATTTCAACGCATGCGCTCGAGCGCGCCATCTCGGAACTCACATGGGAAGAACGCCGCGGGCTCCGCGCCGTTTACACGCATTTCAACGGCCATGATTTCTATGCCGTGACGAGCCCCTATTGGACATGGGAGTTCGACCTCGCAACCGGACTCTGGCACGAGCGGGAAAGCCCAGGCCGTTCGAATTGGTTCGCCCAGGGCTTCGAGTTCGTTCAACGGAAAGGTCGTGATCGGATCGAGCGAGGACGCGAGTCTTCATGTGATTGACGATGCGTCTGACACCGAAAGTGGCGAACCCTATCTGTTTCTCGCTCAGTCGGCGCCGCTTCACGCGTTCCCCAAGGGATTGATCATCGACCAGCTCGATGTGGACATCATCCCCGGCGTCGGGATCAGCGGAGCGAGCGGCGAGGCCGCAAACCCGATATTGGTCTTGGACTGGTCCGACAATGGAGGCCACAGCTGGACGGGCGGCCGCGTCGCCTCGCTCGGGAGCTTCGGCCAACTGTTTGCAGTGGCGAGCTTTTATCAGCTCGGCGCGACGCGGAGGGCCGGCCGGACATTCCGGTTATCCTCTTCATCTCCGGTTATGCGCGGCATCCTCAATGCCGAAGCGCGCGTAAGGCCGATCCTGACATGACCGGGCAAGCCAATCTTTTCAGCCGCTTCGGGTTTCAGGTTGGCCCGGACGGCAAGATCGACAATTACACCCGCGCGTTCTTTTCGAAGTTCAAGGGCCGCGTCGGACCTGCGATCCCCGATCTGGCAAACGATGCATCCTGGGCCGATGTCGCCGTCACCATCAACGCGCTCATCAAGGAGTTCGTCGCGCAAGATTGGATTCAAAAAGGTTTCGACGCGGATGAAACCGCGTTCGCCAACGCGATTGAGGCCGTGACCATGATCCCGGCGGCGACCGAATGGGCCTACGCGCCTTACGAGGTGCTGCGCGATCAGATCACGACCGGGGCCGAGTTTGTGGCGACGGAGAATGCGTATAGCGTTTACGACAGTTCGCAATGGCTCATCCAGTACAGCGCGGCGGAGGCAGCGGGCCGGATCGGCGGCGCGGCCTGCGATTGGGCAACCTCTCTCAATCGCCTGCAAAACCAGCTGTCGAACTGCAAGCTCGTCAACCTCTATGTCGCCTGGTACGGCGACGACCTTCGCGCGAGCGCCTGCACTCTGACGCCGGGCGTCACCCGCGCAGAGTTCGGCAATATGCCCCATGACTGGATGTGCAGCGGCTTGCAAAGGAACGAGGCGCATCTGATTTCGACCGTCAATGGCGGCGCGGCTTTTGGCGGGACGCCTGACGATCAGTCCGTCATTGCAGCGATCAAGGATTTGAAGTCGAGAGGCCTGCAAGTCTGCGTCACGCCCTTCATTCTGATGGATATTCCGGCCGGAAACAGCTTGCCCGATCCCTACAGTGGCGGCGCTGGGCAAGCTGTCTATCCCTGGCGCGGGCGCATCACGAAGCAATATGCGACTGCCGACAAGTCTCCGGAGGCAGCGGCCGAGGTTGCCGCCTTCGTCAGCCAATACCGGGCTTTTGTTCTGCATTACGCCAATCTTTGCGCGGCGGCGGGCGGCATCGATGTATTTCTGCTCGGCACGGAGCTTCGCGGCCTGACCTGGCTGCGCGACGCCGAAGGCAGCTATCCATTTGTCGCCGCGCTCGTGCAACTGGCCGCCGATGTGAAAGCCATCTTGCCGGATGCTCAGCTGAGCTACGCGGCGGACTGGTCCGAATGGTTTGGACATCAGCCGCCGGATGGCTCGGGCGACGCCTTCTTCCATCTCGATCCGCTCTGGTCGGACGCCAACATCGCCTCGGTCGCCTTCGACAATTACTGGCCGCTGTCCGACTGGCGCGATACGGCTCCGAATATCGATGAGATAGTGAAGCCGGACGGCACGCTGAGGGCGATCACGGATTACGAGTACCTGATGGGGAACGTGCGAGGCGGCGAAGGCTATGACTGGTATTACGCCAGTTGGGCGGATCGCCTTGCGCAGGTTCGGTCCGATAAGCGACGGCGGCTACGGGAAGCCCTGGATTTACCGCTATAAGGATATCTGGGGCTGGTGGTCGAACCAGCATTTCGACAGGCTGGGCGGCGTCGAAAGCGCATCGCCGACCTCCTGGGTTCCGAAATCGAAGCCAATCTGGTTTACGGAACTTGGATGCCCATCCGTCAACAAAGGCTCGAACCAGCCAAACGTCTTCTACGACCCTAAATCCTCCGAAAGCGCGCTGCCCACCTTCTCAAGCGGCGCTTGCGACACTCTCATTCAGCGGCGCTATCTCAACGCGATGCTCCGCTTTTTTGACCCCGGTGATCCGGACTTCAGCGAGGACCGCAATCCTGAAAGCCCGCTCTATGGCGGGCGCATGGTCGATCTCACCCGGGTGATGATCTACACCTGGGATGCGAGACCCTACCCCTGCTTTCCTCAGTACACTTCGATTTGGAGCGACGGCCCGAACTGGATCTATGGCCACTGGATCGACGGAAAACTTTCCACCTACGCACTGCCGCAGGAGCTTGATAGCATGGCGACAGCAACCACTTACGCGCCCCTGAGCCCGTATATTGTCGATCCCGTCACGGGCAAGCTCGACAAGCAATATCGGGACTTCTTCCAGGGCATCGAATTCATCCAGGGAGACGCGATCGCCAGTATTTCGCTCGATCCGACGCCTACTGAAGCGGCGAACGCGATCAACGCGCTGCTCGCGGTGCTCCGCTCGCAAAAGCGGCTCGCGACATGAGCGGGCCGATAGTACGGCGCGCCACACTCGATGACATTGCCCGTTTTGTCGAGCTGGGCTTGCGCTTTTACGACGAAGAGGGAGGACGCGAAGCATGCCCGCATAGTCTGGCTCGCTTTGCCATCTCCCATGTCAGCGATGAAAATCGCGTCTACCTTGCCGCCGGCGATCCAGTCGCCGCGTGCCTCTGCGGAATGATCGCGCCCCATTACCTCACCGGCGAGCCGACCGCCTTCAAGACTGCATGGTACGCGACCCCCGGCGCAAGAGGGTATGGCGCGCATCTCCTGCGAGCGTTCGAGGCATGGGCGAAGGAAAAGGGCGCTCGCCGCATCATCGTGGCCGGGCGGCTCGACCGCACATTGACCCTTCTCGAACGGCTTCAATACCAGCCTCTCGAAACCGTCTATTCAAAGGATCTCCCATGGCAGAAGCAGCCCTCCCCATCCTCCTAGGCGGCGCAGCGTCCGCGCTTGGCAACTACTTCGGCGCGCAGACGGCCGCCAATGCCGCGAAACAGTCGGCGGCTCTGCAACAGCAGCGGTTCAACGAGGCCGTGGGCCTCCAGCAACCGTTTATGCAAGCGGGCCAGAACGCTTTGAACCTCTATAACAATGCAACAGGAGTGAATGGAGCTGCGGCGCAGCAGGATTATTACAACAGCTTTCAAAATGACCCCGGCTTTCAAGCCAGCGTAAATTATGGCCTACAGCAGATCCAGGCGCAGAATGCCGCTCAAGGGATGGGCTTATCGGGTAACGCGCTGGCAGCACTCCAGAATTATTCTCAGAATGCGCTCTCACAACAATATCAGACAAGGCTCCAGGATCTGTTCCAGGGCGCGCAGCTCGGCGCCAACTCAGCGAACGCGTTGACGTCGGCGAGCACGTCCAGCGGTTCCAATCAGGGAAACTATAATTCCGCGGCCGGCCAATATCAGGGCGCGAGCCTTTCCAACACCGGAAACGCGCTCTCCGGCGCCGCGAACAATTACGCCAACTACTATTATGGCTCTCAGCAAAGGTCTTACTGATATGACAGTTTACTTGAACATCTCGGATGTCTCATCTCGTCAGCGTTCGCAGCCCCAGAACGCGCTTCTTCCGGATCGCGCTCCCGCCGCGCTTCCGCCGGCCGTTCATGACCAGCTTCTAAGAAGCGCTATCGGCCATGCCGCCGTCCTGTCGGATACGCCGGAGAAGTGGGCCGCGACGATCGACCTTCTCAAGCAGCATGGGGTGGACCCCTATGGCTATGAGGACTTCGAGAAGGGCCGTTCCGCGGCGATCGCCGCATCGGGCGTCGCATCTCTCTCGAATGGGGACGAGGGGATGGAAAACTCTTAGCGCCTGAAATGATTGGCCGGTGAAAATCACCCCTCACCCCGACCCTCTCCCGCGAGGGGATGCAGGGAGAACGCTCGCGTGTTGCAGCAGACGTCTCTTTCTCCCCTTGCGGGAGAGGGATGGGGTGAGGGGTAAAGCCTGTCGTGTATGTCATTTTTAGGCGCCGGGCGCTGGCGCTCCCAACCATTTGGCGTCTCGCCTTTTCGTCCTTGGCGCCTCTCCAGGCGTGACATGAACGGGCTAATCCGGCAGGGTGTTTGCGTGGCGAACATGACCGCCCTGCTGCTGACGCGAGTACAGGATGACAATCGAAAGCCAGGCCCAGGATCTTCTCTTTGACGTGAGCGGCGGAGTCGCCCGGATCACCATCAACCGGCCCGAAGCGCGCAATGCCTGCACCTTCGAGATGTACGAGAAGCTCGCACAGGCTTGCGAGGCCGTGAATGCGGACGATTCCGTCAGGGTTCTGATCTTGACAGGCGCAGGCGAGAAGGCGTTTTCGGCGGGCACCGACATCGCGGTTTTCAAGGACTTCAAGACACCCGAGGATGCGCTCGGCTATGAGTCTTTCATGGATCGCATCATGGGGGCTCTCGAAAACTGCCGGGCGCCGACGATTGCGGTCATAGCGGGGGCTTGCACCGGAGGGGGCGCCGCTCTTGCCGCCTGCTGCGATCTGCGCATCGCGACGGAGGATTCGAAGTTCGGTTTTCCTATCGCCCGAACGCTCGGGAATTGCCTGTCGACAACCAATCTGGCGCGGCTCGCCGGCCTCATCGGCGCATCGCGGGTGAAGGATATGATCTTCACCAGCAGGCTCTTCGATGCGAAGGAAGCGCTCGAAATCGGCTTTCTGAACGGGTTGGCGAAGGACCGGGCGGGGCTCGACCGCCACGTAGCCGGGCTTACGGCCCAGATGGCGAGCTTCGCCCCGCTGACCTTGCGAGCAACGAAGGAAGGGTTCAGGCGAATACAGGCGCGGCAGCGCCAGGAGCAGGACGACGATCTCGTCCTCATGTGCTATATGAGCGACGATTTTCGCGAGGGCATGGCGGCGTTCCTTGAGAAGCGCCCTCCTCAATGGAAGGGGCGGTGAGCCTAACAAATTTGGGCTTCATCCTTCGACAGGCTTCAGGATGAGGCTGCGTGTTTTCAACGGCTTAGCCCTCATGGTGAGCTTGTCAAACCATGGGCGGTGGGTCAGGACTTCCCGCGGGGCGTACCTAGCGCCTTGTTCCAATCCGGCTCCTTTGAGGTCGGCATCTGGCCAGGGAATGTGAAGCACAGAGCCCAGATATTTTGCCCCGGCCCTATTGAGGTGATTGCTGTCGGAATAGAGAATAACTCCGTTCCGCTCGACGCGACAGGCATCCCGGTCGCAAAACGCCCGAGCTGTATTGAGGAGGGGAACGCCGAAGCGTTGGCTGACGCGATGAAGTATTTCAGACGCTTCGCGTTCGCTACGTTCGTACTCGGACATCGCCAGCGTGTAGCATCGCTCCTCCGGTTGCGAAAACATTCTGGCTCTCGCAGTACACAAACCAACATTGCGGGAGAAGACGGGTATGTCTTCTACGATCACAGCCTGAAGATTGCGAGATTGCAGAAAGCGCAGCGTATCGCCGATCCCGGTTGAACCGTCTTTTCGGTTTTGGCCGGTCGAAGGTTCATCGTCCGCAGTAAAGGTGAGAAAACGATTTGTATATGACGCCCAATAGCCAGCCAGAAACACCAGCTTCAAATTCTCCTGCGTCTCGATCCATCGCTCGGTCCGATTGTTGGCCTCGGCGCAGTTTGGCGGAAGCCTGGCATCGTGGAGAAAGGGACCGCAGCCGGCATTCCAGACGATAATCCCTGCAAGGCCACGCTTGGCTGCTTGCTCCGAAAAAGCCAGAGCAAGATGGCGCGCGTGAGAGTCACCCCAAATCACAAAATCATATTTGTCGTCATGCGGAAGGGAACCGATGGCGCAGCCTATGGACACCGGAGCGTTGACCGCCCGGCACTCGCCATCCCCTTTGTGCCCGGCATCCCTTGCCGCGTCTGCCTGAACGGCGCCTTCCGGCACTCGAAATGGAAGCCCATGCGTGATGTTAAACAGGCTCCCGCAAAGGCCGATGGCCAGCATCGCTGAAGCGGTGACCCCGGCAAGAGCCGGAAAACTGACCGCCGCCCTGCGCGCCGGAGACTCTACGAAACGCCAGGACAGCGTCGCTGCTACAACGCTGACGGCAATAATGATAAGTCCCTCTCCTTGGGTGGTGTCCCGGTCGAGCGTCATGCGAGTCAATGAAAAAAGAGGCCAATGTATCAAGTAGAGCGAATACGATATCTTGCCCATGAAACGGAGCGGCTTCGCGCTGAGAACGAAACTGCTCACGATATTGCTCCGCTGGCCCCCAAAAATGAGAAGCGCGGCTCCGGCGCACGGAATCAGAGAGTGGATGCCGGGGAACGGCGTCGCTGTATCGAAAAACACTGCCGCATAAGCGATCGCTGCAACGCCAAGCACGGCGAAAGAGGTTGCGATTATCTTCGACGGGGCTTGCGTATAAAGGAACGCGATATAGGCCCCGAGAAGAAGTTCCCAGGCGCGATAGGGAAGCAGGTAAAATGCAGCGGCGGCATCCTTCTGAAGAATATACTGCGAAGCTGCTAGAGAGAGGCACAGAAGCGCAAGAATGACATGCGGCAAAGCCTTCCTGCTTACAAAATGGTGAAGCGCTATAAACAGCAAGGGCCAGACAAGATAGAATTGTTCTTCGACGGCAAGTGACCATGTGTGAAGCAACGGCTTCTCGGCGGCAGGCCCATCGAAATAGCCGACATGGTTATAGAAGTGCCAATTCGCATAGAAGAATACGGCGCCGCCCAGAGACCGCCCCAGCAACTGCAGGTCCTGAGGCACGAGCAGAAAGAGCGCGGCGATAATCGAGAGCGTCAACACGAGAAACAACGCGGGGCAGATGCGCCTGATGCGGCGGCTGTAGAAATCCACGAAAGAAAAACCGCCTGTGTTTGTCTCGCGCAGGATTATACCCGTGATGAGGAATCCTGAAATCACGAAGAAAATATCGACGCCGACAAATCCGCCGGACAGGTAGCGGAAGCCGCCATGAAAAAAGAGGACCAGCAAAATAGCGATGGCCCGCAAACCATCGATATCAGGCCGGTATAGCGTCGTAGCGCCGCGATCGCCGGTCATTTGCGTTAATTCAGCGGCATGATTGTTTGACGACCGCAGGATCGTCCTGAAGCAAGGAGATCACGCAGTTCCGTTCCGCCTGGTTATGATCTGAATAGATTTCCCCATCGAGAAACGCCTGAAGTGGCGGAGAAAGCCACCAGCTCAGTGAAACGCTCTTGTACTGTACTTCTTCCTGCACTTTCCTCCGGATATGAGCGGCGCGCTCTTCTCTTTTTGCGGCGTCATCCGTGCCGGTGTATGACTGCACGGCTTTCAAGAAGAAGCTTTCTTTAGGTTGCGGGCAGATATTGATCTGCGCCACGGAGCGCACGTTGTTATTGAGCTGTCCGGCCCGGCCCGGGAGTTCGAGAATCGTCTCGTAGCCCCTGGCGATACGAGTGGAATTGACCGTCAGAACATCGGCGAGCGTTCCGAGCGGACGGAAATCGGCCTGATCGGGGATTTTTGGTCTGTCGCCGGAGTTGCCTTCAATACCGCAGGATTTGCTGTCCTTGAACCAGTCCGGCTCGCTTGAGACCTGAAGGATGAATGGCCTCAATCGCGCGTCCACCGACTTCAACCCCTGTGCAATTTCGAGCGCGGTCACAACGCCCGAATTGTCGAAGTAACCGCCATCGACAACGCTGTCGGCAATCTGCGCCCTCCGGTCCCGGACGTTTCCATGTGGCGACACGAAAGGCGATCTTGAGCTTGCTCCCGCGGCGGTGCTGAGCCGAACATCAATGGATGTGGGCTTCTTGTTATCGCACTTGGCGCGCGCGACTGGGCTGAAGCGGTAGGGAAGTATACGTGCAATGCGATCGAAAGTGCTGAGTTCGGGAAAAGCATTGGTCTTGGGATCGCGATACGGCGAGCACAGCAGTTCATGAAGGTCATAGGCGTCGACGAACAAGGCGTTCCCGGCGCTGGTCGGCTCCGTCATTTTGACAGGTGTGACGATTATCCGGCGTCCGGTCTCATTGGAAGTCGCATTCAGAAAGACAAGTGGCGTCCATCCTCCAGGCGCCGGCGCCATTGACTGTAGCGGCGCCGAGAGCGGAGAAGTCTCCCTTGTCACCCCATAAATGTCATTGAACGCATCTTCCCAGGACGTTTCGAGGATGCCGGCGCGATCGTAGACGAACGGCAATCGCGACAGCATCAAGACATCGCGGGCGAGGTACGCAATCGCCACGGGAGAAATGAAGTCGTTCGATAGAGCCGCTTGCAGGGTGTCCTTGTATGTGACGTAATCGGTCAGGAATTCCCTCGTGATTGTCTGGCCAGCAGGCGCATTCTCATTAGCTTTCTCGGGATTGGCGCTCGCCACATTTGGAAACCAGAGCCGCTGCCTGAATAAGGCTTTCTTCAACTCGTCGGTCGTTGTGTTGGGCCTGGCTTTCAAAGCGCCGATAAAAAAGGCAGCGCCCACGGAACTCCCGGAAACGCTTGAAATCGCGAAAAGCTGTTCGTGGAAGGGACGCGCGGAAGGATGTTTCGACTTGTCGAGGCTATCATCCTCAAGGGCGCCAAGCACGCTCGCCAAAAGAAACGCGGCGCGGCTCCCTCCGCCCTCTCCGGCGACAATAATCGGGCGCGGACAGTTCGCAAGAGCGAGCGCCTCCGGCGCTAGCCATTCGCATCCCTTCGCGTCCCAGCCGCTCGAGGTTTTCCAGTCCTTGACAGCGTGAGAAAAACCGATGGGTCTCAAAAGAGATTGCTGATCGCTGGAGATCGTGGCGACGCGGATGTCGTGGCCATCGCCGACAAATAATGTCAGGCCAACCACAACGGTGACGAGCCCTGCGATAAGGGGAAACTGATAGCGGTTCGAAAGCAGGGCAAGAATTGTGACGAAGGGAATCCAGGCGCCGAAAACGATGAAAAGGAACGAGGCCCGCTTCATCGAAAATGTATCCGACAGAAGATCGAGCATATAGGAATTAAAGAAAGCGTCTGGCAGCGCAATCAATCGCTGGACGATCTCGGAGTAGGAAAGGAAATGGATCGCCACGAGGATGAGAAGAAACCAGGTGAGGCGAACCATATAGCGCCACATGAATTCCTTGACGCGCTGAGCGGCGACCCAGGTTTCCGTGCTTAAAAACTCAGGCTTCAGAGCCGTAAGGTGGAGGTCAAGCTCATCGAGTTTCCGGTCGGACCTCCTCGTTAGCTTTTCGATTTGGATCAGGGATTTCTTGAAACCTTTCGGATCTCAAATCCTCAAGACGTTTCATCGATCGGCCGTAGCCTCGAAGGAACAAGCCGCGGAGCACAACGAGCACAAGAACGGCAGCCGTCGCTATGAGCAGCGTAACCAGATGCGTCTCCACGAGGCTCCTGATCGGAGCTTCGTATTTGTTGCCGCCATTCTGCAGCGGCACCGGCAGATTGTCCGCGGCAGCGATAACGCCGACGAGAACCGCTGCGAAGGCAAGGACCACAAAGAAGCTGGGAAACCGGAAGATATAGAATTTGAACCGCTCTTCCGTATCTATGCCGATGACATCGAAATTCTGCAGCAAAAGCAGACGCGCCGAGAAAACGAGCGGTAACGCCCAAATAAAAATTCCGATGGCGTAGAAACCGGCCCAATATATCGCCTCCTGTATCCGATAGGGGCGCGCGTCGAACAGCAGGTCCTGCGCCTGCGGAAGTTCGTAGAATGCATAGAATGCAATGCAAATGCTGAGAACACTGAAAAAAGAGACGCCGAGCGCCCGGATAAAGAGCCAAATCCTTGAAACCCGCGCCGCATTGTGGGCCGCGGGGCTATAGGCTGCCCGTGTGTCTGAAACGGGGGCCAAGAGTCTCTGACATGGAAGCCGCACTCCCTCAATCGGCTAGAGCGTATCCGCTTTTGATGGAATCAAAAGCGCGCTCTAGCTCTTTGTTTTATCGTGCGTCTTATCGGAAAACCGCTTCATGCTTTTCCGGACGCGCTCTAAGAAATGTGGGAGCCTTGGGCCAAGGTCGTGTCCCCATCAAGGCAATGGGGCGCTTTTTTGCAGCAAATTTGGCTGAGCCGTCTCTTAAACCACAGCATTCAAATGGTTCGTATCAAATCAAGGCAGCGGTCTGATCGGGAGCGCCGCGAGCCCGAACATTGCGGCGTCCTGTTTCTCAACAAGGGCGATTGGAATGCGCTTCATCCATTCGCTCATGGCGCCTTTGTCTTCGAAGGTCTCGCGGAATCGGGCGTGGTCAGCAATGTGGGTGAAGCCTTTCGCGACGCTGCCGAAAAGAAACACGCCATCCCACGCGGTGACGGCCAGGGCGAGATTGCCGAGCACATCACCGGCGATTTGCGTGAAAAAGTCTAGCGTAGCCAAGCACTTTGGGTCCGAGGCCGCGCGGCTGCAAATGTCCGCCGCTTCGAGGACCGCCTCGTCTTTTGCAAGCGCGCTATGGAGGTTTGAAAGTCCACGTCCAGACAGGACGTGCTCTACCGATTTGAAACGGGGCCGCAGACGTGTTTCGGCGCCCTCCGGAAGACGGAGCGACATATGCCCAGCTTCGCTTGGGGAGGATAACCAGCCGCCGGGCGTCCTGACAAGGGTCGCGGCTCCAAATCCCGTACCGATGTTCGCGGCCAGAAGCCTATGCGCGGTCTCAAGCTTGGGCGCAACGTCGCCGATCACGAGAAACTCACTGCTTGCCAACCCAGGAATGCAATAG